>NZ_CATKPV010000051.1:0-656260 GCF_949768135.1 Bacillus sp. IT-79MI2 | reverse complement strand
AATTAAGAGCCGGCACTTTCTTTAGATAATAAAAATAAGGGGAGACTAGCATACAATGAATATAGGCATACATTTCCATGTCCCAGAAAATAACAATTTCAATTTGTCCATATTGAAATTACTAGAACCTTTTAATTCTAACAATTTCATGTGGCAAATAGATGATGCTGAAATATACATTAAAGATAAACGCGGTAACTTTACAAATAAGATGTTGTTTGATAATGAACGTTTTATCACTGGACAAGAGTTGGAAGAAACACTGCTAAACAAAGGTTATTATTTAATTTTCTTAACAATGTGTGCTTTTCCTGATATGAAAAAGCACAGTCCAACATGGATAAGAACAGCATCAAACTTTATTAATACTGATTGCGAATTTTTATTAAGTATAGTTGATGGTTTTGATATCAGTATTTTATGTAAAGATGAGTGTTTACTTCAGAACTTGCATCAACATGTTCAAGACCTTGGTTATTTAGATACCAAGTATTTAACAGAACGTACTGCTGGAACGTTTTAACTAAGTCTAAATCAGCTAAAAAAAGAAGGATTCGATAAATCTATCAAATTCTTCTTTTCCATTACTCATTACTTCACATATACATAAGTTGAACTTGCTGTGATATAGAATATATTACCTCTACTGTTTTTCGCCTTATATTGTGGTAAACCATTCACAGATACTTTATCTAGGATAGTAAATCCTAATCCTGCATCTAAAGTACCAGCAACATCTTTATTTTGCCAAGAAGCAGAATCATAGAATCGCAGATTGTCTACTTTAGACACAATACGCTTTCCTGCAATCGGATTAACTGGCTCTTTCTTCTCAAACTTGATGTAAGAAGGATTGTTATATACCCACTGATTTCCCCCAAGATTTAGCCATCCATCTTTTTCACCCCATACTTTATAGGATTCTGGTTTATTTAACTGACGAATAACAGAGTAACTTGCACCTGGTCCCTTGCGAAGATTTACATTGTAACCTTCAATATATGCAATGCCTTCCATATTCGCTACTGGTTCGCCTGGTTTAGATGGTTGTTTCGGAACAGAAACGTCACCGTTATTATACGCACGTTGAACATCCGCACGGAATTGCGCTTCTAATACACCGTGACTGCGTAAATAATCAAGTGGATCTTCATGATCTGTACCGCCAAGATACTTTGTAACATCATAGTGTGTCCACAATCCTTTTTCTACAGATAGATTGTTATCTTTTAAGATTTCAGCTAATAATTTAACGTACTTTTCATATGAGCGTTTAAATTTTCCATAGTCTGCAGTTTCGCAAAGTTCAACATGTACAAAACGCTTATTAGCACCTGAACCAGCCCCATAAGCGATATACTTTGTATCAGCAATTTGAATTGTTTCATTCCAATCTACTGCATAATGTACGAAAGCCGAACGCCAAGTACGAGACTCATACTTTTGAATATTAATAGCTGGAGTTGCTGTACTGTGCGCAACAACGCCTTCATAAGCACCTACACCATAGCGATATGGTTGTTTCGGTAAATCTGGAATAAGTAAAACCCTATCAGCAAATGCACCCGTAACAAACGAAAATAAAATAAGTAGCGTTGCAAAAACAGAAGTACATAGTTTCATTTACCAATAAAAAAATATCAACTATTATGGCAGAGAAAAAGGCAATTCAAATACTTGAAATAGCGAAAAATTCCTATCCAGCCGTTTCTCAAAATGATGTCCTGTGTGACCAACTCAAAGTATACGCAAGACGTTATCAAGAACTTCTTCATCAAAAGGAACGTTGCATTAACAATATGGTACATCTAGCCGAACAACGTGCAGAATATAGTATCATTTTGAGCTTTCCTGGAATTGGGCCAAATACGGCTGTACGCTTAATGGCTGAAATAGGAGATATTACTCGTTTTGCGAATAACAAGCAATTGAATGCGTATGCCGGTATTGATATACGTCGCTTTCAATCAGGTAAAACTTTTTATAAAGATAAAATTAATAAACGTGGAAATAAACATTTACGAAAACTACTTTTCCTGATTATCCAAAACATGATTAAACAACGACGTTACGGGCGAAATCACATTATAGAGTACTACGATAAATTAAAAACGCAACCATATAACAAATGTCATAAAGTTGCGTCCATTGCGTGTGTAAATAAGTTACTGAAGCTTCTCTTTCATCTTATTACACACGATATACACTATGATTATCGGTTAACGGCCTAACATCATAGTTTCATTCATCATATCTCCCCCTAGTAAAAAAACGAATCCATATTAGGGGTATTTAGTATGCGTTATACGTGGATACATGTGTGATATAGATTTTTGATACTCAATCCATCAAAAATCTATAAATACAGGTTGACTAATCGTAAGAAAAAGCACCCGAATGGATGCTTTGTTATCAATTATTAATTTGTAACTTCAATTACGGTAAATGAAGTTTTATTCTTCTTCCAATCACCTAATGCTGCCGCGCTAATCTTCTATAACATTGTTAAGTAACTGGAAGAAGAGCAAAAGCCCTTCTCCGTTTACACAACGTAAATTGCAATTGAATGTGAAATCAAGAAACAACTATTCATCCAATCTGCAACCATCGCCATCGGTCATGACGATCCATTTTCAATTATCAGGAATCTTGCGAGCAATGTTTTCCGCTACTACTCACAATACAAATATAACACGCTAATTCCAAAACAACCGGCACATTTACTGCCAAAAAGCGGTCACGACTCTGCCACTTATTTTAATTTGCCAATAATCCTTATTTCCCTAGACAAGCTCATTGCAACAACCATAAAGAATAAATTGGATTTCGATTAAGGTATTATGCTTGTTCTGATTGTTGAACATGTAATGGTGGCGGAATAATCCAACCTTTTTTCTTATTCAAGCGAAGTAATATAGCTCCAGCTTGTGCTTTTTTCATATGGAATTGACCAAACATCATTCCTACATCTTCTCGGAGTGATTGTCCCATAGCTTGGCTACATGCTACTAACCCAGCAGCAAGACCTGCAGAAACCGTTGCTGCAATTTCTGCATCATTAATACGAGCACCAGGAGGAATCGTTTCAATAGATGCAACAGGTCTTTCTGGAGGTGCTGGTGGTAATGCAACACCATTTAATTTTAATAAATTTTTTAATTCTTCAACTTCTGATTGGATATCATTTTCCACAAGATTTTCTAAAAATTTCTTCAAATCCTCGTCTCCTGTGTGGTTAATAAGAACTTGATATCCAGCAATTGCACCTTGTGCCGCTGCAAGATAACTCCAAATCCCAAAGACTTCTCCGTAGTGCATTGGTTCATTTTGTGGATTTCCACTTAAAACACCCATTAAAATATTCCTCCTTAAAGAAATTAAACTCTTACCAACAATGCTTACTATAGAAAAAATTTTCCCAACCATTTTCTGGATTAAAGAAAATAAGTTCTTATAACTCATAAGGAACACCTTACCCAAATATAGTAATTACCTCTCATAGGATATACTGTTATAAAAAATTTATTCTTATAAATATATAGCAATTAACTTGACCCATTATTATCAGTACTTTTAATAATAAAAGTTAAAGATGTTTATCATAATTTCAATTCAAATGGTTTTATATATTTTCAACCGAATATTGTCTAAAGGAACTGGAGACATTACTAAATATGAAAGGAGGGAAAACCATGAAGAAAAAATTGTCATCTATTTTAGGTGCCCTATTACTAACTATTATGCTTTTTGGTACAAGCATCCATGCTGAATACGATGGATATAATACGGATAGAGTTAACAATAATAATATTACAACTCGAGTTAATGACAATAACATGAATAGAGTTAATTATGATACTAGAACTCGAAATGTGAATACAACAAATGATTTGAATAATAATCGTAAAAATAATAATTGGGCATGGCTTGGTTTATTAGGACTAGTAGGTTTATTCGGTCTTAGAAGAAAAGAAAAAGAACCAGAAAGACGTTAATGTAGAACATTGCATTTAACTTAAAAAGATACTTATTCATCAAAAAAATGCAAAATGAATAAACTATGAATCGCCTTTAATCAGGCGATTTTTTATTTTTTCAAAATCAATAATAATTATATAAAAACGGATACTATTCAATGAATTTCTTAACTTGATGGTAATAGAGCGGTACGTCCATTTAACGAACAACGCTTCTTTTTTATACCGTCGCTTCTCTTACCCATATCTGACATTGTCGAAAATAAAAAAGAAGAATACTCCTTCAAGTATTCTTCTTTTTCACTATTATTTCATATAACCGTTGCTATCAAAATAGTATTTTGTCCCGTTAATTACTAATGATTCATTTGTTGCAAGTCCATAATCTCCTGGAATAAAATACATCCATTTTCCTTGTGCGTTTTGTTCCCAACCTGACTTTTGAACTAATTTTCCTCCTGGAGCAAATAAATACCATCTTGCTCCTGCAGAACCACGGTCTATCACTATCCATCCATTTGTAGTAGAATTAATGCATTTATTGCCTGGATCAACCATAATACGTCTAGAAATATAATACCAATCTTGTTCAGATTTCACCCAACCATTATATATTGAGTTTCCATTATCGGCATATAAGTTAAAAACCCATATTTTAGAAGGGCACGTCCCTACTGTTTCTAGTTCCTTCCATTCTCCATCAGTTCCAGCTACATATGTATTAGCTGCAAAAGCATTTGTAGTAGGATAAATAACAAAAATAACAAAACATAATATCATTGCTTTTACAAATTTTTTCATAATAATCTATTTCCTCCCTAATAAATTTAATATCGTTAAATCATACTATATAAAAATATAATTGTATACTGAATTTCATAATAAATAACCAAAATTATACACTTTGAGAGACACCCATAAAAATATAGGAAATACTCTTATTAAAAGCACCGACTAGATTCACTTCAATAAGAAGATATTAATTTATAAAAAAATGTCTTAGCATTTTTTGTTTTGCCTTATGACTTACCCATATCTTATATTGTGTGTAACTGAGCCAATCGCCAAATCCCTTGATACCAATGAATTTATAAGACTTTCTTTTTTGAGTTACACAGTACGAAATTTATGGGCAACTATATAAAAACAAAAGAAAAAACAATGATTAGATTTTAAACCTAGTCATTGCTTTGTCCATTGCATCTTGGTTTACACCTATATAACGTAGCGTGACCTTCTCAGATGAGTGATTGAATATCTCCATAAGTAATGCGATGTTCTTTGTTTGCATGTACATATGATAGCCATATGTCTTTCTTAAAGTATGTGTACCAATCTCATCTAATCCAAATTCCGCTGCCGCTCCGCTTAATATCTTATATGCCATGCTGCGACCGATTGGACAGTTCTTCCCTTGCCTGTTTCGTAATAGATATTCATCATCTTCTCTTTCTTCATTGAACCATTTTAGTTCTCTTTTTAGTGATGATGTAATTTGTATTCTCTTTTGTTTGCCTGTTTTCTTTTCACGCATAGATATATGACTTCCTTTTACATCACCAACCTTTAACTTTAGTATGTCACTAATTCTTAATCCTGTATTAATGCCCATAATGAACAGAATATAATTGCGCTCGCTCTTTTCCTTAAAGTAATCTTTTAATTGTTGTATTTGCTCTGGATCACGTATTGGCTGAACAAAATTCATTATTCATTTCCTCCTGCTTCTTCTTTCTCGTAAACTTCGAGTCTAAGAGCAAAAGCAAGCTTATAAAATGCTCTAGCTTTAACACGTCGATAAGTTCGTTCACTCATCCCCAGTTCGTTATACACCATATAATCACAGATATCTTCATCTTCTAAATAGCGCTTAATAATGATGTCTCTTTGATTCCTTCCGGCTAATCCATTTCCAAAGCGGTTTAATGCTTGATCAATACGAAATGACATCTTTTCAAGCCATTCTTCTCTTTCACTTTGCTGTACATTTGCTATCGCAACATCTTCTAACGGTTTTCCAACATCGTGTGTAGGTCCATGATATCTAACTTCATAAGAAGGAGTGACTTTCATTTCTTTACGAATCATTCCAAACTGCCTATATATACGTACACTTTCAAGAACACCTTCTAATTTCTCTTGTGTTGCTGTTCTATCGATTTTTGGTAAGAAAGATAATTGTTTAGTCATGTAAGACCACTCCTTTTATTTATTAATTACTTTTGTCTTAATGCTCCACGTCTACGCTCATATCGTGGTCCACGAATCCCCATTAAATCCTCAATATCACGTGTGCTTAACTTTTCTTTTTGTTTTTTCTTATTTTTCTTTTTCCCTTGTTTTGATTGCTTTTTCCATTCACGTAATTGATCTCTTAGTGCTTTCATTCTCCCCATCTCCCTTTTCAAAATAAAAAGGACACCATATTCTCAAAACAGCTATAATTGCCGTTTTTATGAATTGGTGTCCTCTAGTTTTCTAGCCGGACTATATTCTTTTTTCATTCACTTTAAAATACTAGCTTGTACAAAAATATTTCTCCAAGCATTATCAACTTGATATTTATCCACCACTTTTGCACGACGAGCAATAGCTTTCTTTATTTTTCTCTTCTTTAAACTTGTCATTCCTCTAACCTCACTTTCTATTAAAAGGATTATTTTGTTAAGAACTTTATTCCAATTTATAACCGCTATCTTTTTCTTTTATTTTCCATTAAAATTAAATAAAAACATTTTGATAACATAGGAGAAAGCTATGAAACATAACATCAATCTATGGTCCTTTATTTGTTCCTTGATTTGTATTGGTTTATTCCGTTTATATTTTGAAATCCCATCTGAAATATTCAAATTTTTTACGGATTCACTACACATTCACCCTTTATTCATTTTACTAGTTTTAACAATAGGAACTTTTTTTGCTGGCATGATTGACTTCTCTAAGATAAATAATTGGGTAGCGATGCTTAGAAGCATAGTAACAGTCCTACTAACATTTTCATTATCTGTATTTCTAACACTTACTTTGATTGTAGGATATGCGTTAAGCTAAAACGCAATTTAAAGACAAGACTGAATAAAACTCAATATTCCGTCAATACTGTAGACAACCCATTTCTTAACCTATTCCACAACCCGAGCAGTTAGCTTTTGCTAGCTGCTCTTTCGTTAATCTTCTTCAAAGCTCCAGCCGCCATCAATATAATTTGCTGACCATTCTTTCCACTTTTGCTCTAGGAAATCTTCTACATCTTTATCTGTTTCTGGATAATACCCTAATTCATTTAATGTGAATGTTTCATCATGCTTTGCACCAGCATAACCAATACTTAATGTGAAACGCACTTTTGTATTTGGATCCATATCCATTCCCCTTTTCTACAAAATGAAATTTTTGTTCGTATTTTCGTCATATTTCCGAAAAATTTTCATCAACTTACAAAATATGACACTATTTCTATTTCTTAATTGGTATTATCTAGTATATCAATTAGGTTATAACACTTGATTGATATACTAGATAATACCAATATAGAATAGGAGATGTATGTATGTTAAAAAAATTAGCTATCGGAATTTTATTGCCTGGAAACTTCGCACATGCCACGTCGCCTCAACAAGTGCATAACCCCTTAGAAATTAAACCACTAGTACAAACGTCATTACTCTCAGAACAATATTCTTATAGTTTCTCAAGTTTATCTGATCCTAGACAATTCGGTTACATCTATGTGAATAATGCAGGACATATCACTTTTAATGTTGATCAAAAAACAGTTGATGGTAAAAGAATAACGTACGCCTTCTTAAAAATGGAACCAGATGGTTCTTCGACTATCTTCGGTTCTGGTACATTTAAAGGTACTGGTTCATTTACTTTTACAACTAATAAGCCAGCTCCTGTAGGAACTTATATGCTGTATGTAAAAAAAGTGGACTCTATACGTTCCTCTGATTCATCAGGAACTATCACATTTACCACACCTTGATAGTCATACACTTCTCTAAAAAAGAAATCCTTTGACGAAGCCGTCAAGGGGTTTCTCTTTTCTAATCCCCCAATAATTCTCTTATTCTATAAAATAGCGTTTTTGTTTAGTTTTCCTTTATTTCAATACTCCATCCATATTTACAAGTTCGCTTGAATGTATCATCATTTATTTCTAAAGTGCCTTCACCATTTCCGACCTTATCGTTACCGCATTCAGGACATTTCGCATATTTTCTAGTTAATTTAAGTGTACTTACAACATTCATTATTAATCCTCCTCAAGTTCCGTAACAGTTAAGTAATTTCTTGCTTTCTTCTTCTTTGCCAATCTGCTTTGATAAGCTGGTGTCATGTAAAAGTGAACTGTTTTAGGAAGTACGCCCATATGCTGAGCGCATTCCTTTATGGTCCCGATACATATCAATGACTCACCTTTATAAACGACGTACTCCTTTTGGTTCACTTTTCAACTCCCCATTTCTACTAGTTGCGATAGGTAAGACTTTGAAGTTATCTCTATCTTTTCCCCCGCTTAACACTGTACGTGCGACTTTCATCGCATACAGCGTCCCATCTTATTCTTTTATACTAAAGTAACTAGATTACAAGCTTTACGGAGTTTGTTTATTTTCTTCAATTGTTTATCGTTCAATTGAAGTATTCTCATATACGTTCTAATCGTCTCTTCATTTGTAGCATGAATCAGTCTGTGGACAAATTCATATACAATAATTAGGTTATTGAACTCGTCAGTTCCTCCCATACCTTTCGGTACTTTGTGATGACAGTGTGCTTCATCAGCTAGCAAAAAGATTCCTATGACAGCACATTTTCCATTTTGCATGGAATATCTCGACATTCTGTTATCTGTATACTCCATGCTTTTCCCTATGGTGGAGGATAACAACATTTTTTGCATTTCATTGGCAATGTTGCCTTTTAAACTTTTGATGAGTTTCTGTCTTCCTTTTCTAGTGTAATTACATATATCTTGACTAAAACTTTGAGGGAATCGTGTTTGTATGTCTGCTAGTGGATATACATGATTACCTGCTATTTCAAAGGTTCTAAAATTGTTCTTGTGTAATTTTTTGTATAATGTATTAGCATTGGTAGGAATTTTATATTTTCCTATTGATTTTAGACGATTAAACAATATTTTCGAGAGACGAAAGGCTATTTCAGCAAAGTCTATATTCACCTGTGTTGCAATTCTGTAGTAGTTTTTTATACCAAGCACGTAAGAATTATAATCCTGTACCGTTTTTCCTGATGGACTCTTTTGAATTGCTTTAATCCTTGTTTTTGCTTTTTCAAGGATGTCCTTTTTCTTTTTCTCGCTTACATGTGTGTTTGCCACATATCTTTTGCGCTTTTTAACAGCTTTGATAGAGAATCCCAGAAAATCCGAAGATTTTCTTTTCAGATTAGTTATAGTTGATTTTTCCTTAGATACATCAAGGTTTAATTGATTTTTGAGATACCCTTCCACTGCATGGAATATTTTTGTTGCAGATTGATGGTTGTTGGTAAATATCTTGAAATCATCTGCATACCTAACTATATACATTCTTTTCAGTTTTGCTTTTGATAAACGGTAGTTTTTAGTTTGTACTGTATGTGGTTTTCTTGTTTTGATATTCTCCCACTGACTAGATATCCACCAATCTAAATCGTTTAGTACAACATTACTAAGTAATGGACTTAGGATTCCTCCTTGCGGAGTTCCTTTTGTGGGAATACCTTCTCCTTTGATTGGTGCTTTTAACATTTTCGAGATGATTGTCAGTACCCTTTTATCAGTTATACCTATGTTGTATAGTTGTTTTAATAATTTGGAATGGTTTACGTTATCAAAGAAACCTTGTATATCAATATCTACTACGTGACTATATCCCCCTCTATTTATCAAAAATTGACACCTAGCCATTGCATGGTGTGTTGACCTGTTAGGTCTAAATCCATATGAATGCTTGTAGAATTTTGCCTCACATATTGGTTCTAGAACCTGTTTGAACATTTGTTGTATCAATCTATCTCTCATAGTAGGTATTCCTAATGGGCGTTTCTTTCCATTTGGTTTAGGTATTTCTACCCTACGTACCGTGTTAGGTTTGTAGTCTACAAGAGCTTTTCTTATGTTATCAACAAAAGAATCTACATCTTTCATTTTATAGTGGTCGATTGTAATACCATCTGTTCCTTCGGTTTTAGAACCGGTGTTAGTCTTTATATTTCTATATGCTAGTAGAATATTTTCTTTTGATACTATGTGCTTATATAAATTCACACCTTTAGTAGCATTGTTTTCGCTACGTTGATATAAATCATCAAACACTTTTTGCATGTCGTAATATTCTGCATGTCGTAATGTTGTACTCACCGATGTATTAATTCCCCTTTCTTACGAAAAGTCCCATCATCTTACTCGATCCTGTGAGTTACATCTAGTTAATTTAGTTTTCAAAGAACAAGACTAGGGACTATCCCTCCACATTCGTTACATGCTTCGTCGGTACTGTGTCCCCACCTTCACAAGAATGAAGCAATTTCGGTTCGTTAGAACCTTATATGCATCTGTCCGCTAGTAGGCGTTGTTGACAGTTTCTTGTTTACCACGTTCCGATTGACCTAGCTATACATATATCCTTAGGTGCTTGCTTTAAGCCTGTTATCTTTACATCCTCATCGTTAGATGTTCCGAATTTCATATTATTTACTCTTACTTTTCGGTAGATAACGTCGTCATTGACGACATACACATTTCTAATGCATTAAGCGTTTAGACCCGTACATTCGCAAGTTCGCCAGTCCATTCAGACATTCTCACCATAGATATTTTGTAGCATCCCGACCTATCCATTACCATATGATTTCTCACTTAGGTTTTGTTCAGCCGACTTCACCTAGCTTCATACAATTTGCGACTACTATCACGCCTCGCATGTAGGAGTATCAGATAAGTAGTTTCAGCTCAACCTGACGGCTTTCATTCCTACTCTCAGTCAATCCGTTGTTGTCATCAAATTGATAACCCTCCTATTTCGTGTTTACACACTTATAAGGAAACGTGTCGCACAAATAGCGTTTTTATTGAAAACTCACTTTGATTCACTTTGTTTATGGTATAATCTGTATAATTCATTTTTCAAGAAAGGACAAAGTAATGAGAGCATACTTTGGGATCACTTCATTTTTATTAACTTTAATCGTATTTTTCGGTCTATTATCTATGCGTACAAACGGTTATATACTTTTTTTAATACCTATCTCAATTATTTTAGCTATTTTTGCTCCAAAAGGTACATCGAAAAAAGTCGCTGTAGCTAGTTTAGTAATTTCATGTATTATTTACGCTCTCATATTCGGCCTACTTTTTATCATTGGTTGGGGATTGGCAGAATCAAAATTAAACTAATCCCCTTTTTTTCCAAATAACGATTTTGTTAAAATTTCACTTCAATTCACTTTGACTATGGTTTAATCTGTATAATTCATTTTTTCAAGAAAGGATAAAGCAATGAGAGAATACTTTGGTTTCATTTCAATGTTTTTAACTTCAATCTTATTTTTCGGTCTGTGTATAGCCGGTCCTTTTTTAATTTTAATACCCATCTCAATTGTTTTAGCTATTTTTGCTCCGAAAGGTACAGCCAAAATATTCGCTTTTGTTGGTTTAATAATTTTAGGTATTTTCTACGCTTGCATATACATCTTCATTTATTTTATTGATTAGGGATTAGCTGAAACTCATCTCAGATAATCATCTTTCTCCAAAATAAGGATTTTGTCTTGTTTTACAATCTGCAGTGTTTCTTTAAAAACTCTTCCAACTCATTGATCCATTCCAACGTAAATTGCGTTGGTTCTTCAATCATGTCACCCATGACCGAAACTATATTTCTATAAGTCGCTTCTGCTTCATCTTTTCCTCAAGTACAACTACACGATCATTGTAATTTTGCGGATACTGCGCTTTAATGTCTTGATCCAACGCCTTTTGCATTTTAAATAGTTCGGATAAATCAATTCCTTTTTTATTCATCTTGAATCAGCTACAAATCAATTATTTTATCTTTTCAGTAAACTTAGTATCCACACTTTTCATGATTTACATGAAGAGATTAATGGTTTTTACAAATGTGAAGAAGGAAATAAGTTTATCGCTATCAATAATAATTTATCAGAAACTATGCAAAGGACAGTTTGTGCTCACGAATTGGGACATGCTGTCCTTCACGAAGAAGTAAATACTCTATTCTTACGAAAAAATACTTTTTTATCTGTTGATAGATTAGAAATAGAAGCCAATACCTTTGCTGCATTTTTATTAATAGACAAAAATACCATTATTCCAGGTGATACAAAAAAATGTATCACCTATAAAAATAACATTCCTATAGAACTCTTAAAGTTTTATAAAATTTATTAAAAGAGGAAGTTGTTTTGATTATTGATTTAGCGATTGAAAGAGAAAAAAGACAGAAACAAAAAGAAAATTAACTTGTAAAATTGCCTATCGTTACGCGAGTTTACGAAGAAGATGGAGAAATTAAATACGAAATAGAAGGATATATAGACACACCTGTTTCTTAGTTAAAAGAAAAATAAAGGAGGGAAAATCATGGCGTCTTTCCGAAAATACCAAACAAAAGATGGAGCTAAATGGCTCTACAAAATTTACACCACTATTGATCCGAAAACAGGAAAGAAAAAACAAACAACAAAACGTGGTTTTAAAACAAAGAAAGAAGCTCAACTTCATGCTGCGAAGGCTGAAACAGAATTAAGTAACGGGACTTTTATAGAAGATAAAAATGTGATGATTTCTACATTTTTGAATGATTGGCTTATAACCTACAAAAAAGGAAAGGTTAGAAATCATACATACAATCTTCACAAAACAGCAATAAACAAGCATATCGTTCCGTTTTTCGGATCGTATAAGGTATTCGATATTACACCTTCACTCTGTCAAAAATTCGTGAATCACCTCTTAGAAGAAGGGTATAGTGAAAATAGTGTTAAGAATTACACTGCACCTTTAAAAGGAGCTTTGCTCAAAGCTGTTGATTTGCAGCTTATTCAACAAACACCTTTCCGCGGAATTGTCATTGCTAAAAGTGATACTGAAGACAAAAAAATTAAGCATTTAGAAGGACAAGAAGTGAATACATTTGTTCAAAAATTAAAAGATACAGAACCTCATTATTTCTCGTTGTTCTTTACACTACTTCACACAGGAATACGCAAGGGTGAGGCACTGGCTTTACGATGGGATGATATTGATTTAGAAGAAGGAACAATAAGTATCCGTCACACCTTCACTTATGATTATAAAAACCTAGATAATCTATTCGCTAAACCCAAAACAAAAGCATCTTACCGCACGATAATCTTAGCAGATTTTTTAATCCAAATCTTAAAAAATCATAAACTTGAACAGAATAAATGTAAACTGAAATTAGGAGGGTTATACCATGATCTTTCATTAGTATTCGCACGTGAAAATGGACTTCCTTATCCAAAGTCTACTTTACAAAGAGCGATGACTCGCATTTTAAAAAAAGCTAATGTAACAAATATCACGATTCATGGTTTACGTCATACACATGCCGTTCTTTTGTTAGACGCCGGATATTCAATGAAAGAAGTGCAAGAAAGATTAGGGCATGATTCAATTCAAATTACTTCTGACATATATGCCCACATTTCAAAAGAGATGAACAAAAAGAGTCTTAATAAATACGAAGCGTTTGCGAAACGCAACCTACTTTAAAAAGGTCATGGTATGGTCATGAAATAAATATGGTCAAAATATGGTCATAAGCTAAAAACAATTGATACTTCTCCCTTTATCCATGCATACAAAAAACCCTCAACACGTTATGTGTCAAGGGTTTGAGACTCTTAGTAAAGAGACATATATTGATCGCGTTCCCATTGGTGTACTTGCGTGCGAAACATATCCCACTCAATTTCTTTCGCTTCGATGAAGTGCTCAAGTAAATGTTCACCTAATGCACCACATACAACTTCGTTAGATTGTAGTGTAACTAACGCTTGTGCTAATGTTGCTGGTAAGTCAACGATACCTGCTTCTTCACGTTCTTCTTTAGTCATTACATAGATGTTACGATCCACTGCAGCTGGCGGAGTTAATTTATTTTTAATTCCGTCAAGACCTGCTGCTAATAATGTTGCCATTACTAAATATGGGTTTGCAGCTGGGTCAACACTACGAACTTCTACACGTGTACTTATACCACGAGATGCTGGAATACGCACTAATGGACTACGGTTTTGTGCAGACCATGCTACGTAACAAGGCGCTTCATATCCAGGTACTAAACGTTTGTAAGAGTTTACAGTTGGGTTAGCTACCGCTGTAAATGCTGGGGCATGTTTTAAAATACCTGCGATAAAGTGACGCGCATCATCACTTAATTGTAATTCACCATTTTGATCGTAGAATACGTTTTCTCCATTTTTGAATAGAGATAAGTTACAGTGCATACCAGAACCGTTCACTCCGAATAATGGTTTCGGCATAAATGTTGCGTGTAAACCGTGTTTACGAGCGATTGTTTTTACAACAAGTTTGAATGTTTGAATGTCATCACATGAACGAAGTGCATTCGCATATTTAAAATCAATTTCGTGCTGTCCTGGTGCAACTTCATGGTGAGATGCTTCAATTTCAAAACCCATTTCTTCAAGTTCAAGAACGATATCACGACGACAGTTTTCCCCTAGATCCATCGGCGCAAGGTCGAAGTATCCACCGTTATCGTTTAGTTCTAATGTTGGATTTCCTTTTTCATCAACTTTGAATAAGAAGAACTCCGGTTCCGGTCCAAGGTTGAATTCTGTAAATCCTAGTGCTTCCATTTCTTTTAACATACGTTTTAAATTGTTACGTGGGTCACCTTCAAATGGAGTGCCATCAGCATTGTAGATATCGCAGATTAAACGAGCTACTTTACCTTTTTCAGCAGTCCAAGGGAATACTACCCAAGTATCTAAGTCTGGATATAAGTACATGTCAGACTCTTCAATACGAACAAATCCTTCAATTGAAGATCCATCAAACATCATTTTGTTATCTAGAGCTTTTGTTAACTGACTAACCGGAATCTCTACGTTTTTAATAATCCCTAAAAGATCCGTAAATTGTAGACGGATATATTTTACATTCTCTTCTTTCGCTAAACGAAAAATATCTTCTTTTGTGTACTTTGCCATTATATATTCCTCCTTAGTCCCTCTAAACACCTTCAGAATCAGTAATCTTTAGTGAAAAAACCTTGAAATATCACCTTGCCGTAATGAAGTTCGATTGAATCTACCTGTATGTTGCAATTCATCTCGAAGAATTTTACGAAGCTCGGATTTTGAAATTTCTTTCGTTTCCTCTTTTACTTTCACTGCTTCTGTTTGATTTTCTTTCATTTGTAACACTTGTTTAATACCAGCCATATTTAAGCCTTGATCTAACAAATCTTTAATTTCTAACAACTTATCTACATCATTAAATGAAAACAATCTACGATTTCCCTTTGTACGGGTTGGGAAAATTAAATTGTGCTCTTCATAGTAGCGAATTTGACGAGCAGATAATTGTGTTAAATCCATTACAATACCAATAGGAAACAGCGGGGCAGAACGTCTATCTTCTTTCATTGTTTCAGTTCCTCCTTCGCTTTAACTGTTTCTCATTTTATATCATGTTATGTTTGATGTCAACAGATGTTAGCTTTTATGACATGATTTTTTTATAAGTTTTTTCACTCTTTTTTAAAATGGCATAAATACCTTCTTCTATACAAAAAAGCTACCGAAATCGGCAGCTTTCCCTTACGAAATTGTTAATAGATTTTTTTCAATTAACGCATCGATCGCAGAACAAATCGCAATCTTCACGTGAGAATAAGTTAATCCACCTTGCACATAGGCAACATATGGAGGACGAATTGGACCATCTGCTGATAGCTCAATACTTGCACCTTGAATAAACGTACCTGCAGCCATAATGACATCATCTTCATAACCTGGCATATAGCTTGGATACGGTGTAAAGTGAGAATTAATTGGAGATGCGTATTGGATCGCTTGGCAAAATGCAATCATACGCTCTTTGTCATCAAATTGAACAGACTGAATTAAATCTGTTCTTGCAGCATTCCAAGTTGGTGATGTATTCATTCCTAACTTTTCTAAAAATGCCGCTGTAAAGACCGCCCCTTTTAACGCTTGACCAGCAACATGAGGAGCTAAGAAGAAACCTTGATACATTTCTTGTAAGCTATATAAAGATGCCCCTGCTTCTGCTCCAATACCTGGAGATGTTAAACGATATGCACAAGCTTCTACATATTGTTCTTGCCCAACAATGTAGCCACCTGTTTTTACAATTCCACCACCTGGGTTTTTAATTAGAGACCCTGCCATTAAATCTGCCCCGACATGACACGGTTCTAACTCTTCAACAAATTCTCCGTAGCAGTTATCTACAAATACAACAACATCTGATTTAATCTCTTTTACAAAAGAAATCATCTCTTTAATTTCCGCGATTGTAAATGACGGACGCGTCGCATACCCTTTCGAACGCTGAATACCAATCATTTTCGTATTTCCATGAATAGCTGCTTCTATAGCTTTAAAGTCAACACGCCCTTCTACCGTTAACGGTACAGCATTATATCCAATGTTATACTCTTTAAAAGAACCAACACCTTTGCCGCGCACACCAACAATTTCTTCTAACGTGTCATATGGTTTCCCTGTTATATATAATAGTTCGTCACCAGGGCGCAAAATACCAAATAAAGCTGTCGAAATCGCATGTGTACCTGAAATAATTTGCGGACGAACAAGCCCTGCTTCTGCTCCAAATACATCAGCATACACCTTTTCTAATGTGTCACGACCGATGTCATCATAGCCATAACCTGTTGTTGGAATAAAGTGTGAATCACTAATTTTATGTTTACGAAAACTTTCTAATACACGGAATTGATTACTTTCAATTACTGTATCAATACGTTTGTGTACACCGGCAATTTGTTCTTCTACTTCTTTTACAATAGGAGCGATTCTTTCTCCATTTTTCAAACGATCAAACATTTTTATTCTCTTCTCCTTTTTCCACTAAAAATCTCTTTAACTGTCCATTCAGCGGTGAATGAGCAAATATATAACCTGTACACTCATACAAGAATCCATCTTCTTTAAATTCCATCCCAGTTAATACCGTTTCTGTTTTTAAAAGCGTTAGTAATCTACCTTCACTCGGAGGAATCATGACCTTATACGATTCCATCTCTTCCATCATCTTCGTTTCTACCGATTCTTTCAAGATTAATAAATCTGTTTCTTCAAAGGCACTTGTCATAAGAAAATCATTTTTTGGAAATGGAATAAAATTCTGATGTAATCTATCCTTCTTATTGTAAACCGTAATAATTGGAATGTGGTCAATTTCAAGGTCTTGTAGTAATTTTTTCACTGTCTGTTCATGACCTACATAATTTGGATCTGCAGAATCAACGACATGCAAAATCACATCCGCTCCCCCCGCTTCTTCCAGTGTAGAGCGAAACGCAGCAACCAATGACGTTGGTAAATCTTGAATAAACCCTACCGTATCAGTTAATAGCACCGTATACCCACACGGCAATTGCATTTTTCTTGTTGTTGGATCTAACGTCGCAAACAGCAAATTTTCTTCAAATGTATCTGCTTCTGTTAATCTGTTAAACAACGTCGATTTTCCAGCATTTGTATACCCAATTAACGAAACTTGAAATACTTGATTATCCTTTCGGCGCTCACGATATCTTTTCCGGTGCTCCACAACAATCGCTAGCTGCTTCTTAATTTCATCAATACGAGAGCGAATGTGACGACGATCTGTTTCTAGTTTCGTTTCACCAGGACCCCTCGTACCAATCCCGCCTCCAAGACGTGATAGCGCTAGCCCTTGTCCCATAAGACGCGGCATTGTGTATTGTAGCTGAGCTAATTCCACTTGAAGCTTACCTTCTCTTGATTTCGCACGCTGAGCAAAGATATCCAATATTAGTTGCGTTCGATCGATTACTCTCGCATCTAACATAGCTGATAAATTACGGATTTGGCTTGGTGTTAATTCATTATTAAATATAATAACAGCCGGTTCTAGTTCTTCTGTCAGCGCTGCAAGTTCTTCTAATTTTCCCTTACCTATATAAGTAGCGGGATGAAATTTCGGACGTTTTTGCGTTGTAGATACCAAAACTTCTGCACGTGCCGTATTTGCTAGCGATGCGAGTTCTTTCATGGAATGCATAAACCGTTCATCATCATCTTGCGGCAATTGACAGCCAACTAATATGACTTTTTCTTTTTCTTCCATCAAATATGTTCACTCATCCTTTTCGAAATTTAAACCTTCTAATATAATAGCAGAGGAAGCACATTTCATCTAGTTAGCGAGGGAGAAAATTCATGGCATGGGAGATTTTTAGCATCATCGGTACAATTGCCTTCGCACTCAGCGGAGCTATTGTCGCAATGGAAGAAGATTACGATATTTTCGGGGTATATATTTTAGGGATGGCAACTGCCTTTGGAGGAGGTGCCCTTCGTAATTTATTAATCGGTTATCCAATCGGCGCTTTTTGGCAACAAGACATGTTATTTCAAATTGCACTTTTATCAATGACGATTATCTTTCTATTTCCAAATAAATTAATTAAACATTGGAAAAGATGGGAGAACATTACAGATGCTATTGGCTTATCAGCATTCGCTGTACAAGGAGCACTTTATGCACAAAAACTAAATTTACCTATTAGCGCTACAATTGTTGCAGCTGTTTTAACAGGGATTGGCGGTGGTATCATTCGTGATTTATTAGCACGCCGCAAACCTCTCGTCCTTCGCGCAGAAGTATATGCATTTTGGACGATTTTAGCAGGATTTTTAATTGGCGCCAAGATTATCGTCAGTGACTGGGCTCTATACACCTTATTTATTTTTATTGTTTGCTTCCGCATGATTTCCATTCATTTCAAATGGCATTTACCGCACAGACGCTTAGAGAATAAAGAGCGTTCTTTGCATAAATAGTAACTTCACCTCTTTACATGACGTAAAGAGGTTTTTCTTTTCCAACGTTTTTTTCTGTTCAGAGTGTCCATACTAAACTTTAAAGCGAGGTGAACATAATGACAAACCACGTAAACAAAGGTGCTCAAAAAAGCTCAGTCAACCAAATTAGCTTCGACCCAAAATCCGCCTATGAAAAAAGCAAAAAGATGGAGCGATATCATAGGGCATATCAACAAAAAGCTAAAGAAGAATAGAGGTGATAAAGAATGGCAAAAGGAAACAACAACCGCAATCGCGGACAAAGTAGTAGCGTTAATCCACAAGGACTTGCATCAGATGTAGCTGATACAAGTCCAAAAAGCAAATTAGAACAACGAGCAAAAACAAAAAATACAAAATAGAATACGATGCATTACGTTTCTCTTCCATAATAAAGTAAACGCACAGTTCATGAACTGTGCGTCTCTTCTTCAAGCGTTAAATCACTACTTGATATCCCAATTAAATCATACTTATCGTATGCATCCGCTTGCAATAAGCGCATCGCCTGTGTACGAATGGATTTCTCAACAATATTCCGGACATAGCGTCCATTACTAAATGATGTAATTTGTGATGAATATTTCACCGCATGTAAATGATCACGGAATTTCCATTCCGCCTCTTTTGATAATTGATATTCTCGTTCATCATACATTCTCTTACCAATTTCAAGCAACTGATTCACTGTATAATCCGCAAATTCAATAATAAATGGAAAACGCGATTGCAAACCTGGATTTAAAGAAAGAAAATGATTCATCTCTCTTGAATATCCCGCTAAAATCAAAACAAATCCATGTTGCTTATCTTCCATATGTTTGACAAGCGTATCAATCGCTTCTTTTCCAAAATCTTTCTCTCCACCACGCGCTAGCGAATATGCTTCATCAATGAACAATATTCCACCCATGGCTTTTTTAATTAAATCTCTTGTTTTTTGTGCTGTATGCCCAATATATTCTCCCACAAGATCCGCGCGTTCCGCTTCGACCAAATGCCCTTTTGATAAAATGTTCATCTCAAATAATAATTTTCCAATCATTCTTGCAACAGTTGTTTTCCCCGTTCCCGGATTTCCTTTAAATAACATATGAAGCACTTGCTTTTCTGACTTTAAGCCAATTTCTTGCCTTTTCTTATTTACATAAATCCATGCATAAATTTCTTTTATGATTTTTTTTATATCTTCCATTCCAACAAGTTTACCCATTTCTTCTTCAATCCGCTGCAGCATCTCATGCTTCGTAGACGTTTCACTTGAAATTACGGATTTCTTTTCTGGAGCAGGTACTGAAATTTTTTTCCGGTGATTTAACACGATATTAATTTGATTATTATTTTTCTTTCGCATCGATTGTTCCATACAATCACCTCTTTTTATCGACTCACCAAAAAATATTATTAATTTTTCCACTCCCCATACAAATAACTGTTTTCAGAAAAATTTGTTATAATATAAGAAAAAAACAGGGTGGTGGGAATATGGAAACAAAGGAAATTCATGATACAGTACAAGCTTTTTCTTCCTTTTTATTAAATAAAGGACGAAAACCTTCAACCATTAAACGTTACGTCTATGATATTGAAGATTTTGGGCATTGGTTAGAAAAAAATAAAAAACTTTCCTCTAGTAATATATGGGCTACACTTTGTACAAAAGACTATGAAGATTATTTTTCCGACTTAAAAAAGAAACGGCATTACTCTGAAAAAACAATGCACCGTGTATTTATTGTCTTAAATAGACTATATCAGTTTTTAAACCTCCCAAACCCATTAAAGGACATGGAACTCGTCATCCAACCTAATCGTGCGTTACGTGATGAAGATTTCATTTCAAAAGAGGACGAAAAACGCTTAAAACATACCTTGACTTCATTAGAAGGATTATCAGAGAAACAACGCCCTGTCCGTCCATTACTAATGGATCGTAATATTTCTATTGTAAATTTACTCATTGACTACGGCTTATCCCTACAAGAACTTGTATCATTAAATATGCATCACGTTCATTTTGAAACGAATACAATTTCCATTCCAGCAGTAGCAGGTATTGAAAGAACCATTAATTTAACTCACGACGACAAAAAACAACTATATAACTATTACAAAAAAATCCCTGAACCAGTTCGTCCCAAATACCATAGTGATGACCCGCTATTTGTGGCATTCGATTTCAACCGTAACACATATCGATGGGTGTACGAAAATGATGCTCCAAAAGCACTAACAGAAATAGCGGTCCAAAAAATGATTCGCCTTGAAGTAGCCCGTGCAAATTTACGTAAAGGGATTTCCGGTCAACACTTTCGAAACACCTTTATTTTACGGTTAATCGAACAAAACACTCCAGAGCAAGAAATCATGAAACGCGTTGGTTTCAAATCAAAAATTTCTTTAAAAAGGTATTATCAATATGCAAAACAAAAAGAAAACGCCTTATAAATGGGCGTTTTTACTATTTTTCACATAAACTGCCCGTTTCCCTATTCCTTTTTATCTTTAACTTGCATCTACTATGATAGGTTTTTCACCATCTCAATTAGAAAGGAGCATTTTAATGTCTCATTTTAATGATAACCAAAAAAAGATTTCAAAACCGTATTTTCCAACACAACCTCGTCGTATTCCGACAGTTCATTATACCCCTATTCCTAAATTATACGCGAATCTTTTTTCCGATACTTTAAGTGACCTAACTAATATTATTCCAGCTGTATTTTCCAATCCAACAGAATCTAACATAAAAGAACTTATAAACTTATTAGAAATAATAAAAGGGTTCCTGGAACGTTTAAACTTAACGCTTACACAGCGAGAAGCTGGCATTGCAATTGTCGAAAATTTAATTACTATTTTGGATAATCAACCTTTTGTAGCAAATGCAACATATATTGAATTACAAAACCTACTCAACTTTTCACTGTATATCACTAAATTATTTAGAATCAATCATCTTGTGTTCAAAAAAATCATCGTGCAAATAGAAAATTTACAAGTTACTTTACTACAAATTGCGTCAATTGAAATGACTGGACCTCAAGGCGAACAAGGATCTCAAGGTGAACAAGGGCTTCAGGGCGAACAGGGACCTCAGGGCGAACAGGGACCTCAGGGTGAACAAGGGCTTCAGGGCGAACAGGGACCTCAGGGCGAACAGGGACCTCAGGGCGAACAGGGGCCTCAGGGCGAACAGGGGCCTCAAGGTGAACAAGGACCTCAAGGTGAACAAGGACCTCAAGGTGAACAAGGGTCTCAAGGCGAACAAGGACCTCAGGGCGAACAAGGACTTCAAGGCGAGCAAGGGCCTCAAGGCGAACAAGGTATTCAAGGCGAACAAGGTATTCAAGGCGAACTAGGGCCTCAAGGCGAACAGGGACCTCAGGGCGAACAGGGGCCTCAGGGCGAACAGGGGCCTCAAGGTGAACAAGGACCTCAAGGTGAACAAGGGTCTCAAGGCGAACAAGGACCTCAGGGCGAACAAGGACTTCAAGGCGAACAAGGACCTCAGGGCGAACAAGGACTTCAAGGCGAGCAAGGGCCTCAAGGCGAACAAGGTATTCAAGGCGAACAAGGACCTCAAGGTGAACAAGGGCCTCAAGGCGAGCTAGGACTTCAAGGCGAACAAGGACCTCAAGGCGAACAGGGACCTCAAGGCGAACAGGGACCTCAAGGCGAACAGGGACCTCAGGGCGAACAGGGACCTCAGGGCGAACAGGGACCTCAGGGCGAACAGGGGTCTCAAGGCGAACAAGGACTTCAAGGCGAACAAGGACCTCAAGGCGAACAAGGACCTCAAGGCGAACAAGGACCTCAAGGTGAACAAGGGCCTCAAGGCGAGCTAGGACTTCAAGGCGAACAAGGACCTCAAGGGGAGCTAGGACCTCAAGGCGAACAAGGACCTCAAGGTGAACAAGGTATTCAAGGCGAGCAAGGGCCTCAGGGCGAGCAAGGGCCTCAGGGCGAGCAAGGGCCTCAGGGCGAGCAAGGGCCTCAGGGCGAGCAAGGGCCTCAAGGCGAACTAGGGCCTCAGGGCGAGCAAGGGCCTCAAGGCGAGCAAGGTATTCAAGGCGAACTAGGGCCTCAAGGCGAACTAGGGCCTCAAGGCGAACAAGGACCTCAAGGCGAACTAGGGCTTCAGGGCGAACAAGGACCTCAAGGCGAACAAGGTATTCAAGGCGAACAAGGACCTCAAGGCGAACAAGGGCCTCAGGGCGAACTAGGGCCTCAAGGCGAACTAGGGCCTCAGGGCGAACAAGGGCCTCAGGGCGAACAAGGGCCTCAGGGCGAACAAGGGCTTCAGGGCGAACAAGGGCCTCAGGGCGAACAAGGGCTTCAGGGCGAACAAGGGCCTCAGGGCGAACAAGGGCCTCAGGGCGAGCATGGACTTCAAGGCGAACAAGGGCTTCAAGGGGAGCGAGGACCTCAAGGGTTTAGTTTTCCAGTAACTACAGCCGTACTTAAAAATACACTTCCACAAACTATAAAACCTAATCAAAACATCCAGTTCAATCTTATCTCAAACATAAATAACATACATTTCGATGCAACAGATACAATCACAATCCTTGAAGATGGTGTATATGTCATTGACTTTTCAGCTTCAACAATATTTTCAGGGTCAGCTCCCTTCGGCTTTGGAATTTCCATTAATGGCAACATACCTTCAGATAACTTTTCAGCAAACACAATTGGAAGTTCAATTACATTTTCAACAATTGAAACTTTAAAAGCCAGAACTACGATTACTATTCAATCTACCACTAATACAATCACTATTCCCGAGACAGGTGATACCACTGTTAGACTCTCTATTTTCCGCATTCATTAAAGAATCTCTAAAATATATAAATAAAAAAAGAGCGAATCACTCGCTCTTTTTTGCTATGTACAATTCTTTACTACTCTAATTCAATTGAAACGTTTTTTTGTGGAACAAATGTAGAAATAGCATGTTTATAAATAAGCTGTTGCTTTCCTTCTGTTTCCAATAAAACTGTAAAGTTATCAAAACCTTTAATTAATCCACGAAGCTGGAAACCATTTAATAAGTACAGCGTCACAAACGTATTTTCTTTACGGAGTTGATTTAAAAACTGATCTTGAATATTGATTGATTGCTTCATGTCGAATCCTCCTCTTTTTCTCTACTTACTTATTATTCGACTTTAATTGTAGCTTTCCTTCTATGTACCGCAAAATTTCTGCTGTTTTTTCACCATCAGTCACATCAAACCATGTAACATCCATCTTGTTACGGAACCATGTTAGTTGACGCTTTGCATAGCGACGCGAATTTGTTTTTAATTGCATTATCGCTTCTTCTAGCGAAACATGCCCTTCGAAATAATTATATAATTCTTTGTAACCAATCGCTTGAATAGATTGACAGTCCCTGACTCCATTTTCGTATAAAGCATTCACTTCTTGCAGCAATCCTTGTTTGACCATAAGATCAACACGCAAGTTGATGCGATCATATAACATTTCGCGATCCATAGTCAAGCCGATTAGCGAAACATCATATAACAACTCATTTTCTTGCTTTTCAAGTTGATCACTCATCTTCCGCCCTGTTGTATGGAAAATTTCTAGCGCACGAATGACACGCCTTACATTATTCGCATGAATGCGACTTGCACTTTCTGGATCTACCTCTCGCAGCTTTTCATGTACATATTCTACACCATGTTTTGTCGCTAATTTTTCCAGTCCCTCTCGATATACAGGATCTCCAGCTTCATCTGTAAACTGATAGTCATATAAAACTGATTGTATATAAAGGCCGGTACCACCAACAATAATTGGTAGTTTCCCGCGTTCTGTAATTTCTCGAATATGGCCTCGAACAAGCTCTTGAAATTCCGCTACAGAAAATGAATCTTCTGGATTTTTAATATCGATCATGTAATGCGGAATTCCTTCCATTTCTTCCATTGTTACCTTAGCTGTCCCGATATCCATCGTACGATAAATTTGCATCGAGTCCCCACTAATGATTTCACCATTTAACGCTTTTGCGAGATCAATGCTTAATTTTGTCTTTCCCACCGCAGTCGGTCCGATGATGACAGCAACTTTTTCACATTGCAGTTCTCCCATATACTTCAACTCTCTTTATGTAATCTTATCCATCTGATCATTATATCCAATCTTACCAATTTTAATAGTCATAATGCAAGTTCTTTCAATACTGTAAATGAAATTCAAAAAATAAGAATGATACAGTGAACCCTTAACCAAGTAAGATCACCTTCTTCCCTCACCGATTATCCCCCTAACCAAACAGGCTTTTATAAAGTTTCTCGCCTCCCTCTAAATCTTGAGATGAGGACCTTACTACCTAAATGGCGAGATAAATTTGACATAGTTTGTCCAATGGTACATATACATGATAAAAAATAGGATCGGAGAGGATATAATGAAAATCGGACAAGCTACGCATAATTTTTCAACATTAACGGAGGAACTCATTTTAGCAACATCCTTAAAAGAAAAGAACTGCTCACAAGAAGAATTATATTTCGCTTTAAGCTGTTTACTACGTTCCTTTCATACATTATTGGACAATCAAACTTTAGACGAACCGACTAAACAATATGCACAAACCCAATTTTGCAGTGCATATAAAATCATCACAGGCCGCACTGTATATCCATTTTAAACTCACAAAAGGGCTGTTAGGAAATTCCCAACAGCCTGAAAGACCAGCACTCAATATTTAAGTGCTGGATTTATTTTTTTAACAACAATAGCATTATTTTAAAATTTTCACTTTAACAGATTTACGTCCCCATTTGTTAGCAGCTGAATCAGAGCCAACTAGAACGTCGATACGGTTACCTTTAATTGCGCCGCCAGTGTCACCAGCGATTGCTTCTCCGTAACCTTCTACCCATACTTTTGATCCAAGTGGAATCACTTTCGGGTCAACAGCAATCATTTTCATGTTTGGATTCGCTGTTAGGTCATGACCCATTGCAGTTAATACACGACCACCATATGTGCCGCCATTTTCACTCGGATGAGCTGTATATGCTGTAGCTTCAACTGTTAGTTCACGACCACCAGAAGGAGTGTTTGTTTCTGCTGCTTTGACAGCAGGTTTAGTAGCTGGTTTTTCTTGTGCTGCTGGTGCTTTTGCCTCTGCTTTAGCAGGTGCTGCAGCTTGAGCAGGAGCAGGCGTTTCTTGTTTTTCAATAACAGGTGCTGTACCTGTTAAGAAAGGAACATGAACGTAAGCTGTTTTCCCATTATATTCGAATTGTAACCACTCATTTTGTACTTGGTTCGTTGTTTCGATCATATCGTCTTTCTTAAGCGTACCAAGAATTTCTGAGTTTGTGTTTGCTTCAGCACGTACGTTTAATACGTTTGCTGTTACGTAATAGATGCTTTTTGTAAATTCTGCGTTTACGAATGCGTCTTTACCATTTAATTTGATTTGTGACCATCCGTTTTCTGTATTTGTAACATCTAATTTATGACCATTTAATACTTTACCTACAACTTGTGATTCAGTAGTTGGGTTCTCGCGTACATTTAATACCTCTGTTGTTACAACAGTTTCTGCTTTTGCAGAAGTAGTGAAAATCCCAAGACCAAAAACCGCTGCTGCTGCTATACCAATTAATTTTTTCATGAATAGCCTCCATTCGCTTTGTTTTCGTGTCCTCATTATAGCAACAGTTTTTTAGGTGATTTAGGATATCACACAATTACAAACGATTCGTAATCAATCATTAATGCTTTGTAATATAAAGTAGAATAATAGAAAATAGTGTTCTATACGTATTTTTAAGAGTTTTAATCATTTTTTTCTTTCAAACTCATATGTTTTTTTTGCAATAAAAGTAATAGTATTACCATCTTGTTACAAAAAAACACCGAAACATTACAATTCTTAGTTGCGCTATGTCTTTTTATGTAATAAATCATATACATTTTGACATTCATATATATAACATACACTATAAACCGAAAAGGACAGCTACCTAATATGGAGGCCACTGAAAAAGTCCACTTCATAAGAAAAAGGAGTCCACCACCTACTATATACAGGCGATGAACTCCTTTTTCCTTTCAACATATTGATAAAAATGCATGTTGTTTTTTCAAAGCAAACACTTTTTCAGTGCCTTCGTAATATGGCCGCTGTCCTTTTCAACTTTTTATGAAATTTTCTTTTTCCATATCCCTAACATAAAGGCAGATACAATAGAACCTATTAATATAGAAAGAATATATAGAACTGGTTTATTCACTAATAATATAACAAATATTCCACCGTGTGGCGCTGGCAATGTAATTCCAAATAACATCGATAATGCACCAGCAAGACTTGAGCCAACAACACAACTGACAATTACACGGATTGGATCAGCAGCCGCAAATGGTATTGCCCCTTCTGTAATAAATGATGTCCCCATAATATAGTTTGTAAAACCCGATTTACGTTCTGCTTCTGTAAATTTCGCTTTAAAAAGTGTAGTTGCAAGTGCAATCGCAAGCGGAGGTACCATTCCACCAGCCATAACAGCTGAATGCACACCAAAGTTTCCAGCCTCAATTGCAGCAATCCCAAATGTAAATGCTGCTTTATTAATAGGACCACCCATATCAACAGCCATCATTCCACCTAAAATAAGCCCTAATAGTATAGCATTCGCACCACCTAAACCATTTAACCAACTCGTTAACGCCTCATTTAAAGCAACAACAGGAGGATTTACAACTTTCAACATTAATACCCCTGTAAGTAACAAACCAAGTACCGGATATAATAAAACAGGTTTAATTCCTTCTAATTGTGCTGGTAAACCTGCTAATACTTTCTTTAAACCAAGTACAATATATCCAGCTAAGAAACCAGCAATTAATCCACCTAAAAATCCTGCATTTGCTTGCGCTGCTAAAAATCCACCGACAATACCAGGCATAAACCCTGGGCGATCCGCAATAGAACTCGCAATAAATCCAGCTAATATCGGAACAAGGAATTGGAATGCCCCTTTACCACCAATTGACATCAATGTTTCTGCAATCGGCCCTTTCGTATCGATACCACCAAAGAAAAAGGCTAGTGCAATTAAAATACCACCACCAACAACGAAAGGTAACATGTTACTAACACCATTCATTAAATGCTTATATATACCAAATCCTTTTTCCTTCTCTGGCCCCTCTACTTTTCTATTTTCTTTTATTCCTTTAAAAATCGGGGCTTCTTGATTCACAGCTCGATTAATTAGCTGATCTGATTTCCGAATACCATCTGCAACCGGTACTTGAATAACATGCTTTCCAGCGAAGCGATTCATTTCTACTTGTTTATCCGCCGCAACGATAATAGCTGTTGCACGCTCAATATCCTCTTTCGTTAATCCATTTTTCACACCAGTAGAACCATTTGTTTCGACCTTAATCGCAATTCCTAATTCTGCTGCCTTTGCCTTTAGACTGTCCGCAGCCATATATGTGTGAGCGATACCAGTCGGACAAGCTGTTATTGCTAACACATATGGTTCATTTCCTTCCGGTTTTGTTACTTCACTTTGCTCATCTTCTTGTTCATTTTCTTTTTCATCGAACAAATGAAGAAGCTCCTCTTCACTTTTTGCTTCTAACAGTTGTTTGCGAAACCCTTCATCCATTAATAACGTAGATAGACGAGATAGTGTTTCTAAATGTGTATTGTTTGCTCCTTCACTAGCCGCAATCATAAAGAATAAATGAGCTGGTTGTCCATCAAGCGACTCATAGTTGACACCGCTTACACTTCGTCCAAAGCAAATAGCTGGTTGTTTGACTGCTTTTGTTTTGGCATGTGGAATAGCAATCCCTTCACCAATTCCAGTTGTACTCTGCATTTCACGCTGTAAAATAGCCTCTTTAAATTCCTCTTGGCTATTCAATCTTCCTGCCTTTTCTAGTTTCTCTACTAATTCATCGATGACAGCTTCTTTTGCTGAAGCTGTCAAATCCATGATAACGGTATCCCTTTTTAAAAGTTCTGTAATTTTCATATTCTGTTCCCCCTACCGCTTTGTAATCATTACTTGCGATAATAATTCCTCTACTTTATCTTTCGTACATAAATCAGCTGAAAAAGCTGTTGCACTTCCTGTTGCTACACCATAACGAATTGCTTCTTCAACATCTTTCGTTTTTTCATATATCCCCACAAAACCTGCAACAAGAGAGTCTCCCGCTCCGACAGAATTGATAACTGTTCCTTTTGGTACGGTTGCCTCATATATTCCTTTACTTGTAAATAATAAAGCTCCATCTCCTGCCATAGAAACAATTACATTCTGTACACCTTGTTCAATTAACTTTTTTCCATATGGAATAATTTCTTCTACTGTTGAAAGCTTTTCTCCAAATAATTCTCCAAGCTCATAATGATTCGGCTTGATTAAAAATGGCTTATTTTGAATCACATACTGAAGCGCACTTCCGCTCGCATCAACAATGACGTTAATGTGACGTCTTGCCCCAAAAGCAGCAATCGTTTCATAAAATGTTTTTGGAATCGATGCCGGAATACTACCAGCTAACACAAGATAATCACCAGCCTGCATATCTTCAATTTTGTTCATCAACTGCCCGAGCTGCTCATCCGTAATAACAGGCCCTTGCCCGTTCAGTTCTGTTTCTTCCTGTCCCTTTATTTTCACATTAATACGCGAATCTCCATCTACATGAACAAAATTCGTCCTAACACCTTCACTTTTCAAAACATCTTCAATAAATTGACCTGTGAATCCGCCTATAAAACCAAGCGCTGTATTATCTATTCCCATCCGATGAAGCACACGGGATACATTAATCCCTTTCCCACCAGGAAATTTCATATCGTTTTCCGCTCGATTGACAGTTCCCAGTGTGAAATACTCTGCTTGAACAACATAATCAATCGATGGATTTAAAGTAACTGTATAAATCATCGTTTATCAACCTCAATTACATTTGTTTTTCGTTTATATTCTTCTTGCTCTTCTTCTAATGCATTTGTAATAATTGTCGCTTCTTCAATACTTGCAATTTTCGCAAATGCAACTTCGGCAAATTTACTTTCATCTATTAAAAAATAACCTTCATTCGCTAATGTTAACGCCCTTTTTTTCAGCAATGCTTCTTCAGGATCAGGTGTTGTATATCCAAGCTGTTCATGTACACCATTCGCCCCTAAGAAACACTTATCAAATCGATACTGCTGCATACTTTCCTGTGCCATCGCACCAATTAAAGCCTTTGTTCGACTCTTCATCATCCCACCAAGCAAGTAAGCACGAATATTATTTTCAACTAGCGCTTCAATATGCATAAGTCCATTTGTTACAACTGTAACTTCTTTCTCTATTAAATACGGAATCATTTCAAACGTTGTACTTCCCGCATCTAAATAAATACAATCACCTTTTGCTACAAAAGACGCAGCATGCTTAGCGATTTGTTTTTTCACTTGAATGTTTTTGGCTGATTTTTCAACCATCGTAGGCTCTTCACCTTTTCCAGTTAATACAGCAGCCCCGCCATGGACTCTTTTTAATAAACGCTCTTTCTCTAATTGCGCTAAATCACGACGGATTGTTGATTCTGAACTTTTTGTTTCTTCCACCAACTGTTGTAATTTCACTACTTTTTTCTCTTTCACAAGCTGTAAAATTAGCTGATGACGTTCAGGAGTTAACATATCACTCACCTCTTCTTTAATTACAGTATAATGAAATCGGATTCAAAAATCAATCAAAAACATTCAAATTCATTCAAATAAAGCCACTAAACCGTTCAATAACATTCAAAGAACCTTCTTGATACGTATCAAGAAGGTTCTTTGAATTATCTTTATCCTTTATAATGAAGCTCTATAAATCTCTACTACATCTTTTTTATTTAATTTTTTAAAATGACCAAATTCACCATAAACCATCGCTTTTTCAGCCATTACATCAATTTTCTCTTCTCCAATTTCATAGTCAGCTAAACGAGACGGTGCTTCAATAGATGTCCAGAAGCTTCGCAACGCTTCGATACCTTCCACCGCAATTTCCTTATCCGTTTTCCCTTCCATCTCTATATGAAACACACGCATCGCAAATTGTTTAAACCGATCTACATTTCCATCTAAAACATGCTTCATCCAATTTGGGAATAAAATCGCTAAACCACCGCCATGTGGAATATCATACACAGCTGAAACGGCATGCTCAATATTATGCGTTGCCCAATCACCGCGGACACCCATTGCTAAAATGCCATTTAGCGCCATCGTTCCACAATATAAAATTGTTTCTCGATGCTCATAGTTTTCTAAATCGTTTAAAAGTTTCGGGGCTGTTTCAATGACTGTTTTTAAAATAGATTCACAATAGCGGTCTTGTAATTCTGTATTTGAACCTTGATGAAAGTATTGTTCTAATACATGAGACATAATATCAACCATACCATAAATAGTTTGATTTCTTGGTACAGAAGCTGTATGCGCTGGATCTAAAATAGAAAACTGTGGGAACGTAACAGGACTACCCCACCCATACTTTTCATTCGTTTCCCAATTTGTAATAACAGACCCTGCGTTCATCTCAGAACCTGTCGCTGCAAGAGTTAGTACTGTACCAAATGGTAAAGCTTCATTTGCAAATGCTTTCTTTGTCACAATATCCCATACATCACCATCATATTTACTACCTGCAGCAATTGCTTTCGTACAATCGATGACACTTCCACCACCGACAGCTAAAATAAATTCAATATCATTTTCTTTACAGATTTGAATTCCTTTATTTACAGTAGATAAACGTGGGTTCGGCTCAACGCCTGTTAATTCAAAAATTTCCGCATCAATTTCGTTTAATATAGAGATTACATTATCATATACGCCATTTCGTTTAATACTTCCCCCGCCATATACGAGAAGAACCTTTTTACCATACTGAGGAATCTCTGTTTTTAATTGTTCTAATTGCCCTTGCCCAAAAATAAGCTTTGTCGGATTACGAAATATAAAATTTTGCATAATTCCCTACCCATCCTTCCAATATAAAAGTTACTATACTTTTGTATAACATATTTTGTTCATTTCACAAAAATATTTGCTTCATAAAGTGAATCTTTCCTCAGTGAAAGTTAGCCCTCACCAATCAGATTTCCCCTCCCCCTACCTTCTTCACCTCTCTTTAAATCTTGAGTTGTGGGATATTACTACCTATGAATAGTGGAATAAAAAAATCCCAGCCCAAAGGCTGAGATTTTTTATTGATAATACGGTGAAATCATTAAGTAAACAATAACACCAGAAAGACTTACGTATAACCAAATTGGCATCGTCCAACGTACAATCTTACGATGACGAGTCAATTGGTTTGTAAAACCATATACAAGCGAGAATAATGCAAGCGGTACAATAATTGCCGCAAGGAAAATATGCGTAATTAAAATAAAGAAGTACACATATTTAATGATACCTTGCCCACCAAAATGCGTTGCTGGTGCTAAATAATGATACGATAAATATGAAACACAAAATAGCAATGTTGTTGTAAATGCCGCAAGAATAAAACCTCGGTGCATCTTTACATTCTTTTTAATAATAGAAAACAATGCTGCCAATAAAAATACAAATGTAAAGCTATTAAAAATTGCATTTAACATCGGCAAGATTGTTACATCAAAATGTACCTTCCCTTTGTAGCCAACAGGTCCAAAAAACAAAAATAAAATAATCGCATTGACAACTACAGAAAGCGTTATCACAATAGGAGCATAGCTTTTCTGATTCGTTGATTGATCTATCAAATTGTTCACTCCCTCTTCCTCTTCTACATATGTACAGTTAACTACACTATTTTAACATATTATTCATAGTGCAAATGTGACAATACTTTGACACACTGAAATCAAACAAAGAAAAAATCCTTCTTAATCATACTTCTTAAGAAGGATTTTATCGCTTTATTATTGAAATAGCAATTCGTTTAGTTTTTGTTAAAAAACATGTCACTATATGCTTGAAAAATCTCTGATACTTGATATCCCATTAAAGAAATTGCTGTTAATGAAAAGAAACCAATCATAAGAAATCGAAACCACATATTATTCTCCTCCTTGTATTTAGCTTATAAACAATACGCTGTATTACAAGTCGGATAGCAATCTCCTTCTTCGGCTTCTTTTTTCTTCACAATGGCTGTTATAAACCGAATCATAAAGAATGTGATAAAAGGAAGTTCCGTCTGTTTTATATTGGCATAGTTGAGCAACGGTTCCCGCTCTAAATCGGACGGAGATGAGAAGGAATAGAACATACCTTGCTCTTCCATGTACACAATAACAATTTTCAAACAAAATAAAATTCCAAGAAATGAAACAATATCTTGCCAATCTGTTGTATACAATACATTATAAAGATCCAATACGTACTCTTCCATTATCACCCCTCCTTCCTTTTTTACCATTTTCCTCGTCCGCATATAAAAAGTCAAGAAAAATGTTTTATATACACTGTGGCAATAGTGATTACATAATTTCCACTTGCACTTCTTGTTCTTGTAATATTTGAACGATTAACTCAAGCACTATTTTTTGCAGTAACTGATACCTAACTAATCCATTACTTTGCTCATTAGAACACCCCATTGTATATTCAATTCGCTGCACAACATAGCCTTCTACCAACAACTTCCCTTTTTCAATTGTTACTGAATTCTCTTTTGATTTTAGAACTTTTTGAGAAAAAAATTTACTATCTGTCAAAACAATTTCTTGTAAAACTTCTTTAATTTCTACTTCTTCTTGAAACATCACTCTTTCTTCTAAACTAATTTCCGTTTTATACTTCCCTATTTCAACTGGCAGTTTCGTCGTTACATAATTACTGCTTTTTTTCTCGTTTCTCTGCTTTAAATTCAAATTGTGTATAGGAACCCATAAAGATTGCTCTAACTGATTTTCCCCGCTATGTTTTATATAATTCTCACTCGAAAATTCTAGAAAAATCCTCTTTTCAAAAAGCTTTGAAGAAATTAAACGACAATATGGCTGTTCGTTATAATGATGTACCGTAGCTAACAACTTTGTATCTAACTCACGAAATGTTTCATTCTCTTCGTTTTGAAATGCAAATACTTCTTCATTCGTACTACTCACAATAGGTGAGATTAAAAAATCAGTCACTTCAGCAATGGTGGAAAATGGTATTTCCACTGTCATGAGACATGCTAATCTTCCTTCTTTTAATTCAGGAGGTGAATTATCTTCCTTCTCGATCTCTGAGAATAGATTTTCTTCCATCCCGATCCCTGAAGGTGAACTTTCTTCCACTTCACTCTCTGAAAATAGATTTTCTTCCATCCCGATCCCTGAAGGTAAACTTTCTTCCACTTCACTCTCTGAAAATAGATTTCCTTCCATCCCGATCTCTGAAGGTGAACTTTCTTCCACTTCCAGCTCCGAGATGATTTTATGCTCAGAAAAAATTTTATCTATCATTTTATTACTAATCCATGGCTTATTCATCGTCAATCACTTCCTAACTGATGAATTGAAAGACTTACGTATTTTTTTAAACCCATAATCGTTTCAACATTATATATGTTTTATAATAAAAAAAAAGACATCAACTTTTATTATAAAAAAAGACGATGTCTGTCTATCTTTCAAACTTGTACTTGCTGTACCTGTAAGATGTTCAAAGTAAGATCTAGTACGATTTTACAAAGTTTGCTACATGACTCGTTCAAATTTGTTAAACATGGTGAAAAATCAAACTCATAAAAATTAGCTCTGACTAATTCACAATACGGTTGTTTATTATAAAAAACTGGATTTCCAAAAGAATTTGTATCTAACTGGGGTAAATAGCCACCCTTAGGATTAATCAAGTGGGATGTAGTATCTAAAAAAGCTACCAATAAAGGCTGTATTATAAAATCACCTGCTGTCAAATCTAGGAATCTAGAAAACGAAATATTAACAATCCGACTATACAATAATCCATTACACTGATCAGCAACATATTCAATGCTATTTCGAATATAGCCCTCTACAAATAATTTTGCTCTTGTGACTCGGCGATAATTGGTACCTAGTACCGACGTAAACGCTACAGGAACTAACTTACAGTGTGTTAAAAATACATTTTTCAACACACGTTTAATTTCGATTGCCAAAGGATCCAATGAAATATTTGCTTCTACAACAACTTGAATTGTTCTCTCTGCTAATACAACCGGGATTTTTACAATTGATGTTGTCGCTGAACTTTCTTCCACTTCACTCTCTGAAAATGGATCTTCTTCTATTCCAATCCATGAGGGGGCATTTTTTTCCACTCCACTCTCTGAAAATGAATTTTCTTCTATTCCAATCCATAAAGAGTCGTTTTTTTCCACTTCACTCTCTGAAAATGAATTTTCTTCTATTCCAATCCATGAGGGGGCATTTTTTTCCACTTCACTCTCTGAAAATGAATTTTCTTCTATTCCAATCCATAAAGAGTCGTTTTTTTCCACTTCACTCTCTGAAAATGAATTTTCTTCTATTCCAATCCATGAGTAGGGGTTTTTTTCCATTCCACTCTCTGAAAATGAATTTTCTTCTATTCCAATCCATGAGTAGGGGTTTTTTTCCATTCCACTCTCTGAAAATGAATTTTCTTCTATTCCAATCCATGAGGGGGCATTTTTTTCCACCTTCAGCTCAGTGCTTATTTTATGCTTAGAAAAAATTTTATCTATTGGTTTATTACCGATCCATGGTTTATTAGCGATCCACGGTTTATTCATCATCAATCACTTCCTAACTGATGAATTGAAAAACATATGTTTTTCAACATTATATATGTTTTATAACACTTATAATCTAATTCATCTTTCATATGACCGAAAAAGGATTTCATTGGGGCATTATCTAGACAGCTTCCTCTACGTGACATAGACTGTCTAATCCCCATCTCCTTTAGTTGTTTCATTTATATTTTATTAAAAATAATTTTACTCATTTCCCGTATCTCACTTTTATCATTGTTTCCATATGTCTATCATTTTTCATAGAATATCCTAACTTCTATCCATTTGTTTTTACCACTAATTGACAAAATTATTCAAATTATATAACATAAATTTATCGACATGATATGCAATGCATGTACTTTTTATTCATATTTTATTGTTGATAAAAGATTCTACAGAACTACTCTAAGTAATTTTTACTTTTACTTACCAAGATGAGTATCATTTTTGGTATTTTTTGTGTTCATTCCGAAAAAGCCTCGTCTTCATGTTCTGAGAACAGAAAATGCTTAATCGAGGGATTTTTCTCGTTCCCCCGGATTTATCAATTTAACCATTAATGAGACAGAAAAACTCATTAATGGAAATGGAGTAATGTATCAAAATATGGAGGGGTTATTTATGTCTGTCTATGCACCACAAGAGATTACTGAATTGGCCGCGAATTCGGGTCAAAAAAAAGCACTTTTACCGCTACTACCTATGTTGATTTTAGGTTTTTTTGGCGGCGCTTTCATCGCGTTAGGTTATTTACTTGATATTCACGTCATTGGAACAATGCCAAAATCTTGGGGTTCCTTTACTAGTTTTCTAGGAGCCGCTGTTTTCCCTATCGGCCTAATTCTAGTTATTCTTGCCGGTGGTGAACTAGTGACCGGTAATATGATGACCGTACCTATCGCTTGGTTTTCAAAAAAAATTCCTTTCTCTAAAGTATTAAAAAATTTACTAATTGTTACAATTAGTAATTTTTTGGGTGCTGTATTTGTAGCTTATTTTTTTGGCCACATCGTTGGATTAACAGAGGGACAATTTTTAGCAAAAACTTTATCTATCGCTCAAGCAAAACTACATGATACACCGTTACAGGCATTTGTCTCTGCTATTGGATGTAACTGGCTTGTTTGCCTAGCAGTTTGGCTCAGTATGGGTAGCAAAGAATTCGCAGGAAAAGTGATTGGTATCTGGTTTCCCGTTATGACTTTCGTTGCAATTGGCTTCCAACACGTTGTTGCCAATATGTTCGTTATACCAGCCGCTATCTTTGCAGGGCATCTAACTTGGATGGAATACTTACCAAATTTCATTGTCGTCTTCTTTGGGAACTTAGTCGGCGGTATGCTATTTGTAGCGCTCCCTTACTTCTTGGCTTATAACAAACGAGAGCAATCAAAAAGCAAAACAACGGAATTAAAGAAAAAATCTGTAACTGCTTAGCAAAAAGAATTTAAGAGAAAACCTATAGTACACTTGTTCTCTTCTCTTTTATACGTTATAATAACAACTTAAATAGCATTATTTACATATGAGGTGAAGATATGAATAAAACAGAATTAATTAAAAATGTAGCACAAACAGCTGAAATTTCTCAAAAAGAAGCTACTGTAGTTGTGCAATCTGTAGTAGAATCAATCACAAATACTTTAGCTGCTGGTGAAAAAGTACAACTTATCGGATTTGGTACATTTGAAGTTCGTGAAAGAGCTGCTCGTACAGGCCGTAACCCACAAACAGGTGAAGAAATGCAAATCGCAGCTTCAAAAGTACCTGCATTTAAAGCTGGTAAAGAACTAAAAGAAGCAGTAAAATAATAAAAAATAGCCTTCTCGCTTATGAGAAGGCTATTTTTTATGTTTAAAATGTTATATTCTTCGTTTATGCTCTCTAATTAATGAAATTAACTCCATTATAAAAAGACTCGTCAAACTTATAATCCTAATTGGATAATTAATAAAAGCCCTTCATGTGAGCTAAATAACATTGGAACTACCCATGGATAAACAACATTTCCAGGTACATTTACTAAAATTAAATTTTAAAATAACACTGTGTATAAAAGTATCAACACAGATAAAAAACTTTTCCATGAAAAAATAAAAAACAAGCTAGATCCAATACTAGCTTGTTCTATCACGCTTTTGAGAATCGTTCAAACACTGTCATTAACTCTTCAATTGCTTCGTCTCCATTACCATCTTTAATAGCATTCGAAACACAATGATTTGTATGATTTTTAAGTATCCCCATACCAACCTTCTTCATTGCAGCATTAATAGCTGAAATCTGCACTAAAATATCAACACAATAGCGATCATTTTCAATCATATTCTGGATACCACGTACTTGCCCTTCAATTCTCTTTAACCTATTCATGATTTGTTCTTTTTCTTTATCCGATCTATGGGTAGTAACCTCTGCTTTTTCATTATGATCCATTTTATCACCTTCTTAAAGTTTATCCTCATCCATAAGGAACAATGCCCCCATGAGTATACCAATTATAGCATTAAACTTACATATGGTGATACCCTATATAAGAATCAAATAACAACCTATATCCTCTATTTATTCGTTACTTATATGACAGAACTCAACTACGAAAGCAATTCCCACACAAGTTCACTTCTACTAAAAAACAACGATTAGAATAAATTGCTTACAAAGCGCAGTGCCTTACTTAAAGCAGTTGGCACTACTGATGCATGATTCTCTCCCTCAGCTTCATAAAATGCAAATCGAAACTTATTATGTTGCAAGTTCATTAAACGCTCAGATAATGCATTTGCATCTTGAACCATATGATCTCTTTCTAATGCTCCCACTGTCAGAAAGACTCCGACTTCAGAACTCGCTCTACTCAGTTCATTTATAAACGCTGCTTCCTTTTCAAGAATAGACTTGTTATTCCACCAAATCGATGGGCTACTGATGAAATAATTTTGAAAAGCATTTATATTTGTAAATAATACATGTAAAGCAAATAATCCACCAAGTGAATGTCCAAATATTGTTTGTCTTTCTTTATCAATCTCAAAATCCTTTTCAATTTGTGGCTTCAATTCATCTTGAATAAATTCTAAAAACTCATTCGCTCCTCCTGACTTAGGCCACGGTTTCCCATCAGGTTTCGGCGGTGCATCCACCGAAGGTGAAGAAGGGGTAAAATCGTAGCACCTTTCAGAAGCCGCAAAAACTCCTTCGATTGGATAACCAACACCAACAATAATCGCTGGTGCCACTCCTGTTTTTTCTGCTCTTACCGATTGAATCTTCATAGCTTCTTGGAACGTTTGAAAAAATGCATTTCCATCTAATACATAAATCACGGGATATCCAGATTCTGGAGCGGGTTGCTTTGGCTTCGAAATATAAATTTGATATTCACGATTTCCTAGTTTCGAATCCATCTTCCACTGCTCTGTATTCGAAATAGTAACATCCTTTTTTTCAATACTAGTATTCATGTGATTCCCCCTCCTTTTATCATTTTAGCTAGTTACATATATTTCAGTATTTTCTTCTTGGAACAGACTATCATAACCGAAACATACAGGAGCACCATTATATGGGTCTATCATGACGCGTGCGTCAATATGAAATACATTTTTTAACACTTCATTTGTAATAATATTTACCGGGCTTCCAGTTGTCACGATTTTCCCTTCTTTCATTGCAATAATCTCATCTGAGAATCGCGCTGCATGATTAATGTCATGTAAAACCATAACAACTGTGCATTTATGGTCTCTGTTTAACCGTTCAATAATTTGCAATACTTCTAATTGATGAGACATATCAAGATATGTAGTCGGTTCATCTAATAATAGAACTTCCGTTTCTTGTGCTAATGCCATCGCTAACCATACTTTTTGCCTTTGTCCACCGGATAAATTTGCAATTTGGCGTTTGCGAAAAGCAGTCGTTTTTGTAATATCCATCGTCCATTCAATAATTTCTTTATCTTTGGATGATAATTTATTTACATTGTTTCGATGTGGATAGCGTCCATAAGAAATCAATTCTTCTACCTTAAGCTCTCCCGGAGCAATTGGGTTTTGCGGAAGTAATGCTAGCTGCTTCGCAATTTGTTTTGTAGGAATTGTAGTTAAATCTTGTCCTTGTAAATACACTTTTCCACTTTTTTGTTTTAAAATTCGGCCCATTGTTTTTAATAATGTTGACTTTCCACAACCATTTGGACCAATAATTGTGGTGACTTTTCCTTTTTGTATTTCTACATTCAAATCACGAAACACCGTGAATTTTTCATAGCTCGTTTCTAAATTCTCAGCGCTTAGAACCTTCACTTTCTATCACTCCTCTTACTCCTCTTACGCCTTTGCTTTGTATAACAAATATAGGAAATATGGTACACCAACAATCGAAATTACAATCCCAACTGGTAATTCAGCTGGTGCAAAAACAGTTTTTGCAATAAAGTCCGAAGTAATCACGAGTAACATTCCAATTGCACCGCATACAGGAATTACATGATTATGATGAATGCCGACCAGACGTTTCGCAATATGTGGTGCCATTAGACCAATAAATCCAATGCTTCCTGAAATAGAAACACATGCACTCACTAACCCAATACTACTTAATAATAAAATCGATTTTTCTCTTTCTACTGAAACTCCTAAACTTGTTATACTCGTCTCTTCCAATTGAAATAAGTCGAGTAAATACGCTTTTCTTTTGATAATTGGAATTAAGATAATGAGCCATGGCAACATAGCAATAATATACTTCCAGTTTGCATTATATATACTTCCCGAAACCCACACAGCAGCCATTTCAAAGTCAGTTGCTTTCATCTTCAATGATACATACATAGAAAATGCTCCGAAGCCTGAACCTATCGCAATCCCTGTTAGCAAAAGACGCTGTGAATCTAATTTTCCACTTCGCCAAGAAAACATATAAATTAATATAGCAGCACCTAGCCCGCCGACTAGACCAAACAATGGCATCATCATAATAGAAATCCAATCTGTGCTTTTCATTTGTCCTTGGAAGAAAAACATAAAGATCACAATTGCAGTACCCGCTCCCGCATTAATCCCTAAAATACCAGGATCAGCTAAACCATTTCTTGTAACCCCTTGAATAACAGCACCTGCAATCCCAAGACCTAATCCTACTAATCCTGCGATTACGATTCTCGGAAGCCTAAAATCAAATATAACTAAATCATGTTCAGGTACAGGGTCAATCCGAAATATTGTTCGAAATACGTCTGTAATCGTAATGTCAAACGTACCATTCGTTAAACTAATATAAATGGCACTCAAAATTAAAAATATAATAATCCCCATTGTCATTACAAAACGCTGACTTGAACCTTTAAGCATGCTTCTCTCCTCCTCTTGTTCGAATTAAATAAAGGAAGAAAGGAATTCCAATTAAAGACGTAACGACTCCTATCGGTGTTTCAAATGGATAATTTACAAATCTACTTAATACATCACATAAAGCTAGAAAAACCCCACCAATTACCCCAGCACAAGGCACGATCCATTTATAATCTACCCCGATTAAAAAGCGAGTAATATGAGGGATAATTAATCCTACAAAACCTATTTTTCCAACTAAAGCAACCGCAGTACCTGTTAAAAATACAACAGATAGAATTGCAGTAGCTTTTACAAGCTTTGTACGCTGTCCTAAATTAATAGAAACCTCTTCTCCTAACGAAAGAATCGTAATAGATTTTGAAATTAGAAGGGCTAAAATAATGCCAACTATACCGAAAGGAATTGTTAACTTAAGTACATTCGGATCCACTTGATCTAATCTTGTGTTATACCAAAAACTAATATTTTGAGAAACTTGAAAATAGGAAGCAATCGCTGCAGAAATACTACTTAAAAATGTCCCTATAACAGTTCCTATAATCGCCAATCGAACTGGTGATAATCCGTTTCGAAGCAGTGAACCAAAACCAAAAACAATTCCTGCCCCTAATGCCGAGCCAAGCATAGAACATAAAATCATACCAACTGAAGACATTCCAGGAAGAAATACCATACACATTGTAATCACAAAAGCTGAGCCATCCGTCACACCCATAATAGAAGGGGATGCAAGATAGTTCCTTGTCATCCCCTGCATAAGTGCTCCTGATATGGCTAGAAATGCTCCGACTAAAAGAGCTGCAACTACCCTTGGTAAACGAGAAGTAATAATAATATTATGATTTACATTTCCTGAATCAAAATGAAACAATGCATTCCAAGCTGTTTCAAAATCGATATTTTTTGCCCCATATAAAATAGATAGCATAACTGTAAGTAAAATAAATATGGGCGCTAAGCATAAAATTATCATTGGTACTGCATTTATTTTCCGCATATCATTCAACGCACCTTACCTATTTAATTATTTAGATAAATTTTTCACTGCTTCTTTTAAAAATGCTGTTTTACTCCAAGCAGTACCACCTTGCGCGATTGGATCAACAGTATTTACAAATACTTTTTTATCTTTTACAGCATTCATACTTTGCCAAATTGGATTACTTTCTAATTCTTCTAATACTTTTGGTTTATCATTTTCGCTTGCCTCATATTGCAAGAATACATAATCCGGATTGATTTCAGCCAGTTTTTCTAGAGAAATTTTTTCTTGTGCTTTTACAGATTTAATTTGTTCTGGAACAGTTAATCCTAGATCTTTATAAATTACAGGATTGAAGTATACTCCTTCTGGATAAAGGTATAAGCTATTCGCTCTTAGTCTTATTACAAGCACCTTTTTATCTTTTAATTTATCTCCAATCTTTTCTTTTGCTTTTGCGGCATCAGCTTTATAATCTTTAATAATTTTTTCTGCCTTATCTTTTTTACCAGAAAGTTCCCCCATCAGCTTTAAATTATCTTCCCAATCTGTTGAAACATGTGATATTGGAATCGTTGGAGCTATCTTCGTAAACTTTTCACCAGCCTCTGGTGGGAATTTTGAACTAGATGTAATTACATCTGGTTTTAATTGAAGTAATGTTTCAAAATTCGGTTGCATTTTCTCCCCGATAGATTTTGCACCTTCTAAATTTTTCGCAACGTTCGCTGGTAACTTTCCACTTACAGTAATTGCTCCTACTGGTTTAATACCAAGTACCGCCGCATCCTCCATTGATTCTAAACTAGCAGTTACAATGTTCGTTACTTTCGCGGGTACTGTATATTCTTTTCCTAAGTATGTAATCTTTCGTGTCTCATCTTTTTTCGTTTCAGTTGCTTTCGATTCTTGTTTTTGTTCGCCTGAGCTTTTTTCCGTGCTGTTACATGCTGCAAGACCTACGCTTAATACTGTAACCATCCCTAGTGTAAATAATTTCTTATTCATGTTTATAAATACTCCTCTCCAAATTTGTAATCTTTAAATATAGTATTTTAGTGAAATATTCTTTCCATGTATCCCCTTACAATACATCTATTTAAAACTGCAAATCATTTATTTCACTTCCCCTAATAATAAATTATCTTCTACTCTTATTAAATGATAATGATTATCGTTACTAATTATATAGTTATAAATGAATTATTTCAAGAATGATTTGAAAAATTTTAACAAAACAAATAAAAAAGCAGTATCTATCCTTCATCCAAGATAGATACTGCTTTTTTATTTTTTCTAAAATTCCATATGTAATTCAACAGGACAATGATCTGACCCCATTACTTCACTATTGATTTTCGCATCAACAATTTGATTTTTTAATCTTTCAGAGACGACGAAGTAATCTAAACGCCAACCAATGTTTTTCGCTCTTGCATTCATACGGTAAGACCACCATGAATAAGCCCCTTCTTGATCAGGGTATAAATAACGATATGTATCGATAAATCCTTCATCCACAATCCGAGTAAATTTTTCTCTTTCTCGATCTGAAAATCCTGGATTTTTCCGATTTGTTTTTGGATTTTTTAAATCGATTTCTTTATGTGCCACATTCAGATCACCACAAAGAATAACAGGCTTCTTTTTATCTAATTGCTTAATATAAGATAAAAAGGCATCCTCCCATTCCATTCGGTAATCTAAACGTTCTAACCCTCTTTTGGCATTCGGTGTATAGAGCGTTAACAGATAAAAACCCTCAAATTCTAATGTAATTAATCTTCCTTCCTGATCATGCTCTTCAATCCCTAAGCCATATGTAACAGAAAGCGGTTCTTTTTTTGTAAAAATAGCAGTTCCTGAATAACCTTTTTTCACAGCATAATTCCAGTATACATAGTACCCTTCAGGATTTAGATCGATTTGTCCACTCTGCAATTTAATTTCTTGTAAACAAAAAATATCCGCATCCGCTTCCTCTAAGTATTCTATAAAACCACCTTTTGCAATAACTGCTCGTAAACCATTTACATTCCACGAAATAAATTTCACTTTTTGTTCCCCCTCTTGATGTCATAGCATTAATACTCGCCTCATATTTTTATTTTCTGCTTACATGCTAACACAAAATAAAGAGACTATCATTTTTTCACCTTTGTAATCTTGCTCTTACATTCGTAAATGCGTACATGTGTACTTTTTTCAGGGCATACTAATTTTGGAGGTGATCCTATGCCAAATGAAAGATTACAATTAGAAACAAGTGTAAATGATGAGGGAAACATCCATGTTCGCTTTTTAGGTGATGAGACACCACCTGAGAAATGGGTTCGCGCTACAGTAGCGAGATATGTAAGAGAATGGTTTGATTTAGATACGGATCTAACTCCATTTTACGATTTAGCAAAAGACGATGTACTTCTGTCTACACCAATCAACGAATATTACGGACTCCGTAATATGGGAATCCCTAATTTATTTGAGGCACTATGTTGGGGTATTCTTGGTCAACAAATTAATCTCACATTTGCATATACGTTAAAAAGACGATTTGTTGAATCCTTCGGCGAACATATCGAATGGAATGGACAGAAATATTGGATATTCCCATCACCAGAGGTCATCGCAAATCTAACAGTAAAAGATCTAACAGAATTAAAAATGACTACGAGGAAATGTGAATATCTTATTGGTGTCGCAAAACTCATTACACAAGGCAACCTAAGTAAAGAATCGTTCATAAAAAGCGGCCTAAAAGATGCTGAGAAAACATTAACCGACATACGTGGTATTGGACCATGGACAGCAAATTATGTTTTAATGCGTTGTCTAAGATTCCCGTCTGCTTTTCCAATTGATGATGTAGGCCTACAAAATGTAATTAAGCTTTTAACAGGATCAGATCAAAAACCAACAAAAAAAGAAATAAGAGAGTATGCTTCAGCATGGAAGAATTGGGAATCCTATGCGACCTTTTATTTATGGCGAGTTCTGTATTAAATTCTTTAACACAACAATTGATAGGTTCATTTCAATAAGTAAAACCTATCTATTGTTCATATCATAAATCAACTGTAATCAATCGTGTAAAAACTTCACGCATACTGGGTCTGGCACTATCACATCTGACTGTAAAAATATTAATTGTCCTGTAGTCTCATTTCTAGAAAATAACACAAGGCTACTAGATTTCTCATTAGAAACAACCATAAACTTTTCAGCAGGATCCAAAACAAAATCTCGTGGCCAATCCCCTTTTGTCGATACAGTTTCAATAAAAGTAAGCTTCCCTAAGTCCTAATTCACACGAAAGATAGCAATACTATTATGTCCTCTGTTTGCTGCTTTTGTATCGAGTATAAATCTGTAAATCCCTTTACTATCACCTCTTGTATACGTGCCTATATATCCAAGAAGTTCATTTTCACTCATAACATACCTCCTTATGGATTCTATTACACCTTACGTTCACTTATAGACAAGTAAACTAAAAACTCACAATTAAGAAATGGCAGCAGAAGAAATCCGGGTAGCTATTATTACCCGGATCTCTTTTTTTATGCCTGCTCTTCAAATAATCGTGCTATTTCTATAATAACCTGAACAGCTTTTTCCATATTATCAACAGAAACGTATTCAAATTTACCGTGATAGTTTTCCCCACCAGTAAAAATGTTTGGCGTCGGCAAGCCCATATATGATAATTGAGAGCCATCGGTCCCCCCGCGAATTGGTTGAATACTTGGTTCAATATCTAGAGTTTTCATCGCTTCATACGCAATATCAACAATTTCCCTAACCGGCTCAATTTTCTCAAGCATATTATAATACTGATCATTCATCTCAAGAATAATATTTTCCTCACCATACTTCTCTTGCATCTGCTTCGTAATATTCGTAATTTTTTCTTTACGAGCCTCAAAATTTTCACGTTCAAAATCTCGAATAATGTAATGAGATTTACTTTGCTCAACTTCACCATTCACAGAAATAAGATGATAGAAACCTTCATATCCCTCTGTATATTCTGGCGCCTCTTCTACTGGTAACTGCGCATGAAACTCCATCGCTAACTTACTTGCATTGAGCATTTTATTTTTTGCTGTTCCAGGATGCGTATTATTGCCTTTAAAAGTAAGTTTTGCACTTGCAGCATTGAAGCTCTCATACTCCAATCCTCCAAGCGGACCTCCATCCATTGTATAAGCGAAAGATGCTCCAAAAGCTTTCACATCAAAGTGAGATGGTCCACGGCCGATTTCTTCATCAGGCGTAAATGCTACTCTAATCTTTCCATGTTTAATTTGTGGGTTATGTAATAAATAATTCATAGCCGTCATAATTTCTGTAAGGCCTGCTTTATCATCTGCACCAAGAAGTGTTGTTCCATCCGTCGTAATCAGGGTATGCCCTTTATATGATGGCAGTTCTGGAAACTGCTCTGGTGTTAAAACAACATTCAATTCCTGATTTAATGTAATTGCCTTCCCATCAAAATTCTCATGAATTTGCGGTTTCACATTCTTTCCTGTAAAATCAGTTGCTGTATCTAAATGAGCTAAAAAACCAATTACAGGAACATCCTTTTCCGTATTGGCAGGAAGTGTTGCCATGACATATCCATTTTCATCCATCGTTACTTCTGTCAAACCAATTTGCTTTAATTCTTCAACTAGTAATTTTCCAAACTCGATTTGTCCTGGTGTTGATGGCACCGTATGACTTTCTTCATTCGATTGTGTATCTATTTTCACATATCTTGTGAATCTTTCTATAAGCTCTTGTTTCAAATTATTTCACTCCTTTTTCATGAATCTCTCTTTATTATAATCCTCATGGCGAAACTTTTTAAAGTTTTTGACTGTAACCATGTCGTTTTTTCATTACATTTAGTATTTCGCACCTGGTATTGGTATACCAGAAGATCCTGTAACAGGAGCTTCAAATGGTGCATTAGCTGGGTTCCTTTATTTAGAAGGCCTTATTCCCCAAAAGGAAATTACACATCTTACAATTGCTCAAGGACATGCAATAGGAAGACCTGAAACTCTTTATGTAACTACAGAACCAAGTACTGATGAGCCTGCAATAAAAGTTGCAGGTGCAGCTGTTGTTACAATTTAGGAAGTAACCTCGCTGAAACACTAGGAAAACTACCACTTTCTACTACTTCTATGAATACTTTGTATTGAAAAACAGACATATACAATGCCCCTTTAAATTTTTTACTATTAATCATACCAATCATAAATATATTATCAATTATTTTCGTTTCTTCACTATTCATTAGTATCATCCCTAAACTAAGATTACAAAAAATATATAAAAGATAATTTTTTTCATTTTCATACAAGAGTACAAAATATTTGTATAACTAAATTTCCACATGTAATATACGTAATTATATATAATATTAGGGGGATTAAAGATGGGACTCACACTCTTTCTGTATTTTCTTTTTTTCTTAGGGTTAACTTTCTTTGGACTCGGAAACGCCATTGCGGTAAAGGTTACATTTCTTGGCTTGCATCCATGGGAAGTTCTGAATATGGCATTATTTCAGCGATTCGGATGGACAATTGGTACATGGAGTGTAATATGTGGCTTATTTCTCGTTCTTGTTTCTTTAGTAGTAGATCCAAAATACATAAACGTAGGGACATTCTTAAACGCACTGCTAATTGGTCCTATTATGGACTTTTTCTTACGACTAAACATTCTTCCTCAGGCCACTCATTATTTGTGGATAAATCTTCTTATTTTACTTGCTGGAATCATAATTACAGGGATTGGGGGCGGCATGTATGTTGCTGCGGGAATTGGTGCAGGACCACGGGATGGATTTATGCTTGCCATTTCGGATAAAACTGGATTATCTGTAAGTCGTGCTAGAGTCATTGTAGAAAGTATTGTGTTAGTAATTGGATATGTACTAGGGGGTCCCGTTTTTATCGTGACATTCCTATACACTTTTATCCAAAGTCCAATATTCCAGCAATCATTTAAAGCATTTCAAATGTTTTTAAATAATTTAGAGAGGAAAAATAAAGAACACGTTAGTGCTAATTTATAAATATATAAATCTTCGTTTACAAAAAATATTGGAGTCTATTTTGAAGACACTATCATCAAAATAGACTCTTATTATATTTAGATTATTATCCACCGAACAATTGAAATAAACAACTTTCGTACTTTATGACAATACTACTTTTATTTCTCTATATGCATGAGTACAATTCTCCATCCATCTGGATCTTCTATTGTAATACCTTTTTCTTTCCAGTATGGATTTTCTGGTTCAATTTCATCATAACCCATTGCATGTAACCTGCTAGTTACTTTTTCAATCTCAGCTTTATTAGTCATATAAAATACAAGTAAATTATCTTTTGTTGGAGCTGGACATGGGCTGCCGTTTATATGTCTTGTAAACTCTAAATGATATTCTGCATCAGGTAATCCAAACATAACTCCATCATAACCTTCATGATTATGGAACTCACCTATCCGTTTTAAGCATAATCCTTCTTCATAAAATGTGATAACTTCTTCAAATTTATCTGTCGGGCGTGCAATTCTAATTTGAACCCAATTCTTCATGCTTTTCTCTCCTTATATTTTTTATGCTCCTACCTGTTAATATAATCGAGTTCCACGTTTATTGAATCCCTCATTCGTATGAAGATGAAATAGTACAAAAGACTTATCGTGCTTATAGTAAAAAATATTACACTGTTTATGTCCCCAAAAAACAGTCCACATTTATTCAGAATATGTGTAATAAAATGATGGTAACCGTTCTATTAAACTATTTGTTGAAATTCATGTTAACAGGAGGAAATAAAATGTATGAAAACAATCGAAAAAGAAAATGGAACGGGTCTTCCAAAGCGATCCCGCTTTCTCTTTTAGATGTAAAAAATGAACTAAAGAAAAAAAGCAAAAGCAGTACCGCTTCCTTTAAAAAGGCTGCATTAACAATAGAAGAAAAAATGCTTATTTATAACATTACAGAACAAACAAAACAACTGAACAAAAATAACGTGACAAGAACACGTGCTTATTATCAGTTTTACCTTCAGCATCCTGAAATACACTGGGCTCTACTTGGACATATGGTATCACGTAATGGCGGTTGGAATATGACAGATTTAAAAGGGGATTTATATACAAGATTGTTATCAGAAAAAGACCAACTTACCTACTACTCTTTTTTAGAACGGGGAAACTGGTTAATCTTCCAAGATGTGTATCCACAATTTTTACTATATGAACAAAGCCTTAAAAGATCTAAAACTCTCTTTTACCTCCTACCCCATCTCAATGTCTCAACGTTTATGGAAACGATGTGGAACCATTTTTGGAAAACGGGCAATCACTATACATTAGCTATAGCAACGATTATTAATGAACAAAGCTATTTAGAAAAAAGAGTCATTCAAAATGATCACTTTAAAAAGACCGTACTAAATAGTATTGGATTTAAGCTCTTTGACTTCTTCCGTTTTAATCATATCCTTTTTCCATACTATGAAGATGAGACCAAACAAAAAATATTGTTATTTGGTGATACAATGAAACACTTTACCTCCTTACATGAACGAATTCTACTAGGCAAACGATTATACTCTTTATTGTTTCGCAACGAACATATATTATCCAAAGTTATAAATTGGGCTCACGATCATTCGCATACTGCTTCACGGAAAGACTACTGGCCTCATTTGTTTTCTGATGTAAATGAGTCATTTTCTCGTGAATTTTATAAACGTAGAATAAAAAAATGTCACCTCAGAAAAGATGCAAATCGTTTATACAGCCCTCAATTAATATACGCATGGAAAGATTTGAAACATGAAAAGGCAGAAAAAGGAGACTGGTTTGAAGACTGGCGTATCGTAGACTATTTCATTGATAAAGGAGAAAATACAAATGGAAAGATTGAGGATGACTATTGTAAAACGATGGAAAAAATTGAGCTTGCAATTCTTACGAAAAAAAATATCCTTCTCAGAGAAGAAGAAACAGAAGAGTAATCACCTAGCATTTATAGTCGCCATCATTTTCTCCTGTTTCATTGGAACATATTTAGACTATCTATTTGTGAGTAAACAAATGTATGCTTTTCCAGTCAGACCATTTCCAAATATGTTTTCGGTCAATATCGCTTTTACATTATTTATATTGCCAACCTTTACTGCTTTCTTTTTACATATTGCCAAAGCTTTATCTACATTCTCAAGAATTCTATTTATTATGCTGATCGGCATTTGTGCAAGTATATCCGAACAATTTGCTGAAAGCTTCGGATTATTCACTCACAACGAAAACTGGCATCATTATTATTCTCTCTTTGGATATATGATTTTCATGTTCTTAATATGGAAGATTTATCGCTGGCTTCAATAATGTGAAACACTGTTAGATAATCCTAAATGAACCCCTCCACTAGTTGTATTAGGCAATAGCTCCCTATTAGCAGTGCTTTCAATAGTTGCATTAAAATTTATACCCTCTAATTTCATATTGCTATGTTGGTTTGTTTCTTTTTCTTTTGAACAGCCATTACACGCAACCAAAATTAAAATGATGATTATATAAAATGGTAATTTCCGTTTCATCTCATCACCTCATTTATATTTTATATAAAGAAAAAGCAAATTAGAAATTAACTTCTAATTTGCTTTAAAAACCCCCTGTTAAGTTCCATGATTTTCTAGATTCCAAGTCTGATAACTCAATAATTTTTTGAATAATACATTGTTCATTACTATGTAGACTCATAGATGCAGCGGATCTCAACATTTCATGCTCGCCAATACAAATGTCCTCTTTCGCATGTACAAACATCGGTACATCATTTGCATCGTTGCCGAATGCAATGAATGTTCCTTCTTCTACCCCCAGCTTTTGTAGCCCTTTCCATTTATCAATACCTAACGGGCTTATATCAATAATGTCCTCTTGGTGATGTTCATATATTTGCACAGGTAGCGCCTTCAACACTTGCACTAACCTTTCTTCATTACCATTAGGGAACAACACAACTTTCACCATTTCATCAATGCAGTCAATCGATACATTAGTAGCTAACTGATTGGCGCATTTCGATTACGGATATGGGTATTGGTATACCTGAAAATGAAATCCAAAAAATATTTAATCGTTTTCATAAAGTCGATGCTGCCCGAAACAGAAATGTAAACGGAAGCGGATTAGGCCTTTCTATTGTAAAAAAAGTCATTGACCTTCATAGCGGAGCAATAACAATGGATAGTGAACTTGGAAAAGGAACGATTTTTTCTATTTACCTTCCGAAACAACAAGAAGGGACTATTCATATGCAAAATAAAAAATAACCTGCATTCACTGAGCCTACTGAAAAAATACCTACTTTGAACAAGGAACAAAATTTTTATTAATATACAGCGATCAAAAAGAAGATAACTCCCTTTATACAATAGGAAGTTATCTTCTTTTTCTGCAACATATTTATATATAAACTGTAGACCCGTCTTTTGTAACCTTTTGTTCATATTCCGTTCATATTTCCTCTTTATGATAAGAGCATAGAACGAAACAAGGAGGAACGAATCTAATGTTTTTAGCACTTAAAGAATTAAAACAATCGAAATTACGTTACGGATTAATCGGTACAATCATGATGTTATTATCATTTCTTGTACTTATCATATCAGGTCTAGCAAATGGATTATCTCATGCTAATGCCTCTTCTTTTATCGAAATGAAAGCAGAAAAATTTATTTTATCAGATGATGCAGATGGTAAATTGTTACGCTCTCAAATTAAGAAAGAAGATGTAGATAAAGTATTGGCACAGGTTGATGCAAAAGATGCAATTCCAATGCATATTAAAGTATCAACATTTGAAAAAGAAGGAAGTTCCAATAAAGTTGATGTTGCTATTTTCTCAAGTAAACAAGATTCATTCATTGCTCCAAAAGTGATTGAAGGAAAAAACGGTACGTTAGAAAACAATGAAATCGTTGCTGATGAATCTATTAAGGAAAAAGGAATCAAGCTTGGAGATAAGCTAGTAGATCCTATTTCTAAAAAGGCTTTCAAAGTTGTCGGATTTACACAAAATCAAATGTTTAGTCATTCACCTGTTGTTCACATGAATGAAAATGAATGGGACAGCATTGCACTGCCACATCAAAAAAATTACAGTGTAATCGCCCTAAATACTGATAAAAAAATCGATAATGCAACAGTTGTTGATAAAAAAGAAGTACTGCAAAGTATTCCAGGTTATAAAGAAGAACAAGGAACATTAACAATGATTATTGCGTTCTTACTTGTAATTTCAGCATTGTTAATTGGCGTTTTCTTCTATGTCATTACATTACAAAAAACACATCAATTAGGTGTATTAAAGGCAATCGGAACAAAAAACTCATATTTAGCAAATACTTTAGTTGTACAATCTATAGTCTTAACTGGCGTTGCTCTTATCATCGGCATTGGCTTAATCTTTGCTGTAGAAACTGTTCTACCAGCTAGTATGCCGTTCTTATTAACAACAACAACAATCTTGCAATATACAGGTGCCTTTATCTTAATTAGTATACTGGGTACATTAATTTCTCTATATCAAGTATTAAAAGTAGATGCATTAGAAGCAATCGGAGGTGGCATGTAATGGTAACTGAAGTAAAATGGGATAACCCAGCGTCATTATTAAAGCTTGATCAAGTAAGCAAAGTATACGGCCAAGGTGAAACAGAGGTAACTGCCTTGCACCCAATTACGTTAGATGTAAAAGAAGGCGAATTTATCGGTATTGTTGGTCCATCTGGCTCTGGGAAAAGTACATTACTTTCCATTGCAGGTGCACTGCTCTCTCCTTCAAAAGGGAACATTTATGTTTCTGGTCAAAATATAACAAGCTTATCAGAAAAGGAAATGACCGATATTCGCTTAAGAAAAATCGGATTTATATTCCAATTCGCAAACCTCGTACCTTTCTTAACGGTAAAAGAACAACTTCTGTATATCGCTAAGTTAAAAGGAGAAGATAAAAAAGAAGCTGGTAAGTTTGCAGAACAATTACTGAAAACATTTGGATTAGGACATCGCATGAATCATCATCCAAATCAACTTTCAGGCGGTGAAAAACAACGTGTAGCGATTGCTCGTGCGTTCATGAATGACCCAGACTTAATTTTAGCTGACGAACCGACTGCTAGTCTTGATTCAAAACGTGCAAGAGAAGTCGTTGAATTAATGAAGCAAGAAGTGAAGAAAAATAAAAAATCAGCGATTATGATTACACACGATGAAAAAATGCTTGATGTATGCGATCGAATTTTAACACTTCGCGATGGAAAATTATTACGAGAAAACGAAGTGTAAATCACAATAAATAAAAAAACTTTCTTATACCTATTTCCATAGGGAATAAGAAAGTTTTTTCTTTATTCACAAGTACCTCTTCATTTTTTGTTTACAACATAATACAATTTAAATATAATAATTACGCCAATTTCATATGTAATATTGCGTTCATATTCTATTCATAATTCTCATGTAACATGATTTATATAAGGAACATGACTGTTAGAAAGGAATGATGAACGTGTTGGCATCTGCTATTACATGTATTACAGCTGCACTCATTTTTTATACAATTGGCGTATGGAGTGAAAAATTCCAAAAGACATTAAAACCTTGGCATGTCGTTATTTTTTGGCTCGGACTCGTATGTGATACACTCGGAACTACATTAATGGAAAAGATGGCAGGAGCAGGATCCCTATTCAGTTTCCACGGAATCACAGGCTTAGCCGCCATTTTACTGATGTTATTCCATGCTGTTTGGGCAACAATTGTGTTAATCAAAAAAGATACAAAAATGATGACAACATTCCACAAGCTAAGTATTATCGTCTGGTTCATTTGGCTGATCCCATATATTTCTGGCCTTATATACGGAATGACAAACCACTAATAATCGCAGCCTACTATCCAAAAATAAACATTGCTAATGCTACCTAGGAGGTATATGATGAAAAAGTTATATAATGCAGCATTCACTTATTTAATTATCGGTTTATTATCAGGTATATTCGCGAGAGAATATGCAAAAGCGCAAGGAATTCAAGGTACGACTTTACTAAACCTATTACACACACATGTGTTAGTTCTTGGATTTTTATTCTTCTTAATTGCCTTAGCCCTATCAAAATCATTTGCATTCCATGAGGCAAAAAGTTTTAACATGTGGTTCATCGTCTATAATGTAGGATTAGTTTTAACAGTATCTTCATTGGCAGCGCGCGGACTTCTGCAAATCAATGGAGCTGATTTTAAAGGATTAAGTCATATTACAGGAATGTCTCATACGATCATTGGTATCGCTCTCGTTTGGTTTATGATTCTATTAAAAAAATCATTCAAAGGATAAAAGGAGGTCAAACATGAGCTTAGCTGTTTTATCAAGTATTATTGCTCTTTGTATGGCTGTTGGAATGATGTTTCTTCGCTTAAAATCAGCAAAGAAACCTGTAACACTTAAAAAAATTATACTCCCGCCAATTTTTATGAGTACGGGAGCATGCATGTACTTCTTACCAGAATTTCGCTTAACATCATCTGAAATTCTCGAAGCAGTTATCGTTGGTTTATTTTTCTCTATTTTTCTTATTAAAACGTCAAAATTTGAAATACGTGGAAAAGACATCTTTTTAATACCTTCTAAAGCATTCATCTTTATTTTAGTCGGTTTACTAGCTGTCCGCCTCGGTATGAAAGAATATTTAAGTCAATCAATTGATTTAGGACAATTAAGCGGTATGTTCTTCTTACTTGCTTTTGCGATGATCGTCTCTTGGAGAATTGGCATGTACCGTTCGTTTATGAAATTGCAGCGGGAAATGCAGTTTGTAGGCAAAAGTCTTTAATCGAAAAAAGTGAAGTAAACGTCAAGCAACTCTAAAATCAATCTTTATTGTATATTTTGAAGTTACTTGACGTTTACCTTCATACTGTTTCCAAGTCTTATAATCACCATTGTTTGCTGATACAGTATGTTCAGTCATGAAAGGATACAAAGTAAAGGCAACTGTAATAGGTATAATCAACAATACTTTTAATATCATGTTCCATACGTTAATTCTTACTCCTAAATTGTTTAACTTACTTGGTTAATAGCGTTCTATTACTAAATCCTCATAATCATATCTAGGGTCTAGTTTAACCTCACCTTTATACTTAATTACATGAATCTTATTGCCTAATAATGCCTTATCATATGTTTCTTGCTTTACCCATACCTTTTGAAGTTCATTATCTACGTATAATGTCAATGTAGGGTGTTTAAATATGATATGCTCTTTTTCGATTTGTCTGTCTATAACAGTCACCTCCATAGGCTTACCATTACGAATTAGTTCTCTATCTTGAAACCCCTCAATTACAGAAAGTACAACAAAGAGTAAAACGAAAAGACTAATGTAAATCCAAGTCTTCTTTTTCTTTTCTGATTCGGGTTTCTTATCTAACTCTTCAAAATCATCTGACTCTTTTCCTAAGTTTATCTGTTTCTTTTTGCTCATTCGTATACTCCTATATGGTATTTTGGGTCAATCTTAATTCTACCTTTGTACTGAATCGCTTCGAATGTGTCACCTTTCTTTACGCCATCATAGAAAGGTTTATTTACGTGAATACTGTATAGTTTATTATCTAAGTCATACTCTACCGTATAATCGGTACCTCCTCTTGCAGGCAGTTCTTTTTTACTTACAACTACAATTTCAACTGGTTTTCCTTTTTCTAATAGTTGCTGTTCGTCCCTATTTAGTACCCATATAAAAGGAAATAAAGAAACCATGAGTACAATACAATGAAAACAAGAAGTGCTAACATCTCTCTATCTCGTCTTCTTAATAAGAAAACAGTTAAGGTTAAGATACAAAGTGTACTACCATATAATGGATATATTTATTATAAATTTCTATTGGGAGTGAGAAATAATAATGGTAAATCTAGAAGACTTTTATAATAAACTTGGAATTGATAGAAAAAATCCCCCAGAACGTATAAATCATAAGATGAATATCTTTCCTACCCTTCATACATTCTGTTGTGAAGAAAATACTGAAGAAAAAGTAGTAGACTGCACAAAAATTACAAGTATATTTCACGGTAGTTATGAAGACTTTAGCGTATTAGATGCGTTTGAAAAAACGAAACATTTTGATGAATGGAAAGAATACCTAAAGAACCCTGAGTATTACAAAAAATACCTACAAAGTCCTCCAGCTATACGTGCTAAATTAAAGGGGCGCAGTGGGTACGAGCGAGATAGCATCTTTTTAACAGAGTATAAAGGTCATTTTTATGTAATAAATGGAAATAATAGGGTCCTATTTGCTAAAGTTATTAATTCCCCTGTCTACGCAACTGTTACGGTATACAAACACGTTCCGGAACGTGTTACATTATTTGAAGCAGCAAAAGAATTAGGACTACACCTGGAGAATTTTCCTGATAAACCAGAGAAGACATATGTATATCTAACACGATTATTTGATTTTAACGAAAAACCAATTTTCCAACAGAGTTTTGAAGAATTCGGAACTTTAAAGGATCTGAGTGATTTCTTATATTTGTATACTAAAATCCCGGTAAAACCAGCAGCAACCAAGAAACTGTTTTCAGGTATGTTAACATCGATTAAAGCATCTAGAGATAAAAAAGAATTTATTACAGAACTATGTAAATACAGTGAGGAACATAATTTACTATATAGAACATACGATTGCTTTATTGTCAATTATGATATGTATGTTGAAAATAAAACAAAGAGTCTATCCCCATCCGTACATTCTTAAATGTTACTTTGAAATAAGGCTTGATTAAAACCCACAATCCAGCATTTTATAATAAATCAAAAAAATCCACTTCAACCATATTTTTTTGCCTTGAAAGATTTTATTTTAAAATTATCTACGCAGTTTTTTCAAATATCTTTAGATGAGTGAAGATCCTTGTCTATAAAGAACCCACAATTTTCTCATCATCTACTTCATATTTTACTAAGCAATCATTTTCCATGACTAGTTCTTTGTCAACTAAGTTACCTGTGACACGATCAACTATTTTTTTATAAACTTTATTTTGTCTGTATACTTGACCATCTACTTTTTTTGCAAAACGATGATCTTCTTCAACGATAGAATACGTATATGGAGGATACTGGGATGCCCTAATTTCACCATAGATGTATTCTTCGTCAAGATGTAGATTGACTTGATAGGAAATATTTGAATTGTTTCTCAATTTGAGATCAATAATACCATTCATCAAAGTGGCGCCTGTTCCAAATGGAATCACACGTCCATAGTCAGGGAATGGATCGAAACTATGACGATATCTTTCTACTGTTTCCAACTCTGAATGAAGAAACATCCAGTAGAGAAGATTCCCTAACTGACAGAGACCACCGCCTATTCCCTTTATCGCTTCGCCATTCATTAGAATAATTCCTTCTTTATATCCAGCCTTTTCACTGGAATTACCAACAAGATGCCAAAATGAAAATGTTTCTCCCGGTTTAATTACAACCTGGTTTATTTTGCAGACGGCTAGCTTTAGATTGGTGATTTTGTTATATTGTAGCTGTATATCCGTATCACCTAACTTTCTAATAAGCAAAGATTTATGTTTATAAATTCTGTAAGGTAATGGATTTTGCTCAAATGTTTTTGAAAATTTATGACCTTCAAGACGATCGCTTATTTTTTTAAACAGCCTACGTTGTCTGATTCTAATAGGAATTAAAAGAGGAAACCTTTGTGTTAATAATTTTCTTGCCATTGAGAGTTGAGCTCCTTTATATATTATTCATCTATATATTGTATTCAAATTTACACCTTATTCATCATCACTAAGCAAATTGATATGTATTTCTTACTGTATTACCTTATAGTACATATAAAGGTTCTGGTGCAAGGATAAACTAAAAGAGAATATAGCGCATATATTTCTAGCGAGATCGTATTTTATGCTATAAGTTCAAACACTTGGTGGATGAACTCTTTTTAATTTTGGCCAGACTGATTCTGTAAATCTACTGTTTATTGAATAATTAAAATCTCTTATTGCAATGTTAGGTATTTTTCTCTGAAGATGGAACTTAATTCACTCCAAACATCAAATTTATTACCATCTAAATCATAAAAAACAAAATTCTTTCCAGTATGTCCTCTGTTTTCAATCTCTCCAACTTTTATTTCTTTTTTAATAAAATCACTATGGATTGATTCAAGTGCATTTAAACCATTAACTTCAAATGTTAAAGAGAAGCGCTCTTCACCGCAAAAATCGTGAAAATTTAAGCTTTGATTTTCTTGGGATTTAACCAGGAAAAAACTTTGGTTTGCAAAGTTAAGAATAGCCTTGTCTTCGTCTTTATAGCTTAACTCTGCACCTAGTTTGTTTACATACCATTTTGAAGAAGGTTCTACATTGGTAACAGGAATATAAATAGTTCCAACCCTCAATAATTTATCTTTCATTCTATTTTCTCCTTTCAGTAACTTAAATAACATTAATAAATATGTTCTCTTTTTATGTACCTATTGCCTTTGTAAATTCTATAATTTTCCTTATGATGTTTCGTTAGTTCAACAAACATGCTCCATTAAATGCTCCGATTGAGGAAGATCGTTTTCCAGTTAGTTTCTTTTCATGCATTAGTGGAAAAACAACCCTTTAATAAGAAACAGGTACTTTTCTTTCATTCTTTTCACTAACTTTAGAGTCTAGCGTTTTTGTTATTATGTAGTACAAAAATGTACCAGTTAATCCTAGAATAAGAAGCAATCCCCCCATATATATGGGACGAATCCACTCTCCAACGATGATCAACAACGAAGATACAATCATTGCTCCGTAGAAAGTCAAGCTATTAAAAGCCATATAGGTGCTACGAGCGTTAGGTGGTGCGAGTTCCCCTATCATCGCCTGTTTAATAGGAACATACATCAGTTCACCAATGGTTCCAATAAACATGGCAATAAAAAGAAACAACACGCTATTTGTAAAAGCAAAAACACTAAAGCATATAGAAAAGATCAACATCCCTGTAACTAGAGTCCAGCGATCACTCCACTTTTTAAATAAGAATAATACAACACTTGATAGGAGAACTACAAGAATTGTATTCTCCGTTCGGAGAAAACCCAGCATCTTTGTGCCATCAAGCATGAAATCTATTCCAAACAATGAAGCTGAATGATGGGGTATATCTTTTTCAAGACGAATCCCAATATAGTTTGTTAAAGACTGTTCCAAGGAAAAGATCAAGATCGCTCCGAAAATATAAAACATAAACAGCTTATCTTTTAAAACGGTCGAATAGGTTTGAAACATCTCTATTGATGAAAATTTTTTCTTATAATTAGAAGACGTAGATGAAGGTTCAGGTGTATAGGTTTCTGTGATGAAGAATACGGTCATGAATACAGATAACAAAGAGATTAGTGAAATCCCAATAAATAACTCGAACAAGTGGTTTTTAAAAAGAAATGCTCCAATGATTCCTCCAATAGCAGTTGATAAATTACCCAACCAGTAGCTAATTGTAAATACGAGCTTTCTCGATTCAGAATTAGTAACATCAATGATCATAGCTTGTGCTGCTGGCTGAAACATTCCTCCACAAAACATATTGATGATAAAGAATGCTGCGGAAATATAAGGAAGGTTAAACCAAGGGGAATTACAAAGTGCTATAAACAGATACGAAAGCAATATACCAAGCTCAGAATAAATCATTATTTTTCTCCGACCTATTTTGTCTGAGACATGCCCCCCGATAAAACCTCCAATGATCCCACTAATCACAATTATTATAAGAATAATACCCGTTTCAGTAGCTCCGATTTTCTGAGCAAAATAGATTGCCAGAAAAGGTATAACAGCCATGGAAATAAGGCTGCCTAGAAATTGCATGGCCAGGCGAAGTTTGATGTTGGGATGTATATCTCTCAATTTCATATAAATCACTCCTTATTTATTAGAGATAGGTCCAAATAATCTCAGGGCTTGTATCGTTATATCCTTCCACATCAAGTTTGTATATTCATCAATAAACGTTAAACGCATTCCGTTTAAGATGGATAAGTACGACCCAGCAACTAATGAAGGTGATTCTTCATAAAAGTAACCCAGCCTTTGCCCTGCTTCAATAACCGGATGAATACAGTCTATAAATACATTTACGAAATCGTTTAGTTCTTTAAAAAGCTTTGGAAATCGATCAGGTCTCGCAAGAACCTGCTGAATTAGGCGTAGGTATTCACTTTTCATTGAAAAGAGTTGTACATGGCAATCTATCATTTCCTTCACAACTTCAAGAGGCTCACCTTTAAAGTGTTCTTCTATCTCAATAAAATATGGTTTGATTTCCTCCAATGGCTCCAAAATCGCTGATTCATATAGTGCTTCTTTTGAATCAAAATACGTAAATACGGTACCAAAGCTAACTCCTGCTTCTTTTGCTATTTCGGCAACTTTTGTCTCTGCAAAACCATTCTCACTATATAATTTAATTGCGGCGTTTAGGATAGTAGATCTTTTTCTTTTCTTTTTTTCATCATTAGTAAGTCTAGGTTCCATTCAGATACTCCTTTCATAATAAATGATTGATTAATCAATCAAATTTTATTGTAATTTGTTTCCATTGTCAATATAATGAAGGAATTTATTTTCATATTTTTACATTTAGTTATATTCGAACTTCGTAAACGAATAAATTTATTTATCATTTTAACCGAGAATCCCCCACCTCAAAGCTCTTGTAGAGGTAGGTGGGGGTAGTTCAATAATCGATATTAACATAAATATCAAGTCTTCTTTCAGCATGAAGTTCTTGTATCAGAGGCTTATTATCTAATTTTTCTATATTCATAGATTGACAAAGTGAGACCTAATATCAAAATAAAGAGAATACTGCAAGTTCCAATTGGATAGCTAATGAATGTTCGTCCCATACCTTCATGAGGGCTAAATATAAGTGGTACTATCCAAGGATACAAAAAATTTCCGGGTGAATTTACTAACATAATGTTGAAAAATAAAACTAAACACATCAATGTTACTACATAAAGAAAACTCTTCCATTTTATAGCGATCAAAGAAGCTATTGGTATTAAACAAAAATGCATGATTGCCATTAATGATACTACTTTAAGTTGCCTCATGAATAATTTAAATGTAAAAGGTAAATCTGTAATTAACATACCTAAACAGAAAGGTAGAACAAGTATTATAAGCATTGTAAATACAATAAAACTAAATATAATTAATAATTTACCAAAATAAAATTTCAACTTAGAAATAGGACTTGTAAATAAAATGAGATTGGTGCCTTCTTGGTATTCTCTAGAAAATATATATCCAGTTACAATATAGAAAGTAGCAGTACCAGTCATAAGGTTAAAGAATATATAGATTGTTTGATAATATTCATCCCACCCAGTTTGAGCTATAGAATATTTAGGGTTTGAAGCGTATATAAAAAATACAAGTAATACGGTGATCAATTGTAGTGAAGTAGTCAAATATAATAGTTTGGAACCTTTGAGTTTAATCAGTTCTGATTTTAGTACAGCTTGCATCATTTTTCACCACCTGTTATATTCATATAATAATCTTCCAGTGATTGTTTTAGTGTTACAATTTCAAAAACACCAATCCCAGAATTGACTAATGCTGTATTTAAGTGTGCTGTATTTTCTACGTGGTTATTTATCAAAATGCGTTCAGGAGTTAGTTGATAATCTAATTTATTTATCATACCTTTAAGAATATTAATACTTTCATCGATCTTATCAACCTTTAGACTCAAATGTTTTTTGAAATTCCCCTCTAATTCTCGCATACTACTTTCCTTTAGTAATTTACCTTCATGAATGATTCCAATTCTATTTGCTAACTGCTGTACTTCACTAAGAATATGGCTAGATATTAATATTGTCTTTTGATGTTCTGCAGCCAAATGAATAAGTAATTTGCGTATTTCTCTAATTCCAGCTGGGTCTAATCCATTTGTTGGTTCATCCAATAATAATAAGTCAGGATTATGTAGTAAAGAACGAGCAATACCCAAACGTTGCTTCATACCTAAAGAATAGTTTTTTACTTTTTTATCTCTAGCATGTTGTAAATTAACAATATCTAAAACTCGTTCAATTGCTTTCGATTCATGTATATCCATATAATTACTACTAATACGCAAGTTATCAATTGCATTTAAATTACCATAAAAACCTGGATATTCTATAATAACACCAATTTTTTTAAGAACCTCCCGATTATTGAAATCGAATTCTTTTCCAAAAAGGTATATATTACCTTTAGTTGGTTTTAATAACCCCATTATCATCCTTATCGTTGTGGTTTTCCCTGCACCATTTTCTCCTAACAGACCATATATTTCACCTTTTTTAATATGTAATGATATGTTGTCGACTACTGTTTTGGAATCATAAATTTTTGTAAGATGAGATGTTTCTAATACATATTCCATATACACGCCCCACTTTTTTTAATTAAGTATACAACACTAATTTACCAAATAAATACAAAACAAATAGATAGGCTACACTGAACTAGACAAAAAAATTAAGGTCAAGTAGACTACAAATAAATGCATATCTATGTTTAACCGTCGCAAGGAAAGTGTTAGGACTTACTGCCATTGACTATCAAGATAAGCCAAATAACCCCCACCTATGCAAAATGAAGTGCATCTCAATTGTTAAACTCACTCTAACTATTGGGGTGCACTTCATTTTTCTATTTGGTAGACATTTGCTATCTAAAACATTATTAATCCATGAATTCCCTATACACATGCATAATTTGAAAAGTTTCAAACCCTAACAATTTATACAGATTCTCTGCCTTACTATTCCCTTCTATATAACAAAGTTGAATAGAAGTAGCCCCTTTACTTAATGCTTTATTTATCCCAAACTGCGTAATTTTTTTGCCATATCCCTTCCCCTGATATGCCGGTGAAACCATAATATGATCTAAATATCCATCTTCAACAGTAACTGCTCCTATAAGTTGGTCATTATGTAACGTTACATATATCGGCTTGTTAGATAACGTCTTTTTGTCTTTTTCATTTAGCGGGATTACATAGGGCTTAAAATCATTTTTCACAGCTATTTCATAAAAACATTCTGTCCTACACTCGGCATATTGTTCGTAAAACTTATCTTCATAGGGAATGAATTCAATATCTACCTCTGGTTGAACTCCTCCCGTATAACACATACTTGGTGATCCAAACCACTTTTTATACCCGTACCTTTCGTAAAAAGCAGCTGGATTTTCTTTATCTACCCTCACTCCGGTTACTAAAATACTCGGATTTTCACTTTCTACAATCTTATAAATTTCTTGATGAAGTAACGTACCGATTCCTTTTCTTCTTTCTCTTGGATCTACATAAACTTGAATATCCCACTCTCTTTTCTCTTCATTTCTTATAATCACATAAGCAAAGCCTTTTACTCCTAATTCATCCCACACTAAAAAATTTTTAGAGTCCCTAAAAATTTTCATCATATTATTCAAATCATGATCTATTACTTCCATACTACTCATTTTTATAAGCTGCTCTAAATCTTCAAACTTACATTCCCTTATCATATAAAATTCTCCTCAAATTGAAATTTCGTCTTACTCCCCAACATTAAAGTATTCTCTAGAATACTTTAATTTCCTACAAAAGACATGAAAATGCACTCAGAACATCCGTTCTAACACAAACAAACCTTAACAAGGTGGAGGCCGCTTCATAAGAAAAAAATCATCAGGTCAACGTCTGATGATTTTTTTGTGCATTTTCTCTACGTAAACGTAAAGTAACTCCAAAATATATATTAAAAGTTGATTTTGGAGTTATTTTTTGTTTACTCTATGTTTGTTTCTAAAGTTAAATCTGTATAGGAATTATCCTCACCTATATTTAAGATTACTTCACATTGACGTAATCTCAATTCAAAGAGCGTTATAGAATCATGATAAACTTCAGGATTTGATTTCATTTTATGCAGTGTATCTTGTTTTTCTTGTATTTCTAAATGAGTGTTTGCTACAGCTTGTTTCAACGCGCCAAATGGATTTCTAAAGAACATATGAATATCCCGCTCTAGTGCGTTTTCAAATAGCTCAAATTGCAAGAAAAATTTGTTCATAATAGAAGCCGTTACATCGGTATAATCTTCATTTTCTAAATACTGTTTGTATTTGTTATATAGCATAGCTTTATTTTTAGGAAGAACTCCAAATAATTTACCGGCACTTTTCAGTAAAAATTGTGCTGGTGTAAATCGGCGTAAGATATTTACTTCTTCCATTTGTATTCTAGTTGTCATTCTATCAGTATCTCTGCGCCAGTCATCAAGCACTTTAAAGTCACATTCTAACCGTATTCGATTTTCTCCACATAAAGAATTAAGTCCTTCACTGATTTCTTCTAAGTACGATTGACTTTGAAGGAACTCGTTATTAGAAGTTGCAATCCAATTTTGCATAGAGCGAGCAAGATTAGGTAACACAGTTTGTTCTAGATATTTTTGAACTCTTTCGTTCATCGCTGTATTTAGTTCAATATCAATGTGTCCAAAATCGCTTTCTTCACTAATTAAATCAGAACAACTCTGCAATAGTTTCGGAATATGCTCTGTAAGATCATTGGTAATTTCGTTTTTCATTGTACGATATGATTCTGTAATTAAATGAATTTTTTCCTTCTCAAAAGCTGTAAGGTTATTAATAAAACCATTTAGTTTAACTAACATATCTTCATTCCAATTAATAGAATCCACTAGGTTGTTTTCCATCTCGACGCGTTTATCCAAAAGATATGTAATTGTTTTTCGAATGAAAAACAATAGCTTTTCAGTACGTTCTGCATCGATATTTTTATGGTTAAAGTTAAAATGAATAAACTCAGTTAAATCGTTTAGTTGTTGACTATTTGTATATAACGAAGAGTAAGGGAAAATTCTCGCATGCGGGAAATATGCGTTTATTCTCGCTTGCGTATCATGTATAACTCTTTTTGCTTCTGCTTCACTGTAAATGTTATCGATTTTATTTAATAAGAAATGAATTTGTAGATTTGGTGTATGTTCTTGAATACTTAATAGAATGTCACGTTCTTTGTCAGTAAAAGGTGAATCCGCATTCAATACGAATAATAATTCGTCTACAGAATTTAAATATTCGAATGTCTCATCTCTAGTGTCGTTGTTCCTATTAAAGCTAGGTGTAACAACGAATGCAAGTTTATTTTTACTTAAAAATCTGCATGGTAATTTAAATTCAACACATGCTCTATCTCTATATGTTTGGCGGTGTAGAGACATCATGTTATGGAAATCAGAGAAATTCTCAGTTGTTGTAATTGCTGAATCTGTTATATCGTTAATTTCTGTATGAGCATCATTTTTAAAGACAACTACATTTGAGATTGAGTTTTCTAATATATTTTCTCCTAGTATAGAGTTAATAAATGAAGCTTTTCCGTTTCCTGAAGTTCCAGTTACTAAAAGGCGATTTGTTCTTAAATCTGCAAGCTCGCCAACTAACCATCTAAATCGATGACCAATTTCTAAATTATTTTTTTGTGCCCACTGTGTAATAGATTCAAAAAGATGTAAACTATACTCTAAGCCATTCACATGATTAATAGAATATGACAGTAGGTTTTCCGCATGTTTTATATTTGCTGAATCTATTTTGGAAGGGAAAATCTCATCCCATGCCAATACTGCTGCAGATGGAAATACAGCATGAGACGGATTGGCTACCTTTAACCAATTTGCTAAAAAGTTTGGAATGATATCGTGTAATTGTCTTAGCATATATTGACCTTGAATTAATTCAAAGTACGTTTCTTCGTAAAGAGAAGAAATTTTGTCCCATATATCGGACGAATGTATTTCGATATGTAAGAAAAATTCATTTATTGTTTTAAGCCATAATAAGTAATTTTGTTCATTTTTATAGCTGTGCCAAAGTGATGAAACAATTTGCGTAAATTGTACTTGATCTACATTATTTAATGTAACTAATACTTTATAAAAATAGTCTGGTGAAATATTTTTAGTAAATCCTTTATCGATATATTCTTTTAGAACCTCAAACCATGGAAAAGATTCTGTTCGAATTAACTCATTCACAGCAAGCTCTACTGCACTGTCAAAATCTTGCTGTTCTTCATAAAAGGAACGTGCAATTGTTGTGACGTTTGGATAATCGGGATTTAAAGAAACCGCTTCTTTAATAACAGCGAAAGCTGAATCAAGATTATTTTGCTCGATGTAAAGAGACAGTAATTGCAGTACAATTTCGGTCATAAGTATTTTGTTATCAGTAGTAATGGAGGTATAAACATTTTCAGCAACTGATAATTGGTTAAGTTCGAAGTAAGCATCCGCAATATTTTTTTGTGCCCATGGTGCTAATTCATTACTGACTTTCTCCCATTTAAAAATAGCTGTTTCAAAATCTTGATGGTGATAATAAAATTCACCTTGTGCAAAACGAATATAAGATCCATCGGAAATCTCATTTTTTTGTTCGTTTAAATAAGCTCCTCCAAGTACTTGAAGAGGTGGATGTGTTTCATTCTCCATTAGGAATGTTTCATAATATATCTTTTTTATTAATTGTTTTTCTAATCTCATTTTTTCCCCCACTATATCTCGAAAAATACATTTTTCTCCATTTGTCAATACTTTTTTGTATTTATGCTTTTTATTTTAACAAAGAATTTCTTTTGGTAAATTTCAATTTCCTTTCATTTTTTAAGTAAGATTGAATTTTAATGAGAAAAGTTTCAGTTTTTTTTCAATTTCCTTTCAGTTGTGAAACAACATTAGATGTTCCTAATAACTTAATACGAATATAATATTCCATATTAAGTTGTAACATTCCATGTAGGGGTTCAGCCGAGATACGTGTAAAACTAGGTCACGACGATACATTATTTACCAATAATCGTTTTTCGTATTTTATCATAATAAAGTTGTTTACTTTTGCCCTTATAAACACTGATAACACCGTCCAAATAATTCGAACGGTGTTCAAAATAGTTGTTTATTCTTTTAAGACCTGTACTCATTTTACTCATAATCAGTAACAATAAAGTCATTTAAAAAACTAGAATATGAATAACTTATGCGTACCCGTTAAAAAGGAAAACTGAATTATTCCTCTCTCACTATAATAGTTTACTTTACTTGTATATAATCCTGTATTTTGGCAAAATAACTCCATGTTAAAGATATTACTGTGGATTTGAAATAAAGTCACGATGTTCATAAAAAGTTGCGATACTTTACCTCTCATGCCTATCAACTTAAGAATTTTATAACGCTCCCAAAACAAAAAATTGTACATTTTCACCTGGAGATGCCAAATTTCTCGTTTTGGGGTATTTGCTTTTCTTAGCTTGATTGTGATGTGGCGGTCCCCCCCCATAGACATTTTTAAGTTATATACAAAAAACATGCTTTGATATCGTCTAAAGCATGGTAATTATTTAAACTAATATAAAACTGCTAAGTTGATTTTTTTAGCTCATCTATTTATTGAATTCATTAACTGGAAGAAGTATTCAGGTTTATGAGTCTTATTTAGGTTATACCATGAATGTAATGTATCTGGTGCAAATACATCTAATTTTTTCAGTACTTCCATCGCAAATTCCAGAGGAGCTACTCCTGATGCAGTAACCAAATTCTCACAAGATACCGCAGGTCCCATCTCATAAAATTTTTCCCCTTTATAATTAGGGCAGACCATTTTAATATACTCTAAGTTATTGCTTGTATGCTTTCTAGAATCTAGGCATCCCATATTTGCGAGGGCCTCAGTTGCACCACAAATTGCAGCAACAATAGTGCCAAGATTTAAAGCTTCGCCAATTTTTTTCAAGATAGGTTGATGAATATCTTCTCTCCAAGTATTCCCTCCAGGTAAAACTAAAAGATCTTTACTCTCAAGAGTACATTCATCAAGGGAAATATCTGGTTTTATGCTCAGTCCTCCCATCGTAGTAATCATTTCTTTATTAGCTCCTACTGTAACTACTTTTAAAGGTGCTAAATCTTTTTTGAAATATCTTCCCGAGTTTAGTTCAGCAATTAAATATCCATATTCCCAGTCTGACATTGTATTAAATACATAAAGATACACTTTTTTTGTTTGCATACAATAACACTCCAATCACAATTGATATAGCCTATTATAATATAACTTCCCTGACAGCTAACGTCAGGGAAGTTATATTAACGGGGGAATTGCCTTGAAAATGGGCTTACCGTTGTAAATCCGCATTTTCCTGACGGCACCCCATATAGAACAATTCATAAGAAGCTAATATTACCTCTTCTAGATAACTGTTTTTTCTCCCACAGTATGGTTTCTATTCACTAAATTTAAGTAAAAACGAGATACCGTTGCATTGTAATATGGAGATATCCATAGGTACAGAAGACTAAGAGTAACCATTCCTATAATAGAACCTAAAATAAACCATCCATTAAATTTTTAAGTGTTAAATCCATTACTAGACACCTTTCCTATTAGATTGCTTCCATACCCCATTCTCTTTACGATAGGTGTTCTTGCCATTCATGAAGCCAGCTGTATTACCAGGAATGCTATATTTCTTATTCTTTTTCTTAGCCTTCTTCTTCAGCCTTTTCTCTTCTTGAACAGCTTGCAAATCCGCCTTCCATTGTTTCAACAAATCCTTTTCACGTCGCATCGAATTTGTACCCCTTGGATTAAAATATAAACCATATAATTAGATTCTACCTATTTTTATAAATATCCTTTAATTTGAATGTTAATTTTATCCAACAAAAAGAGAGCATCCTCGCTATTGGATGCTCTCAATGTGATTAGGGGTTTACCCTGAGCATTGAATAGGACACGAAGAACTCGTCCTATTACAATATATGCTTGTCCTTATCAATATGTTCATTAAAAAACATCCTTAAGTATCTCTCTTACAGTAAAAGCAATCAATTTTTTATCTATTCCATTTCTTTTTTTAAAATAAATTTTTACTAATGGCATAAAGACACTCCCTACATTTCCTTTACTGTATAGCATATGTATAAATAATTCGTTTGTAGTAACAAAATGCCCCTTCTATGTATTACTCCTTCTTAAACTAAACTACACGTTAGTTTAAGAGAATCCTTCACAATCTCATCTAAACTTTAACATAGATTTGTTATCCAACAACCGGGCGCAATTGTTGAACAAGAAGTAAAAGGGTGATACATATTATAGGTGATTATTTGAATTTTTTTTATATTCTTCAATACGTTCCTCAAATGTAATTCTTGGATAATCACCAGAAAAAAATTTTGATTTACTGTTATGGTATTCATGCAATTTATCTAATGAGTTTCTTATTATCTCTATTTCATCGAGAGTGATATGTTTATTAATAATTCCCATCCTTCAACATCTCCAATAATATATATTTATTTAAGCATAAGTATAGCGTAATTATTTATTAAACTATACTCTCGTTAGAAATGTTGCTTATTAACATATTTATACTTATTATATTATTAGAATGTATAATTTTCTGATTATTTTTAATTTCAGGCACTTACCTTCTAACTTATTTATTAATTATTAAAGGAGCTATCTTATGGATTATAGAATTGTATTTTTTGATGTTGATGGAACCCTTACACACCATGAGAATGGTCGTATTTCAGATAATACTAAAGAAGCTATAAAAGCACTGAAAAATAAAGGGTTAAGGGTAGTTGCAGCAACAGGAAGACCGTTATCCATGTGCAATGAAATAAGAAAATTAGGAGTAGATACGTTTATCACAGCGAATGGAGCTTATGTGAAGCATACTCAAGAAGTTCTTCATAAAGTACCAATGGATAAAAGCATTATTCGTGAAGTGGTTGAATTTGCATATGTTGAAAATAACGGGCTATCGTTCTTTACAGAAGATTTTAGTATGAATGGTATAAAAGATAAAAAAATACTAGCAGCATTGAGTGAAACGTTGTCATTAAATGATTATCCAACTATAAATAAACATATTTATAATCAAGAGGTTTATTTGATGTGTTTGTATGCTACCGATGAAACGGTGAAGAAATACATTCACAAGTTCCCACATTTAACATTTAGCAGATGGCACCCTTTTATTTTAAATGTATTACAAGAAGAAGTATCCAAATCTTTAGCAATAAAAAAAGTCTTACAGTATTTTGAAATTGATAAATCAGAAGCTATTGCGTTTGGAGATGGTGGAAATGATATAGACATGTTGGAATTAGTAGGACTAGGGATTGCTATGGGAAATGGCAATGAACAATTAAAAGCAGTTGCAGATTTCGTCACGAAAAAGTCCAGTGAAGACGGAATCGACTATGCACTGAGAAAATGTGGGATTATTTAAGAATCTAGTTAGTTTCCTAATTTCTAGGTGATCATACTAAAAAGGTGCTTTCATGTACAGAAAACACTTTTTCAGTCTACAACTATTTTTTAACAGTCTAATACTTTTTTCTATAGCCTAAAACATTTTTTTAATGGAACATCTGAAAATATGAGATGTCTTAGTTATTGAATTAGCTGTAACAAAATACTGTATCAAAAATAATTCGTAACATAATTGAATTCAAACCTTTTTGTTACAACAAAATATGGTATTGGAAATAAAATACAGGCTATGACCCAAAATTACATGTATCTCGGTCGAACCCCATGCCCATCAACTTAAGAATTTTATAACGCCCCCAAAACAAAAAATTGTACATTTTCACCTGGAGATGCCAATTTTCTTGTTTCGGGGTATTCGCTTTTCTTAGCTTGATGGCGATGTGGCGATGTGGCGAGAACCCCATTAAGGCTGTATGGTGTTCCGTCACTTTACAGCCTTTTGTTTAAAACGAACGCTTTACTCGAAAATTTTTATCTCTTCCTTAATAAATATTGTAATGTAGTAAAATTGTCTAGTTTCCTTTTTTGTTCTACCTTTTGCAATGTGCTGAATATCTTTTGGATAATCATGAAGCCAGATTCGTGGATTGTAATACAACGTAACAAGCATAACGACAGACAAAATAGTCCCTTCCAATAGAATACATGACAGATCAAGCATTATATATTCGTCACCTTCCGACACGGATTATCCTATTGTTTTATTGTATGTAAGGAATTTATTTTTCTTCAACGATACTATTATACATAAAACTAGAAATCATTATTTACTGTTTTGCCCTTGGTTACGGCAACAATTATACTAGATGTAATCCGAATTTATAATCTGAATATTTTTGAAATTAAGAGTAGGATTTCCTTTGAGGACATAGAAATTATAAAGTATATCACCATGATTTTTTAACATGTAAGTTTCTTCCTATTTATATAAGTTCTCAATATGAACTTATATAATACCATTACTAATTACCTCTTAGATTACTATCATACTGCAATAAAATGAAGGAACTCCTTTTCTTTAACATAAGTTCTATTTTCCACTAAATGAATTAGAAAACGATAATAAAATTAGGAGGATTACGATGACCCAGCTTGATTCATTACATCCCATTGTAGAAAAAATAATCAACAATATTGAAAAATTAATGGTCGGAAAACGAAAAGAAACGATCTTAGCCTTGACAGTCCTCTTAGCTGAAGGTCATGTACTATTAGAAGATGTTCCCGGTGTCGGGAAAACAATGCTAGTACGTGCTCTTTCTAAATCAATTGATGCCGATTACAAGCGAATTCAATTCACACCTGATTTACTGCCGTCAGATGTAACAGGTGTTTCTATTTATAATCCAAAAGAGCTCCAATTTGAGTTCAAGCCTGGACCAATTATGGGGAATTTTGTACTTGCTGATGAAATTAATCGTACATCTCCAAAGACACAATCTGCCTTACTTGAAAGTATGGAAGAAGGCAATATCACAATAGATGGCATTACAAGACCGTTACCAAAACCGTTCTTTGTAATGGCTACTCAAAATCCGGTCGAATATGAGGGAACATACCCTTTACCAGAAGCTCAGCTCGATCGTTTCTTGTTGAAGCTAAAAATGGGATATCCTACACCAGAAGAAGAATTTGAAATTTTAAACCGGATGGAAAAAATAAATCCACTCTCCCGTTTACAAGCTATTACTACAATAGAAGAATTACTTTATTTACAACAAAGCGTCCGGGAAGTAAGCATGGACAAAGCAATCAAGCATTACATTGTAAAGCTTGTTAATCAGACTCGTTCTTATAGTTCTATACAGCTAGGTGCAAGTCCACGCGGCTCAATTGCTTTAATGAAAGCTTCACAGGCTTATGCATTCATCCATGGCAGAAATTATGTTATTCCAGACGATGTTAAATTTTTAGCTCCTTACGTTTTAGCTCACAGACTTATTCTAAAAATGGAAGCAAAATTTGAAGGAATAACAGGAGAAAAAGTTATCGCCAAAATCGTTGCACGAACTACCGTGCCGACTCAAAGGACGATGAACCTTTGATGAAACGACTACTACGAGCACTATATCACGTTACCAAGTTATTGCTAATCCCTTTATGCCTAGTCTTAACATTTATGTACGCTATGCTTCAAGGAGGATTTGTAAGTTGGTTTTTGTTTTACAGTACGATTCCTATTGGCCTTTATTCACTACTACTCCCCTTCTACGTTTTACTTGATGCTGAAGTAAAACGAATAACAAACCAAAACGAATATGTAGCAGGAGAACAATTTTTAAGCACTATTACAATAAAAAGAAAATTTCCTTTTCCCTTACTTTATTTAGTTGTAGAAGATGAACTGCCACCACAATTTACAAGTTGTAGACAAACAAAGACGAATAAGGTAATACTCTTTCCAGGATTAAAACGAAATATTTCGTTTCAATATGTTATTGACACAACCCCTAGAGGAGAGCACACTTTTTCAAGCGTACGTGTCAAAACTGGCGATCTATTCGGTATGATGGAGAAAGAAGTAACTTTTTCAGTTCCAGATACATTTTTAGTCTATCCCCAGTATGTAGATATAACGTATCGACAATTGGAAAATCATTTCGAACAAGGAGCGCTTTCAGCAAATATAAATTTAGCAAAAGACTCTACGGTCTCTGTCGGTGTCAGAGAATATAAACCTGGTGACCGCTTTTCATGGATTGATTGGAAAGCAACTGCACGAACAAACAATATTATGACGAAAGAGTTTGAACAACAGCGCAGCCATAATATCATGATATTCATGGACAGAACCCAATCCCCTCTATTCGAATCAGTCGTAACGTTTACTGCCTCTATTGTGAGGGCTGTCTTGAAGCAAAATTCACCAGCGTCATTCGTGTCTGTCGGAAAAGAACGAACTATTTTCCCTTTAGACAATGGAGATACTCAGTTGCAACAAGTCTTTTGTCATTTAGCGAAAGTACAAGCAGACAGTGTATTCCCGCTCTCTCGAAGTGTAGAAATGGAATTAAGAAAAATTTATCAGTCCGCAACGATTATACTCGTGACAAGCGATCTTTCTCCCGATATTCAAAAGGCAGCTGATTGTGCTGCTATAAAAAATAGAAAATTAATGGTGTTTGTCGTGAAAGAAAAAGCGAACCAACTCTCACATCGAGAACTAAGTATACTAGAAACTCTACAAAAACGAAAAATATTTGTAAAAGCGGTTTATGAAAACCGGTATACAAACGTGTTTTTTGAGGTGAGCAAATGATAACATTACAAACAAAAAACCAATGGGATATGAGCAGATTCTTCATGCATGTATGTGGACTTCTTCTTTTACTAGAATGGCTAAGACCCCTTATAGGTATTACAAACGTAGGTAGCTTAGATATTTTTGTAATATTTATAGGAATTTGCTTCACTCTCTCTTTTTTTCAAACAAGGTGGCAGATTGCAATAAAGATCGTCACGATCTTATTCATCATTCATTCCCTGTATTATAAAAATGCTTTTATAAATCCATCTTGGCTAACAACGTTTTTTTCTGATATTTCTCGAAATTCCTCCCTGTTTTTCCAGGGGAATTTGCTAGATATTTCTCCAGTTTTTCCGACATTTTTATTTTTTCTATCATTTTGGTTTTTGAGTTCTTTCATCTCTTTTTGGATGATTCATAAAAAACGTGGATTGTTATTTCTTGTATTGACTATTATTTATATCACAACTTTTCATAACTTACATTTATACAATGCAAACTACGCTATTATTCGTACTGTTGTCATCGGCTTTTTTATGCTTAGTCTTCTTCAAATAGAACGAATAAAAGAGATTGAAAACTTACAAAATTATGCTAGAGAAATCTCAAAATTACTTAGGCCTCTTACAATATTTATTGTATTGTCAGCAACCATCGCATACTTTGCTCCAAAATTTGGCCCTCAATGGCCAAACCCAATGGATTTTTTAAAATTCAACACATCCGAAGCAAGTAAAAAACAAGAAGTTTCTAAAATTGGGTATGGTTTAGATGACTCGCAATTAGGCGGTCCTTTTAAGGCGGATAATACAATTGTTTTTACAGCACAAACGCAAAACAAACAATATTGGAGAGTAGAAACAAAAGATTTTTATACAGGAAAAGGCTGGGAGGTTTCTGAAAAGCCGAAAAAGGTTTCTTTTAAAAATAAAAACGACGTCGTGAGGTGGTACGAACAAAATACAAAAACGGAGACAACCGAAGCAACAATCACCATGCAAAAAAGTTATCCTCACCTTACCTATCCAGCAGGATTAGTATCAGTTGAGGCTTCTTCTGATGTATCATACAGTGTTGACCCATTTTCAGAAAAAATCTATACGATGCACGGAGACTCTTCTACTACTTTAAATTCGTATAAAGTGACATATGAGATCCCGAGGTTTTCCATAGAAAATTTGAAAGCTGTAAAAACGAATGAAGGTCATGAAACAAGTTCTTATTTCATGACAAAGTACACACAACTTCCCGAATCATTACCGCAGCGAGTAAAAGACTTGGCTGTCAATCTTACAAATGATAAAGACAACCGATATGATAAAGTATTAGCTATTGAAAATTACTTCACAGACAATTCTTTTGTATACGAAACAATGAATGTCAGGATTCCTGCCAAAAACCAAGATTATGTAGATCAATTCCTTTTTGATACAAAAAGCGGCTACTGTAATAATTTTTCGGCGTCTATGATCGTGTTACTTCGTTCTGTCGGGATTCCCGCTCGCTGGGTAAAAGGCTATACAGAAGGAACTCTTGAGAATACATTTGCTGGTACAGAAGGTGAGAATGTTTATAAAATCGCGAACAATAACGCACACTCTTGGGTCGAAGTATATTTTCCAGGATACGGATGGATTCCATTCGAACCAACAAAAGGATTTACCAATCCCTATAATTTTATAAATAATACTCCTGCTTCTACTTCACAAAATAGCGAAGAAAATAATTCTAAAAACGAGCAAATACACCAACGGAACAATGAAGCAAAGCTCAAAAGTTTAATAGAAAATACAGAAGAAGCCTCTACTAAAAAGATCACAAATTCTAAAAATGGGTTTTCTTGGTGGTACGTATTCCTCTCTACGATACCGATTAGTATCATGGGATACATTCTCTTCACCACTAGAATGAAATGGATTACATTTTTTATTATTCTTTTCTATAAATACCGAAAAGATGATGCTGTTTATCTAAAAGCTTACGGTGCACTTCTAAAACAATTTGCGAGAATCGGCATACCACGAGGTGAAAGTCAAACATTCCGAGAATACGCTCTCCGCATCGATACACTTTACAACTCGACTGATATGCAACAACTTACTTTCAGTTATGAGAACGCTATGTATCAAAAGGGACAGGCCGCAGCCGAATGGAAGAAATCCGTACACTTATGGGAAGTGCTTATGAAAAAAGCAGCTTCTCTGCCTAAATCAAATGACTTCGATGCAGTGATTTAATTTTGATAATGTGAGTTTAAAGAAAATACCTCAAAGACTAAAATGTACCCTATGGAATAGACACTTAAAAAAAGTCTATTCCATAGGGTATTTCTTGTATAATAAGAAAAAAATAGAATCGGAGAAAATTCAAAATGACAAAAAAGTTATTTACAGAAAAAGAAATGCAAGTTCTATCAAGTAACCCATATGTGAAATCTGTAAGTGAGAAAGGGCTCACCTATACAGATGAATTTAAACGTATTTTTATTGAGGAAAATGAAAAAGGAAAACTACCCCGAGTTATTTTTGAAGAATGTGGGTTTGATATAGATGTAATTGGAATACAGCGTGTTGTGTCATCAGGAAATAGATGGCGTGCCTCGTATAAAGAAAATGGCGTATTTGGTTTAAGGGATACACGTAAAGAAAACTCTGGAAGAAAGTTAGAAAGAGAACTTACATTAGAAGAAAAGTATGCACGCTTGGAAGCTGAACGAAACTTACTAAAGGCCGAAAATGAGCTGTTAAAAAAGATCAAACTTATGGAAGGGAGGATGGGAAAGAAATAACGTTACCACCTAGTCAGAAATATATCTTGATTCGTTCTGTCATCATAAAATACAACTTAAGAAATATGGTGAGTCACTTGTGTAAAGTAACTGGTGTATCCCGTTCGGGATACTATAATTATTTTTCCGTTTCATCTCAAGAACAGCGGAAACAAAAGAGTGATCAAGATGAAATCGTGAAAGAAATCATACTGAAAGCACTTCGATTTAGAAATCGAAAGAAAGGGGCTCGTCAAATAAAGATGACATTGGCGGGTCATTTTCAAGTTGTCTACAATTTAAAGCGTATCCGTAGAATCATGAAGAAATATGAGATTGTCTGTCCGATTCGTAAAGCGAACCCTTATAAAAGAATGCTGAAAAAGACAAAAGAACATCGAGTAGTACCAAATCGATTAAATCGAGAATTTAAACAAAATATCCCAGGAAAAACGCTTCTTACAGATATCACTTATTTAGTTTACGGTAAGAATAAAAGGGCTTATTTGTCTACAATTTTAGATGGCTCAACCAATGAGATTTTAGCTTACCATGTTTCAGAACAGATGACATTAGACCTCGTAACGACAACTCTTCATAAACTAAAAAGGAATAAGAGGATTCGATTGACTGAAGGTGCATATATTCATTCAGATCAAGGAGCCCACTATACAAGCCCTACCTATCAAAAATTAGTCAAAAAGCTAAAGCTCGGACAATCCATGTCAAGAAGAGGAAACTGTTGGGATAACGCCCCACAAGAATCGTTTTTTGGTCATCTGAAAGATGAGGCACATATAGAAACTCGCGAGTCTTTTACTGAGTTGAAACAAGAGATTAAGAAATATATGACGTACTATAATCACTATAGATATCAATGGAATTTAAAAAAGATGACTCCTGTTGAATACAGAAATCATCTTCTTGATGTTGCCTAACTTTTTTTAAAATGTCCTTTACAAAGGGTACAGATTAAAACGATAGCTTACTTTTATTTTTAAGAGCTGTTTTTTATAAAAAAGTTCAACCAGTAATATCTGGCTGAACTCTATAATACGAAAGCACCTGTTAGTTCAAGAAGATTGATTGTTATTTTTATAGTAGAAGATGGTAGCAGCTAATTCACCATTCTCAGATTTCGCATAGTTAGGAATCCGCCCAGCTTGAATATAGCCTAATGAAGTATATAGTTTATTGGAAGGGTCTCCTTCTCTTGTATCAAGAACTAATAATGACCTATCCTTCTGTTTTGCTATTTCTTCAGCCCTTTGCATAAGTAAACGACCAATACCGTTACGTCGATAATTGGGGTGTGTCATTAATTTTGCGATTTCAGCTCTATGGCTTCCATTCTGCTTCGTCGATAATTGTAACTGTACACTTCCAACAATTTGATTGTTTGATTTAGCAACAAATAAAATCACTTCGGGGCTAAGAACGGTTTCCCAGTACTTCTCTGCATCTACTTTTCCCATTGGTGGTAAAAATCCAATCGAAGCCCCATCTTCTACGACCTTTATTAAAAGTTCTGAAAGCTCATTAAGATGTTCTTCAATTAAAAATAATTGTTCAATTTTTACATCAATATCCAAGACAATCACCTCTATTTTAAATTAGCAGCTTAATAAAAATCAGGTGTATCTGTGTTGCCTATCTAATTTCATAAAATAACCATTCGGATATTTCTCCTCCCTATAACCAATTTTCAATATTATTTTTTTATTCATACGAATAGGTAAGGGTTTGAAGTTATCGCTCCCTTTTCCCCTCGTTAGCACCGTACGTGCAACTTTCATCGCATACGGCGCCCCAACTAATCCAAATTTATTTGCTCATTGACACTTCTGATACTGTGTATCTTCAGAGCCTCAATTCTTCCGTATTAATAAGTCGGTGCCTTTCGCAAAAGGTGAACCTCTATTAGTCTCACAAAAACCTTATTAATTGATAAAGATTTGCCTTGCATGAACAAATAATCCTTCATTAGTCTAGTGGCTATCCCTCCATGTGGATTAGACATTTCATCGATACTGTGCTACCACTTTCACTGATATAAAGAGAAGTTATACATTCGCTAATCTCACAAATACTTTCCAACTCAACGCTTCAAAGGGAGTAAGCCCTCCACGTTATCAGCTTACAACGTTGAATTATATCTATTATAGAACAAACGTAGGTATTTCCTGTGAGCCTGTTAATCTTCATACGCCTGTAACGTATCATGGATTTTCATATTAGCTAGTTTTACTCATCCACTACTAACTTCACACAAGGTGAGATACACATTTCTATGTATTGCAGGTCTAGACCCGTACATTCGAAAGTTCGTCAGCAACCCCATTTCTTATTGTAAGATGCATTGCATTCTCACCATATTTGTTCAACTCAAGCATCAGGATTTACACCGCCCCCTCGGGTAAGGTTTTCGTCAGCCGATACTGTTACGGTAAATTCTCACGCCTATTTGCCGAGCTTATAACACGAAACTTCTTACTCAATGTCGTGGCTATTCGACGCAGAAAGAGCCTTTCAAGGCGTTACCCTATCATTCGACTCTTCGATATAATCCTTCCGTTTCATCAAGATGAAACGGTCTAGCCTTTACCAGAGTAATGTGACCATTCTCCATTTATTTCGCACAACTATCCTGCACCTTTAGTGAAATAACAGAGTGTAGTTAATTTTGGTACATCTTTTTTATAAACGGTTAAACTTTCTTCAAAACGGTATGACTTTTTTATAAACGGTACAACTTTGTTTTAAATCGACAATTAGCTACCTCACTTCAATGCACTATATAGCCTTATTTCTAACAATGAGTTACTCTCTAACACCATTATTTTTTTAATATAAGAATATAAAGACGTTTTTTTATACGCAGTAGCGGACTTCTTTCTCTTTGGACAACTCTCCTACATCACCCGCTTAAACATCTTCTCCAGTTCATACGTCGAATGATGCACAAGTATAGGTCTACCATGCGGACATGTGTAAGGATTTGTCGTTGTACGTAGTTCTTCTAGCAAAGCAAATATTTGATCGTTCGTTAAATATTGATTTGCTTTGATCGATGCTTTACAGCTCATCATAATGGCTGCTTCTTCACGCAGTTTTTTTATATCGACTTTTTTTAGTTTGACAACTTGCTGCATCATTTCATCGATGATTTCTATTTCCTGTCCTTTTGGGAACCACGTTGGATGCGAACGAACGATAAAGGATTGATGACCAAATTGTTCTAAGAATAACCCTACCTTTTTCAATTCCTCTAATTGCTCTTCGACACGTAAGAATTCAGTGAGAGATAAATCAATACGATATGGTACGAGCAATTCTTGTACTTCTTTCGTTACTTGTCCTACTTTATCACGGAAATATTCATAATTGATTCGCTCTTGCGCTGCATGCTGGTCAATCATATATAAACCTTTATCATTTTGGGCAAAAATATAGGTTCCATGCATTTGCCCAATTGGATAAAGCGGTGGTAAGTCGTTTCCATTCATTTCGATTTCTTGGATTTCTGCTACTTCTTCTAATTCAAAATCTTCCTCGCTGTTATCCCATTCATTCCCGTCTTGGACAGATTCTCCAATCATTGATTTAGAAAGTTGCCAACTATTTTCTTCTTTTACTAAAGATTCTGGCGGCTGCCATTCCTGCTTTGGTGGTTGCCAAAGTAAATTTTTGTTTTGTGGTTTGGCTTGGATTTCTTCTTGTTTCTCATCCATTCCAGTCGGTAAGACGATGTTTGGCAGTGGTGCTTCTTTCGGTTTTGTATGTTCAAAATGAAATTGCTCTTGTACACTTTCATCTTTTTCTTTTTTCTTTGTTGTAACACCAGCATCTGGAATGAGCTGTATTTTTTTAAACGCGTCCTGCAATGTTTTTTCAATCAATTGCAGTAATTCCTGCTCTTTACTAAAACGCACTTCTAATTTCGCTGGATGAACGTTCACGTCAACTAACATTGGATCCATCTCGATTGATAAAAAACCGATTGGATAACGTCCCACTGGAAGTAATGTGTGGTACCCTTGCTGAATTGCTTTCATTAAGACATAGTTTCGAACGTAACGGCCATTTACAATCGTAGATATGTAATTACGAGATGCTCTCGTTACTTCAGGTAACGTCACATATCCACGAATGGTAAAGTCCAATGATTCCGCTTCAATCGGAATGAGTTTTTTCGCAACTTGAATGCTGTAAATTGCGGCAAGTACTTGCCTCACATCACCATTCCCTGAAGTGTGTAGCATTTTTTTCTCATTATGAAACAATTTCAAAGATACTTCTGGATGGGACATAGCAATGCGATATACAATGTCTGTAATATTCCCAAGCTCTGTATGAATTGTTTTCATATATTTAAGGCGTGCTGGCGTGTTAAAAAACAGATTTTGAACCGTAATATCTGTCCCTTTACGGCTCGCTGTTTTTTCCTGCATTATAATGTCTCCGCCCTTAATAATAAGATGTGTACCTGGTGCATCTCCTGTACTTGTGACTAACTCTAATTCACTAACAGATGCGATACTTGGCAATGCCTCACCACGGAAACCGAGCGTGCGGATGCGAAATAAATCATTTTCATCTTTAATTTTACTTGTTGCATGTCGCTCAAAAGCAACAATACAATCTTCTTCAGCAATGCCATCTCCATTATCAATGATGCGAATTTTTGATAATCCAGCTTCTTCTAAGTGGATTTCAATAGATGTACTATTCGCATCGATGGAATTTTCGACAAGTTCTTTTACAACTGAAGCAGGTCGTTCGACTACTTCCCCTGCGGCAATTAAGTTAGAGAGTTGATCATCGAGTTTGCGAATTTTCCCCATCTACTTACTCATCCTTTCTTTAACTTTTTCTGCAAACGATACAATTCATTTAAAGCTTCTAGAGGAGTCATATCAAGTAAATCGATTTTTTTAATTTGTGTTAATACAGCTGTTTCTTTTTGATCAAACATAGGCTTGTCTTCTTTTTTCACAGGCTGTTCTGTAGTAAAGAAAGATAGCTGTGATTCTGCAGATTCTTCTTTCTCTTCTAGCTGCGGTTCTGATTTTTCTTTTTCAACGACTGGTTCTTGGACAATTTCTTCTTGTACTTTCACTTCCACTCGTTTTGGAATGATGATTTCCTCTTGTCCTTCTAGCTGTGCTAACACTTCTTTCGCACGAGCAATTAAGCTATCTGGCAGTTCAGCAAGCTGGGCAACGTGAATACCATAACTTTTATCCGCTGCACCATCTTGAATCTTATGCAAGAAAACAACTTTTCCGTTTTCTTCAATAGCTGAAACGTGTACATTTTTCAGTTGCTCTAAGCTTTCTTCTAATACAGTTAGTTCGTGATAATGTGTTGAGAATAATGTTTTCGCTCCAATTTGATCATGAATATGTTCTATGATTGCTTGTGCGAGTGCCATACCGTCATACGTAGATGTACCGCGTCCAATTTCATCAAATAGAATTAGACTTCTTTCCGATGCATTCGCAATTGCATTTTTCGCTTCTAACATTTCGACCATAAATGTACTTTGACCTGAAATTAAATCATCTGCTGCACCGATTCTCGTAAAGATTTGGTCAAAGACAGGTAACACCGCTTCTGTTGCTGGTACAAAACAACCGATTTGCGACATAACAGTAACAAGTGCTAATTGACGCATATACGTACTCTTACCAGACATGTTTGGACCCGTAATTAAAAAGACATCCATATTTTCAGGCATCATGCAGTCATTTGGAACATACAATTTGCCGTTCAATACTTTTTCTACAACAGGATGGCGACCATCTTTTATAAAGATTTCACGTTTATCTGTTAAAACTGGTTTTACAAATTGCTCTTCTTCACTTACTGTTGCAAAGCTTTGCAGTACATCTAGTTCACTAATAACTTTCGCTAAATGCTGTAATTTAGGAATAAACACCTTTACTTCTTCACGAAGTGCAGTGAATAAATCATATTCTAGCTGTACAATTTTTTCTTCTGCCTCTAAAATCAATGTTTCTTTTTCTTTTAATTCATCTGTGATGAAACGTTCTGCGTTTGCAAGTGTCTGCTTACGCTCATAGCGCCCCTCTGGAAGAGCAGAAAGATTTGCCTTTGTCACTTCAATATAGTAGCCAAAAATACGGTTGTAACCAATCTTTAATGATTTAATCCCTGTAATATCACGCTCACGTTTTTCAAGCTCTGCAATCCACGTTTTTCCGTTCTTACTAACATAGCGATATTGATCTAATTTGTCATTATAGCCATCTTTTATAATATCCCCATCTTTTATAGAAAGCGGTGGGTTTTCTTGAATACTTCTTCCTAGTAACTCTGTTAAACTTTCACATGGATCAGCGCCTTGAATTAACCTTGCTGCATAAGAATTGTCTAATAAACTAATGGCCTCTAAAATAGCTGGCACTTGCAGAAGTGAACGTCTTAATTGCAGTAAATCACGCGCATTTACGTTACCATATGCGACTTTTCCTGCTAAACGCTCTAAATCATACACTTCTTTTAGTTTTTCTTTTAAATCTTCACGTAAGAAATAGTCATTCACAAACGTTTCAACCATTTCTAAACGTTCTTCAATGTTGTCTTTTTGTATAAGTGGACGTTCCATCCACTGTTTTAACATACGGCCGCCCATAGCTGTTTTTGTTTTATCTAATAGCCATAATAAAGAGCCTGTTTTCTCTTTTGTTCTAAGTGTTTCTGTTAACTCTAAATTACGCTTTGAATGTACATCAATTTTCATAAATTGATTTGTATAATAAATATCCACCGGCTGCAAGTGATCCAATGAACGTTTTTGCGTTCTTAATACATAATTCAATAAGCGTCCTACTGCTGTAACTAATTTCGTTTGCGTCACATTTTTAACAAGATGTTCCAACCCTTCAGGAATCTTCGTTTCATCTTCATATGAAATTGTCATTTTCAATGTTTCTGTTAGCTTGTTTAGCTCATCTTTTGAAAATGTAGAATCTACAACAATTTCTTTTGAACCTGTTGCATACACCTCTAATAAAACATCTTCTACCGTACCCGTTAATAGTGTCACTGTACTTTGTCCTGTTGTTAAATCATTACAAGCCAGTGCATAAGAACCATCTTCAAAATGAGTTAACGCCGCTAAGAAGTTGTTTTCTTTCTCATCAATTGTGCGCCCTTCCATCATCGTTCCTGGCGTAATCAATTGAACAACTTCACGTCTTACAACACCTTTTGCTGTTTTTGGATCTTCTACTTGTTCACAAACCGCAACCTTATATCCTTTTTCAACGAGCTGTTCAATATAGTTTTTTGCTGCATGATATGGGACACCACACATCGGTATGCGATCACTACTCCCACCATCTCGGCTTGTCAATGTAATTTCAAGCTCATGTGCTGCCTTTATAGCATCCTCAAAGAACATTTCATAAAAATCTCCTAAACGGAAAAATAAAAAGGCATCTTGATAATCTGCCTTGACCTTTAAATATTGTTGTATCATCGGGGTGTACTGTGCCATTTGTTTCCTCCATACTTCATAAAAATGTGCTATATTTATATGCCGCACTTCACGGACAATTTTCTCTCCACTTATAGGAGTCTCTCTTCATTATAGCACATTTTCAATACAAAATAGTTCCATCCAGTATCACTAATACTATGTAAAAAGCTAGGAAGAAATTCTCCCTAGCTTTCTATTATTCTTCTTCTGCATCTACAATAAAGTTTGGATCTAACTCTTCAAATTCATCATCATCTACTTCAAAGTTATCCTCATCCTCTGGACATCCATCTGGATTTACATTTACACAAATTTTTGTTTCACCGACAACTTCTGTTACAAATTCACGCTCTACCGTTACAACAATTTTGTTATCATTTGGTGAAACAATTGCTTCTAAACAATTTGGATGTTGAATAACGCGGGCAATAATTTCTAAATCTTCACCTGAAAAATTTTTGTCACGATATCCAATATTGATTTCATCCGTGTAACTAACACGTTCTGTTACAACTTCTGTTTTTGTGTTTTCATCAAATGAGTACCACGTATTCACATCGTAGTATCCTTCAATTTCTACAGCCTTCCCACTCTTTCTTGCTTCATATGTGTGATTAATTACCCAACATCCGAGAATACTTGTCGGCTCATGATTTGATTCACATGTATGCGTTGACTTTGTATACTTACGTCCTTTGCCCACTACTGCCTTTGTAATAATCTCTCTAAATTCGGACATTCGGAACCCTCCTCAATCAATATTCACTTAATCATATGCGTGACAATAGCGGAATGTGTCATTCTTTTTTTGACAAAAGACTATAGAGCAAAATAAAAACAAAAAAGAGATGTCCATAAGACATCTCCCTTAACAATCACAATTCCCTTTTTTACTCTCTACTTCAGCACCCGTTTCACCTTTCAACACATTGCCACCAGTCGAAATTAAAATTTCATCCGTTACGTTATTAGAAATGGTACTTGCTACAAGCTGCAGTAAATCATTTACATATGTTTGTGAAGATTTAAATTCCTGTACAACCGGAATGCTATCAAGTTTATCTTGCAGAGCATCTATTTCCGCTTCTACTTTTTTCAATGCTTCCCATTTTCCATAATGCTGTAAGTTTACGGCTTGTTTTTGCAGCGTTTTAATTTCATCAATTGCACGTTTTACATTTTCATTTTTATGAATTTGCGCTTCCGCACGTTTAAAGAAATCCACTTCTTCTGTTTCAGAAATCATTTTCGCTAATTCTTTCGCTTGCTCAACAATTTCATCTTTTGTATAAACTTTCATCTATTATTTCACCTCGATTGGCTCCTCAACCAATTCCCCGTTTAGAGACCAAGTTTTTGCTTCCGTTACTTTTACTTTTACAAGCTGACCGATTGCAGATTTTGGAGCTACGAAGTTTACAAGTTTATTGGTACGCGTATAGCCTGCAAGCACATCGGAATTATTCTTACTTTCTCCATCAACTAGTACTTCAACGATTTGGCCTTTATATCGTTTATTCTTTTCCATAGAATATTCATTAACCAATGCATTTAAACGTTGTAAACGCTCTTTTTTCACTTCCATCGGTACATTATCCTTCATTTTTGCAGCAGGTGTACCTTCACGTGGAGAATAAATAAATGTAAATGCACTATCAAACCCTACTTCGTGATATAACGACATCGTTTCTTCAAACTGCTCGTCTGTTTCATTTGGGAAACCAACGATAATATCAGTTGTTAATACTGCATTCGGAATCGCTTCTTTAATTTTACGTACAAGTTCTAAATAGTGTTCCCGTGAATATTTACGTGCCATAATTTTCAACATATCTGTACTTCCAGATTGCACCGGTAAGTGGATATGTTCAACTAAATTACCGCCTTTTCCAAGTACTTCAATTAAGTGGTCATCGAAATCACGTGGGTGGCTTGTCGTAAAGCGAACACGTGCTATATCAATCTTACGAAGTTCATCCATTAAATCGCCAAGACCATATTCTAAATCTTCAAAGTCTTTACCGTATGCGTTTACGTTCTGACCAAGCAACGTAATTTCTTTATATCCATTTGCCGCTAAATGACGAATTTCATTAATAATATCTTCTGGGCGGCGACTACGTTCTTTACCACGTGTATATGGTACTATGCAATATGTACAGAATTTGTCGCATCCATACATAATATTTACCCATGCTTTAATATCACCACGACGTACTTTCGGAAGGTTTTCAATTACATCCCCTTCTTTAGACCATACTTCAACAACTATCGCTTTTGAGAACATCGCATCTTTTAAAATGTACGGCAAACGATGAATATTATGTGTACCAAATACCATATCTACATGCTGGTTTTTTTGCATAATTTTATTTACAACAGATTCTTCTTGAGACATACAACCACACACACCAATTAAAAGATCTGGGTTTCTTTGTTTTAATGGTTTTAAATGACCAAGTTCACCAAATACTTTATTCTCAGCGTTTTCACGAATGGCACAAGTATTTAATAGAATCACATCTGCATCTTCTGTCGAAAATGTTGGTTCATATCCAAGTGCTGTAAAAATACCAGCCATTACTTCTGTATCATGTTCATTCATTTGACATCCATAAGTACGGATATAAAACTTTCTTCCGGCACCAAAGTTACGAAACTCTTCTGGCAAACCAAAATCACGTTCAATTTTAACTTCTTCTTTTCCGCGTTTTTTCGCATCTTTTAAAGAAGGCGGCTGATATACACTTTCAAAGTATTTACTGTAATCTTTTTCTCCTTTTTTCATAGAAGAATTGGCTTGTTGACTTGCTAATCGTTGTTGCTCGTTCATGGGTAATCTCCTTTCAACCTTAACTATACACACTCTGTAGTCCATTCTAATGACAATCAGACCCATCTTAAAGATTAGGATAGTTTGAGAGATAACTTGCCCCTTTGAAACTCGAGTAATCGATCTAACCATCCGTAAGAATGGAGTCTTCCCGACACCAATAGACATTCCCTTTTTTGTTGTTTTAACCTTGTCCTTTTAAATAACATGTTATTTTATTCCCATACACACTATCATAGTATAAAGTGTTTAGCCAAATTTAACAACAAAGAGACAGTATCATACCCACGTACTACAGCGCACAAACCAATTTTTTTGACAAGACGATACACTATCATTTTATCATTCTGAATTTTCCGAGTAAACAAAATGTATTAAAAAGTTAACTCCTTTTGTTTACTCACCATGTAAATAAAAAAGCTGCCATTAAGCAGCTTTTTATTATGATTACATGAATTCAGCAACAAGTTCATCAAACATTTTTTGATCCATTTGTAAATCAGCTTGCACTAAAGGTTTTTCGCTATATCCCTTTACAAGTTCTTGGTAAGAAGGCTGCTCTGTATTTTGATAAATTAAGCCTGTTACTAAACCTTTGTTTTCCATTAATGTTTGCATAGCAATCATACGATTAGATGGATCGTATCCTTCGATTGTGCTTAATTTTGTTAAATTTTCTTTAAACCAGTCATACGTATTTACTTTATTATAAGTTACACATGGGCTAAATACATTAATTAAAGAGAATCCTTTATGCTGAATACCAGCTTCGATAAGCTGCGTTAATTCTTTTAAGTCACTAGAGAAGCTTTGTGCCACAAAAGTTGCACCAGCTGTTAACGCCATTTCCATTACAGATAACGCTGGTTCAATTGAACCTTGCGGTGTACTTTTCGTTTTAAATCCCGCTTCACTACGTGGTGAAGTTTGACCTTTTGTTAAACCGTAAATTTGGTTATCCATAACGATGTACGTAATGTCAATGTTACGACGAATCGAATGAATTGTATGTCCCATACCGATTGCAAAGCCATCTCCGTCACCACCAGATGCGATAACTGTTAAATCACGGTTTGCCATTTTTACACCTTGTGCAATTGGAAGTGCACGCCCATGAATACTATGAACACCATATGAATTAATATAACCTGAAATACGACCTGAACAGCCAATTCCAGAAATAACAGCTAATTCATCTGGGTTTAAACCAACGTTAGCTGCTGCACGTTGAATCGCAGCTTGCACCGAGAAGTCTCCGCAACCTGGACACCAGTTTGGTTTTACACTGTTCCGAAAGTCCTTAAATGTTGCCATTTAATACAACCCCTTTTTTGCATTCGTTGTAAATTTCTTTTGGTAGGAATGGATTCCCGTCATATTTTAACAGACTAGAAATTTTCTCACCATTGCCAAGATTCATTTTCATAATGTTAGCAAGCTGACCAGTTGCGTTGTTTTCTACTACAACAACGCGCTTTGCACCCTTTACAAGTGGAAGAATTTCATCAGTTGGGAACGGATGAATTAAACGAACATGAGCATGATTTACTTTTAATCCTTCTTGCTCTAAACGCTCCATTGCTTCTTCAATTGCACCACGAGTAGAGTTAAAGCCAACTAACAATACATCAGCTTCATCATACTTAACATTTTTGTAAACAGGGGTATTAAACTTTAAATTCTCCATTTTACGGAAACGTTTGTCCATTTGTGCTTTACGATTCAGTGCTGATTCAGATGGTTTACCAGTTTCATCATGTTCTACACCTGTCACATGGTGAACACCATTTTTCATACCAGGTAAAACACGTGGTGAAACACCATCTTCTGTCACTTCATAACGTTTAAAGTAAGCTTTATTTTCACGATCTGGTAACTCTACCTGTAAATCAAGCTTACCGCGGCGAATTTCTACTCTGTCTAACTTCAATGGTTCTACTGTTTGCTTTCCTAAAGAAAGCTGTAAATCTGTTAAGAAAATAACAGGAACTTGATATTCTTCCGCTAGGTTAAATGCTTCTACGATATCATAGAACGCTTCTTCAACAGTACTTGGCGCCATTACGATTTTTGGAATTTCACCGTGTGTCCCGTAAATCATCGCCATTAAATCAGATTGCTCTTGCTTTGTTGGTAAACCAGTACTTGGACCACCACGCTGTGTATCAATGATTACAAGAGGTGTTTCTGTAATACCAGCTAAACCAATTGATTCCATCATTAAAGATAAACCAGGTCCTGCTGATGCTGTTAGGGTACGTACACCCGCATAGTTCGCACCAATTGCCATTGTACAAGCAGCAATTTCATCCTCTGTTTGGATGACTGTTCCGCCTACTTTTGGTAATTTTTTAATTAAGTATTCCATAATCTCAGAGGCAGGTGTAATTGGATATGCTGACATAAAGCGCGCTCCACCAGCTACTGCGCCAAATGCAATTGCATCGTTACCGATCATAAACATACGTTTTTGACCATCAGCTTTTTCAAGCTGCATCATATTCACTTTCTCACCAAGTAATTCTTTCATATATTGAGAGCCGCGTTTGATTGCTTCCATATTCTTTTTAACGACTTGCTCTCCCTTGCGACCGAAAATTTCTTCAACAACTTCTAAATACACAGTTTCATCTAACCCTAATACTGCACTAGATGCTCCAATGGCAACCATGTTTTTCATTAGTGATGTCCCTAATTCAGAGGCAATATCTGTAAACGGTATTGCATATAGATTTACATCTGAACTTTCTGGTATAGTTGGATTAAATTTTGCATCTGCAACAACAATTCCACCTGGTCGTAGTTCGTGGAAGTTAAAATCAATTGTTTCTTGATCAAAAGCAATTAAAATATCTAAATCATCTGATATTGCGCGTACTTCAGTTGTACTTACGCGAATTTTATTATTTGTATGACCACCCTTAATTCGTGATGAAAAGTGGCGGTAACCGTATAGGTAATACCCTAAGCGGTTTAATGCAATACAGAAGATTTCTCCTGTACTTTCAATTCCTTCACCTTGTTGTCCTCCAACTTTCCATGAAAGTTGACTAATCATCTCCTACACCCCTTTTGGCTGCATTCATTGTAGTGTATTTTTTTACAGTAATAGTGTAGCACTTTTTATGCAAAGAAACTACAATGGACACAAATTATACCTCTTCAGACTTCCCTGAATGTTTTGCATAATCTTAATTCGTCTACAATTCTAGCCTTACACTGAAAAAAATGCAATAATTTGGCCTGAATTTCATTCGAATTTTTTAATTTTTCTAACTTTTTATTTTCAAATAAAAAAACATTAAACAATAGGCAACTAGAAAGAAATATGATTAATGAAATTATCATATAAAAAGCTTTGAACATTTGTTTCACTGTATCGCTTACTCAGTTCATTGATTACATATTCATAACGCCGATACGCTTCCACACCGACAACCATTTCTGTGATACCATCAAAATCCGAACCAAATCCTATATTGCGCTCTCCTCCAAGCGAACAAATGCGCTCCACATGCCGTAATATGTCATCCATATAAGCAGGCCTATGGTTGGTTAAAAACTCTGGAACGAACGTTACACCAATTACACCATCTTTTTGAATAAGTGCTTGTACTTGTTCATCTTTCAGATTACGCGGGTGCTGACAAAGCCCATAACAATTTGAATGTGATGCAATTGGATATTGAGCAATTTCCATCACGTCCCAAAAACCTTTTTCATTTAAGTGAGACACATCTGTCCATAAACGAAACGAATTCAGCTCTTCTACAACCTTCTTACCAAACGCAGTAAGTCCCGCTCCTCTTGTTTCCAGTGCTCCATCAGCTAATAAATTCGCATGATTCCACGTGAGTCCCATAGATCGGACTCCTAAACGATAGAGCGTGCGCAATTTCATCATTTCTTTTCCAATTGCTTCGCCGCCTTCTAATGTTAAAATCGCGCCAATTTCATTTGGTTCTAACTGCGTTATATCTTTTTTTGTCTGAATCAATTTCATGTTTGGTAACGATAAAACCTGCTTATAAAATATATCTATCATAGCTAACGTAGCTTCAAAACGTTGTTCATATGGTACGATTTCAGGTACATATATCGCAAAGCATTGTACGCTTCCTTTTCTTTGCTCCAATTGTTCAAATGTAATATGTAAAGACGGATCATTTTGAAAATTCTTCTTTCCTTTTGCACTCCATAGTTGCCATAGTACATCACAGTGCGCATCAAACACTTTCACTTTCATTTCCCCTTCCCCATAAAAACAACCTGTTTGCATAAAAGCAAACAGGTTGTTCAAACTTAACGAGGTTCTACAATTAATTTTATTGCTGTACGTTCTTCACCATCAATCATAATGTCTGTAAAAGCTGGGATACAAATCAAATCCAAACCACTAGGCGCTACAAACCCTCTTGCAATTGCTACTGCCTTCACAGCTTGATTTAATGCACCTGCGCCAATAGCTTGGATTTCTGCTGTTCCGCGTTCGCGAATAACTCCAGCAAGTGCACCGGCTACAGAGTTAGGGACCGAAGTTGCTTTAACTTTTAATATTTCCATTCCTCGTTTCCTCCTCGTTTCTTTAAAAAGTATTAGCGATTGATTTCACTTTAACTTATATTCACGAGGGGAGACATGTATTCCTGCTAAATTTCTGTAATTTTTCTAAAAAATTAAAATATAATGTTTTTTCTAACTTTTAAATAATCTTATTCGAAAAATGGTTGATCATCATTGATTAAAATACGCTCAATTTTTTTCGCTTTTCCTGTATTTGGATCCACATCAATTAATACTGCACTTAGTTGTGTTCTTCCATTTGTTACTTCAAAACGTACAGGTAAATTCGTTAAAAATTTCTTCAGTACAGCCTCACGATCCATACCTAAAATCCCATCATACGGACCAGTCATTCCAACATCTGTAATATAAGCTGTTCCGCTTGGTAAAATACGATTATCTGCTGTTGGAACATGCGTATGTGTCCCTACGACTGCCGTAGCACGTCCATCTACGTACCAACCAAGCGCCTGTTTTTCACTTGTTGTCTCAGCATGAAAATCAATAAAGATAATATTTGTACGTTTTTTGGCAATGTTAATTAATTCATCCACTTTTCGGAACGGGCAATCAATTGGCGGAAGGAACGTACGTCCTTGTAAATTAATTACCGCTACTTCGGTACCGTTACAATTTACAAAAATAAGTCCTTTTCCCGGTGTTCCCTCTGGGAAATTGGCTGGTCTTGCAAGATATTTTGCATCATCAATAAACTCAAACACTTCACGGTTATCCCAAGCATGATTCCCAAGCGTAACTGCTTGTGCACCACACTCTAAAAAGTTTCGGTAAATTTTCTCTGTAATACCACGACCACCTGCAGCATTTTCTCCATTAATAATTGTTACAGTAGGCGTATATTTTTTCTTTAACGCCGGTACGTATTGTTGAATCATACCTCTTCCAGGGGATCCTACTACATCTCCAACAAATAAAATTCTCATATGTCTTACCCTTTCTATGTACTACGTATTTTATTACTCACTTATAAGAAAAACAAACTGCTCATTAAAATTCTTCTTCCATTCTAGCCAACTAGAATGGAAATCGAATAAAGTGATTTGCAAACGATTTATTTTATATTGCCCAATCCCAACACAAAAAAATAAAGTGGCGTTTCACCACTTTATTTTGCGTATTCCACTGCACGTGTTTCACGAATAACTGTTACTTTAATATGTCCTGGATAATCCAATTCATTTTCAATACGTTTTCGAATATCACGCGCTAAACGATGGGCTTCTAAATCATCGATTGTATCCGGTTTTACCAAGATGCGAACTTCACGTCCTGCTTGAATTGCAAAAGATTTTTCTACTCCTTCATAGGATTCTGAAATCTCTTCTAACTTTTCAAGACGACGAATATAGTTTTCAAGCGTTTCACTACGAGCTCCTGGTCTTGCAGCTGATAACGCATCCGCTGCTGCAACTAAAACTGCAATGATAGAAGTTGGTTCTGTATCACCATGGTGAGATGCGATACTATTAATAACAACCGGATGCTCTTTATATTTCGTTGCGAGTTCAACACCAATTTCAACGTGACTACCTTCTACTTCATGGTCAATTGCTTTTCCGATATCATGCAATAGACCCGCACGTCTTGCTAATTTTTCGTCCTCGCCAAGCTCCGCTGCCATAAGTCCTGTTAAGTACGCTACTTCCATAGAGTGTTTCAACACATTTTGTCCATAACTTGTACGGTATTTCAAACGACCTAAGATTTTAATTAAATCTGGATGTAATCCGTGGACACCTACTTCAAATGTTGTTTGTTCCCCAACTTCGCGAATATACTCATCCACTTCACGTCTCGATTTTTCGACCATTTCCTCAATACGCGCTGGGTGAATACGTCCATCCTGTACGAGCTTATCAAGAGCGATACGAGCTGTTTCACGACGAATTGGATCGAACCCTGATAGGATTACCGCTTCTGGCGTATCATCAATAATAAGGTCAATACCTGTTAACGTTTCTAACGTACGAATATTACGACCTTCACGCCCGATAATACGTCCCTTCATTTCGTCATTTGGAAGATTTACAACCGAAACGGTTGTTTCAGCAACATGATCAGCTGCACATCTTTGCATTGCAAGAGATAAAATCTCTTTTGCTTTCTTATCTGCCTCTTCTTTCGCACGAACTTCACTTTCTTTTACCATAACGGCAATTTCATGAGAAATTTCACTTTCCACTTTCCCTAAAATGATTGCTTTCGCTTGTTCGCGTGTCAGATTGGAAATGCGCTCTAATTCCGTTTGCTGCTTTTGAACTAACTCTCCCACTTTGCTTTCCAACTCTTCAATCTGTTGTTGTCTCGCTACAAGAGATTCCTCTTTCTTTTCTAACATCTGCTCACGTTTATCGAGCGTCTCGTCTTTACGATCAAGGTTCTCTTCTTTTTGCATTAAACGATTTTCTTGTTTTTGTAATTCGCTTCTACGATCACGAATTTCTAATTCAGCTTCTGTACGAAGTGTATGAATTTCATCCTTTGCTTCTAAAAGCGCTTCCTTCTTAAGTGCCTCTGCTTCACGATTTGCATCTTCTAAAATGCGTCTCGCTTCGTTTGCTGCACCATTAATCTTCGCTTCTGCAATAGACTTTCGAACAAAAAAGCCAACAACTGCACCGACTGTTGCAAGCAAAATGGAGATGAGTATCCAAATTAATGTACTACTACTCATGATTTCACCTCCCCTTGCCATGAATGAAAAAAGACTGTCGGCATGTACATTAATTTGCAACGTACAGCAAAGACCGTCGCCCCGCTTTTTAAGGGACTTTCTTCATTTCACAATTAAAATGTCATATTATTATTTCGAAAAGGTATAGAACCTACTCCGAATGTTACTTCTCTTCTAGAGAAGAGTGTATCGTATATAAGAAAAAATATACATTCTCATTGTATCTATCGCAATTTTCATTGTCAAGCGTTGTCTACTTTTACTTTCTTTACCTTTGTCATATAAATCTCCTTTTAACGAAAAAAGTTTATATTCACCAACGATGACACCCCTTACCTAATCAGTTTTAACAAGGGAGAACGCCTGAATGAAAGGCCTTGCTACATATTATTGTGAAATAAAAAACAAAAGACACGAAATCGTGTCTTTTGTTAATCTACAATAGCGCCTTCTTCTAAGTTTCCAGAATCTTCACCAATACCATGATGTTCACGAATAAAGAATGCAATTTCATCTCTTAATTCTGGATTTTCTTTTAAGAATTGTTTTGCATTTTCGCGCCCTTGTCCTAAACGTTCTTCATTATAAGAGTACCAAGCACCACTTTTTTGAACGATATCAAGTTCAGAAGCCATATCTAAAATTTCGCCTTCTCTTGAAATCCCTTCTCCGTACATAATATCAACTTCAGCAACACGGAAAGGAGGTGCTACTTTATTTTTCACTACTTTTATTTTTGTTTTGTTACCAACAATATCATTACCTTGCTTTAATTGCTCAGCACGACGCACTTCAAGACGAACTGTTGAATAGAATTTCAACGCACGACCACCTGGAGTTGTTTCTGGGTTCCCGAACATAACCCCAACTTTTTCACGAATTTGGTTAATAAAGATTGCAATTGTTTTCGATTTGTTAATCGCACCGGAAAGCTTACGAAGTGCTTGTGACATTAGACGTGCTTGTAAACCGACGTGAGAGTCACCCATTTCTCCTTCGATTTCCGCTTTTGGTACAAGAGCCGCTACAGAGTCAATTACGATAATATCAATTGCACCGCTTCGTACTAAAGCTTCTGCAATTTCTAGACCTTGTTCTCCTGTATCAGGCTGTGATAATAGTAACTCATCAATATTAACACCCAATTTTTGTGCATATACAGGATCCATCGCATGTTCTGCATCAATAAATGCTGCTTGTCCACCTTGACGTTGCACTTCTGCAATCGCATGTAAGGAAACCGTTGTTTTACCTGAGCTTTCAGGTCCATAAATTTCGATAACACGTCCGCGCGGGTAACCACCAACACCTAAAGCTACATCAAGTGCTAATGAACCACTTGGAATTGTAGAAATTCTACGTTCTGCCTGTTCTCCTAATTTCATAATGGAACCTTTACCAAATTGCTTCTCTATTTGTTTTAACGCCATATCTAATGCCGCTTGACGATCACTCATTCAAAATTCCTCCTTAACTGAATTGCTAATCTTATTATACCTATTTTCATATCAATTTGCCAACAAAAATCGAACGTTTATTCGTTTTTTTGTTTTCCATGGAAAAAGTTTCATTTTTCATCACAAAAAAACTAGAAGAAACTTACATCTCTTCTAGTTTTTTGTATAAATGATAAAATCCATATTTCACAGAGCGTTCTCGAATTTGCTGACGACTTCCACTTAATTTAAGAGGAAAAACAAACGTTGGTTCATTCTTTATCGCTAAACCTACAAAAACAGTACCAGGCTCTTTATTTTCCGAAGCACCCGGTCCTGCCACTCCAGTAAAGCTAATCCCAATATCTGCCTTCAATAGTGTCTTTACATTTTCAGCAAGATAACGGGCACATTGTTCGCTAACAGCACCGACTGTTTGTAAGATTTCTTCAGGCACTTGTAAAACATGTTGTTTCACATCGTTATGATAGCAAATCACGCCGCCTTTAAAAACAGAAGATACGCCGGCATTTTCTGTTACTTGATTTCCAAACAGACCGCCTGTTAAACTTTCTGCACACGCTAAAGTTAAAGCCTTTTTATTCAATAAATCAATCGCTTTATTATGAAGAAAATCTTGATTATATCCGTAGAAAAACTCCCCTACTCGTTCTAAAATCAAATCTTCTACATGTTGAATTAACACTTCCGCATGCTTTACATCATGGTGTTTAGCGGTCAAACGAAGCGTTACTTCTCCATCTGAAGCTAGCGGAGCAATTGTTGGATTCGTTTGCCCATCAATTAAGTCTTGAACTTTCACTTCCAGTTGGGATTCTCCAATGCCGAAAAAACGAAGAACACGGGAATATATATGCTCTTCAGTTGTAAAGTTACGTAAAAACGGCTCTACGTAGCTTGTATACATCGGTTTCATTTCTTTTGGCGGGCCCGGTAATAAAATATAAACCTTCTGGTTCTTAGCCAGCCCCATACCCGGTGCCATACCATGATCATTTGCAAATACAGTCGATCCTTTCAAAACAAGTGCTTGTTTCTTATTATTTTCTGTGAATTCGCGTCCTGTACGTCTAAAATACTCGCCAATTGACGTTAAAGCCACTTCATCATAAACAAGTTCTTCTTGTAAGGTTGAAGCAATTGTTTCTTTCGTTAAATCATCTTTTGTTGGTCCCAATCCACCGGTAAAAATGAGTATATCTGCACGTTTCTCAGCAATTTGAATTGCTTCTTGTAAACGGTGATTATTATCACCCACAACCGTATGATAATACACATTCATTCCGATGGAAGCTAACTTTTCAGATAAAAACTTCGCATTTGTATTTGTAATTTGCCCGAGTAACAATTCTGTTCCAACCGCAATAATTTCGGCATTCATTCCGATTCCCCCATAAGCTGTTATTTTGAATTTACAAAAGCAGCTCTATTTTTCCAGAAATAGTCCAAGCCAGAAATAACCGTAAAGATAAGTGCAATCCATATGGAAATATCCGCAACCCGAATATGGATTAAATTTAACGGTACATCATGTAATAAATATGCTGAAATCGCAATAATTTGTGTCCATGTTTTAATTTTCCCTAACATATTCGCCGCAACAACCTCACCAGTTCCAGCCAATATAAGACGTAATCCTGTTACAGCAAACTCACGGCTAATGATTACAATAACAATCCAAGATGGAACATATTGCATTTCTACTAATGTAATAAGCGCTGCTGAAACAAGTAACTTATCAGCTAATGGATCAAGAAACTTACCTAGATTCGTCACGAGATTATACTTTCTTGCATAATGTCCATCAATCCAATCTGTAGCTGAAGCAACAATGAAAACTATCGCTCCTACTAAATGTTGAATTGGTAAATCTACATTTCCAACTGTATATGTTCCCCAGTTAAAAGGAGCTAACATAATTACTAAAAAAATTGGAATTAAGCAGATTCGAGATATTGTAATTTTATTTGGTAAATTCACAGCTATTCCTCCATCATGTCAAAAACATTTGTTCATTGGAAAAAAGTCATCGAAGCGATGACTGTTATTGTGCAGGTTGTCCTACCCCTAGATTTTTAATCACTAATCTTTGGTGATATTCCTTTTCTGGATCTAGTGGGAAAGCAACAACTTGGCCATTCAGTTTAATTTCAACATTCGGTGTACTTCCAATGTTGAGAAGTACTTCTTTTGCTGTTGTTAAATCATGTTTTTCTGTTTGACCTTCTTGAAGTGTACCATTAAAAACGACATTTCCACCTTCATTTTTAATGTCTACATAACTTGCACCCTTCGCTGTAATTTCTAACTCCAGTGCTTTATTATTATGAATTTCCAAAGTAGATACCTTACCACTTGTTCCAACAAGCTTCACTTCTTCTTGTCCAGCAGGCGGCTGTTGTGCTGGTGGTTCTTCTTTCTTTGGCTCTTCTTTTTTAGGTTCTTCTGCTTTTACTTCATCTTTCTTTTCATCAAGCGGCGAATCTTTCGCCTTTTGTACTTCTATTTGTTCGCTTTTCGTTTGTTTTACTTGTCCTTCATCTTTTCCAATTAACCATTGGAAAACAAACCACACAGCTACCCCTACTGCAATTACCAATAATGCAATCAATATTTTAGACATATGATCTGCTATTGGAAGCGATGCTGCTTTTTGCATAGTTTCTTGTGTTTTTTGACCTTTTGATATTTGCGGTACATCATGAGATTCAGATTGTGGTACTACGCTTTGATACTCTACAATCAACTCTTCTCCGTTCAGACCAACCGCGCCCGCATATTGTTTAATAAATGCACGTGCATAAAATGCACCAGGCAATATACTATAATCGCCCTCTTCAATTGTTACTAAATACCGTTTTTGAATTTTCGTTACCTCATGTAGCTGATCAATAGACAAGCCTTTCGCTTCTCTTGCATCCTTCAGCTTTTGTCCTAATTCCGTCACTACTAACACCTCAATATTTCTTTAAAAGTCAAACATAGAGAAATTGTTTTGCGCTCCTTGCTCAATTTCATCTACTAAATTATATTGAATTTCTTCATCATAATCGTTACGCAATTCAATAATATAATCAAAATCATCAAGTGTATATTCTGATTGACTCACAAATACATCTGGATGTTCGACAACTTTAGTTGCGGGTAACCTCATAATTTCACGAACGAGTTGCCAATGCCTTTCATTCGCACGCTTTGTTGAAACAATGCCATCTAATATAAAAATATTATCGTCACTATACTCATCTTCAATCAGTTGACTGCGTACAGTTTGTTTAATAAGAGTAGACGAAACAAATAGCCAACGCTTATTTGCACAAACACTTGCAGCAACGATAGATTCCGTTTTTCCAACGCGAGGCATTCCTCTTATTCCGATGAGTTTATGCCCTTCTTTTTTCATTAGTTCCGCCATAAAATCAACGAGTAAACCCAATTCATCACGAACAAAACGAAATGTTTTCTTATCATCTGCGTCTCGCTGTATGTACCTACCGTGCCTAACTGCCAACCTATCTCTGAGCTTTGGTGGACGATATTTCGTTACCGTTATATTATCCATCGTATTCAAAATTGATTCAAGTCTAGAGATTTGCTCTTGGCTATCACACATAAGCAACAACCCGCGCCGAGCGTTGTCTACACCATTAATTGTGACAATATTAATACCAAGCATACCGATTAACGAAGAAACGTCACCAAGCAAGCCAGGTCGGTTTTTATGTATTTCATATTCAAAATACCATTCAATCATCAAATGTCACTCCCCCTGCTTACTTTACACCTACGTACTATATTATATGATTTTACGTTAATAGGGAAGATAAATGTATAATGAATCACGGTATTTTCAATACCTAAAAAAAAGAGAGGATTTTCTCCTCTCTTTTTTACTTATGTTGTACAAATTTTACCATTAAGTTAGCTATCATGTGTTGTTCTTGTTCATCAGCCACTTTCCAAAGCTCGGCTAATAATTTTTCTTGATCATTTCGCGCCTCTACCTCATTTGCCAAATAATCGCCTACACGGAATGCCATATCTGAAACTGCACCACCATCAAGCCCTTTTCCTTGCGCCTGTTCTAAACGTTCTCCTAAAAAGCTTTTCCACTGGTCAAAATTTTCTAATACTGACATGTTTAAGCACCTCACTATTAAGTAATACAATCATACTTAATTTGTACAATTTCTTACTTTTTATGTACATATTTTTATTTTAACAATGCCAGCCACCGTTTACTCCAATAATTTGCCCTGTTATATAGGAAGCGCCTGGTGATACAAGGAAAGAAACAGTTTTGGCGACTTCCTTTGGAAATCCAATCCTTCCAGCTGGAATCTCTTCTGCGATCTCTTTCTTGTCCTCTTCTGAAAACACACTTAACATTTCCGTCTCTATGGCTCCTGGTGCCACTCCATTTACACGTATACCACTTAGCGCAACCTCTTTTGCGAGCGCCTTTACATAAGAGTTTTGTGCACCTTTTACCATAGAATACAGCACCTCACAAGACGCTCCTACTTGTCCCCATATAGATGAAATAACAACGATATTTCCACTTCGCAGGCGAATCATCGATGGAAGCGCAAGTGAAAGAAGGTTATAAACACTCTTCACCTGCAATTCCACCATCTCATTCAATTGCTCATTTGTCACATCTGTCGCCAAACCAAATATACTTTTTCCAGCTGCATACACAATAACATCAATCGGATAATGAATTTGCGCCCAGAGCTTTTGCACGCCATCTACCGCTGCTAAATTCGCTTGAACTGGAATGATTGCACCAAGTTGCTGTTCTAATTTTTTTATTTTCTCTTCACTTTTGTTGTAATGGACATACACCGTATAACCATCTTCAACTAATTGTTTCGAAATTGCAGAGCCAATTCCTCCGCTTCCTCCAGTCACTAATGCAAACTTTGTCATATGTATCCTCTCTTATCTTTCCTCTACAGAGAAACTCTTTCAAATCACTAATCTTATCATGTATTCACAAACAAATAATACCCCCACCTTACAATTCAGCAATAGCCAAAAGGTTAGGTGGGGGATAAACTGTCCGTAAAGTTCTAAATCGTAAGGCTTAAGCCCCACTTATTCATGTTTCATTTTATTTCTTCGGCAAGACTTGGCAAATACTCATTCTTTCTTCGGATAAAAATACTTTGGCTGCTTCTTGTAAATCTTGAACAGTTAAGCCCTCTAAAACGGACAGAGCATCAAACAAACTAGATTCATTAAACGCATACCTTGTGAATTGATTTGCAATATATTCAGGTGAGTTAAGCGATCGTAAAAAGCCGCCAATTTTCTTTTTCTTTACACGCTCTAACGCATTCTCATCTAATTCATTATAATTAGTCTGTAGTAAAACACCTTTTAAACGTTCAGCTAGCTCATCAGGTTGCTTCGTATCACCACCAACCATCGCAAAACCAAAGTTACTTTCTTCTGTATAATCATAAGAGAATGAGTCATCAATAAGTCCTTCATTATATAAAGACTCATAATGAACTGATCCTTTCCCAAATAAATAATCTAAAAGTAATGTAAGCGCGATCTCTTGTTTTAAAAGCTCTTGCCCTTTTTCTTTAAGCCCAGTCGCCTTTATGCCTATTAAACATTTCGGTGTTTGAACAGGCATAGAAATAATTTTTTTCTTTTCATTTACTGATTCTGGTTCATCTTCAAACGAACGTACGATTTCTGGTTGATTTTTATAATCTTTTTTCGCCTGATTTTCACGTACTAAGTTCATTGTTTTTTCTGGGTCAATTGCTCCTACAACAAATAACAACATATTGCTAGGATGATAAAATGTCTCGTAGCACTCATACAATAAGTCTTTTGTAATTTTACTAATGGACTCAATTGTTCCTGCAATATCAATTTTAATTGGGTGTTTGACAAATAAACTATCGATTAAGCCAAAATACAAACGCCAATCCGGGTTATCTTGATACATTTGAATCTCTTGACCAATAATTCCCTTTTCCTTTTCAACTGTTTTTTCAGAGAAATAAGGTTCCTGAACAAAATTTAATAATGTATTTAAATTTTGTTCTACATTTGATGTACATGAAAACAAGTACGCTGTTCTCGTAAATGATGTAAACGCATTCGCAGAAGCACCTTGTTTACTAAACAACTGAAACGCATCATGATCTTCTTTTTCAAACAATTTGTGCTCAAGAAAATGAGCAATCCCATCTGGCACTCGAACCATTTCTTCTTTTCCAAGTGGAACAAACGTGTTATCAATGGAACCATATTTTGTTGTAAACGTCGCAAAAGTTTTATTAAATCCTTGCTTCGGCAATATATATACATCTAACCCATTTGGAAGCTTTTCATAATAAAGTGTTTCTTTTAATTGTTCATAAGAAATTTTCTCCATCTATTCTCCCTCCGTTCCGTGTAAAAAGTAAATCGTATCTAGCTCAATATTATTGGCAACCTTTACAATTTTCTCTTTTGTAACACGCTCAATTCCAGTTAACCATTCCTCTACTGGACGGGTACGTTCTGCAATGACGCCATGATAAAGCATTTCTACGAAACCACGCGGTGTATCAATTGCCTCTAAAATTTGGTTTTGAATTACACTCTTTGTTTGATGAATTTCTTCTTCTGAAAAGTCACCGTTTTGCATTGCTTTCATTTGCTCTTTAATAATCTCGACTGCTTTTTCATAATTTTTCGCTTCAATTCCCGACATAACAAAGAGAAGACCTTTATGGCTTTCAAAACGCGACGCTGCATAATAGGCTAAACTGTTTTTTTCACGTACATTCACAAATAATTTCGAATGTGAGAATCCACCAAATAACCCGTTAAACAGCTGTAGCGCAAAATAATCCTCATCACGGTACGTAATATATGTGCGATATCCGATATTTAATTTACTTTGCTTTAATTCTTGTTTTTCAACAATTTCTTGTTCTTCATTATTTCGCTTATGAAGAATGACATTTTTGTCTTTTGCTGTACGAGGCGCGATTGAAAAGTATTTACCTACTAAGTCAACCGCATCTTCATCTATGTCACCAATGATATATAGATCCATTTCATCTTCCGCTAACACATTTTGATAATAGCGGTATAAAGTTTCATTTGTAATGGAGGCAACGCGCTCTTTTTGACCATTTGCACTTAAACGATATGGTTCTACTTTACACATTTCTTCTATTAATCGTTCATTCGCATAGCGCATTTTATCATCATATGTAGCTTCAATTCGTTGCACGAGCGCTCTTTTTTCACTTTCTACAATTGATGATAAAAAACCGCTCCCTTCCGTTGCTGGGTGTAATACAATATCAGACAGCATAGACAGTGCTTTTTCAAACAACGGCGGTGCATCTTGTAAATATGTTTCGTTGGCAATATCCACATAAATAGAGATGATATGATCTTCCCCTTTTTTACTTACATCTACCGCCAGAGAAGAACCGTACAACTCCTCTAAATATTGGCGAAGACGAATTACAGATGGTAGTTTTTCTGTTGCACTTTGCAATACATATGGTAATAAAGCACGCTCTGTCACCGTTTCTTCATTTAAAGGTGCTTTAAAGCGAAATACAAATGTATTTGTTTTATATTTATCTGTCGGAATCATATGTACACGTAAACCACCTAGTTCATGCATTTGCTGTTCCATCAGTTTCATTTTATAGCCCTCCTTTACGTATGTAGGAATATTCCTCTTCAATATACAGTTTTTAGAAAAGAAAAATCAACTTTTCTCCCTTATCATCTTTATTTCCTTTTCCTTCTAATCATTTCTTCATTAAAAAGCAGAAAATACATTTCTGTATTAAGCATATTCTATGTAAAAAAGCCCGCACTAATGTGTAGGCCACTGAAAAAGTCCACTTCATAAGAAAAAGGAGTTCATCACCTACTATATACAGGTAATGGACTCCTTTTTCTTTTCAACATATTGATAAAATTCGTGTTATTTTTTCAAAGTAAACACTTTTTCAGTGCCTTCCTAATGTGCGAGCTTTTTCTATACTTTTTAAACGATTATCTTTTTCCTTTTTCATACGGTGTTCCAAGTGCTTTTGGAGCTTCTGAACGTCCTACAAAACCGACAAGTGCTAAAATCGTGAACACATATGGTAATATCGCTAAGAAAACACTCGGAATTTCTTTTAATACAGGGATTGTACCACCAGTTACCCCTAGTGATTGTGCAAATCCAAAGAATAAAGCAGCTCCTAGTGCACCAATTGGGTTCCATTTCCCAAAGATCATAGCAGCTAACGCTAAAAAACCTTGTCCCGTAATCGTTGCACCTGAGAAGTTGTTTGAGATTGACAGTGCAAAGGTTGCACCGCCTACTCCAGCAAACATCCCTGAAATACAAACAGCAATATAACGCATTTTATATACATTAATCCCCATTGTATCCGCAGCCATCGGATGTTCACCAACCGCACGAAGACGAAGACCAAACGGTGTTTTATAAATGATATACCAAACAACAAATGCTAAAATAATGGCAATATACGATGTTAATGGTACATTTGAGAAAAAGATTTTTCCAATAACCGGAATATCCGACAGTCCTGGAACATCAATTTTCTCAATACGGTAGTGAATAAAATCAGTTTGACCTTTACCAAAGATTTTCTTAATCGCAAAAACAGTTAAACCAAGAGATAAAAAGTTAATTGCTACTCCACTAACAACTTGATCCGCACGGAATGTAATCGATGCAACTGCATGAAGAAGTGCAAATAATCCGCTACCAATTGCTGCAAATATAAGTGCAATCCAAGGAGTCATAGCCCCCCAAGTATCCCCCATTAATAGCGTGGTAACAACACCAACAAATGCCCCAAATAACATTAATCCTTCCAATGCGATATTTACAACACCAGAACGCTCACTAAATACGCCACCTAACGCTGTAAAGATTAGAGGTGCTGCCGTGTATAACGTACCCGTCACAAGAATGGCTAAAACATCTAGAAAGCTCATTTATTTCCCCTCCTTGCTCATGCGCGTAAGTGCCCAGCGTAAAATATAACTACAAGCAACAAAGAAAATAATACATGCAATAATTACATTAATTAACTCAGATGGTACATCTGCTTCAAAGTTCATTTGCGGCGCTGCACTTTTTAAACCTCCAAATAATAACGCAGCAAGTATAATACCAAATGGATTATTCCCTCCAAGAAGTGCTACCGCAATCCCGTCAAATCCAATTCCGGTAAATGTAGCCATTGCCGTCATACTTTGGAATGTTCCAAGCCCTTCCATCGCGCCACCAATACCGGCAAATGCACCCGCAATTGTCATAGATAACACAACATTACGAGACACTTTCATACCCGCATATTGAGACGCTTGTTGGTTAAAACCAACTGATTTCAATTCATAACCTAAAGTTGTTCTATCTAATAAGAACCACATAAGAATCGTAACAAGAATTGCGACAACAATTCCCCAGTGAAGACGAGAGCCATCTGTTAAAGAAGCTAACCAATCTGAAGCTAATGACGCGCTCGGCTGAATATCATATGTTTTGTCATTGCCTTCATGTAAAAAACGTTTAATGATGTCATATGTAACATATAATGCAATGTAGTTCATCATAATCGTTACAATAACTTCATTAACCTTAAATTTCCCTTTCAAATATCCCGGAATAAATCCCCATAGTCCACCAACTATAGCTGCCACTAAAATAGACAATGGAATATGAAGAAAGGCAGGTAATGATACTGCATAACCAAACCAAACAGCCGCAAGCCAACCAACTAACAATTGCCCTTCTACTCCGATATTAAATAATCCCGTACGAAACGCAAAAGCTACCGATAACCCCGCAAGAATAAGCGGAATCATTGTACGAAACGTCTCTCCAATTGCACTGGGACTTCCGAACATCCCAGTCCAAAGTGCACTATATCCAACAATCGGATCATACCCACTAACTAACATAACAATGGCACCAACAAGCAACCCAAATATAACGGATAATACAGGAACTAAAATATTAATCGTTCGCTCCGTTAAAAACTTTTTAGCCATTTGTACTCACCTTCGCTTCCCCTGTTCCACCAGCCATTAAAAGACCTAATTGTTTTTCATTTGTTTCTTTTGCATTAACAATCGCGACAATTTTCCCTTCATAAATAACAGCAACGCGGTCACTCACATTTAAAATTTCATCGAGTTCTAAAGAAAGAAGAAGCACCGCTTTCCCCTTATCTCTCTGTTCAATTAATTTCTTATGAATAAATTCAATCGCACCTACATCTAAACCACGTGTCGGCTGCGCTGCAATTAATAAATCTGGATCACGATCTACTTCACGTGCAATAATTGCCTTTTGCTGGTTCCCGCCAGATAATGCACGAGCTACTGTTTGCTCGCTAGGTGTACGTACATCAAACTGCTCAATCAGCTCTTTTGCCTTTTTCGTTATTTTACTAAAATTTAAAATTCCTTTATTTGAAAATGGATTCTTATAATATGTTTGTAAAACAATATTATCTCTAACGGAAAAATCAAGAACGAGTCCATGTTTATGACGGTCTTCTGGAATATGACCGACTCCTTCTTCCGTAATTCGTCTAACAGGCCAGTTTGTGATTTCTTTCCCATTAATTGCAATAGAACCTGACTCAACTTTTCGTAAACCAGTAATTGCCTCTATTAATTCACTTTGTCCATTCCCATCAATCCCTGCAATACCGACGATTTCTCCTGCACGAACAGTTAAGTCAAGGCCTTTTACAGCAGGCAATTGGCGCACATCATGAACAACAAGGTTTGCAATAGAAAGTACATCTTCCTTAGGTCTGGCATCTATTTTTTCTGTTTTAAAATTCACTTGACGTCCGACCATTAGTTCTGCAAGTTTATGTTCATCTGTATTTGCAACGTCAACCGTTCCGATTCCTTTTCCTTTACGAATAATCGTACAACGATCACAAACTTCCATAATTTCTTTTAACTTATGTGTAATAAGAATAATAGATTTACCTTCTTGCACAAGCTTTTTCATAATTTGAATAAGCTCATGAATCTCTTGAGGAGTTAACACTGCCGTCGGTTCATCAAATATTAAAATTTCTGCCCCGCGATAGAGCGTTTTTAAAATCTCAACGCGTTGTTGCATACCAACTGAAATATCCTCGATTTTTGCATACGGATCCACCGCTAAACCGTATTGTTCAGACAACTGTTTAATTTCTTTCGCTGCTTCATCAATAGCAATCTTTCCTTTATTCTTTGGTTCATTTCCAAGAATAATATTCTCTGTAACTGTAAAATTATGAACGAGCATAAAATGTTGATGGACCATACCAATTCCATAGTCATTTGCGATGTTCGGATTTGTAATTTTCACAGGGTTTCCTTTAATTTTAATTTCTCCCTGCTCTGGCTGATACAAACCAAATAGTACATTCATTAACGTTGATTTCCCTGCACCATTTTCTCCGAGTAAAGCATGTATTTCTCCCTGTTTTACTTGCAGCGTAATATTATCGTTCGCTACAATGCCTGGGAATACTTTTGTAATATTATTCATCTCAATTACGTATTCCATTTTGTTCCTCCTTTTAGCAGGGAACAGTCCCCAATTACACTCTATTAAAAGTAATTTTATATATACAAAGGCTAGTTCTAAGAACTAACCTTTGCTATTTCTCTATTATTTCTTAAGAGCAGCTTCGTATTCTTTGTACTCTTTATCAGTAGCAGGTACTTTAATTTCACCAGCAGTAATTTTCTTTTCAAACTCTTCTACTTTTGGTAAAATTTCTGGATTTACTTTTTTCACATTATCAGTTGTTTTCGCAATGCCAACACCTTCATCTTTCAAACCAAACGCTTCTACTTTTCCGCCTTCTAACTTACCATCTTTTGCTTCTTGTGCTACTTTTTCAACCGCAACATCAACGCGTTTTACCATAGAAGTTAGCGTTACGTTTTCAGGCATACCTTCTTGATTTTGGTCACGGTCAACACCGATTACCCAAACATTTTCACCTTTCTTCTTACGGTTTTTCGCTTCAGTAAACACTCCGTTACCAGTACCACCAGCAGCATGATAAATTACGTCTACTCCTTGTCCGTACATTGCTGATGCAAGTGCAGCACCTTTTTCAGGTTTATCAAATGCTTCTGCATATTCAGATACAATCTCAATATTTGGGTTAACAGCTTTAGCACCAGCTTTAAATCCATTCTCAAACTTACTAATTAAATCACTCTTCATTCCACCAACAAACCCAATTTTATTTGTTTTTGTTGACATCGCTGCTACTGCACCTACAAGGAATGATCCTTCATGATCCTTAAATGTAATACTTGTTACGTTCGGTTGCTTTACTACAGTATCTACAATCGCAAACTGTTGCTTTGGATTTTCTTTCGCAACTTCTTCAATTGCTTTTTCTAATTTATAACCAATACCAAAAGATAAATCATATTTATCTTTTGCAAATTTCTTTAAGTTCGGAATATAATCTGCTTCTTTTTCAGACTGAAGGTAACGATAGTTCGTCTTCTCTTTTAGCCCATTATCTTTACCGAATTTTTGTAAACCTTCCCAAGAAGATTGGTTAAATGATTTATCATCAACGCCCCCAACGTCTGTAACCATACCTACTTTAATGCTCTTTCCATCTTTTTTATCTCCACTTGCTTTATCCGAGTTACCACATGCACCTAACACTGTACTCGCCGCTAACGTTAATGATAGTAAAAGACCTGTTTTTTTCTTCATACTAGAAACCCCTCCTAAATGATATATGTATCTATTAATATGCTAGTGTCCCCTTCTTCTTGCTGTCACCTCCCTAAAAAGGAACTTTATTACATGCGTTTTCTTAATACGTGGAAGCTAAATTTATCTGCTCTGAAATAATTAATAGAATATAAGATTGGTTCATCATTTTGATCATAGTGCATTTGCTTTAGAATCAGCAGCGCTGTTTCTGGTTCGCATTGTAAAATTGGTGATATTTTCGGATGATAACCAATTGGTTCAATATGAGCAACCGCGTATGTAATGCGTTTATGCGTGTTATTATGAATAACAGTAAGTAGCGATTCCTCATTATAATCAGACAAATCTGGTAATACTTCTTTTGCCAACTTGTCAATGCAATAGACAACAGGTTCCCCATCTGCTGTACGAACACGCTCAATCATCACAGCCTCAAAGCCTTCATCACTATTAAACTTTTCTTTTTCCTCTTCTGTTAGACTCGTAGTAGATGATGATAAAAAGATTGTTCCCGGTGTTTTCCCCACACTAGAAATCATATCTGTAATACTAGAAAGTTGTTCAATTCCAGAAGAAAACAACGGCTTTGCATTCACAAAAGTACCAACGCCATGTCTGCGAATAACAACATTATCCTCTTCTAAAATACGCAATGCTTCCCGTAAAGTCGCTCTACTTACGCCAAGTTCTTTTGCTAAATCAAACTCTGAAGGCAACTTTTGTTTTTCTTTATATGCCCCGCTTTTGATTTTCTCTTTAATATGATCGATCACCCGTAAATATAAGTGTCGACTATCGGATTTAACTGACATAAGACTCCCCCGCATTCCAATTATTCGACCTCTGATGTAAGACTTCTGTTCTCGATTTTCAACCAATACATGATATACCTTACATAACGATACGATACAATAACATTTGTCGAATAAGTGTTAATAATTTTTCAAAATGAAATTTTCTATCTTTATTTCATAAAAAAAACTTTGCACCCCAACATTCCTCATATAGAGAAAAAGTTAGATACAAAGATCCCTTACATCCTTTGTTACACACTTTTCCCCTCATAGTCTAGCAATTCATGGTTGCCAGGTAGAAACTTATGGACCTTATCTCCAAGATTATATGAGGCAGTGATTCTTTTCGAAGTAATCTTACCACTTGCTCCCATATGTGTCAACATAATTCAACACTTCTCTACAACTAATCTCGAACGTTTTTCAAAAATAACATTAAAATCATTCGCATTCTAAAGAATCACCCTAAGGTGTAAGCCCTTTCTTTCTTGATGACTATAGTATATAACAAAAGAACCATATAAAAAAGCCCAATTGTATATGTAATACTGAATTAATTATTATTAGAAAATAAACATATTAAACTAGAATTTTTTAATATAGTTTATAATTCTAATATGTATTAAAAAAAGGATATTAGCTCATATATTGAACTAATTATCCTCTAATAATCATAGTACAGTTAACATTTACAATAAAGTTATTTAAAAAAGCCCATTCAGTTCTTCAACAATCGGGCCAGATTGTAAAGTAAAGAATTATTAGAAAGTAAATCAAACCTTTACTTTTAATTTTGCTGCATATAATGATGGTGGGGTGAAAGGAATTGAAGATTAGTCAAATGAAATGGGCTGGTTATGCCGTATGTATCTGGTCGCTCTTGTATATTCCGATTCACGTTTATTGGGCATTTGGAGGAATGGCATGGATGCCTGGGGTTTGGAAAGATGAGGCGATGTGGGAAGCAGTAAACTGGGGAGCATCTGTAGTGTTGTTAGCAGCAGCAATATTTGCACTATTACTAGTTCATCCTTGGGGACAAAAGATCCCAAGATATTTAATGCTTGCTATGGGCTGGTTTGCTTGCATATTGCCAATCACGCATGCTGTCTATGGATATATTACTAAGGGGCTTTTTCTAGCTGGTGTTATTCCTTTAGAATTTTTCGATTTTTCTGCATGGGCAACAATAGACGTCGATTATATGATTCTAATAGACCTGTTGCTTTTCGAACCTTGGTTCTTAGTCGCAGGGATCTTATTCGGATTGGCTACTTTGCACTATCAGAGTGATATAAGGGGAGTAATGGATCAACAATGTAATATTAAATAAGGTTTGAGCAATAAATAATGTGAAAAACCTGAAAAGTTACTGTAATTAATAATAATTGTGGATAAAATTTCAGATGTCTTATCCAATTAAAGGGCGCTATTCTTTTATAGAGAAAGCGTCTTTTTCTTGTATTTCAAGTGTTCTCATAGTTAAGTAATTTTTTGTTTTATACGATTGTTGAATAACTAGCGTATAAAAGAGACTCTTCTTGAACATAATGGAATCTAGATTAATTGATTTATAGAATGGGAGCGTGAAGAATAATGTTATTATCTGAGGCCTGGGAGAAGTATCAATTAGATAAAAAAATTGAGGGATATTCACCTTAGATGAAAGAGATGATGGGGAGCCTTGTTTGTTTATTACGGAAAGAAGGCCAAAAAGACGTATGAGTATTGATAACCTAAGATTTATTATCAAACGTATATCGAATCGTGCCGGGATTAAAAAGAGTATTCATCCTCATCAATTACGTCATAGCTATGCTACACATATGATTAACAACGGTGCGCCACTTGAAGTAATACAAAGCTTACTTGGTCATGAGAAGAGTGAAACCACGAGAATATATGCTCAGCTGAGCGGAAAGTTGAGACGCGATTTGTATAGTAAATATTTTTGAAAGCTACTGAAATTAATCTTTAATCAAAATCGAGGCGTGCATATATAAAGACGTATCTTTTTGAATTGGGCCATATTCTGGAATAACGGGTAACCCCAAGATACCTGTAACTTTTACATTTAAACTTGAGCGGAAATAATAACATCCTTTTTGGTTAAGCCTTAGAGGACATTAGAATCTTTAATTCCTGGTGTTAATGTCCTCTATCTTGATAACGCTCATTTAGGTCTGCACGACATTCTGTTCAGGTCCCAGTTGATTCGGGTTTTGAGAAAAACGGTAGTATGTAACTCGTTTTTTGTTATTAGCTTGATGGGCATGGGGTTTACCCTCTTACAGAGTTAGAAGACAACTCGGACATCTCTGTTACTGTGGTTGCTGACCATCGTACTGCTTTTTCTTCACTCTTGTGCCCAGTATGATGAGGGCAACATAGATTACGATGGCAATCGAATCTATAAGCGTATCCGTAAGCCCCGATACGTCAAGCAATGCCGTTACACCAAGAATAACCATTAGTCGGACGATCAGGATCGCCGCAATCAACCATGCGGCAAACCGGATCTTTGATCGCTCGGTTTGGAATGACATGAAAATGAAAGCGATGCCGAAGACCAGATTTTCCGCCGTGATGATGTGCCAGACATACGTGAATACTGTCCGGGTACCCACGGATATCGCCTCAATGTTGAGCGTCGGTAGCACAGCGGATTGCCCGTTCCATGCGTGCGTGACGGCAAACAGCATCGCAAGGATGCCTGCAATCAGATAATAAAAATTCCTAACCTTGATGTTCACCACAACCTTCCTTGGAAATTCCCGGTTTCTTCTTTCTCTTTTTTGTTTACTTCTTTATTATTTTTAATTTATTTCCTTAAATTGATTTTATTCACTTTAATGCAGAAAGAACGTTACTTTAAATAAAGTGGCTCATTTCCGTGACCTTGTCATTTTATGCCACAAACGGGCGCGATTGTGAAACAACATAGGTGTAGAAAGGATCAAACTTTTTTCAAAATGGATTCTTTTTATTTATCGTAAAACTTGGGATTGCGAGGTATTTTTGATCAAATTTTATTTCAAAGCTACAAATTGAGTAAGCAAAAAATCCCGCTTTCAAGCGAATCTTTGTGTCAATTGATGGTCTATTATGTTGTGATTTGTGTTGTCAAAAGTTGTGTGATGTCTAATTTTGTACTCCAAAAGAGAACCCGTTATGTAAAACATCGGCTTTTTATTTGACTAAAAATCAACAATGAAATTTAACAGAGCCGAAAACAAAAAGAGCCACTTTCTGTTAGAGAGTGGCTTTGTATGAGTACGATTACTACATGTTACAGGGCTAGTATGTAAGTAATTACTTAAATGCATATTGCCTTATTTACTGGAAGAAGAACCCCTGTTCTATTATTTTCCAATCAGTCTCGTTAAAGCCATCCCAAGAAATCCAACACCCATTCCTATCAGCCATCCAATTTGGGAACTTCCTAACAAAGATCCCACTCCTCCACCAAGAAACATGCAGCCAACAAATACTAATACTCCAACGCCCCATTTCTGCCGATCCATAATTCAATCACACCCTTTCAATAAAACATATGCTATTAGCTAACTAACCTTTCTTGAATATGATATGTTAATTATTTTGCTAGAGGTGGTATAGTTGTTTGGCTTAGGATCAGCAATGCTCAGGGAATTCAAAAGATGGAGATTGACGGCTTTGAAGGGATTGTAGGAGGTGAATTTAACTCTTAAGTATCATAACTTAAGAGTTGTGGAACAAATTCTTCTTCAACTAACCAGCTAATAGAAGCTTGGTGATGTTCCACAATCGGGCGTGATTATTGAATAACTCTTAGATTTAAACAACTTTATTGTTATATTTTTAAGTATAGTGAAGTAATCTACATCAAAAATTAAACAATTTTATTTTAACCCCATCCTAAAATCAGCATGGGGTTATGCGTGTTTGAGGTTTTAAAATTAAAGAACTTTATTACTTCTACACATTTACAAAAACACCTTTTCAGTCTACAACTATTTTTTAACAGTTTAATACTTTTTTCTATAGTCTAAAACATTTTTTAATGAGACAGTCGTGATAAAAGGAGTGGGAAACCCACTCCTTTTCTTTTTCCTTATAATTGTTAAACAACATGTCTTTATTGTGAGATTAAGCCTCAAACTTCACCTAACGTGTCTTTCAGTAAAAGTAAACAATTGGGCTTTTTATTAAGAACTTTTTTCTTGTATATCTTTAATCAAAACTTCTCTCGGCTTACTACCTTCATAAGGTCCAACTACACCATTCATCTCCATCGCATCAATTAAACGCGCCGCACGTGTATATCCCACTCGGAATCTACGTTGTAACATAGAAACAGAAGCCGTTTGCATTTCTACAACAAGCTGAACCGCTTCATCATATAATTCATCTTCTACTTCTTGTCTTGTTTCTGGTACATCCTGTGGAATCATGTCCTCTTGATATTGCGCTTTTTGTTGTCCAATAACATATTCCACAACTCTTTCCACTTCATCATCTGATAAAAATGCACCTTGTACACGAACTGGTTTCGATGCTCCAATTGGTATGAACAGCATATCCCCTCGTCCTAATAATTTTTCAGCGCCTCCGCCATCAAGAATCGTTCGAGAGTCAGTTTGTGAAGACACAGCAAACGCAATACGTGATGGAATATTTGCTTTGATAACACCTGTAATAACATCAACAGATGGGCGCTGCGTCGCGATAATTAAATGAATACCAGCAGCACGTGCCATCTGTGCTAGGCGCATAATTGCATCTTCTACATCTGAAGAAGCAATCATCATTAAATCGGCCAACTCGTCCACGATAACAACAATGTATGGAAGCTCAGGCTGTTTTGCTTCTGATTGTTCATTATGATGTCTAATGTATTCATTATATCCTTCAATGTTACGCGTTCCACTATGAGCAAATAATTCATAGCGACGCTCCATCTCACTCACAACTTTTTTCAAAGCTTGTGATGCTTTTTTCGGATCCGTTACAACAGGTGTTAATAAGTGCGGAACACCATTATATACGTTCAACTCTACCATTTTCGGATCAATCATCATTAATTTGACTTCATGTGGTTTGGCACGCATTAAAATACTAACAATAATACCATTAATACATACACTCTTTCCACTACCAGTCGCTCCAGCTACTAATAGATGGGGCATCTTATTTAGACGTGCTAATACTGCTTCACCAGTAATATCACGCCCAAGACCAATTAATAACTTTTCTTCCGGATGATTATTCGCTTTCGAATCAAGTACTTCTCTAAGCGTTACCATAGAAACCTCTGAATTTGGAACTTCAATCCCTACCGCGGATTTCCCAGGAATAGGGGCCTCAATACGAATATCTTTCGCAGCTAATGCGAGTGCTAAATCATCACTCAAACTAACAATTTTACTTACCTTTACTCCCATATCAGGATACACTTCATATTTCGTAACTGCAGGTCCTTTATGCACTTTCGTTACTTTTGCCTTTACACCAAAACTTTGAAAAGTACGTTCCAACTTACGAGCATTTTCATAAATTTTCTCATTTTCATTTGTAACCTGTTTATTTTTTGGGAACTTCAATATATCGATAGAAGGAAGCTTGTAATCTTTGTTTTCCACATTTGAAAATTGCATTGGAGGAGCTTTTGTTTCTCCTTCCAGAGATTCAACAATTTTTTCTCCTCGTTTCTTTTGTGTTCGTTCTTTTGATGCAGATGGAATCTCTTCCTCTGCCATAGAAGGCGGCGCAATCAACTCATTTGCAATCTCATCTTCACTTTCCTTATCTTTTTCTTCACTAACTGGATAGTTCTCTGTAAAATTCGAAATAATTGGCGGTCCAATTTCTATCTCTTCTAACGGCTCAGTAATTTCTTCTTCGCTATCAAAACGTTCACTACGCGTACGCCTTGTCGTTTTTTTCTTTTCTGTTTGTTCAGCAGTACGTTTCGATCTCCAATCCTTGTAATCCCCTTGCATCCCCTGAAATTGACTTCTGAGTATTCGTCCAACCGGGGCTAACACTTCCCCAATGTGTTTGTTTGTAATGCAAAGTATACCAAGAATAACAAGAATGATACCTATAATGTAGGCTCCTGCTTCATCAAACAAAAAGTAGCATGTAGCAAACATAAGGGCACCAACCATCCCCCCGCCTAAGTGAACGGACTTTACTACACCTTTCTTCATCTCATAAAAAAATAAATCTTTTGTACTGACAATCACAGATGTATTTTCTACGGTTCCTTCTTTTGAAAGCAAATTAAATAATGTAATATGACTAAACATTACTATTGCTAATACAATTAAATAGACACCGATTAACCGTTTATTTAAAAGGTTTGGCCATGCGCGCTTTATAACAAATGCAATCGACAATGCAATCACACCAAGCACACCAATTATGTACCATTCACCAAAGAAAAAGCGAAAGAAGAAAACAAACGATTTCCCTACAATACCTAGCTGTAAAATTGTAATGATTGAAAGTGCAAAAAGAGTCAATCCGACGATTTCGTAATACAAAGTTGGCTTTATCGTACGTCTTGCTTTTGATTTCGTCCCTCTTTGCTTTTGTTTTGCCATTTCTTCACCCCAAGTCCAAAAATTAAGTAAGACTTTCATTCATTGAAAGTATTCTCTACATGTTGTTCGTCACATCTTCTAGATCTGTTCATTTGACATTTTACACTTCTTGTAAAATGTCAAATAAACAGAAGAAAGCAGCCTAATCATGGCTGCTCAACCGTCTTGTTTTTTATATTATACCATAGCTTCTACACAAAATCCTGCTTTTTGCTAAAAGGTTATTTTCTGGCCTGGTTCATACTGTAAGTAGTGGGATGGATTTGTACTTAGCACACGAACAACGGAATAATATTGACTACTCTCTTCAGATACAATCATCTCTACTCCATTTACATTCACTATTTTTTGTTGTTCATACTGTGAATAATCAGCCTGATAAACAAGTTGCTCCGGCATAATTGTATACAAAATCATTGCAGCAACTTCCCGTCTTGATTTCCATCTGTTCGCATGTCTATTAATTCATTCAACTTTCGAATCGCATCCCCGATACCACCGACATCATCTATAAGGCCATACTTTACTGCATCTATTCCAATTACATTTGTTCCAATATCTCGTGTTAAATTTCCCTTCGCAAACATAAGCTCTTTAAAACGATCTTCCGTCACTTTTGAGTGTTTTGTTACAAATCGAATTACACGTTCTTGCATTTTATCCAAATACTCAAATGTTTGCGGCACACCAATAACAAGACCCGTCAGACGAACTGGATGAATCGTCATCGTTGCAGTTTCAGCAATAAGCGAATAATCTGTTGACACTGCAATTGGCACACCTATCGAGTGCCCTCCACCTAAAACCAAAGATACAGTTGGCTTCGATAATGAAGCTACCATTTCAGAGATTGCCAATCCAGCTTCAACATCACCACCAACAGTATTTAGCAATAAAAGTAACCCTTCAATTTTTGGATTTTGCTCAATTGCCACAATTTGTGGAATTACATGTTCATATTTCGTCGTTTTATTTTGTGGTGGAAGCTGCACATGTCCTTCTACTTGTCCAACAATCGTTAAGCAGTGAATACGTGATTCATTCATTTGCGGAACATTCGTTTGGCCAAGTTGTTGAATTTTTTCTATTACTGACGCCTCTTTTGAATCCTCTTTCGGTTCTGCTTCTTTTTCCTCATTTGTTAAACTATCACGTTCTGTCATGTCGCATCCCCTTTCACTCTTATACAACTATTATTTCTTAAGTTGTAAATTTCATGCGATAGGGATAAAAAAGAAAAAACCACCGATAAAGGTGGTTTTTCTTATACTTCCATGATAATTGGTAAAATCATCGGTTTTCTCTTCGTTTCCTCATACAGAAACTGTCCTAATAATTCACGAATATTTTGTTTTAGCATGGACCATTCAATAGAATACTCTTTAATGGACTGTTCAACAATTGTACGTACAATATCTGTAGACCTTTCGATTAACGCTTCCGATTCACGAACATACACAAAACCACGCGAAATAATTTCTGGTCCAGATATGATCTTTTTCTCATCTTTTCCAAGCGTTACAACAACGACTAAAATTCCGTCTTGTGATAACATCTTACGATCACGCAAGACAATATTTCCGACATCACCTACACCTAATCCATCAATAAGAACATTACCCGCTTGTACCTTACCATCTTGCTTTGCCTCTTCGCCCTCAAAAGCAATTACATCGCCCTTTTCTACAATAAAAATGTTTTCTTTCAAGACACCAACATCTTCCGCCAAATACGCATGTGCTTTTTGCATACGAAATTCGCCGTGTACGGGTATAAAATATTTCGGTTTCATTAAATTCAGCATCAATTTCAATTCTTCTTGACTACCATGACCCGAAACATGAACTTTTCTTTCTCCATAATAAACAACTTCTGCACCAGCTCTAAATAATAAATCAATAATTTTAGATACTGATATTTCATTTCCCGGAATTGGAGAAGCTGCAATGATAACTGTGTCTCCTTTACGGATTGAAATTTGTTTATGAGCTTGCTTTGCCATTCTTGAAAGAGCTGCCATTGGTTCCCCTTGACTACCAGTTGTTAAAATCGCTACCTTCTTCTCCGGGAAATTATCTACCTCTTGCAATGAAATAACCATACCATCTGGAACGTCTAAATATCCAAGACGCCTTGCAATATCTACCACTTTTACCATACTACGACCTACAACGGCCACTTTACGGCCTGTTTCAGCAGCTGCATCAAATACTTGTTGAATACGATGTACATTAGATGCGAAAGAAGCAACAATGATACGTCCTTCTGCATTGTAAAATACTTTTGAAATTTCTATACCAACTTCTTTTTCAGACCCCGTGTAACCAGGACGTTCAGCATTTGTACTATCTGATAACAGACAAAGAACGCCTTCATTTCCAATTTGCGCCATCTTTCCAAGATCTGCCCCGCTGTTGCCAATTGGTGTTTGGTCAAATTTAAAATCTCCTGTATATACAATGGCTCCTTGTGATGTATGGAAGCACACACCAACAGAATCTGGGATACTGTGTGTTGTTCCAAAGAATGAAACCGTTGTCGTATTAAATTCTACAGCCGAATTCGAATCAATTGTTTTTAAGTCTACACGGCCTAGCATTCCCGCTTCACCGAGTTTTTCTTGTATAAGACCTACCGTTAACTTCGTTGCATACACCGGGATGGAAAGTTTGCGCAGCACATAAACAATTCCACCAATATGATCTTCATGACCATGTGTAATAAATAAACCTTTTACTCGCTCTTGATTTTCTACTAAATATGTAATGTCAGGGATAACAATATCAATTCCAAACATTTCGTCTCCCGGGAACATCAATCCTGCATCCACAATAAAAATTTCGGAATCAATTTCCACACAATACATATTTTTCCCGATTTCACCTACTCCACCAAGAGCAAATACTTTTACAGAATCAATCTCTTTTCTCTTCATGTTGTTGCCTGGTTTAAAAATCTTACAAACACTGATTTCACTAAAATCGTAGAGACACCAGGGAAGCTCTACAACCACCATATATTCACCGTCCAAGACGAATGTCCTTACCGTTATGCGATATCATGTTCTTGTTCGTTTTTTAAACCAGGTTTCACCTCTCTTTCATTATATAAATCAAATATCTTATGCGATATGATATAAAAATTCCGTTAAACCATAATTTTTTCCAATTTTGCTAAGCATACCCGTACTAAGCTACTTAGCCATATTATAACTGATACCAGAAATAGAACACAAGTTAATTTGCGAGAAAGAGAAGAGAAGCATAGAAATTTTATATAAAATAAACCATCTATTCATAAGTATGTTCTCCTTACCAATTCGGCTTTTTCATTTATTTCTGATTAGAAGAGACTTATATGGTCTATTTACAAGCAACTTAAGATAAAATACTCTGTTAATGAGGAATAAATAAAAAATGGCCTAGTTTTTACTAAGCCATTTTTTATTTAGCGAGGAATCGATTGGATTACTTCTTGTAATGTTAATCGTTCTTCTTCTGTTAATGGAAGAAGTGGGAGACGTACAGATCCTACGTCTAATCCAACCATTTGTAACGCTGTTTTGACTGGAGTTGGGCTCGGCGCCATAAATAATGCATTTGTTACTTTGACAAGTAACTGATGCAATTTCTGTGCTTTTTTGAAATCTCCTGCTTGGAATGCCGCAATCATTTCTTGCATTTCATTTCCAATCACATGAGATGCAACAGAAATAATACCTTTAGCTCCAACTGCCATAGCTGGTAACGTTAAACCATCATCACCGCTGTATACAGCAAAGTCGTCCGCTGTTTTTTCAATAATTTCTGTCATTGTTAATACATCGCCGCCAGCATCTTTAATTGCAACAATGTTTTGTATTTCTGATAAACGAACAACTGTATCAACGGAGATTTGTACAATAGATCGTCCTGGAACATTATATAGCATAACCGGAAGTTCTGTACTTTCAGCAATTGTTTTAAAATGCTGATACATGCCTTCTTGACTCGGTTTATTATAATACGGCGCCACTAACATAATTGCATCGACACCAACTTCTGTAGCTTTTTTCGTTAATTCGATAGAAGCATGTGTATTATTGCTACCTGTTCCAGCGATTACGGGCACCCTTTTATCGACAACAGATACAACATGGCGATATAACGCTACTTTTTCTTCTGATGACAATGTAGGAGACTCTCCGGTTGTTCCTCCTACCACAATTGCTGTTGTACCGTTATCAATTAAATAATTTACCAATTTAGTTGTCTTTGCAAAATCGACGTTTCCATTTTTATCAAACGGTGTTACCATCGCTGTCGCGATTGTCCCAAAATCTATCATGGTCTCACTCCTTATTGTTCCAGTTGCTTTTCTTTTGAAAGCTCAAACGCACTATGCAATGCATTCACAGCTTCCACTAAATCTACTTCTTTTACAAGCACCCAAATGGTCGTATGACTATCTGCCGATTGTAAAATTGTCACACCTTTTTCTGCCAATGCTGTGACAATTTTCGCAGTAACTCCTGGAATACCTGCCATTCCAGCTCCTACAATAGATACTTTTGCACAGTGCTCCGTCACGATCGGATCATATCCAAGCTTATGAAGAACTTCAACAGCACGACTTGATACATTATCATTTACTGTATAAGCCACACCTGTAGGCGAAATGTTAATTAAGTCTACACTAATTCCTTCATTTGCCATCTCTTTAAAAACATGCTTTTGCAAATCATACGATCCGTCTTTTGCAAGCACTTTAATTTGCGTCACGTTTGATACGTGAGCGATACCTGTAACGGGCCGTTCTTCTACATCACGGCCTTTTGTAGCACCATCATATGCAGCAATAAGTGTCCCTTCATTATCAGAGTACGTGGAGCGCACACGAAGTGGGACTTTTGCATGCATTGCAATTTCAACGGCGCGCGGATGAACAACTTTTGCACCTTGATAAGCCATGTTGCAAATTTCATTATATGTTACGTTTTGAAGATGACGCGCATCCTTTACAATCCTTGGATCAGCAGTCATCACACCTTCTACATCAGTAAAAATATCGATATATTCAGCTTGAAGCGCAACACCTAGTGCTGAAGCTGAAGTATCACTACCTCCGCGTCCAAGTGTTGTCGTATCGCCTTCTTTAGTTCGCCCTTGGAATCCAGTAACAACAACAACATCTACGTTTTGTAACTCTTCATGTATACGATCACAATTCATTTCAATAATCTTTGCATTCGTAAAATCATTATTTGTTACAAAACCAGCTTGTGCACCATTTAGTGCTGCTGCTTTCACACCATTTTCATTTAGCATATTTGAAAAGACGATTGCCGAGATTAATTCTCCGCATGATAATAATAAATCTTGCTCACGTTTTGAAATGCTAGATTCCTGTTGATTTACAAGACTTAATAATGTATCCGTTGCATATGGTTCACCTTTACGTCCCATAGCTGATACAACCGTAACTACTTTATAACCAGCATCTAATGATTTTTTAATATGGTGAAGTGCATGCTTACGTCCGTTTTCATCACGTACCGATGTACCACCAAATTTTTGAACAATAATCTTCATTTTTTGCACCTTCTCTTAGCCGTTTACACTAATTGTAATTTTACTAATCGTTCTGCAATTTGAACAGAGTTCCATGCAGCACCTTTTAATAAGTTATCAGATACGACCCAAAGATGGAATCCTTTTTCATTATTTAAATCTTTACGAATACGCCCAACAAATACTTCATTTTTCCCTACCGCAGTAGATGGCATTGGATATAATTGTTCTGCTGGATCATCTTGCAGTACAATTCCTTCCGCATCCGCAAGCAAGTTTTTCAGTTCTTCTACAGTTACGCCTTCTTTTTCCACTTCAATGTAAACGGACTCAGAATGACCTGATACAACTGGCAAACGTACACATGTCGCTGCTACTTCTAACTCGGGCATATGCATAATTTTTTTCGTTTCATTAATCATTTTCATTTCTTCAAATGTAAATCCATTTTCTTGAAACTTATCAATTTGTGGAATGGCATTAAAAGCAATTTGGAAATGTTTTTTGTCACCTGATACAGGTAAAACATTTGCTTTTACTTCTTCTCCATTTAAGATTGCTTGTGATTGTTCATGAAGCTCTTCAATTGCAGCAGCACCTGCACCTGACACAGCTTGATATGTGGAAACGATTACTCGTTTTAAACCAAACTGCTGACGAATTGGTTCAAGAGCAACTACCATTTGAATTGTAGAACAGTTTGGATTTGCAATAATACCACTATGTTCTTTTAAGTCATTTTCATTCACTTCAGGTACAACAAGTGGTACATTTTCTGTCATGCGGAATGCACTTGTATTATCAACAACAATTGCACCACGCTTTGCTGCTTCTGGTGCTAGTTGTTTCGATACAGATCCACCTGCACTAAAGAGTGCAATATCGACTCCTTCAAAGCTTTCAGGAGTTGCTTCTTGTACTGTGAATTCTTCTCCTTTAAATACAAGCTTCTTGCCTGCAGAACGTTTAGATGAAAGTAACGTTAACTTCCCAATTGGAAATTCTCGTTTCTCTAAAGTATTTAACATTTGTTCACCAACTGCGCCGGTTGCTCCAACTACAGCGACATGAAAAGATTTTTCCTTTTCCATCACTATGCCCCTTTCTAGATACCAATCCTTCTATACTTAGAATTAGAAGGAGTATAGAGTACCCCTTCTAATCTTAATAACATTAATTTTATCATATTCTGCGATAAGAATGATGGTTTCGTAAAAAATTGTCCGTTTTTTTTCGTTTTTTAATTCATATATCTGAATTTTTCTACAACAACTGGCTGTAATTGCTTCCCTTCTATTGCTTCTATAATTGTATCTTCAAGAAGTTCCATACGAGCTACCATTGAATTGGGTTTTTTTTCTGGTGCATCTTGCCCAAATGGCACAAAATAAATATGTTTTGTCGCCATTAAACGCATTAGGTTTACACCATTAAGGCCAAGAGCATCATTTGTTGAAACAGCTAACACAACTGGTTTTCCATTCCGAAGCGTCGCCTTTGCTGCCATTAATACAGGAGAATCTGTCATTGCATTGGCAAATTTACTCATTGAATTCCCTGTTAATGGAGCAATCACCATGCAGTCTAATGGAATTTTAGGACCGAGTGGTTCTGCGCCTACAATAGAATTAATAACCTTATTTCCTGTTATCCCTTCAATCCTTTCAATCCACTCTGCTCCTTCACCAAATCTAGTATTTGTTGTTTGTACAGTATATGAAACAACCGGCCGCACTTCTGCTCCTTCTGCAATTAGTTTCTCTACATGCGGCATAACTTCCGCATACGTACAATGTGATCCTGTAAATCCAAACCCAATTCGTTTTCCTTTTAAACTCATTTTCCATTCTCCTCCTTTGCCATCATATCTGCCGTTAATAACTGAGAAAGAACATTCGCTAAAATTTGCCCTGCTGTTTTTGGTGCAACAATTCCTGGAAGACCGGGTGCTAACAAGGCTTTAATCCCTCGTTTCTCTGCATAACGAAAATCCGTACCACCAGGCTTAGAAGCCAAGTCAATAATCAACGTATGAGCTGGCATCCTAGAAATAGCCCTTGCCGTTACAACGAGGTGCGGAATCGTATTAATGACAATATCAACATCACTTACTTCTTTCTCAATATCCTGCATATAAAAAGGAGAAAACATCATTTCCGAAATACGAGCGATATGTTCTGAACGTCGTGCTCCTACTTTGACATGAGCTCCTAGTGATTGAAAAGCTCTCGCTACACTCATTCCAGTTCTACCAAATCCTAAAACCATTACATTCGAACCGTGAATTGTATAATCTGTATGTTGAATAACCATCATTAATGTTCCTTCTACCGTTGGAATAGAATTATAGATCGCCACATCATCACGATCGAATAGTTTCACAAGTTTTCGATTTGTGGTAGATGCAATACTTTCTAAATACGGTGTACCAATTCCTGAATATATAGTAAAGTTTGCTGGTGTTTTTTCAATCTGTTCTTTCGTAAGCGCAACTTTTTCATTTGAAAAAATAGTATCTACTTCTCCTTTTGCATTTGTTCCTGCTACCGGCAAAATAATTGCATCTAAAGAAGTGAAATCTAGATCTTGCATACTCTCTTTTGCTGCCCCTGTAAAACCATGATCCAGTTGATCAAATCCTACTAATGAAAGTTTTGCATCAAGTTCAACCAACTTACGAATCACTTCTAGCTGCCTTGCATCTCCTCCTATGACAGCAATGTGCATCTCAGTCAACATTCCCTACTTCACCTTCTTTTTCTTTCATTTATAAGAAAAGTGCCTACTTTTTCTTTTTCCTCCACATCATATGTACCGTACGAGTTAGAGGTGATTGAAAAACAAAAAGCATTCAATATTTCTAAATATGTGAAATTCTATATGATAAAACTTCCATTAGAGTTACACTCTTCCTCATTACTTAACTACTACTCCCTCACTCCATTTTCATTTGAACGTGCTACACCTGTTCCAATAAAGCGAAACTTTAATCAACGACATCCCCCACCGATTATTAGGCTTCATCACTTGGACCTTTACCGACAGTTTATCTTCCAACCTATCTTCTTTGTTTTTACTGAATCTTGAGGTAGGAGTATTACTTGCCCATGAATAGTGGAATAAAAAAAGACAACCAAAATGGTTATCTTTTACTGTGAGCTTGGGCGGCTTGCAAGGTCAAAAATAATCATATCATGACCGACCTTTTTAATACGGTTCCATTCTACACGAACTTCTTGCTGCTCTCTTTTAAACCCGCCCCATTTTCCTACCGGTATAATGAGAGCTTGAATTTCCCCATCCTTCTCGTTTATTTCTAAATCAGCGTGACCTAAAACTCCCATTTTTTCCGCACGCTCCAAGTCCACAATCTCTTTTCCACTTAATTCACTTAAACGCATATGCTTCTCCCCTTTACGAACATCTTCCATACAACATCCTCAAATCCTAGCCTATAATAAGTACGTATTCTACACGTCTCTAAAAAATACCAAGAAAATGAACTCCTCTCCCTAGCATTCAAAATTTGTTATACTTATAAAAAGCTTCGTACATAAAAATAACCGTATCTCCTCGTACGAGATACGGTTATTTCGTCTTATTTCATTCCTTTTGGAAGCTCTCCATTCGGACTAATTAGCGCTGCGGAAAATTCATTTGTAAATATACTGCGAATCAATTGATCCACATCTGTTTTGGTAACCTTGTTCACACTCTCAATAATTTCATCGAGCGAACGATGTTTTCTAAGGAGCAATTCATTTTTTCCATTGCGACTCATACGGCTATTCGTACTTTCTAAACTTAACATCAGATTTCCTTTAAGCTGCTCTTTACTATTAACAAGTTCTTTCTCTGTAATACCTGTATTTTTCAATGTCTCTAACGTTTCTTGCATTGTATCATATAAAGTATCTAATTGTTGGCTTCCTGTACCACCGTAAAGTGTTAACATTCCTGTATCTTCATATGAAGAATGATAAGAGAACACTGAATATGCTAATCCTCGTTGCTCACGTACTTCTTGGAATAAACGGCTACTCATACTGCCACCTAGTACATTATTTAATACAATTAAGTTATAAATATCTTCATGTCCCATTTGTAATCCTTGGAATCCTAAACATAAATGAGCTTGCTCTGTTTCCTTTTTACGGGTCACTTTATTAAAATGAAAAATCGGACTATGTACTTGTTCACGATTTGTTGTTCCCTCGTAGTTGCCAAAATATTGTTCTACTGTTTGAACAAATGTTTCATCAATATTTCCAGCAATCGAAACTACAACATTTTCAGGTGTATAATGATCTTTTATATATTGACGTAATGTATCCCCTGTAAATGTTTCAAGCGTTTCTTCTGTACCTAAAATTGGGTATCCAAGCGGATGCGTTTCATATGTCGCTTTCGTTAACATGTCATGCACAATATCATCTGGCGTATCCTCATACATTTTAATTTCTTCAAATACAACGTTCTTCTCTTTTTTCAATTCTTCTTCATCAAATGTGGAATTGAAGAACATGTCAGCTAACACATCTAGTGCATATTTTGCATGCTCATCAAGTACCTTTGCATAATAGCACGTGTATTCTTTTGAAGTAAATGCATTCACTTGACCACCAATGCTATCAAATGACTCTGCAATTTCTCTCGCACTACGCGTCTCTGTCCCCTTAAAAAACATGTGCTCTAAAAAGTGCGAAACTCCATTGTTTTTTTCATTTTCATTTCTTGAACCTGCATGAATCCATATACCAATTGCAACAGAACGAACAGTTGGTATATTCTCCATAACGATTCTTACACCATTTTTACAAGTATATTTTTTAATCAAAAACTTTCCTCCTAATGCCAGTTTCTCTAAATAATTGCTATTATTTAATGATAACAAGTTTGAACATGAATGTCATGTAAATGTATTTAATCAATGCGTTTTTCATCTAATAATTCTGTAATATTCCCTACTTTATACCCTTGTTTTTTTAACTGTGAAATCATCGTATCTAACGCCTCAGCTGTTGGAGATGTCGGATGCATTAATACAATTGCACCTGGGTGTACTTTCCGCATCACACGCTGAAGAAGCACTTCAGGATCTGGACGTTTCCAATCAATTGTATCAACTGTCCACATAATAGTCCCCATCTTCAATCCGCCCGCCACTTCTACAACTTCATCGCGGAAACTTCCACTCGGTGGTGCAAACCATCGTACTTTTTGACTTGTAGCTGCCTCAATAATTTGATTTGTTTTTTGTAATTGTTCTTGTATTTGATTTCTAGACAGCGTTTTCATATCCGGATGCGTATAAGAATGATTTCCTACTTCTTGCTTTGCATCTACAATCATTTTTGCAAATCTTAAATTTTCTTTTACCCAGCGTCCTTCTAAAAAGAACGTTGCCTTTACATCATGCTTTTTCAATGTTTCTAATATACGCGGAAGATACTCATTTCCCCACGCCACATTTATCGTTAATCCTACCATTTTTTTATGTGGATGCCCACGATAAATGGGAGAATACGATAAATCTTCTAAATGCGTGCTTGGTGAAACTTCCCGATATACAAGTTGCTTCTCATCAAACCTCCCTATTTTCTTCATGTTATTATATGACGCTTCAATATCAACCTCTTTACCATTATACCCTGGCGTCGCTTTCCAAATCTTATCAATTATCGCATTTTGCGGTGCAATTGAATATTGCTTCGCTTGTTTCTGAATTTCTTCATAAAGATCATCATTTGCTAGCGCTGAATATGAGCATAAACCCATACAAAGAAAGAATATAGATATGAATACAAATATACGAGTTCTCATATAAACCCTCCCATTAACTATACACATAAGAAAAATCCATTTTCTTCTTATCCTTGTTAATTTGAGCGTTATTATGAAAACTATACCTTTTCACTAATAAAAATCTATGCATCGAATGTATTTTTATTTAACAAAAAAAGCCAGGAATCCTGGCTTTTTTACTTACTTCTGTTCTTGTATATTTTCTTGTTCTGAGGCTTCTTCTTTTGCAGCTTCTTTTTCTTGCTCTTCTTTAAGCAATACTTTTCTAGACAAGTTTACACGACCTTGTTTATCAATCTCGATAACTTTTACTGAAATCTCGTCACCGATTTTTACAACGTCTTCTACTTTGCCTACACGTTCAAGTGCAAGTTCAGAAATATGAACAAGACCGTCTTTACCACTAAATAATCCAACGAAAGCACCGAATTTTTCAACGCGTTTTACTTTTCCTAAGTAAATTTCGCCTACTTGTACTTCACGAACAATATCTTCAATGATTTTCTTCGCCTTTTCATTCATCTCTTGATCAATAGAAGAAATGAAGACTGTACCATCTTGTTCAATATCAATTTTCACGCCAGTTTCTTCAATAATTTTGTTAATTTGCTTACCGCTCGGTCCAATAACATCACGGATTTTGTCCGGATTAATTGTCATTGTAATAATTTTCGGAGCGTACGCAGATAACTCTTTACGAGGCTCGGCAATAGCAGATAACATATGATCTAGAATGTGCATGCGGCCAACTTTTGCTTGTTGCAATGCTTCCTCTAAAATTTCACGAGATAAACCAGCAATTTTAATATCCATTTGTAGCGCTGTTACACCTTGAGCTGTACCTGCTACTTTAAAGTCCATATCACCTAAGTGATCTTCCATACCTTGGATATCAGTTAAAATTGTGTAGTGCTCACCTGACTTCACAAGTCCCATTGCAATACCAGCAACTGGTGCTTTAAGCGGAACACCTGCATCCATCATTGCTAACGTACTTCCGCAAATGCTTGCTTGTGAAGTAGAACCATTTGATTCCAATACTTCTGATACAAGACGAACTGTATACGGGAAGTCTTGCTCGGATGGAATAACTGGTTCAAGCGCACGTTCACCTAATGCACCGTGACCGATTTCACGACGACCAGGTCCACGCATTGGTCTTGTTTCTCCAACACTAAAGGACGGGAAGTTATAGTGATGCATAAAACGTTTTGATTCCTCTACACCAAGACCATCTAAAATTTGCACATCGCCTAATGCACCTAACGTACAAATACTAAGCGCTTGTGTTTGTCCACGTGTAAATAAACCAGAACCGTGCGTACGAGATAAAATTCCTACCTCTGATGCTAAAGGACGGATTTCGTCACCTTTACGTCCATCTGGGCGGATTTTTTCAACTGTAATAAGACGACGTACTTCTTCTTTTACAATTTTATATAAAATCTCATTTACTTGTCCTAATGTTTCTCCATCAGCTTCATTTGCTTCATAGTGCTCAATCACACGCTTTTTCACTTCGTTAATTGCATCTTCACGTGCATGTTTTTCATATACTTGAATCGCAGCATGCATATCTTTCTCTGCCATTTCGCGTACATTTTGATTGATTGCAGCATCTACTTCATATAATTTCACTTCTGTTTTTTCTTTACCAACTGCTTGTACAATCTCTTCTTGGAAAGCAACTAGACGTTTAATCTCATCATGACCGAACATAATCGCTTCTAACATTATTTCTTCAGGTACTTGATCAGCCCCTGCTTCTACCATGTTAATTGCATCTTTTGTTCCAGCTACAACAAGGTGAATATCACTTTGTTCTTGTTGTGCTACTGTTGGATTAATAACAAATTTCCCGTCAATACGACCAACTGTCGCGCCAGCAATCGGACCTTCAAATGGCACATCTGAAATCGATAATGCTAATGAAGAACCAAGCATAGCTGCCATCTCAGAAGAACAATCTTGGTCAACACTCATAACGATGCTGACAACTTGCACTTCATTACGGAAGCCATCTGCGAAAAGTGGACGAATTGGTCGGTCAATTAAGCGACTTGCTAAAATTGCTTTTTCACTTGGACGACCTTCACGTTTAATAAAACCGCCTGGGATTTTTCCGACCGCATATAAACGCTCTTCATAGTTTACTGTAAGCGGGAAGAAATCTACATTTTTTGGCTCCTTTGATGCAGTTGCTGTAGATAGAACTGCTGTGTCGCCATATCTTACTAATACTGCCCCGTTTGCTTGTTTTGCAAGCTGGCCTGTTTCAATTGTTAGCTGACGACCAGCTAAATCTATCGAGAAGACTTGCTTTTCTTGACTCATTTAAGTACCCCTCTCAATTTTAAATATTCAATTCTTCTATGTAAATGGATAATATATCACAATATTCTTCCTCTAGTATTACCGAAATTTAAGTAAGCTATTAAGAGTAGAAGATATATTTTTACCTAACAAAAAAGCGGGAATATTCCCGCTTCTTTGACTATCGACGTAAGCCAAGCTTTGTGATTAATTCACGGTAACGCGTGATATCGCTATTACGAAGGTAAGTAAGTAAGTTACGACGTTTACCAACCATCTTTAATAGACCACGACGTGAATGATGATCTTTCTTGTGAGTACGTAAGTGCTCGTTTAGAGTGTTAATTTGCTCCGTTAGGACAGCAATTTGAACCTCTGGAGAACCAGTATCAGTCTCATGAGTTCTAAATTGTGCAATGATTTCATTTTTACGCTCTTGTGTTAAAGCCATCCTATTTCACCTCCTAATTATTAAACCCCCAATTACCTAGCAAGCGTCGGTGAGTCGCAATGCCAAGCAATGGTTGTCATAAAGTACATAACATAGAATACTACTTTTCATTTGAAAAAGCAAGTATATTCTTTGCAGTGCTAAAATATTCTTGCGCCGTCTGTTTATCTTTCGCGATCTGCGCAACTAACTCATCGATACCATTAAACTTTTTCTCTTCCCGAATACGCACACGCCACTCCACAACAACAGACTGGTCATATATATCTTGATGGAAATTAAGTAGATGTACTTCAATAGAAAGCTGGCGCTCTTCTTTAAATGTTGGCCTATAGCCGATGTTACATACGCCATCATGCCACTCATCATTTACTTTCATTCTCACCGCATATACACCAACAGGTGGCAGAAGATATTCATCCTTTAAAGCAACATTTGCTGTTGGAAAACCAATTTGACGTCCGCGTTTATCTCCGTGAACGACAGTTCCTTCCACAGTATAGGACCTGCCTAAAATAGACGGAATTTTTTCCATTTCCCCATTACGAATCAACTTTCGTAATGATGTGGAACTTACTTTTTCTTCTTGAAATTCTACTTTTTCAATCACGGTCTGTGTAAACTCCCCCCTTGCATGAAATGGTAAAGTCTCCATCGTCCCTTTTCCTAAACGTCCATATGAATAATCAAAGCCTGCTACTACATGCTTTACATTTAGCCCAATAATATATTCATCTACAAACTGTTGTGGTAACAATCCAGCAAATGATTCATCGAATTTCACCACATATAACATATCAATCCCTAGGCTTGCAATTACTTTTTCTTTAATACGTAGCGGTGTAATATACTCCACATGCGCTTCCTTTTTCCCTAAGACAACAGATGGATGTGGATGAAACGTTATGACAGCACTTTTACATCCTCTTTCATCCGCTATTTTTTTTGCTGTGCGAATCACACGTTGATGCCCTAAATGAATGCCATCAAAAAATCCTAATGCCATTACAGTAGGTGGTAATTCTATTTTATTTTGTTCATGTGGATGAGTTAAATGAATGAGTTTCACGCTTGAATTCACCTTTTTCTGTAATAATCCTTCCAATAATTCATTATAGCTTTAGTTCCTGATTATTCACAAGTACTTTCATTGGCTTTAACATTCCAGGGTGCTTTGGATGATGTTCATAAATTGCTAAGCAACGTTCATTTGTATCAAATACTGTAATAAATGGCGCTGTCACTTGCAACTCATTCTTTAAAAACATGCCATTTTTTATTTTTTCTGCTTGCTCATCATCTACAACCATTTTTGGAAACTTACTTAATGCTTCATCAATGGAAATAAAAATAGAATCCACTGTTCCATTTTGCACCGTTTGTTCAATTTCTTCAAATGATATGCAATCTTCTAAGTTAAATTCTCCTGATGCTGTTCGCACAAGATGTGACATATGTGCCGGGAAACCAAGCTTTTCACCAACCATAACAGCTAACGTTCTCACATATGTTCCTTTACTGCACGTAACGCGGAAACGGAATGAAACCGCCTTTCCTTCAAACACTTCCCGGTCATCAAGTAGCGCAAATTCATGAATTGCAATCGTACGTACTGGACGTTCTACTTCTTTTCCAGCTCTGGCATATTCATATAGTTTCTTTCCGTTTACTTTTACAGCTGAGTACATCGGCGGCACTTGTTCAATTGTCCCCGTTAGTTCCGCTAATACAGATTCCACCTCTTGGCGTGTAATAATACGATTTACATCTTGTTTTTCCACAACTTCACCTGAAGCATCTTCTGTCGTTGTTGAGAAACCAAGGGTAACTTCACCTTCATACGTTTTTGTTTCACTTGTTAAAAACTGCGCAATCTTTGTAGCACGCCCTACACAAATTGGTAATACACCTGTCACATCTGGGTCTAATGTACCTGTATGACCTATACGTTTTTCTCTTAATATCTTTCTTAACTTAAATACGCAATCATGTGACGTCATGCCTTTTGGTTTATGTAGTAATAATACACCTTCCATATGTTCACCTCATCGTTATACTGTTGTAGAGAATGTTCAAAAAATCCGGTAAAGATAGCTATCGCATTTCTTTGTTACGTCGCCAGTCCGGTACTCATGTAGGTCAATCTCCACGCCGCACTTTCCTGGCTTCCGCGCCTCGAACTGCTCGGCTCTCTTTATCCTCCTTTTTGAACACGCACTTGTATGCAAAACTTACTTTCCATTGAAAAAATGGATAGACAAATGTCTATCCATTATTCTTCACGTTTACCGTCTTTATTAATTTCATGTAAAAGCGTGTCAATTCGATGTCCATAAGCGATAGACTCATCGAATTCAAAGGTAATTTCAGGTGTTTTACGAAGGCGAATACGCTGCCCAATTTCAGCACGAATAAAGCCTTTTGCCTTCGCTAAGCCTTTTAATGTATTTTCTTTCTGTTGTTCGTCTCCTAAAACAGAAATATATACTTTGGCAATCTGTAAATCCCCACTTACTTGCACATCTGTTACTGTAACAAATCCAATACGTGGGTCTTTAATTTTACGACTGATGATGTCGCCTAATTCTTTCTTCATTTGCTCGCCCACACGGTTCGCACGTAATTTCATAACTTTTCACCTCATTCAATACCATTCCAATTGTGTTATCGTACGTTCAATTTCAGGAAATGAATCAATGTACGCAAGTACACGATTCATTTCTTTTTCACAGACAACACGATTTGAGGATACGGAAACAATCGCAATTTCTGTACGTTGCCATACATCTTGGTGTCCTACTTCTGAAACAGCCACATTATAGCGTTGCTTCACACGAGTTAACACACGTTGTAAAATTGCACGTTTCTGTTTTAAAGAATGCACATCGTAAATCATACACTCGAATGAGAGTGAAGCGATGATCATCGCTTCACTTCTTCCATAACGTACGCTTCAATGATGTCCCCTTCTTTAAGATCATTATATCTCTCAATTGTAATACCACACTCATAGTTTTGCGCAACTTCTTTTACGTCATCTTTGAAACGTTTTAACGTATCAAGTTGCCCTTCAAAAATTACTACGCCATCACGGATAATACGCACGCCGCTATCACGTGTAATCTTACCATCTATTACGTAACAACCTGCAATCGTTCCAACTTTTGTTACTTTGAACGTTTGACGAACTTCTGCTTGACCAATTACTTTTTCCTCGAATTCTGGATCAAGCATACCTTGCATCGCTGCTTCGATTTCTTCGATTACTTTATAAATAATACGGTGTAAACGAATATCAACATTTTCTAATTCAGCTGTACGCTTCGCATTCACGTCTGGACGTACGTTAAATCCAATTACAATTGCATTAGATGCAGAAGCTAAAATGATATCAGACTCTGTAATCGCACCTACGCCTGTATGGATAATTTTCACTTTTACGCCTTCAACATCAATTTTGCGAAGTGATGCTGCCATTGCTTCTACAGAACCTTGTACGTCTGCTTTCACAATTAAGTTGATTTCTTTTACATCGCCTTCTTGAATTTGTTGGAATAAATCTTCAAGGCTTAATTTAGATTTCTCACCACGTTGTGCAACTAATGCTTCTTGTGCACGTGATTCACCAATTTGACGTGCTTTCTTCTCATCAGCAAACGCCATGAAGCGATCCCCTGCTTGTGGTACTTCATTTAAACCTGTAATTTCAACAGGAGTTGATGGACCAGCAACTTTAACGCGACGACCAATATCACTTACCATTGCACGAACACGTCCGAATGATGTTCCAACAACGATTGGATCTCCAACTCGAAGCGTACCGTTTTGCACAAGTAATGTCGCGATTGTTCCTTTACCTTTATCAAGCTGTGCTTCAATTACAGTACCAGTTGCATAGCGATTTGGATTTGCTTTATATTCTTCTACTTCACTTACAAGAAGAATCATTTCTAGCAAGTTGTCAATTCCTTCGCCTTGAATTGCTGAAATTGGTACAAAAATTGTATCTCCGCCCCAAGCTTCTGGAACTAGTTCATATTCTGTTAACTCTTGCATTACGCGATCTGGATTTGCTGCTGGTTTATCCATTTTATTCACAGCAACAATAATTGGTACTCCTGCTGCTTTCGCATGGTTAATTGCTTCAACTGTTTGTGGCATAACACCGTCATCAGCTGCAACAACAAGAATTGTAATATCTGTTACTTGCGCACCACGTGCACGCATCGTTGTAAATGCTGCGTGACCAGGTGTATCTAAGAATGTAATCTTCTTATCATTTACATCAACTTGGTATGCACCGATATGTTGAGTAATTCCACCAGCTTCGCCAGCAGTTACTTTTGAATTACGAATAGAGTCAAGTAATGTTGTTTTACCATGGTCAACATGCCCCATAATTGTAACAACAGCTGGACGCTCTTTTAAGTTTTCTTCATCATCTTGTTCATCCATGAATGTTTCAAACTCAGTTTCGCTTACAATTACTTCTTCTTCTACTTCAATGCCGTAATCAGTAGCAATTAACTCAATTGTATCTTTATCTAAATCTTGGTTAATTGTTGCCATAATTCCTAGCATAAAGAGCTTCTTAATAATTTCAGATGGCTCTTTGCTTAATTTTTTAGCAAGGTCACCTACTGTAAGGCTTCCAGAGAAAGTAATTTTATCTGGTGTTTCTACAATTTGTGTTTGCTGTCTTCCAGCAAAGTTCTCTTGACGTTTGTCTTCAGTCCCTTTGCCTTTTTTCTTCTTCTTATTGCTGTTCTTTTTACTGCGAACAACTTTCTCTTCTACTTCAAAATCATCTGCAACAGAAGGCTTTTCTGCTCCACTATTGTACTGATTATCTAATTTGTTTACTACTTCATCGTCTAACATTGTCATATGATTCGAAACCTCAATATTCATTTCTTTTAGTTTTGTAATAATATCTTTACTTGAAATATTGTACTTCTTTGCATATTCGTGTACTCGAATTTTACTCATACCTTCACCCCCGGTAAGTTGTATCGAGCATGCTACGCAGCTTTTTCGCAAAGCCCTCATCTAACACAGCTACAACGACTCGCTCGTCTCTCCCAATCGCATGCCCTAATTGTTGTCGATTTTCGACTTTTCTCATTGGTATATTGTAGTACGTGGTTTTATCAGTGATACGTTTTGTAGTGTTCGCTGACGCATCTTCAGAAAGCAATACAAGCTTTGCTTTGCCACTTCGTACTTCTTTTAAAACGAGTTCTTCACCCGAAATGAGTTTCCGAGCGCGGTTTGCTAGTCCTAAAAATGATTTCCAATCGGACACTTATTTCGACTCCTTTTCAACAAGCTCAAGAAGCTCTTCGTAAAGGGAACTGTCGATTTTCGCTTTTAGATGATGTTCCAAAATATTTTTCTTTTGCGCTTGGATAATGCATTCCTTGTCTTTTGACAAATATGCACCGCGTCCTGATTTTTTTCCAGTTACATCAATAGACACTTCGCCCTCTTTGGAACGAACAATGCGAACGAGCTCTCGTTTTGACTTCATTTCTTGCGTTGCAATACATTTTCGTAACGGAACTTTTCGATTGCTCACAATCATCACCTCTATTCGATTTCGTCTTCGACTGAATCGAATGCGATCATGTTGTCTTCTTCTGTTACAATACCAAGTTGCTTCGCATCAGACTCGCTCTTAATATCAATTTTCCAACCTGTTAATTTAGCTGCAAGACGTGCATTTTGTCCACGCTTACCAATTGCTAATGAAAGCTGGTGGTCTGGAACAACAACAGTTGTTGCTTTTTCATCCTCATCCACAAGTACTTTTACAACTTGTGATGGGCTTAAAGCATTAGCCACATATTCAACTGGATCATTTGACCAGCGAACGATATCAATCTTTTCACCTTTTAATTCATCTACGATACGTTGTACACGTTGTCCTTTTGGTCCTACACAAGAACCTACTGGATCAACATCAGTATTCTCTGCATATACAGAAATCTTAGAACGATCGCCTGCTTCACGTGCTACAGAACGAATTTCTACAGTTCCATCATAAATTTCTGGCACTTCAATTTCGAATAAACGTTTTAAAAGGCCAGGATGTGTACGTGATACGTAAATTTGTGGTCCTTTTGTTGTTTTTTCTACTTTTGTAATAAATACGCGAATACGATCATGTGGTTTATATTGTTCATTCGGCATTTGCTCACTTACAGGTAGTAAAGCTTCTACTTTCCCTAAGCTTACATAGATGAAACGAGCATCTTGACGTTGTACAATACCAACCATGATGTCTTCTTCACGATCACTAAATTCTGAATAAATAACACCACGTTCTGCTTCACGCACACGCTGGGTTACAACTTGTTTTGCAGTTTGCGCTGCAATACGACCAAAATCTTTTGGCGTTACTTCAATTTCTAGTACATCGCCATCTTGGTAGTTCGGATTGATTTGTCTTGCTTCCTCTACAGAAATCTCAAGACGTGGATCAAACACACTATCTACAACGTCTTTACGTGCTAAAACTTGAATTGTTCCCACTTCTGGGTTAAAGCTCACACGAACGTTTTGTGCTTGGTTAAAATTGCGTTTATAAGCAGAGATTAAAGCTGCCTCAATTGCATCAATAATAATATCTTTGCTAATACCTTTTTCTGATTCTAATACGAGCAAAGCATCTAACAACTCAGTGCTCATGAAGATCCCCCTTCTTACTAAAACGTAACAGCAAGTCGCGCATTTGCAACTTTATCCATTGGAATTTGGATTTCTTTTTTACGTGTTTTAATAGTTAATAGTAATGTAATTGTTGTACCATCGTAGGAAAGTAGCTTTCCTTCAAACATCTTTTCACCATCAATCGGCTCATATGTTTTAATTGCCACTTGCTTTCCTACCGCTTGCTGGAAGTCTTTCTCTTTCTTTAATGGGCGTTCCGCTCCAGGAGATGATACATCCAAAAAGTAAAGATGAGGAATTGGATCCTCTTTATCTAAAGCTTCGCTTAAACGTTCACTTACCGCACCGCATTCTTCAATGTCGACGCCTTTTTCAGAATCGATGAATACGCGTAGGAACCAGTCTTTTCCTTCTTTCACATATTCTACATCTACAAGTTCAAGATTTAACTCTTCAACAATCGGCTGCGCAAATGCTTCTACAACTTCTGTGACTTTCTTATCCATAAACAGCCTCCTTCCTGCCGCCATGTACCATCTGAAAGAAAAGAACTCCGCCCATAAAAACGGTCTTTCTTATTCTTTCTCGTTAGCTAACAAAAGCCCCTGCCGTTAAGCAGGGAATATCTGTCTTAGTATTACCAAATTTAAGAAGTAAAACTTGTAACAAAATATGTATATACGACAGAAATGCCTCACCTACCTACGTAGATAAAACATAGATAGTAACAAGAAAGAGTGGGTTTCCCCACTCTCTTTTTTGCAAAATATACATGACATGGTTATCTCGGTTAATAGTATACCATAGCAAATGCTGATTTGCAAAGATTTTTCCTACCTACTAGAACAGTGACAATTGGTTTTGATCTGGCAAATCACCTAGGCAACCTTGACTATCTAAATACTCAATAATCGTTTTAGAAACCTTACTACGTTGTTGTAAATCTTCTTTTGATAAGAAATCTCCATTTTTACGAGCTTCTACAATACTAAAAGCTGCGTTTGTACCCAGGCCAGGCACTGCATTGAATGGAGGAATTAACGAATCTCCATCAATAATAAAGTCCGTTGCATGCGAACGGTATAAATCAACTTTTTGGAATGAGTAGCCACGCTCACACATTTCAAGTGTCATTTCTAATACCGTTAATAAACTCTTCTCTTTCGGCGCTGCATCCAATCCTTTTTGTGCAATTTCATCAATTCTTACCCGTATGGATGCTGAACCTTTTGCCATTGCCTCTACATCAAAGTCATCTGCACGTACCGTAAAGTATGCTGCATAGAATAAGAGCGCGAAATGTACTTTGAAATATGCAATACGCACCGCCATAAGTACATAAGCAGCTGCATGGGCTTTAGGGAACATGTACTTAATCTTCTTACAAGATTCAATATACCATCCAGGCACATTATTATTGCGCATTTCTTCTTCCCATTCTTCCGGAACACCTTTACCTTTACGTACCGACTCCATAATTTTAAACGCTAGTGATGGATCTAATCCTTGATATATTAAATATACCATGATGTCATCACGACAACCGATAACTTCACTTAGCGTACATGTACCGTTATAAATTAACTCATTCGCATTACCAAGCCATACGTCTGTACCGTGAGACAGTCCAGAAATTTGGACAAGTTCTGAGAATGTTGTCGGTTTTGTTTCTTCTAACATCTGCCTTACGAATTTTGTACCGAACTCTGGTATACCAAGTGTACCGGTTTTACAGTTAATTTGTTCTTCTGTTACACCTAAAGATTCTGGACCAGAGAAGATTTTCATAACTTCCGGATCATCTGTTGGTATGGTTTTCGGATCTACACCACTTAAATCTTGAAGCATACGAATTACGGTCGGATCATCGTGCCCCAGTATATCAAGTTTCAATAAATTATCATGAATCGAATGGAAGTCAAAGTGTGTTGTTCTCCACTCCGCTCCTATTGAATCGGCTGGGAATTGAATTGGTGAAAAGTCAAAAATGTCCATGTAATCCGGTACAACGATAATACCACCTGGATGCTGTCCAGTTGTACGTTTTACACCAGTACAACCAGCAACAAGACGATCAATCTCTGCATTTCGAATTGTTAAGTTATGATCATTTGCATAACCTTTTACATACCCGTATGCTGTTTTTTCAGCAACCGTACCAATTGTTCCAGCACGATATACGTAATCTTCCCCAAACAATACTTTCGTATAGTTATGGGCACGAGGTTGGTATTCTCCGGAGAAATTCAAATCGATATCGGGTACCTTATCTCCTTTAAAGCCAAGGAACGTTTCGAACGGAATATCATGTCCATCTTTTACATATGGAACATTACACGTTGGACATTCTTTATCGGGTAGGTCAAAACCAGAACCTACAGAACCGTCATTAAAGAATTCTGATTGCTTACAATTTGGACATACATAGTGTGGTGGTAATGGATTTACTTCGGTAATTTCCATCATCGTCGCAACGAATGATGACCCTACCGATCCACGTGAACCTACAAGGTAGCCGTCAACAAGTGATTTTTTTACAAGCTTATGTGAAATTAAATAAATAACGGCAAATCCATGTCCAATAATACTTTTTAATTCTTTTTCAAGACGAGCTTCTACAATTTCTGGGAGCTCGTCACCATAAATGCTACGGGCCATTCTATAACTCATATCACGTGTTTCATCATCAGCGCCTTCAATTTTCGGTGTGTATAAATCATCTTTTACTGGATGAACATCACCAATTAACGCTGCAATTTTTTGTGTATTTGTCACAACAATTTCTTTCGCTTTCTCTTCACCTAAGAATGAGAAACACTCTAACATTTCATCAGTTGTACGGAAATGTACAGGCGGTAGTGAATGGCGATTTAATGGGTTTGCTCCGCCCTGCGAACTCACTAAAATTTTACGATACATTGCATCTTCAGTATCTAAATAATGCACGTTCCCTGTAGCAACAACTGGTTTATCTAACGTTTCACCTAGTTTTACTAAGTTTGAAATAATTGTTTTTAACTGTCCTTCATCTCGAACGAGTTCACGTTCTACTAAATGACGTAACACCTCTGGAGGCATAACTTCAATATAATCATAGAACTGTGCAATTTCTTCTACTTCTTCTGGTGCCTTTTGCATCATTGCTTCAAATACTTCACCTTTATCACAAGCGGTACCAACTAATATACCTTCGCGATATTTTTTTAACAACGAACGCGGTACACGTGGTACACGGTAAAAGTAATTCAAATGGGAATACGAAACAAGTTTATATAAATTTTTCAATCCAACATCCGATGTTGCAAGCAGTGTCATATGACTTGGACGTCCACGTTTATACGCATCCCCTTGCCCCATGCTGTCATTTAATTGATCGTGATATTCAAAACCTTTTTCAATCACATCTTTTAACATTTTCACAAGTAAATAACCTGTTGCTTCCGTATCATAAATTGCACGGTGATGTTGCGTTAATTCAATATCAAGCTTTTTACACATCGTATTTAAACGATGATTCTTCATCTCTGGGAATAAAAATCTAGCTAACTCCAATGTATCAATAACTGGATTTTTCGGCTTGTCTAAGCCACATTTCTTAAACCCAACATTTAAGAATCCCATATCAAAACTTGCGTTATGGGCAACAAGTGTATGGTCACCCATCCATGATTCAAACTTTTTAAATACTTCTCCTACTTCTGGTGCATTAGTCAACATATCATCTGTTATACCTGTTAATTCAATGATTGTTGCTGATAATGGTTGATGCGGATTTGCAAAAGATTCAAAGCGATCGATAATTTCGCCGCCTTTCACTTTTACAGCGGCTAATTCAATAACCGTATCATATACAGCTGATAACCCTGTCGTTTCAACGTCGAAAACAACGTATGTTTCATCTGCAAGTAGTCGATGAGCCTCATTATAAGCAATAGGAACACCGTCATTTACTAAATTGGCTTCTACACCATAAATGACTTTTACACCGGCTTTTTTACCAGCGGAATACGCTTCTGGGAAAGACTGTGCAACAGCATGGTCTGTAACAGCGATAGCCTCATGTCCCCATTTTCCAGCTTGAGCAACAAGCTTAGATACTGATGTAACAGCATCCATTTGACTCATTGGCGTATGCAAATGAAGCTCTACCCGTTTTTCTCCTTCAGGTGCTTTATCTTTACGAGAAGGCCCTGTTATTTCGTTAATATCGTTCGCAATCATTACTAAGTCACGAACAAACGTATCGTTTTGGACCGAACCTCGCGCTTTTACCCACATTCCTTTTTTTAAGGATTGCAGCATCGGAATATCTTCTTTATCACGTGAGAACATCTTAATCATAATAGAATCCGTATAATCCGTTATTTTTAACGTTAATAACGTACGTCCACTACGCAGCTCTTTTGTTTCCACATTGAAGACATAACCTTGAACAGTTTTTCTTCTTTCTTCATCTTGAATTTCGCGTAGCGGTGTAATCTCTTCATCAGGCTTAATAAGGTAACCGAGTACAATCGGCCCTTCATGTACAACATCACTTTCTTCAGCTTGCTTCTTGGCCATTTCTTCCATAGCTTGTATAACACGCTGACGATCTTCTTGCTGTGTTTGTTCACGAAATTTTTGAACTTCCTCTTCGTTTTGCTTTATATTTGTTTCAAGCTGAAAACGTGGAAATCCGAAAACTTCATATTGATCCCCTACCGATTTCGCAAGATTTTTCTTTAGCGCAGTAGATTCTAACTCATTATTCACATCAAGTAACAACTTCACTCCGTTTACATGCGGAAGTTGCTTTTTTAAATACGCAAACATAGGTGAAAAAGTAATTCGATCTGTACAAAGTGGCCAATATGCTTTGACCTCTTCTTCTGTAAATTGTTTATTCTCTGTTTCTAGTGCAAATGACGTTTTTGCAATATGTGAAAATGACTGCTTGAGCTGTGTTTCAAACAGTTCATATAATTCTGTTGGCAAAATACGTGGCACTTGCAAGTCAAAATGCCAGCTTTTATTTGCTTTATCGACAACTAACTTTTGTATACCTCCACCTTGTAAGTATTGATTTATAAGGTCTTCAGGTATCTGCAACTGCTGGAGCAAAATTTGAAATCGCTCTTGTTGTTCATTTGTTAACGACATAAGCAACCTCCTTCCCTTTGCTATTATAAATTGAAACTTTCGGCAAGGAAAGATTTCTTCCTTTTAACTGATTATTTTTTTACTTTACATAGAAATAGAAGGTACCTCACCTGGAGGTACCTCTTCTTATTTCAAAATATTAGCAATGTATGCATGAAGTTCTTCTACTTTTACTTCTGCAGATTCATTTGTAGCACGTACTTTTACTTCAACAATGCCTTCATCAGCTTTTTTACCAACTGTTACTCGAACTGGAAGACCAAATAAGTCTGCATCAGCAAATTTAACACCTGCACGCTCTGCACGATCATCTAACAATACTTCATAACCTTGTTCTTGTAATGAATTGTAGATCGTTTCACCTACTTCACGCTGTGCATCAGACTTCATGTTTACTGGAATTACATGTACATGGAATGGTGCAACAGCTTTTGGCCAAACCAAACCATTTTCATCGTTAAATTGCTCAGCAACTGCCGCAACTGTACGAGATACCCCGATACCATAGCATCCCATGATAAGTGGTTTCGTTTTTCCATTCTCATCTAAGAACGTTGCATCCATTGCTTCGCTATAACGTGTACCTAATTTAAACACATGTCCAACTTCGATACCACGAGCAAAACGGATTGTCCCATTTCCATCTGGAGATTGATCTCCTTCTTGAATGAAACGTAAATCTGTATATTGACTCACTTTGAAATCACGCTCTGGATTTACATTTATATAATGGAATCCTTCTTCGTTTGCACCACAGCAACCATTTACAATTGCTGCTACAGCATGGTCAGCAATGACTTCAATGTCTCCTGTTACACCAATTGGTCCTAAAGAACCAACTTCGCAATTTAACAGTTCTCTTACTTCTTCATGTGAAGCAAGTTCAACAACTGAAGCACCATAGACATTCTTCACTTTTACATCATTTACTTCATGATCCCCGCGAACAAGTACAACAACAAACTTTTCATCGACTTTAAAGACCATAGATTTGATGCAATTTGACGCTTCCATATTTAAGAATGCAGAAACCTCTTCAATTGCTTTTTGATCTGGCGTTGCTACTTTTTCAAGTGCTTTTTCTGCTTCATCGCTTTTTGCATAGGAAGCAACAACAGGTGCCATTTCAATATTTGCTGCATAATCAGATGTATCAGAATACGCAATTGTATCTTCTCCTACATCAGATAATGCCATAAATTCATGTGTATCTTTACCACCCATTGCTCCAGAATCAGCAATAACCGCACGGAAATTCAATCCACAGCGCGCGAAGATATTAGAATATGCTTGGTATAGGCCACTATAAACTTCATCCAAACTTTCTTGTGTCGCATGGAAAGAATAAGCATCTTTCATTAAAAATTCTCTTCCGCGTAATAAACCAAAACGGGGTCTTTGCTCGTCACGGAATTTTGTTTGGATTTGATATAATGTTAACGGTAGCTTTTTATAAGATTTAATTTCATCACGTACAAGGTCTGTAATAACTTCTTCATGCGTTGCTCCTAGTGCAAACTCACGATCATTACGATCTTTCATACGCATTAACTCAGAACCGTAAGAATACCAACGACCTGATTCTTGCCACAATTCAGCTGCTTGTAATGCTGGCATTAATAATTCTACAGCCCCTGCTCGTTCCATCTCTTCTCGAACAATACGTTCCACTTTATGCAATACTTTTAGCCCCAGTGGTAAAAAGCTGTAAATACCAGAAGCATTTTGACGCATGAATCCTGCACGAAGTAGCAATTGATGACTTTTAATCTCAGCATCAGCTGGCACTTCACGTAATGTAGGACTAAATACCATACTTTGTTTCATCTATTCGCACCTCTTTAATTTACTCTAATACGCAGTAAAACCCCCCACCTCAAATTAGGTGAGGGATTACGACTCTAAGAGTTTTATTCATTTCATTCACTATTCACAAAAAACATCGTGAATTTTATACTTACTACAAGTTTCACTTTATTTTACAAGAAAAATCTCCGAATGTCATTCCACGTTACAACTAACATAAGTAACATCAATAACGCAAAGCCAATAAAATGAACCATTCCTTCTTTTTGGCGATCAATTGGTTTCCCACGCAAAGCTTCAATTAAGAAGAAGAACAAGCGTCCTCCATCAAGAGCAGGAACCGGTAATAGGTTGAATAGGCCAAGGTTTATGCTTAAAACAGCTGCCAAACTAAGAACACGCATAACACCATAATCTACTACTTGGTCTGTTAAATTATAAATTCCTACGGGACCTGATAAATCATTAATAGAAAACTGACCCGTCACTAGTTTTACAAGGGAATCAAAAATTAATTTTGTCCATGTATACGTCTGCTCAAAACCTGATTTAATAGAACCAAAAATAGATTTCTCTACAGGAGAGTATACACCAATTCTACCAACCTCTTCTTTCCCCTCTTTATCAGCTGATGGCGTTACTTTTACATTAAATTGATCACTGTCACGTTTTACATGAAGCGTAATTTCTTTATTTGGGTGTTCACGTACAATCGTGACAACATCTTTCCATGTATTCGTGTCTTTCCCATCGATTGCTTGAATCGTATCATCTTGTTTCAATCCTGCTTGTTCTGCAACACTATCCTTCATTACTTTCCCAACCATCGGCTTATCAACAGGAATACCTTGTACCAATCCAATGATAACAAAAATAACAAATGCAAGAATGAAGTTCATAGCAGGACCTGCAAAGATTGTTAATGCTCGCTGTCCTAGCGTTTTAGAACCAAATTGTCTGTTAAACGGGGCGATTTGTATTTCTTCTCCTGCTGAAACAATACGAGCTTTTTCATTCACACGGAATGTTTGCAATTCCTCTTCGTATTCTTCGTAACCAGCAATTGTGAGATTGTGTTCCAAATCAGCTTGCTCTACTTCAATCACGCGAACATTCGGATACTTTTCGCGCCCGTCTAAAACTAATTTCATAACTTCTTCGTTTTCATTTAACACGAGTCCAACTTTTTTTCCTGGTTTTAATTCAACCGTTTCTGCATCCTCACCAGCCATTCTAACATAGCCTCCAAGAGGTAGTAGCCGAATTGTATAAACTGTTTCATTCTTTTCAAATGAAAATATTTTTGGTCCAAAACCAATTGCAAACTCGCGACATAAAATACCCGCTCTTTTTGCGAAATATAGATGCCCTAGCTCATGGAAAAATACGAGTGCACCGAAAATTAATATAAAGGCAATCGCTGTATTCAATTCCATAACCACCTTTGCTAAATTTGTTCCATCACAAACCGTCTTGTGGCCGCATCAATTTCCTGAATTTCTTCTAAGCTCGGACGTGCAATAACATTGTGATGGTGCATTGCTTTTTCAATGAGGTCTTCTACTGTTAGGAAACCAATTTTCTTTTGTAGAAAGGCTGCTACAGCTACTTCATTTGCTGCATTCATAACAGCTGGCATGCTCCCGCCCATCTTTCCAGCTTCATATGCAAAACGTAGGCAACGGAAACGATCTTGATTCATTTGTTCAAAATGCAGTGTTCCAATTTCCCATAAATTTAACTGTTTTGTATCTGAGAGAGGTAATCGATCTGGATATGTAAGTGCATATTGAATTGGTACACGCATATCTGGTGAGCCGAGCTGTGCCATTACACTACGATCTTCAAATTCAACCATAGAATGAATAATGCTTTCTTTATGTAAAACAACATCAATTTGCTCATAAGGTATACCGAAAAGCCAATGCGCTTCAATTACTTCCAGCCCCTTATTCATCATTGTAGCAGAATCAATTGTAATTTTCGAACCCATTGACCAGTTTGGATGACGAAGCGCATCTTCCACAGTCACATGATGTAATTCATCTCTCGTTTTATCGCGGAAACTCCCGCCTGAAGCAGTGATAATTAAGCGAGAAATTCGCTTTTCATTTTCTCCATTCAAACATTGAAAAATAGCCGAATGCTCACTATCTACTGGAAGTAACGGCACATTATGTTTGCGTGCAGCTTCCATTACAATATGTCCCGCAGTTACTAATGTTTCTTTGTTTGCAATTCCAATTGTTTTTTTCGCCTCAATTGCACGGAGTGTTGGTAACAACCCTACACTACCTACAACAGCATTTATTACAACTTCTGCACTCGGGTGAAGAGCTACCTCTAATAGTCCTTCGTCACCATATACTACTTTTGTATTTCCAGAAACTGATTGTAACCTTACAACATCTTCCTCTCTTTGTACAGAAACAAGCTGAGGAGAAAATTCTTGAATAACTTTTACTGCGTAGTCAATATTTTTCCCTACAGAAAAAGCAACGAGACGGAATTGGTCTGGGTGCGAGCGTAGTACATCTAAAGTTTGCGTCCCAATTGATCCGCTTGCCCCTAATAAACTAATGTTTTTCATGACTCCAACCCCTCGTTTTATTATGAAATGAAATGTAAGAAGTGTAAAATCGGTAATACGAACAACCAACTATCTGTTCGATCTAAGATTCCACCATGTCCTGGTAAAATTGTACCCGAATCTTTCACACCGTAATGGCGTTTAAAAGCAGATTGTACTAAATCACCAAGTTGTCCAAAAATGGAGATCGCGATTGTAACAATTATTAACATCCCAACGTTCCCTTGAACTTGGAAAAACATATTGTATACAAAAGCAACAATAATCCCACAAACAATACCGCCTAGTGAACCTTCTATCGTTTTATTCGGACTAATTTCTGGCCACAATTTTCTTTTTCCGATTGCTTTCCCTATGAAATATGCACCTGAATCAGTTGCCCAAATGACAAATAACGCATAAAACACAAAATGGATTCCCGCTATTCTCGTTTCATTTAAATATAAGAATCCCATTGCAACATACGTTGTTGCCATAAGTAAAAAAGAAGCATTGTCAAAAGTAAATGTATTCTTTGAAAGGACTGTATATGATAAAAGTAATAAAACAATCACAAATGTGATTTCTAGTTTATCTAATCCAATCCAATTGAACACTCCTGATGCATTACTTGGAACTAAAATACTCCACAATAATAATGCGGCTAAAACTGTTGGTACCGAAATAAGTGTAAGCTTGTTCATACGAATTAATTCATATAATCCTATAGAAGCAAGTGCATACACTAAAACTGTAAAAGGCACGCCACCGTAAATTACGATGGGAATGAACAGCGCGGCAGCAATCACTCCAGTAATAATTCTCTGTTTCACTACCAAACCCTCTCTTTCTACACGCCTCCGAATCTGCGCCCTCTATGTTGAAAGTCTGTAATCGCATTTAGCAAATGTTCCTCGGTAAAATCTGGCCAATACACATCTGTAAACCAAAGCTCCGAATACGCAATTTGCCATAGCATGAAATTACTAATACGTAGCTCCCCACTTGTACGAATAAGCAAGTCTGGGTCAGGTAAAGAGCTTGTCATTAAGTATGAAGAAAGCATTTCTTCATTTACATCTTCTGAACGAACTTTCCCTTCTTCGCTATCTTTCATCATATGTTGCACAGCAGAAACGATTTCATCGCGACTTCCATAGTTTAACGCAAAATTGAGAATTAATCCCGTGTTCTCTTTTGTATCTTCCATGGCTTTTTCCATCGCTCTGCGCGTATGCGTAGGAAGACGATCTTTTTGTCCAATTACTCGAACTTGTACATTTTCTTCAATTAATTCTGGTAAAAATGCACCTAAAAATTCTTCTGGAAGCTTCATTAAATAATCGACTTCCTTTTTCGGTCTTTTCCAATTCTCAGTAGAAAAAGCATAAAGAGTCAGCACTTTCACATCAAGTTTACTAGCAAATTTCGTAATTTTTTTTACTACTTGCATTCCTTCATGATGTCCGGCAATGCGGGGCATTGCTCTTCTCTTTGCCCATCTTCCATTACCATCCATAATGATCGCAATGTGCTCTGGGATATGTCCCTTTTTCACTTTTCCAATGAGATGATCAAACGATGTGACCTTTTTACCTTTAAAAAAAGGAAACTTTTTAAACATCATTCATACCCTCCAACAAGCAGACGTATGCCAAAAAGTGTAAAAAGACCCCCTTAAGAAGAGGGTCATATTTGCGAAGGTATCGCTATTACACTTCCATGATTTCTTTTTCTTTGTTTTTTGCGATTTCGTCAACTTTTGCAATATATTTATCTGTTTCTTTTTGGATATCTTCTGTATATCCTCTTAAGTCGTCTTCTGTAATATCTCCAGCTTTTTCAAGCTTTTTAAGATCATCATTAGCATCACGACGTACGTTACGAACTGCTACTTTTGCTTCTTCAGCATATTTCTTAACAGTTTTTACTAGGTCTCTACGACGTTCTTCTGTTAATGCAGGGAATGCAATACGAATTACTGATCCATCGTTAGAAGGATTTAGACCTAAATCAGCTTTTAAAATTGCTTTTTCAATATCACCGATAGAAGTTTTATCATACGGCTGAATAACAAGCAAACGTGCTTCAGGAACTGTAATGTTCGCTAATTGCACAACAGGTGTTGGTGCACCATAATAATCAACTTGTACTTTATCTAATGCAGACGCGCTTGCACGACCAGCACGAACTGAAGCTAATTCGCGAGAATAAGCAGCAACTGCTTTTTCCATTTTTTCATTTGCAGCTTTTAATACTTGTTGTCCCATTTTTATTTCCCCCTTACAATTGTTCCAATATTTTCGCCTAAAACGACACGCTTAATATTACCTTTTTCCATAACTGAGAATACAATTAATGGAATATCATTATCCATACATAAAGAAGAAGCAGTAGAATCCATTACACCTAAACCTTCTTTTAATACATCTAAGTAAGTAAGTGTTTCATATTTCGTAGCTGTTGGGTCAATAGATGGATCTGCATTATATACGCCATCTACATTGTTTTTCGCCATTAAAATAACATCAGCTTCGATTTCTGCTGCACGTAATGCTGCAGTTGTATCTGTAGAGAAGTACGGGTTACCTGTACCCGCTGCAAAGATAACAACACGCTTCTTCTCTAAGTGACGAATTGCTTTGCGACGAATGTAAGGTTCTGCCACTTGACGCATTTCAATAGAAGTTTGAACACGTGTTTGAATTCCAATGTTCTCCAAGCTATCTTGAAGAGCTAATGAGTTCATAACTGTCGCTAACATGCCCATATAGTCCGCTCCTGCACGGTCCATGCCCATTTCACTTCCAATTTTCCCACGCCAAATGTTACCGCCGCCAACAACAACAGCAACCTCTACATCAAGTTCTGCAATTTCTTTCACTTGTTCTGCAACTGACTTAATAACAGCTGGGTTAATTCCAAATCCTTTTTCACCAGCTAAAGCTTCACCGCTTAGCTTTAAAACAACACGATTATATTTCGGTTTACTCATAATGAACCTCCAATTGCCTACATCTTTATTTTAAAAAAGGGAACACAATGTGTTCCCTAATCTGTATTAGTTGTTACCTTTTACTTGGTTCATTACTTCTTCAGCAAAGTTGTCTTCACGCTTCTCGATACCTTCACCAACAGCGTAGCGAACGAATCCTTTTACCGTTCCGCCTTTAGACTCAACGAATTGACGAACTTTCATATCAGGGTTTTTAACGAATGCTTGGTCAAGTAAGCAAATCTCTTCGAAGAATTTACCTAGGCGACCTTCAACCATCTTAGCAACGATTTTTTCAGGCTTGCCTTCGTTTAAAGCTTGTTGTGTTAATACTTGACGCTCATGCTCAACTTCTTCAGCTGTTACAGCATCGCGGTCGATGTATTTAGGGTTAACTGCTGCAATGTGCATTGCTACATCTTTAGCAGCTGCTTCATCAGTAGAACCTTCAAGAACTGTTACTACACCAATGCGTCCACCCATGTGTAGGTAAGCACCGAATGCATCTGCATCAGTTTTTGTTACGATTTCAAAACGACGAAGTGTAAGTTTTTCACCAATTTTAGCGATTGCTTCATTGATGTGCTCTTCTACTGTTTTACCATTTGCAATTGTTTGAGTCATAGCTTCCTCAACAGATGCAGGCTTGTTAGCTAATAAGTGCGCAGCTAATTCTTTTATTAAAGCTTGGAAACCTTCGTTTTTCGCAACGAAATCAGTTTCAGAGTTTAATTCTAAGATTAAAGCATCGTTACCGTTTGTTTCGATATAAGTTAAACCTTCAGCAGCAATACGGTCTGCTTTTTTCGCAGCTTTCGCAATACCTTTTTCACGTAAGAAATCAATTGCTTTCTCCATGTCGCCATTCGTTTCTGTTAAAGCTTTTTTGCAGTCCATCATACCTGCGCCCGTTTTTTCACGAAGTTCTTTTACCATTTGTGCAGTAATTGCCATACTTTTCATCCTCCTAAAATATGTATTTATACCTTAAAAAAGGTGATAAAAGGCCGAACCCCTTATCACCTTTCCAAATTTGTTACGCAGTAACAGTTTCTTCACCTTGTTTTGCTTCAAGGATCGCGTCTGCCATTTTAGATGTAAGAAGTTTTACAGCACGAATTGCATCATCGTTTGCTGGAATTACGTGATCGATTTCGTCTGGATCACAGTTTGTATCAACGATTCCGATGATTGGAATGTGTAATTTGCGTGCTTCAGCAACTGCGATACGCTCTTTACGAGGGTCTACTACGAATAATGCACTTGGAAGACCTTTCATATCTTTAATACCGCCTAAGAATTTTTCAAGACGCTCTAACTCTTTTTTAAGTTGAACAACTTCTTTCTTAGGAAGTACATCGAATGTACCATCTTCTTGCATTCTTTCGATGTCTTTAAGACGCTTGATACGCTTTTGGATTGTTTGGAAGTTTGTTAACGTTCCACCTAACCAACGTTGGTTAACGAAGTACATACCTGCACGAGTTGCTTCTTCTTTAATAGCTTCTTGTGCTTGTTTTTTTGTACCTACGAATAAAATGTCGCCACCTTCAGCAGCGATGTTACGCATTACGTTGAAAGCTTCTTCAACTTTTTTCACAGTTTTTTGTAAGTCGATGATGTAGATACCGTTACGCTCTGTGAAAATGTAACGTTTCATTTTTGGGTTCCAACGACGAGTTTGATGTCCGAAATGAACACCTGCTTCAAGCAATTGCTTCATAGAAATTACTGCCATAATTTAGTTCCTCCTAAATGGTTTTTGATATCCTCCGTTTACTTCACCTTTAAGCGAAACTACAAGCGTAGCACCAACACTTAAATCGGTAAACGTGTGTACTTTGTACTGACACCACTGCTTACTATATCATAATGAAATATTACAATCAAGTCGAAAATGCGAACAATGTAAAACTTTCTTTTTAATTATGATTTTACTCATCTATTTCTCAATTCTAACTTCAGTATTACCACTCTTCCTTTCCTTTAAGCAGCCGTGCCTAATAAAGCAAAACCACGGCTTTCCCCCCCATCAGAACGCAATGAATCTTTTAGAAAATAAAAAAGCTCTCCTCACATGAGGAGAGCTTCCCTTAACAATTAGTTTGTTTTTAATTTAGCAAGTTCTTGTAAAAACTTGTCGTTTAATACTTTAATGTATGTTCCTTTCATACCTAAAGAACGAGATTCAATAACGCCTGCACTTTCTAATTTACGAAGTGCGTTTACGATTACAGAACGAGTAATTCCTACACGATCAGCAATTTTACTTGCAACAAGTAAACCTTCTGTTCCATTTAATTCTTCGAAGATGTGCTCAATTGCTTCTAACTCACTGTATGATAACGAGCTAATTGCCATTTGAACGACCGCTTTACTACGCGCTTCTTCTTCGATTTCTTCCGCTTTTTCGCGTAAGATTTCCATACCTACTACAGTTGCGCTGTACTCAGCAAGAATTAAATCATCATCTAAAAATTCTTGACCAAGACGCGCTAACACTAGTGTACCTAGACGTTCACCGCCACCAACGATCGGTACAATTGTAGTTAAACCTTGACCGAATAATTCTTTGTTTTCTACAGGGAATGCTGTAAATTGACTGTTTACATCTAAGTTTGAAGATGTTTCTGTAACGTTGAATAGGCTTTGTGTATATTCTTCTGGAAATTGACGCTCTGCAAGCATTTGTTTCATGCGCTCATTCTCGATTTGTTGGTGAATTGCATATCCTAATAATTTACCGCGACGACTTACAACGAATACGTTCGCTTCAATTACTTCACACATTGTATCTGACATTTCTCTAAAGTTTACAGGCTTTCCTGCTGCGCTCTGTAATAACGCATTTAATTTTCTCGTTTTTGCTAATAATTCCATTTCAAAAGTTCCTCCTACATGTTACTTACATATTTTTTCATCACTTGGAAACTAGGGCGAGTCACCTGATGACACTATTACAAAATAAACTGGCTCACATCTTTATTTTTAGCAATCGTTGCTAATTTTTCCTCTACATATTGAGGTGTTATCGTTATTTTCTCTAACGTAATCTCAGATGCTTCAAACGATAAATCTTCAAGAAGTTTCTCCATAATGGTATGAAGTCTTCTCGCTCCAATATTATCCGTATCTTGATTAACTTGATAAGCAATCTCAGCAATCTTACGAATAGCTTCGTCAGAAAATTCAATTTCTATACCCTCAGTTGCTAATAATGCTATATATTGCTTCACTAAAGCATTATCAGGTTCTACAAGAATTTTAACAAAATCATCTACCGATAATTTTGTTAATTCCACTCGAATCGGGAATCTTCCTTGCAGTTCTGGAATTAAATCAGACGGTTTGGACATATGGAAGGCACCAGCCGCAATAAATAAAATATAATCTGTTTTCACCGATCCATATTTCGTTGCAACGTTTGATCCTTCTACAATTGGCAAAATGTCACGCTGTACACCTTCACGCGATACATCCACGCTATTCGACTGCTTACCAGCAATTTTGTCAATTTCATCAATAAAAATAATCCCGAGCTGTTCAGCACGATAAACAGCCTCTTGTGTAACTTCATCCATATCAATTAAGCGCTGTGCTTCCTCATTTGTCAAGACTTTTCTTGCTTCTTTTACAGAAAGTTTACGTTTTTTCGTTTTTTTCGGCATAAAACTTCCTAATGCATCTTGGAAATTCATCCCCATTTGCTCCATACCAGTACCTTGCAACATATCAAACATAGAAGACTGTTGTTCCGTCACTTCAATCGATACAATTTCATCTTCAAGTAAACCTGCGGCAAGTTTCTTTTCAACTTCTCTGCGCTTCTTTTCAATTTCTGTGTCATCTTGTGTTTCAGATGTCTGATTCGCATTTTGATTTCCACCAAATAACATCTCTAACGGATTTTTGAATCCGGATTGTTTTTGCGGACTTGGCACCAAAATTTCAACAAGCCGTTGATTTGCTTGTTCCTCAGCCTTATCTTTAACCTTGACGACCATTTCTTCTTTTACGATGCGAACTGAAGTTTCTACAAGGTCACGCACCATAGATTCTACATCTCGACCGACATATCCAACTTCTGTGAATTTCGTTGCTTCAACCTTAATAAAAGGTGCTCCAACGAGCTTCGCCATTCGTCGTGCTACCTCTGTCTTTCCGACCCCTGTCGGTCCAATCATTAAAATGTTCTTCGGAGCAATTTCATCGCGTAAATCTTCCGCTAATTTACTGCGACGATATCGATTTCTAAGCGCTACTGCAACCGCTTTTTTCGCATCTTTTTGACCAATAATATATTGATCCAATTTTTCTACAATTTGACGCGGAGTAAAATGTAAATGCATATAAAATGCCTCCCTTACGATTCTACAATTCTTCCACAATAATATTGTGATTTGTATACACACAAATGTCACCAGCAATTTCTAAACTTGCTTTCGCAATTGCTTTTGCTGTTAAATGTTCACTCGCATGTTGCTTTAAAGCGCGGCCAGCTGCAAGCGCATAATGTCCACCTGAACCGATTGCTAAAATGCCATCATCCGGTTCAATTACTTCTCCTGTTCCTGAAACAAGAAGTAACGTTGTTTGATCCATAACGATTAACATCGCTTCCAATTGACGCAGCATTTTATCGCCACGCCATTGTTTCGCCATTTCAACTGCAGCACGTTGTAAATTTCCATTATACTCTTCTAATTTCCCCTCAAACATTTCAAAAAGAGTAAACGCATCCGCAACGGAACCTGCAAATCCAGCTAACACCTTCCCTTGAAATAGCTTTCGAACTTTGCGTGCTGTGTGCTTCATCACAACAGCATTACCAAATGTCACTTGTCCGTCGCCGGCCATAGCACACTCGCCATTATGGTGAATGGCAAATATCGTTGTAGCGTGGAAATTTCCCATAGAAAAAACTCCTTTATATGTTTTTATAGCTTTAAAAGCAATTTATGCCCGCGGGTGATGCTTCATGTAAACAGAACGCAATCTTTCTTTTGAAACATGCGTATAAATTTGTGTCGTTGATAGATTTTCATGACCCAATAACTCCTGCACAGTTCGTAAATCTGCACCTTCATCTAACATATGTGTAGCAAATGTATGCCTTAACATATGCGGACTTATTCGCATTGTAAGAGAAGCTTTCTTAATGAGCTCATTTAAAATATAACGAACACCGCGATCCGTTAACGGCTTACCCTTTGCATTTAAAAACACCATTTGAGAGTGTTCCTCTGTTTTTTTAGCTAACTGTTTTCTACCGTTTTCTATATAGGTAATTAAAGCATCTTGTGCATAACTTCCAAATGGAACGTACCTTTGTTTTTTGCCTTTTCCCGTCACTAGAATTGTCCCTACCGAGAAATCAATATCAGTAAGTTGTAAACTTACACATTCACTCACACGGATCCCCGTTGCATACATAAGCTCTAATAAAGCTTGATCCCTTTGACCAAGTGGTGTTTTTACATCAGAAACTTCAAACAATTTCTCCAATTCTTCAACATACAAAAACTTTGGGATTGACAGTTCTTTTTTGGGGAGTGACGCAAGTGCAAACGGATTATCTTCTCGATATCCTTCACGCATCAGAAAACGATATAAACTTCGTAAGCTCGATACTTTTCTTGCGACAGATTTACGGGCTAGCTTTTCATCGTGTAATGTTGTTAAGTACAAACGAACATCTACGTATGTAACGTCTAAAAAAGAGGATATGCCTTCTCGCTCCATAAATTGCACAAAATGTTCTAAATCATTTTGATAACTTGCAATTGTATATTTTGAATAATTTCTTTCAATTTGTAAATATCCAACGAATAATTGTAACAATTTCTTCACATTCACATAACTCACCTCAATAAAGGCTACTAAATCGTATCACAACTCAGTAGCCTTTGCAAGAAATTTAACTAAATATTTACAAAATTTCGAATTGTCTCTAAAGCGCGTGTTGCGTATGCTTCATTTCGCTCTTGTTTCTTTTTAATTTTCTTTTCTAATGGCGCAAATAAACCAAAGTTTGCGTTCATCGGTTGGAAGTTTTTCGCATTAGTTGCAGTAATATAATTCGCCATACTGCCCATTGCTGTTACAGGAGGTAATACAACAGGCTCTTCTCCCTTTACAAGACGAGCTGCATTAATACCCGCTAACAGCCCTGAAGCAGCCGATTCTACATATCCTTCTACACCTGTCATTTGTCCAGCAAAGAATAAATCATCACGATGTTTATATTGGTATGTTGGACGAAGTAATTTTGGTGAATTAATAAACGTATTACGATGCATTACACCATAGCGTACAATTTCTGCATTTTCAAGTCCAGGAATCAATTGTAATACTTCTTTTTGAGGTCCCCACTTTAAATGTGTTTGGAACCCAACAATATTGTATAACGTTCCTGCTGCATCATCTTGACGTAATTGAACAACAGCATATGGCGTTTTACCTGTTTTCGGATCTTCCAGCCCCACTGGTTTCATCGGTCCAAATAACAATGTCTGTCTACCACGGCTTGCCATTACTTCTACAGGCATACACCCTTCAAAGAATACTTCTTTCTCAAATTCTTTTAATGGCACTGTCTCTGCAGCAATTAAAGCATCATAAAAACGATCGAACTCTTCTTCTGTCATTGGGCAGTTTAAATAAGCCGCTTCTCCCTTATCGTAACGAGATTTTAAATATACTTTGTTCATATCAATGCTTTCTTTTTCCACAATTGGTGCAGCTGCATCATAGAAATAAAAATAATCTTCACCCGTTAACTCTTTTAACTGTGCAGAAAGTTCTGGAGATGTGAGTGGACCTGTCGCGATAACAGTTGGTCCTTCTGGAATTTCTGTCATTTCTTCGTTCATCACAGTTACGTTTGGATGATTTTTCACATACTCCGTTACTTTTGCTGCAAATTCATGCCGATCAACCGCTAATGCTCCTCCTGCTGGCACAGAACACTCATCTGCCGCACGGATAATAACAGAGTCCATTTTGCGCATTTCTTCTTTAATGACCCCAACAGCATTTGTTAATGTATTTGCACGAAGTGAGTTACTGCATACTAACTCAGCAAATTTATCTGTGTGATGAGCCGGCGTTTGTCTTACTGGTCTCATTTCATATAATTTTACTTGAACACCACGTTTTGCAATTTGATAAGCTGCTTCACTTCCTGCAAGACCTGCGCCAATGACGTTTACTACTTGTGTTGTCATGTATTTATCACCTTTCCTTTTCTATCCCGAAAAAAATGTGAGCAGTTACGCTCACATTTGTTGTTCTTCTTCATAATCACAAGAAATACATTGTACTTGAACGCCTTTTTTCAGCTTCTTCTCTACGAGCATACCTTCACATTTCGGGCATTTCCGGCCAATCGGTTTATCCCAAGATACGAAATCGCATTCTGGATATGTGCCACATCCATAGAAAAGACGTTTCTTTTTATTACTTCGGCGTTCAATAATTTGTCCTTTATCACATTTCGGACAAGTTACACCGATTTCTTTCACAATCGGTTTTGTATTGCGACAATCAGGGAAATTAGAACAAGCCATAAACTTCCCGTATTTGCCCATTTTAAAGACCATTGGGTGACCGCATAATTCACAATCTTCCCCAGCAGGTTCATCTTTAATTTCGACCTCACGCATCTCCTTTTCCGCTTTTTCTAAGCGGGGTTCAAAGCCTACGTAGAAATCATCAACAATTTTCACCCAATTTGCTTTCCCCTCTTCTACTTCATCAAGGTTTTGCTCCATATTGGCCGTAAATTCAATGTTAATAATTTCCGGGAAAAACTCTAAAATAAGTTCAATTACAATTTCTCCAAGTTCAGTCGGAACAAAGCGTTTATTGTCTAATGCAACATATCCTCGCTTCTGAATCGTTTCAAGTGTCGGTACGTAAGTAGACGGTCTCCCGATTCCAAGCTCTTCAAGCATCCTAACTAAACGGGCCTCTGTATAACGTGGTGGCGGCTGCGTAAAGTGCTGCTTTGGATCCATATCTTTTGAAAATACGGTTTCTCCTATTTCTAAAGGAGGCAACATTTTATCTTTTTCTTCCGCACCATCATCTTTCGATTCTACGTAAACTTTCATAAACCCTGAAAATTTCACTACTGAGCCACTTGCACGGAATTGAACGTTATTATTAATGAGTCTAGCTGTAACAGTATCCATTACAGCGGATGCCATTTGACTTGCAACAAATCGCTCCCAAATCAATTTGTACAAACGATGTTGATCACGACTTAAGAAACTTTTTAGTTCCTCTGGCTTTCTCATTACCGAAGTTGGACGAATTGCTTCATGCGCATCTTGTGCATTCGCTTTTTTCGTTTCCTTCTTCTTCTCTGTCCCTATGTATTCTGAACCAAACGCCTCAGTAATATAAGAGCGAGCTTCCTCTTGAGCAGTTTCCGATATACGCGTTGAGTCTGTTCTCATATACGTAATAAGACCTACGGTTCCCTGTTTACCAATATCTATCCCTTCGTATAGCTGCTGCGCAAGCATCATTGTTTTCTTTGCTCGCATATTTAATTTACGTGCAGCTTCTTGTTGTAAAGAAGACGTTGTAAATGGTAATGCAGGATTACGTTTTCGCTCTTTTTTCGTTACATTTTCAACTGAAAACGCATTGTCTTTCATTGTTTCAATTATGTCTTTTACTTGCGCTTCATTTGTTAATTGAACCTTTTCTCCATTCACACCATAAAAAGATGCTTCAAATGTGTCTTTTCCTTTTACAAATTCTGTTTTAATTGTCCAGAACTCTTCCGGAATAAAACTTTGAATTTCTTTTTCACGATCAATAATTAAGCGAACCGCTACAGATTGTACACGTCCTGCACTTAATCCCTTTTTGACTTTCTTCCATAATAAAGGACTAATATTATAACCAACAAGGCGATCAAGTATCCGTCTTGCTTGCTGTGCATCTACTAAATCCATATTAATTGCACGAGGATGCTTAAATGACTCTTTAATCGCATCTTTTGTAATTTCATTAAATACAACCCGGCAATCTGATTCAACATCCACATTTAGCGTATTCGCTAAATGCCAAGCGATCGCTTCTCCTTCGCGGTCTGGATCGGCCGCGAGATAGACTTTTTTTGCTTTTTTTGCTGCTGATTTTAAATCTTTTAAAACAGGACCTTTACCACGGATGGTAATATACTTCGGGGTGAAATTATTTTTTACTTCTATCCCCATTTGACTTTTAGGCAAATCGCGAACATGTCCCATAGACGCGACGACTTTGTATTTTTTCCCTAAATATTTCTCAATGGTTTTCGCCTTAGAAGGCGACTCCACGATTACGAGGTAATCTGACATGCTAGTGCCTCCTTAAGAGGTGGATTCAAGTCTTCATTAATCTTATTGATTTCTCTTGTTTTTGTCAATCAAGAATGAGTATAACATACAGTGCCACTCTACCATTTGTCAATAATTGTTTAATAAAAACATAAAAATATACGATTAATTTAAAAATTCCTCGAGAATATCCTCTGCTTTTTGAACAAGTTTCGCCCCTTGCTTTATAAGTTGATTTGTTCCTGCTGCACTTTCTGTAAAAATAGGACCTGGAAAAGCAAATACCTCCCTATTTTGTTCTAAAGCGAGATCTGCAGTAATAAGCGAGCCACTTTTCGATTTCGCTTCCACTACTAGAACTCCTTTACAAAGACCACTGATAATTCGATTTCGCTTTGGAAAATACCATTTTCTAGGCGCGTAATGTGGCGGATATTCTGTTAATAACAGTACAGTATTCTTCCATATTTTATAAAAGTAGCAATTCTCTTTTGGATACATATACTGTAATCCATGCCCTAAGACAGCAATAGTAGAGCTATGTTGTTGCACTGCGATTTGATGAGCAATGGTATCAATTCCATTTGCAAAACCACTTACAATTAGCCATTCTTTGTCTATTAGCGGTTGTAAAATAGATTGTATGCTTTCTTTCCCGTATAAAGAAGGTTTTCTTGTTCCAACTACTGCAAATTTATTTATTTCTCCTAATAATTCTCTCTTTCCCTTTCCATATAAAATGAAAGGCGGATCTGATATTTCACGTAATAATTCTGGATAATCATCATCCCATATTGTGACATAAAAAATATGCTTTTCTTCTAAATGACGTATACATTGTGCTGGGGTAGATGTTTGTAAGAAGCTAACTAATTCAGCAGATTTTTTCGGAGTCAGCCCAGCATACTTTTCAAATTCCACTGAACTAAATTTATACAGTTTCTTTATCTCTGGGTCTATATGTAATAAGCGAGTTAACGCTTTCCAATGATCCGCTAACACATAATGAAGATGGAGCAATCGTTCCCTTTTCATGATCATTCTCCTTACCCATAATTTTTATTATGTAAACAGGAAAAAGTGTAAAAAGACACCCTCTAACACGAAGGTGTCTTTCAAAAAGATTAATAGTTTTTACAAGTTTCAAATAATCCTTTTTCTTTTAAAACAGCGATTAAAGTTTCGCCCATAACAGCTGGTGTTTCAGCAACTTTAATACCACAAGCTTCCATTGTTTTGATTTTTTCAGCAGCTGTACCTTTACCGCCAGAAATAATCGCACCAGCATGGCCCATACGTTTTCCTGCAGGCGCTGTTTGACCACCGATAAATCCAACAACAGGTTTTGTCATATTTGCTTTTACCCACTCAGCAGCTTCTTCTTCTGCTGTTCCGCCGATTTCACCAATCATAATAACAGCATGTGTTTCTTCGTCTTCATTAAACGCTTTTAACGCATCAATAAAGTCTGTACCATTGACAGGGTCGCCACCGATACCTACAGCAGTAGATTGACCAATGCCTTCTTGTGTTAATTGATGTACAGCTTCGTATGTTAATGTACCAGATCGAGATACAATACCGACATGACCTTTTTTATGAATATATCCTGGCATAATACCAATCTTACATTCATCTGGTGTAATAACACCTGGGCAGTTTGGTCCAAGTAAACGCGTCTGTTTACCTGCCATATACTTCTTAACTTTAACCATATCTAATACAGGGATTCCTTCTGTAATACATACTACTAAATCAATCTCTGCATCAACTGCTTCCATAATTGCATCAGCCGCAAAAGCGGGTGGAACGTACACAACTGAAGCATTTGCGCGCGTTGCTTTTACAGCATCTTCTACCGTATCAAAGACAGGTACACCTTCAATTTCAGTGCCACCTTTACCAGGTGTTACACCACCGACAATTTTCGTACCATATTCAATCATTTGTTTTGTATGGAATAAACCTTGTGAACCAGTAATACCTTGTACAATAACTTTTGTATCTTTATTAACTAATACGCTCATTTTTCTCCCCCGCTTTCTATTAGCCCACTAGTGAAACAATTTTTTGTGCACCGTCTGCCATAGATTCTGCTGCAACAATATTTAAACCAGATTCATTTAAAATTTTCTTACCTAGCTCAACATTTGTACCTTCAAGACGAACAACAAGTGGTAATTCAAGGCCTACTTGTTTTGTCGCTTCAATAACACCTTCTGCAATAACATCACATTTCATAATGCCACCAAAAATGTTAACGAAAATACCTTTTACATTTTTGTCAGAAAGAATAATTTTGAAAGCTTCTGTAACTTTTTCAGCTGTAGCACCGCCACCAACATCTAAGAAGTTAGCTGGATCGCCATGGTAATGTTTAATGATATCCATTGTTGCCATTGCTAATCCTGCACCATTTACCATACAACCAATATTTCCATCTAAAGGAATATAGTTTAAGTCGTATTTAGAAGCTTCAATTTCTTTCGGATCTTCTTCTTCAAGATCACGAAGTTCTAGAATGTCTTTATGACGATATAATGCATTAGAATCAAAATTTAATTTTGCATCTAATGCCATAACTTTTCCATCACCTGTTGTAACAAGTGGGTTGATTTCTGCAATAGAGCAATCTTTTTCGATATAAGCACGATATAAGCCCATCATAAACTTCACAGCTTGTCCTACAAGCTCTTTTGGAATATTGATGTTAAATGCGATTCGGCGCGCTTGGAAACCTTGCAAGCCTACTGCTGGATCGATATATTCTTTAAAGATTTTTTCTGGTGTTTTTTCTGCTACTTCTTCAATTTCTGTTCCGCCTTCTTCAGACGCCATTAAAACAACTTGAGAAGTCGCACGGTCTAAAACTAGACCTACATAATATTCTTTTTTAATATCGCATCCTTCTTCGATAAGTAAGCGTTTTACTTCTTTACCTTCAGGACCCGTTTGATGCGTAACAAGCGTAGTACCTAAAATACTTTCCGCATATGTACGAACTTCTTCTAAATTTTTCGCAACTTTTACTCCGCCAGCTTTGCCGCGTCCACCAGCGTGAATTTGTGCTTTCACTACACATACATCTGTTCCTAATTCTTTCGCTGCTTCTACAGCTTCTTCTACTGTAAATGCAACCTTCCCGTTCGGAACGCTAACCCCATAGCTTCTAAGGACTGCTTTACCTTGGTACTCATGGATATTCATGGTCCCATCCTCCCCTGTTTTCCTGTTTTACTCAAAAAGTTTTTTAATGTTTAAAAAACACTACATTGCCATTGTATAAAATGATTGGCACGCTGTCTACAATAAAGTGTCAGAAAACTGAAATCGCTTTATTCTTTTTTGAAAATAGTAATGTTTATATACCAAAATAAAAAAATAAGCTGTGAGTCACAGCTTATTTTTGAATCATATCCTTAATCGGTGCAAATGTTTTTCTATGCTCTTCTAATACTCCGTACATTTCAATCGCTTGTAAATGTTGTTTCGTTCCATAGCCCATATGTTGCTCAAATCCATATGCTGGATATTCTTTCCCAAGTTCTTTCATCATGCGATCTCTCGTTACTTTCGCAATAATAGACGCAGCTGCAATAGAAATACTTTTTGCATCACCTTTAATAATAGATGTTTGCGGAATTGGTGTAGGAAGCTTCATTGCATCAATTAATAAATATTCTGGTGTACATGCTAAATTCGCAATTGCATCTAACATTGCTCGTTTCGTCGCTTGATAAATATTTATTTCATCAATAACTTGCGGAGATACAATTCCAACCCCAATCGCGATTGCCTGTTCTTTAATTTCATCATAAAAACGCTCACGTTTCGCTTCACTGAGTTTTTTAGAGTCATTTAACCCTGGGATATAGAAATCTCCCGGAAGGACGACAGCAGCCGTAACAACGGGCCCAGCTAGCGGTCCTCTCCCCACTTCATCAATTCCAGCAATATATGAGAGCCCTTTTTCACGTAATGCTTTTTCATATTTTGACATCTCTAAAAACTTTTCTTTTTCCTTTTGCGCTAACTCTTTTTGTTTATACCATTTTAAAATGAGCTTTTGAACGCCTTTCCGCTCATCCTTCAATAACACTTGAAATCTTTCATCTTCTTCATTCTTAATTTCTTGTAATACACATTCTGCCTCTTGAATTGTGATTTTTTGCATCAATGTACACTCCCTTTTAAAAATAACCAAAAAGAAAAGACGCACAAACGCACGTCTTATACTTCTTCTACTTCCTCTGCAAATTCTTCCGGTGTTTCAAATGTCATTTTTCCAAGTTTACCACCGCGAAGCTCGCGAAGAATAAGCTCAGATGTTTTATCATAATCAATCATTCCGCCGCCCATTAGGCAACCTCTATTTCTTCCAATCACATCAAAGAATTCTACAATGTCTTCTGGAATTTCACTTAATTTATAACGTTCTTGTATACGTTCTGGATAATGCTTTTCCATAAAACGAAGTGCATATACTGCTACATCTTGTAAATTTAAAATAGAATCTTTAATTGCACCCGTTGTCGCAAGGCGAAGTCCAACTAATTCATCTTCAAATTTAGGCCATAAAATACCTGGTGTATCCAGTAGTTCCATTTCCTTACCAACCTTAATCCATTGTTGGGCTGTTGTAACACCTGGACGATCACCTGTTTTTGCAATATTTTTCTTTGCTAATTTATTAATCAATGTAGATTTACCGACATTGGGAATACCTACAATTAAAGCGCGAATTGCTCTTGGACGAATGCCTTTTGCAACCATTTTGTCAAATTTTTCTTTTACAAGCACTTTACATGCAGCTGCAATTTCTTTCATACCTTGTCCAGCCTGCGCATTAATTGAAATTGCTTTATGCCCTTTTTCCTCAAAATAGGCGATCCATTGCTTTGTTAGTCGATCATCTGCCATATCCGCTTTATTTAAAACAACAAGCCTCGGCTTATGTGTAATAATTTCATCAATCATCGGGTTTCGAGAAGATAAAGGTAATCGAGCATCTACAAGTTCAATTACAACATCAATTAACTTTAATTTCTCTGTTACTTGGCGCCTAGCTTTTGCCATATGCCCTGGGAACCATTGAATTACCATGTTGCCACCTTCTTTTTTCGTTTATTTCACAATACGTGCGTCTTTTAATGGCCAATATAACATATTCGCTTCTCCAATTACTTGGTCCATCGAAATCGTTCCAATAGTACGACTATCTTTACTAAAACGACGATTGTCACCTAGTACAAATAATTGACCTTTTGGAACTGTTTTCTTACCTGTAATTTCTTCAAGCTTGAAATCATATGTAAGTGGTCCATCAGCAAGTTGTTTTTTCTGCTTGTCTAAATACGGTTCCTCATAAGGTTTTCCGTTAATATAGAGTTTATCATTACGATACTCAATTTCATCGCCTGGCAAGCCGATAACACGTTTAATATAATCTTTTTCTTCTGTTGCTTGGAATACGATTATGTCAAAACGTTTCGGTTCACCAATGTGATAACCAATTTTATTAACAATCATTCGATCACGATCATGTAGCGTCGGCGACATTGATACACCATCCACAAGGATTGGAGCAAAGAAAAATTGTCTAATAACACCCGCTAACACAATAGCAATCAAAATTGCTTTTATCCATTCCCAAAGTGAACTCTTCTCTTTCTTCATGTATTTCCCCTCCACAGTTATGTAAGCTGTTCGTATTATATCAAAATTTCATATAGATTGGAAAAAGGGAGCTTGTGCATTTACAAGCTCCCATACATGTCTTATCGAATTTCTTTAATACGCGCTTTTTTACCGCGAAGGTTACGTAAGTAGTATAACTTAGCACGACGTACTTTACCACGGCGAAGTACTTCGATTTTCGCGATTCTTGGCGTGTGAACTGGGAATGTACGCTCAACACCTACACCGTAAGAAATCTTACGCACTGTGAATGTTTCACTGATTCCGCCACCACGACGTTTAATTACAACACCTTCAAAAAGCTGAATTCTCTCACGAGTACCCTCAACTACTTTTACGTGTACACGTAAAGTGTCACCAGGACGGAATGAAGGTAGGTCAGTTTTTAATTGGCCTTTTGTAATTTCTGCGATTAATTGTTGCATATTCAATTCTCTCCTTTAAACGGATGCTCTTATAAAGTCTTAATAAATTACAGCGGAACATCGTTAATACGGCTACTGATTTCAGTAACACAAATGTTATAATATCATATTGCTAGGCCTGTTGCAATAGAAAATATATGAAGTTCTTATTGCTCTTTTTTAATTTGTTCAATCCATTTTTCTTCTTGCTTTGATAATTGACGTTCTTCAAGTAAATCTGGTCGACGTGTATACGTACGGCGCAGGGATTCTTTATGACGCCATTCATCAATATTTTTATGATTCCCTGACGTAAGTACATCCGGTACCTTCATGCCACGGAAATCAGCTGGACGTGTATAGTGCGGATGCTCTAACAAACCAGTACTAAAAGAATCTTCCACCTGAGAAGTGTGATTTCCAAGTACTCCTGGCAAAAGACGTACAACACTATCGGTAACAACCATAGAGGCTAATTCTCCGCCCGTTAATACGTAATCACCAATAGAAATCTCATCTGTTACAAGATGTTCACGAATTCGTTCATCATATCCTTCATAATGACCACATACAAAAATAACATGCTCTTCTCCAGCAAGCTCTTCTGCCTTTTTCTGCGTGAAACGCTCTCCTTGTGGACACATTAAGACAACCCTTGGTTTACGGTCAGTTTCCTTCGTTAACTCTTCCACCGCATCAAAGATAGGCTGCGGGGTTAATACCATCCCCGCGCCCCCACCGTACGGATAATCATCTACACTGTTATGCTTACTTGTTGTATAATCACGAAAATTTACAACCCTAAGCTCCACTGCCTCTTTTTCTTGCGCTTTTTTTAAAATCGAAGATCCAAAAACACCGGTGAACATCTCTGGAAATAATGTTAAAATATCGATTTTCATTATAGCAATCCTTCCATTACATGAATGGTTACTAATTTATTTTCAATATTAACTTGAAGTACAACATCATCAATGTAAGGAATTAAAAGATCTTGACCTTTCGGGCGTTTGATCACCCAAACATCATTCGCACCAGGAGATAGAATCTCTTTTATCGTACCTAAATCCTCTCCATCTTCTGTTACAACTTTACAGCCAATAATTTCATGGTAATAGTACTCACCTTCAGCAAGTTCACCTAACTGCTCTTCTGGTACTTTGATTGAAGAACCTTTTAGCTTCTCTACTTCATCTACATTGTTATACCCTTCAAACGTTAATAAATCAAATGTTTTGTGTTGACGATGAGAAGCGACCTTTACCGAAAGTGGTTCCGTCCCTTTATCATGCCATATGTATAATGTATTCCCTACTTTATATCGTTCTTCAGGAAAATCGGTACGAGAAATAACTCGAATTTCCCCTCTAACACCATGAGTATTTACAATTTTACCTACGTTAAACCATTTTGTCATAAACAGCATGTCACCCCTGTTTTCTATATAAGTTAAGCATTTCCATTCCATATATGGAACATGCAATTTCTTTAAAAATGTTAAAAAAGGGAGAGGAAAAATCCTCGCCCTTTTAACGTTTATTGAATTTCCAGTGTGACTTTCTCATCATTGTGATGTCCCACTGAATACAAGAGCATCCGAATTGCTTTCGCAACTCGCCCCTGCTTTCCAATGACTTTTCCAACATCCTCAGGATGCACAGTCAATCGATACTTTATCTCTCCGTTGCAAAGTTCCTGTGAAACTTTTACATCTTCAGGATGATCTACAAGAGGTTTGACAATTGTTTCGATTAACTTTTTCATTGTCATTGCCTCAATTACTTACCTTGTTTAGATAAGTGGAATTTCTCCATGATACCTTGGTTAGAGAAAAGATTGCGAACTGTATCAGATGGTTTCGCACCATTTCCTAACCATTTTAATGCTGCTTCTTCGTTGATTTTCACTTCAGCTGGTTGAGCAACCGGATTGTAAGTACCGATTTCCTCAATGAAACGTCCGTCACGAGGAGAACGAGAATCTGCAACAACTACACGATAGAAAGGAGTTTTTTTAGCTCCCATACGTTTTAAACGAATTTTAACTGCCATTTATAAAGCACCTCCGAATTTATTTCACACAGATAATTATATTAGCAAAAAGACTATTGCTTTGTAAAGTATTTTTTCTTAACAGAGCCATCTTTTTTTCCTTACATAAATGGAAACTTCAATCCACCTAGTCCTTTTTTCTTACCTTTTTGCATGCCTGTCATCGTCTTCATCATTTTTTTCATATCTTCAAACTGCTTCAGTAGACGATTAATTTCTTGTACTGTTGTACCACTACCTTTGGCAATGCGTTTTTTACGACTAGCATTGATAATTTCCGGATGTTCTCGCTCTACTTTTGTCATAGAACGAATAATTGCCTCAATATGCCCAATTTGTTTTTCATCAACTTGTGCATTTTTCAGCCCTTTAATTTTATTTGCACCAGGAAGCATTCCTAGCAATTCATCAAGTGGTCCAAGTTGACGCACTTGTCCAAGTTGCTCTAGGAAATCGTCTAGCGTAAACGAAAGCGTACGCATTTTTTGCTCAAGTTCTTTTGCTTTTTCCTCATCAACTGTAGCTTGCGCTTTTTCAATTAATGTTAAAACGTCACCCATCCCTAAAATACGGGATGCCATGCGTTCTGGATGGAACGCTTCAATCGCATCTAGCTTTTCACCCATACCAGCAAATTTAATTGGTGTGTTTGTTACTGCTTTAATAGATAGTGCCGCACCACCGCGCGTATCACCGTCTAATTTCGTTAAAACAACACCTGTTAAACCTAACTGTTCATGGAAACTTTGTGCAACATTTACCGCATCTTGTCCTGTCATCGCATCGACAACAAGGAAGATTTCATCCGGTTTCGCAACTTCTTTCACTTTCGCTAATTCATCCATTAGTTCTTCATCAATATGCAGGCGACCCGCTGTATCGATTAAAACATAATCATGATGATCTTCTTTTGCTTTCGCAATCGCTTGTTTCGCAATTTCAACAGGACTTACTTGATCTCCTAATGAGAAAACAGGCATGTCCAATTGCTTCCCTAATGTTTCAAGCTGTTTAATCGCTGCAGGACGGTAAATATCCGCTGCAACAAGCATCGGTTTACGATTATGCTTTTTACGAAGCAAATTCGCAAGTTTACCTGTTGTCGTTGTTTTACCTGCCCCTTGCAGACCAACCATCATAATAACAGTTGGCGGCTTATTAGCGACAGCAATTTTACTTTGCTCTCCGCCCATAAGTTCTGTAAGTTCTTCCTGTACAACTTTAATTACTTGTTGGCCAGGTGTCAAACTCTTCATTACATCTTGTCCGACAGCACGCTCAGACACACGCTTTACAAAATCTTTTACTACTTTAAAGTTAACATCCGCTTCTAAAAGAGCAAGACGAACTTCTCTCATCATTTCTTTTACATCGGCTTCAGAAACTTTTCCTTTGCCGCGGATTTTTTGCATCGTCTGTTGAAGTCGGTCGGCTAATCCTTCAAATGCCATATTGCCGCCCTCCTAATCTAATTTTTCGATAGCTTCAACAACTTGTTTCATTTCTTCATTCACATGCTCTTCTTCGCTGATTAGCTGTTTTAGCTTTGCAACAAGTCGCTGTCGCTCTTGAAACTTTTGAAGTAATACTAATTTCTCTTCATATTCTTCAAGCATCGCTTCAGTCCGTTTAATGTTATCATACACGGCTTGGCGACTTACATCAAATTCTTCCGCAATTTCACCAAGAGATAAATCATCTAAATAATAAAGCGACATATAACTTCTTTGTTTTTGCGTTAACAACGATTGATAAAAATCAAATAAATAATTCATTCTCGTTGTTTTTTCGAGCATGTTGGATCATCCTTTGTTAAGTGATTTCCCTTTACATGAATTAGTTTACATGGAGTATAAAAGAGTGTCAAGTTTTTTTCTTAACATGATATATTTTTTATAAAAAAGAAGCGAAAAAACCGCTTCTTTCACTTCCCCTGTTATTTGCGGGCAGTAAGACCTCCACCTTAAGATTCAAAGAGAAGCGAAGAAGATAGGTGGAGGATAACCACCCATAAATACCCGATTGGTGAGGGCTAACCATCCATAGAAAATGCCTCCACGGATGGAAGTTTCACTTTATACTTCTTCTTTTTCTACTAAGTTTGCAAATAAACCATACACATATTGTTCTGGATCAAATTGCTGTAAGTCGTCCATTTGTTCTCCAAGTCCAACAAATTTCACTGGTACGTCCATCTCATTACGAATCGCTAATACGATACCACCTTTAGCAGTCCCGTCTAATTTCGTTAGAACAATACCTGTAACATTCGTTGCTTCGCGGAATGTTTTCGCTTGACTTAAACCATTTTGACCTGTCGTTGCATCAATAACAAGCAATACTTCATGAGGAGCACCTGGAACTTCGCGTTCAATGACACGTTTCACCTTTTCTAACTCCTTCATTAAATTCACTTTATTTTGCAAGCGACCTGCTGTATCACATAGCAAGACATCTACTTTACGCGCTTTTGCAGCTTGAACAGCATCATACATAACCGCTGCCGGGTCAGAACCAGATCCTTGTTTAATAACTTCCACACCAACTCGGTCGCCCCATACTTCTAGCTGTTCGATTGCCCCTGCACGGAACGTATCCCCTGCTGCTAATAAGACAGACTTACCTTCGGATTTAAACTTATGAGCCATTTTGCCAATTGTTGTCGTTTTCCCAACACCATTAACACCCACAAATAAAATAACCGTTAATTGATCTTGTTGTATATTAAGTTCATTACTGAAGTCTTCTTCACCTTTGTAAATCCCTACTAGTTTTTCCGAAATAACAGCTTGCACTTCTCTCGGATCTTGAATATTGCGGCGTTGTACTTCTTCCTTCAACTGATCGATAAGTTCCATTACTGTTGCAACACCAACATCTGCACCAATTAAAATTTCCTCTAATTCCTCAAAGAAATCCTCATCGACTTTACGATAGCGATACACTAAATCATTTACTTTATCCGCAAATGAATTTCTCGTTTTTTCTAACCCTTGCTTAAACTTCTCTGTTACAGTATCTGTTTGTTTCGAAATCTTTTCTTTTAATTTTTTAAAGAAGCTCATTCTTCTCATCCTTCCTATTTGCTTGCAACAAGCTCTTCTCCGTCATCTAAACGAACGGAAACAAGCTTAGAAACACCTGATTCTTGCATTGTTACCCCGTACAGTACATCTGATTCTTCCATCGTACCTTTTCGATGTGTAATAACAATAAACTGCGTTTCATCACTAAACTTTTTCAAATACTGCGCAAAACGAGCTACATTCGCTTCATCAAGCGCCGCTTCAACCTCATCTAGTACACAGAACGGAACAGGTCTTACTTTTAAAATACCAAATAGCAGTGCAATTGCAGTTAAAGCACGCTCCCCGCCTGAAAGTAAACCTAAATTTTGCAGTTTCTTACCCGGTGGCTGCGCAACAATATCAATGCCTGTATTTAATAAATCTTGCGGATTTGTCATCACTAAGTCTGCTCTTCCTCCGCCAAATAGTTCACAAAAGACAGTCTGGAATTCTGTACGAATTGCCTGGAATGTAGTAGAGAAGCGTTTTTTCATCTCTTCATCCATTTCCATAATAACTTGATGCAATGTCGCTTTCGCTTCTTCTAAGTCATCTCGCTGCTCTAACAAGAACGTATGTCGTTCCGCTACGCGTTCATACTCTTCAATTGCCCCTAAGTTTACTGTTCCGAGCTCCTCGATTGATAGTTTGATTAATTTCACCTTTTTACGCGCATCTTCTGCAGGTATTATCATTGTATACTTCAGTTTTGCTGCTTCAAATGAAATCGTATACGTTTCGCGTAAATGTTGCAATCTATTTTCTAATTCAACATCAAGGCGATTGATTTTCACTTCTTGATCTTTTAAAACCTCGAGAACATATTTATGTCGTCCTTTCGTATCTTTCACTTCACGCTCTATATGTTCTACCCGTTCTTGAAGGCTCAGGCGTTGCTCACGACGGGAACTAATTAATTCCGATGTTTGATTTCGATCATGTGCTTTCTTTTCAATCATATTCGTAATTTGCTCTTCACCGCTTGAATTCGATGTCATTTCTTGCTTTAAAAATGTTAAATCTTCTTTTGTTTTTACAAGCGTTCGCTGCGTTTCCTCTTGTTCTTTCGTCAAACGATCTACTTTCTCTTTTTGATTAGACAAACGTTGCTGCTTTTCTGCTGCTTGTACTTTCAGCTCCGTCATCTCCGCCTGAACTTTTTCTTTCGAAGAATGCTGGTCACTTTTTTGCTTCGTTAAAGCAACAATTTTTTCATCAAGCTCTGTGATATCTTTTTGAAGCTCTATTAAAATTCTATCCAGCTCTTGTTTTCGCCCTTGCATTCTCACTTGATCTTGTAAAAATCCTTCTATTTCCAAATCATAAATAGATAAACGATCATTAATGCGATGCTCTTCTAGCTCAAGCTGATTAATTTCTTCTTTTAATTTTTGTTCATCTACACGCTCTTGTTCTGCATCGTGACGTAATTCTTTTATCTTAACTTCTTTTTCTTGAATTTCTTGTTTTAACGCTCTAACAAAATTTTCTAACTTAGAAGTTTTTTCTTCCATTTCAGTAAGCTTCTTGCTCCACTCTTCTAATTCACGTTGTCGCCCTAATAGAGAAGATTTCGCTTGTTTTACAGCCCCACCAGTCATAGAACCGCCAGGATTTACAACATCTCCTTCAATCGTTACAATACGGTAGCGATATTGTAATTGCTTCGCTAACTCATTCGCACCTCTTAAATCTTTTGCAACGACGACCGTTCCTAATAAATTTGAAACTATGTTTTCATATTTATTATTGTACTGCACGAGTTCTGCTGCCACACCTATAAACGCTGGATGTTGCTTTATCATACGTAACTGTTCAAATGATAACGACCTTCCCTTAATAACTGCCTGTGGTAAAAACGTCGCACGTCCATGGCGATTTTGTTTCAAAAAGGCAATTGCCTCGCGAGCATGCTCTTCTGTTTGTACAACAACGTGTTGCATTGCTGCACCAAGTGCAATCTCCATAGCAACTTCATATTCCTTCGGTACAGTAAGTAGTTCAGCGACCGCACCTTCAATGCCATGTAGTTTACTTTCACGGGCTTTTAATACTTCACGTACACCTTGATAAAATCCAGAATAGTCTTCTTGCATCTCTTCCAGCATTTCTTTTCGAGAGCGAGCTTGTTGAACAAATTGATATGCTTGATACAATTTTGTTTCATTTTCACTATATTGCACCTTGCATTTTCCAAGCGCCGCTTCTGTTTTTTGTATATTGGTAATAACGCTTGTCACTTTCTCTTTTACTTCTTCATAACTCTCTACAAATTTTTCCTTTTTAGCTGTAATTTGCATACGCATTTGTACATACTTTTCATTTTCTTCATCAAGGCGTTGATTTTTAGAATTTTGTTGTTTGAATTGTTCCTCAAGCATAGATAATTCATTACGATTACTTGCTTGTTGATTTAAAAGTTCAATATAATCTCCTTTTAAATGCTCAATTTGCTCTTCTAGGTTTTCTGCATATGTAGAAAGAAGTTTCTCATTTTCGTGTAGCTTTTGTTCTAATTCTTTTACCTGATTTGCAAATTTCATTAGTTCTTCTGTACTGGTTTCGATTTCCCCATCATAAATCTTGGCTTTTTCTGTTAACTCAATAATTAACTGTTCAAGCTGTGCGCAGTGCGTTGTTGCATTTTGCTTTCGTTCCTTTAACAATTCACGCTGCCCTTCTAATTTTTCTAACTCTTTACTAGAAAGAAGGAGAACTTCTTGCAAGGAATCTACAGATTCATCAATCGCTTGCAATTGTCCGCGTAATTCTTCGAGCTCTGCTTCATTTTTTTGTAAATGCGTTGACATTTTTACTTCTTCATCTTTATTGTGTCCAAACTGCTTTCTAATCGCTTCCCATTTTTCATGTAATTCTTCAATTTCATATACAATGAGAGCTGCTTCTACTTTTTCTAGTTCTTCTTTTTTCTCAAGATAGTCTTTCGCAATAGAAGCTTGTCTTTCAAGCGGCTCTACTTGAGTGCTTAATTCGTGAATAATATCTTGCACACGATTTAAGTTTTCTTGTGTTTCTGCTAATTTTCCTTCAGCTTTCTTTTTGCGAAGCTTATATTTTAATACGCCTGCTGCTTCTTCAAATACACCACGACGCTCTTCAGATTTACTGCTTAAAATTTCTTCTACTTTTCCTTGGCTAATAATTGAGAAAGCTTCTCGTCCCATGCCAGAATCCATAAATAAATCAACAATATCTTTTAATCGACAAGATTGTTTGTTAATAAAAAAGTCACTATCTCCTGAGCGAGAAACGCGACGCGTAACACTCACTTCATTATACTCAATAGGTAAACGCTGATCTTCATTATTTAAGGTTAATGTTACCTCTGCAACATTAACTGCTCTTCGCGTATCACTTCCCGCAAAAATAATATCCTCCATTTTTGCACCGCGTAATGATTTTGCAGATTGTTCACCAAGTACCCAGCGAATCGCGTCAGTAATATTACTCTTTCCGCTTCCATTAGGACCAACTACAGAGGTTACACCTGGAACAAAGTCAACAGATACACGCTCCGCAAAGGATTTAAATCCTACTATTTCTAATCTCTTTAAAAACACGAAAGGCCTTCCCCCTATTCTCCGTTTTTATAGTCTCTGTCTATAAAAACAAACTACTGTACGGATTCATTTTTATCTTTTCATATCCAGATAAAAATAAAGTTTCATTCTATGCATAAGGAATCCCCCTCATGTAAAGGGGGATTCCTTATGATTGTTCTTTTAACTTTTTCAACGCCTCTGAAGCAGCTTGTTGCTCTGCTTCTTTTTTCGACTTACCGCTACCAAGACCTAGAGCCACGCCATTTAATGTAACACGTGACACAAACTCTCGATTGTGAGCAGGTCCCTTTTCTTGCAAAATTTGATACTCAATATTACCGCTACCATCACGCTGAATTAATTCTTGTAGTTGACTCTTATAATCCATCACATGAGAAAAAGCACCTTCATTAATTTTTGGATATACAATTTCTTTTAAGAATTCCCAAACTGTCTCCAACCCTTGATCAAGATAAAGGGCACCAATAAACGCTTCAAAGACATCCGCTAATAAAGCTGGTCGTTCACGTCCACCTGTCATTTCTTCACCTTTTCCTAGTAAAACAAGGTTACCAAATGACAATTCATTCGCAAAGCGGACAAGAGATGGTTCACATACAACAGCTGCACGCAACTTTGTTAGCTCTCCTTCGCTCATTGTCGGATATTTTTGAAACAAATACTGTGATACAGTTAGTTCTAATACAGCGTCTCCAAGAAATTCTAGACGTTCATTGTCTTCATGTGGCTTTTTTCGATGCTCATTCACATACGATGAATGCGTAAATGCTTGAATCAATAATTTTTCGTCTGTAAACGTAATACCTATTTTTTGTTGAAACATTTTAAAAGCTTCACGATATTTTGTTTCATATTTTTTTTCTCTATATTTTCGGTACGGCATAGGTCCCTCCAGATATAAGCCGAGAAAGCCCCGCTATAAAACGGGACTTCACTCAAACATTATAGATGACTCTCTATGTAAGTCACAGCATCGCCAACAGTAGCAATTTTTTCTGCATCTTCATCAGAAATTTCCATTTCAAACTCATCTTCCAATTGCATTACAAGTTCAACTACATCTAGGGAGTCTGCACCTAAATCTTCTTTAAAGCTTGCAGCTGGTACTACTTCTGTTTCTTCTACTCCTAAACGATCCACGATAATTTTCGTTACACGCTCTAAAACATCTGCCATAATTCATTCACCTCCCCTCAAATATTATATTAAATATTTCACAAAAAAACTAGGTGAAATCGTTTCTTTTATTACATTACCATACCACCATCAACATGTAATGTTTGTCCTGTAATATATTTGCTGTGATCAGCAGCAAAAAATGTTACAGCATTCGCAATATCTTGCGCTTCTCCAAACTTAGCAGCAGGGATTAATTTTAACATTTCCTCTTTTACGTTTTCGCCTAATACATCTGTCATATCAGTAGCAATAAATCCTGGAGCAATTGCATTTACTGTTATATTTCGGCTAGCCAATTCTTTTGCGGAAGTCTTTGTCAATCCGATTACCCCAGCTTTTGCTGCAACGTAATTTGCTTGACCAGGATTCCCTGTAACACCGACAACAGAAGCAATATTAATAATACGGCCATGACGCTGACGCATCATGTAGCGAGATACTGCTTTCGTACATAAGAATACACCTTTTAAGTTTGTATCAATAACTGTATCCCATTCTTCTTCTTTCATACGCATTAATAAATTATCTCTTGTTACCCCTGCATTATTCACAAGAATATCAACTCGTCCAAATGTATCCACAGTGTGTTTTACCAGGTTTGTAACTTCTTCAACATTAGCAACGTCTGCTCTCACTGCGATTGCTTCTGATCCAAGTTTTTTTATTTCATCAACTACTTCATTTGCTTTTTGCTCATTACCAGCATAGTTTACTACAACTGTTGCCCCTTGCTTCGCTAAATCAATTGCAATTGCGCGGCCAATTCCACGTGATGCACCTGTTACTAATGCAACTTTCCCTTTTAACATCCGCTTTCTCCTCTCAAACTTGAAATGGTATCTTTCAATGTCTCTTCATCATATATCGCATATACCTTTGCAGATGGAGCAATTGATTTCATAAGACCAGCAAGAACTTTCCCAGGACCAATTTCAATAAATGTATCTACACCTTGTTCTACCATCTGTTCAATAGATGGGTACCATAAAACAGGTGAATAGAGCTGTTCAATTAGCTTTTCTTGAATATCTTCACTGCGATTAACGCAATTGGCCGTAACGTTTGCAACAACTGGAATGTTTGCATCTTGAATTGTAATTTCATTTAAAACATTTTGAAACTTCTCAGCTGCTGGTTTCATTAATGAAGAATGAAACGGACCGCTCACACGAAGCGGAATTGCTCGTTTCGCACCATTTTCTTTCACTTTTTGAGAAGCGAGTTCTACTCCTCGTTTCGTTCCAGAGATAACGATTTGCTTCGTACTATTCATATTAGCAATTTGCACAGCATGCCCTTCACTCGTTACTTCTTCTGTAACTTGTTTCAGAACATCTGGATTTGCCCCTAAAATAGCGGCCATGGCACCTTCTCCGCTCGGCACAGCTTCTTCCATATATTCACCACGTTTTCTCACAGCGTAAACAGCATCTTCAAATGTTAATGCTCCCGCTGCAACAAGCGCGCTATACTCACCTAAGCTATGGCCAGCAACATAATCAGGCGTAATATCATATTGTTTCAAAGCTGTTAAGATTGCAATACTTGTCGTCAATAGTGCTGGTTGCGCATTTGTCGTTAATGTTAGCTTCTCCTGAGGTCCTTCAAAAATTAATGATGAAAGAGACTCCTGTAAAACTTCATCCGCTTTTTGAAATATTTTTGCAACCTCTTTATTATTCCCTGCTAATTGCTGTCCCATTCCAACCGCCTGTGAACCTTGGCCCGGAAAAAGAAATGCTAGTTTTCCCATTTCAAATCCTCCTCTTATTGAAGCGGCTCTTTCTCCATTACACTTGAAATTGTAGGAATGACTTCTTTCGCTACCATTTCTCTCGTTTGACGAATCGCACTAAAAATCGATTGATCATTAGAAGATCCGTGAGCCTTAATGACAGGAGCTTTTAATCCAAACAATGCTGCTCCGCCATACTCCGAATAATCCATTTTATCTTTTAATACCATCAGCTTCGGTTTTAATACTGCCGCTGCTAATTTACTTGTGAACGAACTCATTAATTGTTCTTTTAACATAGAAAATAATGCTAGTGCAGTTCCTTCCAATGATTTTAATGCTACGTTTCCAGTAAAACCATCGCATACAACTACATCTGCCACACCTTGTAATAGGTCTCTTGACTCAACGTTTCCAACAAAATTAATTGGCGCATCTTTTAGCATAGCGAATGCTTGTTTTGAAAGTTCGTTTCCTTTGCCATCTTCTGTCCCGACATTCAAAAGACCAACACGCGGATTGTTAATTCCTCTTACTTTCTCAGCGTAAATAGAACCCATTACCGCATATTGATATAAATGAATTGGCTTCGCGTCAACATTTGCTCCAACGTCTAACATAACAAAACCTTTCCCATCAATTGTTGGCATTGTAGGAGATAACGCTGGACGTTCAATCCCTTCCATACGTCCTACCACAAACAATCCAGCTGCCATTAAAGCCCCTGTGTTACCTGCTGATATACAAGCATTAGCTATACCTTCTTTTACTTGCTGCGCTGCAAGTACCATTGAAGCTTGCTTTTTCCGTCGAACAGCTCTTACTGGTTCATCTGTCCCTTCAATCTTTTCATCTGTATGAAGTACAGTAATACGCTCTTCGCTTGTTAAATACTGACGAATCTCCTCTTCTTTTCCTACCAAAGTAATATGTAAATCTGAAAATTCCTTAATAGCTTTCATTGCTCCTAATACAGCTGCTTTTGGAGCGTGATCGCCACCCATTGCATCTATTGCGATTTTCATAAATTGTTACCTTCCTCACTATAATTACTAGATCGATACATTTCAAAAGTGCCTGTAAAAACAAGTTCTTCGCCAACAAAGCTATGCACTTTGACAACCGTCCGTCCTTTATCATTCTCCACATCTTCAACGCGTGCTTTCGCAACAACACGTTCTCCTAATTTTACAGGACGAATATATCGAATGGTAGACTTTGCAGTTAAAGCTAATTCTTCATCAATAACTGCAACAGCTAGTGAGTTCGCTTGAGCAAACAAATGGTGCCCACGCGCAATTTGATTTCTTTTAAATACATGCTCCATCTTCACTTCAAAAATAGAAATTGCATGTCTATCTAATTCTATATCAATAATTTCTCCAACTACCTCTTCTAACGGTAAAGATTTTACATCTTCTTCATGCTGTTTCGTTGCCACATGTTTAATTCGCTCTCTTAACTCAGGAATCGATAATTCCATTCGATCAAGGCGAACCGTTTGGATACTTACTTGAAACTGCTCTGCTAACTCTTCGTCCGTTATGAACGGATTCGTTTCTATTGTTTGTTGTAATAATACTTGTCTTTCTTTCTTACTTTTTCTTTTTTTCATACCGCACCATCCGTTTTTATGACTAGGTACTAACAGTAGTATATAATCATTAAAAGTAGAATGCAACAAAAAAATTTGCACATTCCATTTTTAATCGAGCTTTTCTCCTTGAAACACACCTGCTCCTTCAAGATATACGCGTAATGCAGCATACTGCTCGTTGTGCCAAAACGCTTCAGAATCAACCAGCATGGCCGCATCTTGTCTCGCCGTTTCCAACGCTCGATAATCATGTACCATATCAGCTACCTTAAACTCTGGTAGACCACTTTGTTTACTTCCAAAGAAATCTCCAGGACCACGTAACTCTAAATCTTTTTCCGACAATACAAATCCATCATTTGTTTCCGTCATAATGCGCATGCGTTCTTTCCCAGTTTCCGATTTCGGATCTGCGATTAACAAACAATACGACTGCTCACTCCCACGGCCAACACGACCTCGAAGCTGATGCAATTGCGATAAACCAAAGCGCTCCGCATCATAAATTACCATAACCGTTGCATTTGGCACGTTGACACCAACCTCAACTACAGTTGTTGAAACAAGAATTTGCACTTTATTTTCACTAAATCTCTCCATTACATCTTCTTTTTCTTGAGAGGATAAACGTCCGTGCATTAATCCAACCTGAAACTTTCCTTGATAGTGATGCATCAGCATACTATGCAAATCAATTGCATTTTGCACATCAAGCTTCTCAGATTCTTCAATAAGCGGACAAATTACATAAGCTTGTCTCCCCTTATTCACTTCCTTTTCCACGAAGCCAAGGACACGTTCTAACATATCATGTTTTGCCCAATACGTTTCAATCACTTTACGCCCAGCAGGCATTTCATCAATAATAGAAACATCCATCTCTCCAAAAGCAGTAATCGCCAATGTACGAGGAATCGGTGTTGCTGTCATAAACAACACATCTGGACTTTCACCTTTCTCTCGTAAAACGCGGCGCTGCGCTACACCAAAACGGTGCTGTTCGTCAGTAATAACAAGTCCAAGTCTATGGAAAATGACCTCATCCTGAATTAAAGCATGTGTCCCAACAAGAATATCTATTTCTCCTTGTTCAAGTTTCGCTAAAACTTCACGACGACGTGCGCCCTTAACTGAACTCGTTAACAATTCCACATTCATATTAAAATGCGAGAACGTCTCTGCTAGCGATTGATAATGTTGTTCAGCTAAAATTTCTGTAGGGACCATTAACGCACCTTGATAATGTGCAAGTTTCGCTGCATAAAGAGCAATTGCAGCTACGACTGTTTTTCCTGATCCAACATCCCCTTGTAATAACCGATTCATCCGGTACGGAGACTGCATATCTTTTATAATCTCAGAAACAACGCGACACTGTGCGCCAGTAAGCGGGAACGGAAGTGCATCAGTGAACTCTTCTAATTCTTTCATTGAAATATCTTTTTTCGTCCCCTTCGAACTCTCTCTTTCCATTTTACGCAACGCTTGCATTTTGAGCTGGAATAAGAAAAATTCTTCATATACAAATCGGCGACGTGCCTGTTTTAAATCTTCTTGACCAACTGGAAAATGGAGCGCTCGAAGCGCTTCATAACGCGGTAATAATTTATAACGCCCTAACAAACCATCTGGCAACATTTCTTCTATAGAGGAACCATACTCTTTTAAAGCTTGTGCAATAAAACGTCGCATTTGTTTTACTGTTAATTTTCCTTTTACTGAATACACAGGTTCCACTTCTTGCTGACGTACGACTGGACCAAAGTGAAGCTCGGATATAGAAATCGTTTGACGATGCTGATCCCATTTACCAGTAATCGTCACCGTTTCATCAAGCTTTAATTTTTGCTTATAATACGGTCTATTAAAACATACAGCCGTAATTAAATAACGGCCAACAAGTACGCGAACAGTAAGACGCGATTTCTTTTTCCCGTAATATTGTAATAAAGGAGCACTATGCACCTTTCCTTCCACTGTTACACGCTCTTCATGTTTCACTTCTGCCAAATCTTTCATCGCGTAGTCTTCATAACGGTACGGAAAATGCTCTAATAGATGGGAAACTGTATAAATCCCCATCTCATGTAATAATTCAGATGTCTCTTCCCCGATTCCTTTTACATCCGTAACAGGAACTTGCACAACTTCATTCAAGATTTTCACGCTCCGTCACATCATTTTCTTATTTTTACTCGCGTATATACTTCATGCATATATGGATATACAATTCCATATAACTTACATATTTACTATCCTAACTTGTAATCGTTCTCTTCTGCCTTTTCTATTCTATCATAGGCATTCTCAAGGAAACTACCCTTATACATTATCAGCCATATATAATGACCCTTTCCTTCCATTAACCTAAATACCTACTTGATTAAACTTTGCGAAATCTTTTATCAAATTATGTATATTCCGAAGAAAGATATGCGATAAAAAAGAGCCTTACTATAGCAGCAAGGCTCTTTTTTATCGTCATTATGCTAGCCTTTTGAAAAAGAACCACTGACGATAGATTGTCGCTAGTTCTTGCTCATTAGCAAGTAAAACCATTCATCTCTATGCAAAAAAGAGATTCCCTTTATTCTACAGAGAATATGAAAGAATATACAGGTTGATTTCCTTGGTGAACTTCTACCTCTACATCTTCAAACTTCTCTTCTACAAATGCAACTAGCTCTGCAACTTCTTCATCTGTTGCATCTTCACCTTGCAAGATCGTTACAATCTCAGAATCTTCATCAATCATGCTTTCTAGCAATTGCTTCGCTGCATCTACTTTTTTAGAATTTGTAGATACAATTTTCCCATCTGCAATACACATGAAATCATTTTTTTGAATCGCTACACCGTCAATTTCCGTATCACGAACTGCATACGTAATTTGACCTGTTTTCACATGTGCTAGTGCTTCTTGCATGTTCTCTTCGTTTTCTTCTAACGTTCCAACTGGATTAAATGCTAACATCGCAGCCATTCCTTGAGGAACAGTTTTTGAACGAACAACAATCACTTCTTGATCAACAACAGATGCCGCTTGCTCTGCTGCCATCACAATATTCCCGTTATTCGGTAATATAATGATTTTTTCAGCATTTGCTTCTTCGATTGCCTTTACGATATCCTCTGTACTTGGATTCATCGTTTGACCACCTTCGATAACTTGTGTTGCCCCAATGCTCTCGAATAGGTTTTTAATACCCGATCCCATCGCTACAGTTACAATACCGTATGGTTGCTTTTCTTTTACTGGAATTACTTTTTCCGGCATCGGTGCTGGCTCATCTAATAAAGCAGTATGCTGTTCACGCATATTTTCTACTTTAATTTTAATCAAACTACCATAACGTTGACCGTAGTTCATCGCATCACCAGGATGTTCTGCATGAATATGAACTTTTACAACTTCATCATCCGAGACAACAAGCAATGAATCTCCATATACACTAATATCTTCACGGAATTTCTGCTCAGAGAAATTATGTTCTTTCATTTTTTCAGACTCTAATTTCACCATAAATTCCGTACAATATCCGTATTTAATATCTTCTGTACTCAATTGGCTTTGTACACTACGGTGATGCTCCGCACGCACCATTTCATTCATAGATGGTTGTGCTGGTACATCAGAAGAAATTGTTTCTCCTTTTAAATCAGCTAAAAAGCCTTCGTATACAACAACAAGACCTTTACCACCGCTATCTACAACGCCAACTTGTTTTAATACAGGTAATAAATCTGGCGTACGATTTAACGATGCATTTGCTTCTTTGACAACGTCTTCCATAAACAAAACAAAGTCGCGCTGTTTTTTCGCAACTGTGACTGCATATTTCCCCGTTTCTCTTGCAACTGTTAAAATCGTTCCTTCAATCGGCTTCATAACCGCTTTATACGCCGTTTCTACACCAGCTTCTAAAGCTGCCGCAAAATCAACTGTTGTTAATTCTTCTTTTTGTTCAATGGATTTAGAGAAACCACGGAACAACTGAGATAAAATAACACCTGAGTTACCACGAGCTCCCATTAATAATCCTTTTGCTAAACTTACGCCGACTTTACCAGCATGCTGCGAAGGGTTTGCTTTCACTTCACGCGCGCCTGAAGTCATTGATAAATTCATATTTGTACCGGTATCGCCATCTGGAACTGGAAAAACGTTTAATGCATCAACAAGCTGAACATTGTTTGTTAGGTTATTCGCTCCTTGAATAATCATTTGTGATAAACGTTTCCCATCAATTTTTTGAATTGACACAGATTTTCCTCCTTAATGCACATTACAAGTTTATTACTTTAACTCCTTGTACGTAGATGTTTACAGATTCTACTGCTAGTCCTACCGTTTGGTCTAATGTATATTTCACTTTCGTTTGGACGTTGTGTGCTACCTCTGAAATTTTCGTACCATAGCTCACAATAATATACATATCAATATGTACTTCATCTTCGTCTTTACGAACAATAACGCCTCTAGTGAAGTTTTCTTTTCGTAAAATTTCTGTTAATCCATCTTTTAATTGATTTTTTGAAGCCATACCAACGATACCGTAGCAATCTACCGCGGCACCTCCAGCAATCGTTGCAATTACATCTGTACTAATATCAATTTGACCGTACTTCGTTTTAATTTCAATTGACATCTCTTTTCCCCCTTCATAAATGGTGAAAGTGAGCTAGACTACTTTAATTACTATCATATAATCTTTTAAAAGAAAATTCCATCGTTCTTTCTTTTCGCTCTCATATTTTTATACTTATTATTACACTTTTCTACGATGAGCAAAATAGTCCATTGTTATTATACAACATGTACCACTATAATATGTCAAGTGATTTTTCTTGATTTCTACTTTTCTTTACTGAAATTTAGTGTCAAGTAATTTTTCTTGATTTCTTTTTTATACACTGTTGCATTCTCTATTTAGTTGTGTTAAATTATAGTAGTGTTTTTAGCATCGCATAAAAGACTAACATTGAAAAAATTACGTATGTTAAGGTAGTTAAGGGAGGGAAATATAGATGGCTCGTGTTTGTGCTATTACTGGAAGAAAAGCTCGTTCTGGTAACTCTCGTTCTCACGCAATGAACGCTACAAAACGTAAATGGGGCGCTAACCTTCAAAAAGTTCGCGTACGCATCGACGGTAAAGTTCAACGTGTTTACGTTTCTGCTAGAGCATTAAAATCTGGCAAAATCGAACGTGTTTAATAATAAAAAAAAGAGCCAATAGGCTCTTTTTTTATTATCCTCATGAAAAAAGCACCATTAATGGTGCTTTTTTAGTCCTTTTTAAAGGTATTTAACACCGCGCGAACAATTCCACCAAGAAATTTAGGTAACTTAATTGTATAAAATCTCATGGTTTCCCTCCTAATCCCCATTACTCCACTTGTTTACTATATGATGCAAGTAGCAAAAGTGTTTCTTCAATCAGTGCTTCTTATCACCATTAATATGCCAGAAGTAAATGAAAAAGTACCTTTTTCCGCAATGAGTTCATTACTAACACAAAGCGTCGATCCCCATTCTATCGTTTTATCAGTAAGAGGATATTTAAAGCCACGAAGTGTAATACCTTTTACAATTTCCGTAACAGGCACAAAGGATACGTATGGAAATTGTTTATTTTCTTCAATTATATATGTGCCTACTTTTTTTACAGAGATTTCATTTTTATTGTCAACGATATACATTTCAGTATATGCTTCCAGCCCTTTTAAAAGCATTTGTATGTTCGCTAACCCATGATCAAGCCTTCCGCCTGTAGCACCAAAAATGCGAATCAAATCCGGCTTTTGCTCCAGTGCCCAATGAATTGCAATTTCTAAATCCGTTTGATCTTTTTCACGCGGAACAATATGTAACTCATCTGTCTGTTTTTGCATCCACGCTAATTCTTCATCTGTAACTGAGTCATAATCACCAAATGCAACAGTAGGTATGATTCCTCTTTGCAACAAACGATATACACCACGATCAACCGCAGTCCATACTACTTCCTCATTTTCATACCGAAAGAAATCAGCACAGTACTCCGCCGGTCCTCCAGCTAAAATATGAATAATCATCTTTTCTTTCCCTTCTATAGAAAAAAGCAATCTGCCAGTCGGTAGATTGCTTTTTTCACATTAGCCCGTTCTAACAGGTCTTAAAAGTTTTCTTATCTATATTCCTTATCCACGAATTACTCGAATTGCTTCACCGCGGTCTTTTTGATTGTACACTGCTGATCCTGCTACAAGAACATTTGCTCCAGCTTCTACACAAAGTCTCGCAATCTCAGCATTCACACCACCATCAACTTCGATTTCTACTTGTAAATTACGCTCTTTGACCATTTCTGCAACTTGTTTAATTTTCGGTAATACAGAGTGAATAAACTTCTGCCCACCAAATCCTGGATTTACTGTCATAAGTAATACCATATCAATATCTTCCAATACGTGTTCAATCATTGAAACTGGTGTATGTGGGTTTAATACAACTCCAGCTTTGATACCATGTGATTTAATTAATTGAATCGTACGATGTAAATGCGGGCACGCCTCTACATGAACAGTAATAATATCCGCTCCAGCTTTTGCAAAAGTAGGGATATAGTTATCCGGGTTTTCAATCATTAAGTGTACATCTAATGGTAAAGATGTAATTGGACGAATCGCTTCTACAATTAACGGACCAATTGTAATGTTCGGAACAAAATGCCCATCCATTACGTCAACATGGATATAATCCGCTCCGCCCTTTTCTACATCTTTAATTTCTTCCCCTAGTTTGGAAAAATCTGCTGATAAAATCGATGGTGCAATTTTAATCATAATTAATACCTCGGCTTTCTCTCTCTAATTTCTTCTACAAATTGTTTGTAATGTTCATAACGATATTGTGTAATTTTCCCTTCTTCAATCGCAGCTTTTACTGCACATTTCGGTTCTGAAAGGTGTGTACACCCTCTAAATTTACAGTATTGACTCTCTTCTTTCAACTCTGGAAAACAATGCGTAAGATCTTCTACTTCGATATCAATAAAATCAAGAGAGCTAAAACCTGGTGTATCTGCAACCAGACCGCTTCCTACTGCAATTAATTCTACATGCCTTGTCGTATGCTTCCCTCGCCCTAAATGCGATGAAATATCATCTGTTTTTAGCGCTAAATCTGGGCGTAATACATTTAACATGGAAGATTTCCCTACACCAGATTGCCCCGCAACAACTGAGACACAGCCTTCTAAGAATGGTTTTAAAATATCAATACTTTCCGATGTATTTATAGAAGTAAATAACACATCATATCCCATTTCACGATAATCATTTGCATAAGATTCAACAGTTTCTCGCATTTTTTCATCTACTAAATCCATTTTACTAATACAAATAATTGGTTTAATGTTATGATATTCAATTAATACTAAAAATCGATCTAATAACCCTGGGTTAAAATCTGGTTCAACTGCTGAGAAAACAAGGATTGCTTGATCAACATTGGCAATTGGCGGCCTAACAAGTTCATTTTTCCGCTCAAAAATCTCTAAAACATAGCCTTCATTCGGATTCTCCGCTTGAAAAACTACTTGATCTCCTACAAGTGGTGTAATTTTATTTTTTCTGAATACACCACGACCACGGCATTGTGTAATGCCACCTTCATGCTGTACATAATAAAAACCACTTAAAGCTTTTACAATTTTTCCTTCTGCCATATAATTCTCCTTTATTCTATATAAAGTGAAATTGTTATCAGCCTCTCCATACAGTTATCCCTTCCTTAAAATATTGAGACGGGGTACTGCCAGCGAATACTAGGATAAAACTGACTATTTATTAGTTCAGATTCTCCTTTATTTCCACTTCACTTTTATGGCTGTCCTTCTATTTCAAAACGTAATTTCTTACCCTTCTACGTTAACAGCATAACAGGCAAGAGCAACAAATTCCACTCTCCATACAAAGAAGGTGGAATCCACCAAATGGAGACACACCTTTACTAGGCTGGATATGGCACTTCTTTATCAATAATTGTCGTCCCATCTCGAACAATTTTGTAATGGCCTTTTGTTCCTTCTTGAATCACAAATTCCAAAGAAATAGTAGCAGATTCTGTTATTTTTCGCGTTTCAATCGGCTTATCCATTTTCTGCTGCATATCTTCTTTATAAATTTCAATTGTTTGTGGCTTTTTCTCACCTTCTGCAGGAGGCTCATATGGAATCGAAATGTTATCAACCTTTACTGTTTTCGTTACTTTAGGCTTTGGCCCATCTGAGATAGTAACCGTTACTTTATCTCCTTCTTTTAACGGCGTTCCTGGTTTTGGTGATTGTGAAATTACCAAACCTTTCTCAACTGTATCTGAATACTCTCTTTTTATATTAGGGACAAGTTTATTTTCATTTAAATAGCTATTCACATAATTTTCAGTCCATCCCGAAAAATCACCAGGTCTAATTTGATAAGGACCCTTACTTACCCAAACTTTCACATCTTGCTCAGCTTCTACAACCATTTGGTCTTCTGTCGGAATTTGCTCTACAATTTGCCCTTTTGGTTTCTCACTTTCAATATAGTACGGAACAACAATTTTATATTTTTCTTCCAAGTCTTTCTTCGAGCTTTCAAAATCTTTTCCGATTAGGTTACTCATCTTGCTCTTCTTTTTCCCTCCTGATTGATAGATTGTAATTTTAGAGTTTTCCTTTACAACCCTTCCTGCTGCCGGACTTGTTTTAATTACTTTCCCAGCTTCAACATCATCTGTATAAACAATGTTCGGTTCAGCAACTTCAAATCCTTTCTCAACAAGAGTGTTAACCGCAGTCTCATACTTCATACCAGACACATCAGGAGTTTTTACGTCTTTAGGAATAAAGAATCCTGGAATCACAGTCAGCGCTAACGTTGTGCCGATTGCTAAAAGTAAAAATGTTGTAAGTAACACTTTCAGCCATTTGTTACTTCGCTTTTTTTTCTCGTTCGGTTTCACTTCTTCATCTTTTATCTGTTCATCCACTTTACTTCCATTCAATACAATTGTTTCATCGCTTACATTTCCAAATAATTGTTCTTGTTGAATAATTGGAATTGCCTTCGTCGCTTCCATATCTTCAGGTATATAAAATGGTTGTTCGTTAATACGTTCTGGATATAGCGCCGTTTCAATATCTCTCTTCATCGCATTAGCAGACTGATAGCGATGAAATGGATCTTTTGCAGTTGCTTTTAAAATAATATTTTCTACACTTTGCGGAATATCTGGATTCCAGCGTTTTGGAGATGGTGTTTCATTCTGTAAATGTTTTAAAGCGATCGCAACCGCAGACTCTCCTGAGAAAGGTTGTCGCCCTGTTAGCAATTCAAACATAACAATACCAAGCGAATAAATATCCGATTGTTTATTCGCTATCCCTCCGCGTGCTTGCTCTGGTGACAAGTAATGGACCGAACCAAGCACTGAGTTCGTATGCGTTATCGCCGTTGCACTTGTAGCAGTCGCAATCCCAAAGTCTGTCACCTTCACGACTCCATCCTTCCGAATTAAGATGTTATGTGGCTTTATATCTCGATGGACAATTTCAAAATGATGCGCATGTGCCATTGCAGATGTTAACTGCTCCATAATATCAAGAGCTTCTCCTATCGGTAACATTCCACGCTGAGTTATGTATTGCTTTAGTGTTTGTCCAGGTACATATTCCATAACAAGATAATAAATTCCATCTTCTTCTCCAACATCATACATATTCACAATATTTGGATGCGACAACGTTGTAACAGATTGCGCTTCTCGATGGAAACGTTTAATAAACTCATCATTATTTGCATAATCGAGTCTTAATATTTTTACCGCTACATCTCGGCCTAGTATATCATCATGAGCCAAATATACATTGGCCATCCCTCCGCCACCGATCATTTTCAGTAGCTTATAACGGTCGTTTAGGCGTTTTCCAATCAGCACGTTGTAATTCACCTACTTTCGTTTGCCGAATCCGCATAATCAACAATGACAAGGGTAATATTATCTTCTCCACCACGATCATTCGCAAGTTGAACAAGATGTTCTCCCTTTATCTCGAGTTGTTCGTTTAATTGCAAAATCTTTCGCATATCATCCATAGCAACTTTATTTGATAATCCGTCAGAGCAAAGAAGCAGTTGATCATTTTCTTCTAACACTAATGTTTTAGCATCTAATCCAACTTTTTCTTCTGTTCCAAGCGCTCGTAAAAGCACATTCTTTTTTGGATGATACTCTGCATCCTCTTTTGAAATCTCACCATATCTGACAAGTTCATTTACAAGTGAATGGTCTTCAGTTATAAGTGAAATCTCATCATCTGATAACATGTAACATCGACTATCTCCTATGTGTCCAATTGTTACAAATCCCGCTGTACAAATCGCAACAATAACAGTAGTTCCCATACCACTACACTCTGTATGTTTCTTCGAGTATTCGTATACCCTCTCGTTAATCATCTCAACGTTTGTATGTAGCCATTCTTCGGCCTTTTTTGGTGTATCCATATTATACGTTTGTTTCCAATAATCATGGAATAGTTGAATGGCCATCGAGCTAGCAACATCGCCTGCTCGATGACCTCCCATTCCATCAGCTACAACAGCTAAAATATCTCCATCTAAATTATGAAAAACTCCTGCACTATCTTCATTATGTTGACGAACTTTCCCTTTATCCGATAGAAACACGGCTTTCATCTTGTCACCTCGTCTCTTCTTTGCGCTCCTTTGCACGCAACTGACCGCAGGCAGCATCAATATCATGACCTTGTTCACGGCGAATCGTTACATTCACTCCACGGTCTTTCAACGTTTTTTCAAATAAGAAAATTTGTTCACGTGGTGTTCTTACGTAATCGCGTTCTGGTACATAGTTTACCGGAATTAAGTTCACATGACATTTTACACCTTTTAAAAGTTGAGCCAATTCTTCGGCATGCTCAACTTGGTCGTTTTCTCCTCCAAATAAGCCATATTCAAACGTAATGCGACGCCCGGTTCTATTTACATAGTATTTAATAGCTTCCATTAAGTCAGGCAGCTTATAAGCACGGTTAATCGGCATTAACTTTGAACGTAATTCTGTATTTGGAGCGTGCAATGAAATCGCAAAGTTAATTTGCATATCCTCTTCAGCAAACTTATAAATTTTCGGGATGATTCCACTTGTTGAAACCGTCATATGACGTGCACCAATATGAATTCCTTTTTCATGGTTGACAATGCGTAAAAACGACATTAAGTTATCGTAGTTATCAAACGGCTCTCCAATTCCCATTACAACAAGAGAACTCACGCGCTCATCTGTCTCATCAAGCGCACGTTGAACCTCTACTACTTGCGCTACGATTTCTCCAGCCTCTAGGTTTCGCTTTAAACCACCTAGTGTTGATGCACAGAATGTACAACCAATTCGGCAACCTACCTGTGTTGTTACACAAATGGAATTTCCATATTCATGTCGCATTAATACTGTTTCGATAGAATACCCATCATATAATTGGAATAAAAACTTAATTGTCCCATCAGAAGATGTTTGCTTTACTAATGTATTTAAAGTAGTAATATCAAAGGAATTCGACAATTTATCACGCAATCCTTTTGAAAGATTTGTCATATCCTCATAATTTTTTACACGCTTTTTATATAGCCAATCAAAAATTTGACCTGCACGGAATTTCGGTTCACCTTGTTCCTTTAACCAATCTTGCATTTCATGAAGTTGTAAAGAGTAAATAGATATTTTTTTTGTTTCTAAATCTTTCTTTTGTTTTTTTACAGTCGTTTCCATGATGCTACACCTTCTTTCTTAAACAAGCAATATAAAAGCCATCTGTTGCAAAATAATGCGGTAAAATTTGTACTTGCCCTTCATTTATATAAGGACGTAATTTTTCTGGCATGCGCTCTTTCATAGTAGTATCCCATTCAAATTCAGGATGCTCTTGTAAAAATTGCTCTATCACTTGTTCATTTTCTATTTTTTCAATTGTACACGTACTATAAACAAGGCGACCACCTGCCTTTAACAGTGGAGCTACCTTTTCTAGTATCGATAGCTGAATTGTCGACAGTCTTTCACTATCACCTTTTTCTTTACCTAATTTAATATCAGGTTTACGTCTGATAACACCAAATCCAGAACATGGTGCGTCTACTAATATTTTGTCAAAGCTTTCGTTCGCAAAATGTTCTTGAACTTTTCTGGCATCTAGCGCCTTTGTTTCAATGTTCTCTAATTCTAGACGCTTCGCCTGTTGCTGAATTAGACGAACTTTATGCGGATGTAAATCCAGCGACGTTACCTGACCAGTCCCCTTTAAACGCTCTGCAATGTGTGTTGTTTTCCCACCAGGCGCCGCGCAGCTATCAAGAACCATATCTCCTTCTTCGGGTTTCAAAGCACGCGCAACAAGCATAGAGCTTTCATCTTGAATAGAAAGGAAACCGTTTTTAAACGCTTCTGTATGCGCTACGTTTCCTTTTTCAATTTGGATAGCGTCTTCTGATAAATCACCACGTTTTGCTTGTACGCCCTCACGTTCTAGTAAAGCAATCGCTTCTTCTACCGTTATTTTATCAACATTCACACGTGCTGTCGGTACCGGCGGAACCATATTTACTTCACACATTTTTTGCGCTGTTTCTAAATCGTATGCTGATACCCACTCTTGTACAAGCCACTCTGGATGACTCGTTGCAACAGAAATTCGCTCTACAAGATTTTGTATCTCCTCTAAAGATGGCACACCTTCACGTTGAATCGAACGGAGTACCCCGTTTACCATCCCTGCAATTCCTTTATGACCACGACGTTTTGCAATCTCAACAGCCTCATGAATCGCCGCTCTTTCTGGGACGCGATCCAAATATAGCATTTGATATAAAGATAAGCGAAGTAATATTTTTACCCACGCTTCAACTTTTTTTCTTAAAAATGGTTGTAAATAATAGTCAAGTGTATCACGACGTTGAATCGTTCCATAGACAATCTCAGTTAACAAGCCAATATCTTTTCTATCAATCGCACTTTTTTCAATCAACTTATTTAAAAGTAAGTTACTATAAGCGCCACTTTTCTCTACTTGAATTAGACCATCAAGAGCTAACTCACGAACATTTTGTCTCATGCGTCTTCTCCTAACTTCGTACCAATTTCAGGTTTTGTTCCACGTAAAAATTGTGAACAACTCATGCGCTTTTTACCAGATGGTTGTAATTCAGTAATTTTAACACCTGTTTCATTTCCTGTTGCCACAACGAAACCATCTTCTTCAATTGCTACAATAGAACCAGCTTCAGCCTGTACTGTTACAGGAACTTTTTCGCCCCACCATACTTTTACAACTTGTCCTGCTAAAGTTGTATAAGCAACTGGCCACGGATTTAAACCACGAATATGATTGTAAACCTCTTCTCCTGTTTTCATCCAATCAATCTTTTCTTGCTCACGTTTAATATTGTAAGCGAATGTTACTTCATCCTCATTTTGTTTAATCGGTTCTAATTTTCCTTGTATTAAAAGCGGAACTGTTTTTGATAATAAGTGTGCTCCAGCCTCACTTAATTTATCAAATAATGAACCAGTTGTTTCACGTTCTTCGATTTCCACTTCTACTTGCGTTAAAATATCACCAGCATCTAATTTTTCCACCATATACATAATTGTGATACCTGTTTTTTCTTTTCCCTGCATGATGGAGTAATGAATTGGTGCACCGCCGCGAAGTTCTGGAAGTAATGACGCATGAACATTAATACATCCATACTTTGGTGCTTCTAAAATTTCGTTTGGTACAATTTGTCCGAACGCAGCTGTCACAATTAAATCCGGCTCTAATGCCAATACTTTTTCATATTCGTCTTTTTCACGAATTTTTAATGGCTGTAACACCGGAATACCATGTTTTTCCGCTTCCACCTTAACAGGTGTTGGTGTCATAACCTTTTTTCTTCCCACTGGACGATCCGGCTGCGTTACAACACCAATTACATCATATCCATCTTCAATAAGACGACGAAGCACCGGTACAGAAAAGTCCGGTGTTCCCATAAATACTACTTTTATCATTCAAAAACCGCTCCTTTTACATCTCTTCTAATTCATTTTCTTCATAATATCTCGTCACTTTTGATGTAAATAACACACCATGTAAATGGTCGATTTCATGTTGGATTGCGCGTGCTAAAAAATCATCTGCCTCTAATAAAAAGATTTTACCACGACGATTTTGTGCACGTATTTTAATATACTCTGCACGCTCCACTTCACCATAAAGTCCCGGAAAGCTTAAGCAGCCTTCGGGACCTACTTGTTCACCACGTTTTTCTAAAATAACTGGATTAATCAGTTCGATTTTCCCCGTATCATCACCAATATCAACAACTGCCACTTGCAAACTTACGCCGACTTGTGGTGCTGCTAAACCAACACCATCTGCAACTAACATTGTTTCATGCATATCTTTTAACAAATTCACTAACTTTTTATCAAAGTTAATTACCCGTTCACATGGGGTTTCTAACACTTCATCTGGATGCTTTACAATTTCTAAAACTGCCATATTTTCCTCCGCTACATTAACATTGTTGGATTAAAGTCGATTGAGATCTGCAAATCTTTTTGCATTTCTGCTTGATAATGTTCATTTACCATTTTGAGCACGTACTTTAAGTTTGGTTCCCGCTTGTATTTTATCATGCATTGGTATCGATATCTATCTTTTATCCTTGGAATTGCTGAAGCAACCGGTCCTAGCACCATTGTTTGCCGCGAGCAATGCATTCGTAAATAACCGACAATTTTTTCCGTTACTTGCACTGCTTTTAATAACTCTGGATGCGAAACGGTTACAAGTGCGACATAGTAGTACGGCGGGTATTGCCTCATTTTTCTCATTTGCATTTCTTGTTCGAAAAATACATCGTACTGCTGATTCTTTGCTAGTTCTACGCTATAGTGTTCTGGCGTATACGTTTGAATTACTACTTCTCCTGGTAATTCATGTCGACCTGCACGTCCACTCACCTGTGTCAATAACTGATACGTTTTCTCGCTTGCTCGAAAATCTGGTAAATGCAGCATCGTATCAGCTGTTAAGACACCAACAAGTGTAACCTTTGGAAAATCAAGCCCTTTAGCGATCATCTGTGTTCCAAGTAAGATATCAGCTTTCTCTTCACCGAAGGCTTTTAATAACTTTTCGTGCATTCCTTTGCGACTCGTTGTATCAACATCCATACGGATAACCCGCGCCTCTGGAAATAACTTTGTAATTTCTTCTTCTACCTTTTGTGTTCCTGTCCCAAAGAAACGAATATACGAACTATTACAAGCAGGACAAGCAGTTGGCATACTTTCCTCATAACTGCAATAGTGACATTTTAAACGATGATTCATTTTATGATAGGTGAGTGATATATCACAGTGTGGACATTGCACGACATAACCACAATCACGACACATGACAAACGTTGAATGGCCTCTTCGATTTAAAAAAAGAACCATTTGTTCTTTCTTTTCTAACCGATCCGCTATTTTCTCATGAAGTAACTTTGAAAACATAGAACGATTTCCATCACGCAGTTCCTCACGCATATCAACAATTTCTACTGTCGGCAACGCTTGTTCATTCATACGCTTTTGCATGGTTAGTAGCTCATAAACACCTTTTTTCGCTCTAGCAAATGATTCTAGAGTCGGCGTTGCACTGCCGAGCACGATTGGACAATTATGATATTGCCCTCGCCAAATCGCAACATCCCTGGCATGATACCTTGGATTATCTTCCTGTTTATAACTTGACTCATGTTCTTCATCAATAATAATAATTCCTAAGTTTTCAAATGGAGCAAAAATAGCGGAGCGTGCTCCAACAACAACTTTTACTTCTTTTCGTAAAATTTTCCGCCATTCATCATATTTTTCCCCAACAGAAAGCGCACTATGAAGAACCGCAACTTGCGAACCGAAACGTCCTTTAAATCGATCTACCATTTGCGGTGTTAACGCAATTTCTGGAACAAGTACAATCGCCTCTTTTCCTTTTTTCAACACCGCAGCAATGGATTGCAAATACACTTCTGTTTTACCGCTTCCTGTAACACCATATAGTAAAAATGGATTATATGTTTCATTTGTAATGGATGACAAGATGGGCGCAATCACTTGATTTTGTTCATCTGTGAGTGGAAATGGCTTTGTCTGTTCAAAAGCCTCATCGTCATATGGGTTACGATATACTTCAATGTACTGTTCTAAAAGCAACCCTTTCTTCACAAGCGACTTTACCGGTGCATCTGTTATTTGTAGTTCTTCTGTTAATATTTTTAATGGCACACTGTGATAATTTTCTACAAAGTAATACAGTACATCTTGTTGCTTTTTACTTTTCAGCTCAAAGGCAGCTGCCTCTAATTGTTCCTGTGGCAATTCTGGCTGAATCACCCTTTGTTTCTTCTTTTGCACTTTATCTTTTACTTTATAGATGACTTCAATAGTGCCGTTTGTTATCTCTTTTTGAACCATGCGATACATATGTGAGTGCGTAGCAATTTCTTCCCAATTTATCGCTTCTTTCCCTTGAAACAAATCACGAATTTCCGGCGCTACTGCAGCTGTTTTATGGAGCTGTAGCCGTTTTTTATAAGTCGCTTTTATCGCAGTTGGAAGCATAACTTGAAAAGCTGAAATCATATAACATAACGTTTCATCCGTCAGCCAAAAACCAAGTTTTAATAATTCTTCATTTAAAACTGGCGTAACATCTAGTATTTCATGCAATGCTTTTAACTTTTTACTTTCCACATCGACTGAATCTTTTATTTCAATAATAAAACCTTGTAATTTCCGTGGACCAAACGGAACGACTACACGCATACCTGTTTGTACAATATCTTCCCATTTCTTAGGGATAACATAATCAAACGGGCGATCTGTTTGACGTGCCGGTACATCAACGATTACACTTGCAAATTTCATACACGATCCTCTTCTAACATCGCTTCAATTTGCATTAAAATTTCACGTGCAACTTCTTTCTTTGTTAAAAGAGGTAATCGAATAACTTCTCCATCTTTTCTATACATTGTTACAATATTCGTATCCGTACCGAATCCTGCACCTTGTGCTTTCACATCATTTGCAACAATCATATTTGCATTTTTTTCACGCAATTTTTTCGTTGCATATTCTTCTATATTTGTCGTTTCAGCAGCAAAACCGATAAGAAGTTGATGCTCTTTTTTCTCACCGAGTGTTTTCAAAATATCGATTGTTCTTTCTAACTCAATGACTGCATCGCCACTTTTCTTTTTCATCTTCTGATTATGCACAATTTTCGGGCGATAGTCTGCTACTGCAGCTGTTTTAATAACAACATCCATAGATCCATAATGTTGCATTACAGCTTCTAACATATCTTGTGCAGATTCTACTTGCACAGTTGTTACATTTACAGGTGGTGCTATTGCAGTTGGACCTGAAATAAGTATTACATCCGCTCCTAAGTTAGCAGCAACTTCCGCTAGCGCATACCCCATTTTCCCTGAAGAAAAATTCGTCATAAAACGTACTGGATCAATTTTTTCACGAGTTGGGCCCGCAGTTACTAAAATTTTCTTTCCTTTTAATGGTTTATGTTCTGAAAATGCTTCTTGTAATCGAGCGATAATTGTTTCTGGTTCTTCTAATCGACCTTTCGCAACATATCCGCATGCTAAAAAGCCTTCTCCAGGCTCAATAAATGTATATCCCAACGCTTTTAACGTCATCATATTCTTTTGGACAATTTTATTTTCATACATATGCACATTCATAGCAGGTGCAATCCAGACTGGCGCTGTAGTAGCTAACAATGTTGTTGTGATCATATCATCAGCAATACCATTTGCTAATTTCCCGATACAATTCGCTGTTGCTGGTGCAATAAGCACAACGTCCGCCCAATCCGCTAAATCAATATGAGCGATAACTGCAGAATCTTTTTCATCAAACGTATCTGTGTATACATCATGGCGAGAAAGCGCTTGAAATGTAAGAGGTGTAACAAATTTCATCGCCGATTCACTCATCATTACTTTTACAAGTGCTCCTGCTTGTGTTAATTTACTCGTTAACGCAGCCGCTTTAAAAACAGCGATGCCTCCTGTTACACATAGAAGTATCTTTTTCCCTTTTAGCATATGACTCGTCCTCTTTCTTTTTCAAACTTATTCTGCTGAAATGTATTCATTCCAGCTCGTCAGTGCTAGTATTTCATTAAACAAAAACCTATTTCTTTTTAGCTCTATCGTAAAAAAATAACAACCTACTTGTAAATAGGTTGTTACCGTTACATAGAAAAGTATAAAGTCTATGTTTTCATTTGTCGAAGAGAATGCCTTACTCAGATACTTTCTCTTCGCTTGGTACATAATTTAATACTTCCGCATCGATTTCTTCTAACGCTTTACCTACACATTTATGAGAAACAGGATTTTCAACAACACAGTTGTTAACCATTTGCATTTCACGAGCACGTTTTGCCGCTACCGTTACTAATGTATATTTAGAGTCGATTTTTTTTAGCAATGAATCAATTGATGGATTTAACATATTATATACCCTCCGTCATTTCTTTATAATATTTCGCTACTCTGTCGCGGCGGCAATGTTCACCAACCACAATAGCTTTAATGCGTTCACAAGCAAGTTCTACTTTATCATTTTCTACTACATAGTCATAAGCGTCCATCATCTCGATTTCTTCTTTTGCTACAGTTAAACGATTTTCAATAACCTCTTCAGTCTCTGTACCGCGACCAACGATGCGATTCTTAAGCTCTGATAAGCTTGGAGGAGCTAAGAAAATAAATACCCCTTCTGGGAAAGCTTTCTTTACTTGAATTGCTCCTTGTACTTCAATTTCTAAGAATACATCTTTTCCTTCTTGCAATGTTTTTTCAACATAATCGATTGGTGTTCCATAGTAATTCCCAACGAACTCTGCCCACTCAAGCAGCTTTTCGTTACGAATCATTTCTTCAAACTCTTCTCTCTCTTTAAAGAAATAATCCACACCATCTACTTCACCTTCACGCGGTTTACGTGTCGTTACTGAAATAGAGTATTGAAATTTTGTATCTTCATGGCTGAACAACTCTTTTCGAACTGTCCCTTTCCCAACGCCAGAAGGTCCTGAAAGAACGATGAGCAACCCTCTTCTACTTCTCATAAATATGTAAAACCTACCCTTCCTCACTTAAATCTTCTTTATTATTTAAACGATGTGCAATCGTCTCTGGCTGAATTGGGCTTAGTACAATATGCCCATCATCCATAACAATAACCGCCCTTGTTTTTCTCCCATACGTAGCATCTAGTAACACGTTATGTTCACGCGCTTCCTGCACCGTTCGTTTAATAGGAGCTGACTCCGGACTTACAATTGCAATAATTCGATGAGCAGATACAATATTCCCATATCCAATATTTAAAAACCGCATGGCCATAGTTTGCGCCTCCTAGTAAGTCTATCCGATTTCCCCACCACGTATAACTTTATATATTTTTTGACAGCTACTCAATATTTTGTACCTGTTCACGAATTTTTTCAAGGTTATTTTTCATTTCTACAACATATTTTGAAATTGTTAAGTCGTTTGCCTTAGAACCGATCGTGTTAATTTCCCGATGCATCTCTTGTACAATGAAATCCATTTTTCTACCAACAGGCTCCTCGATCTCAAGAGCTTCATGAAATTGAGCTAAATGACTTTGCAAGCGAACCAATTCTTCATGAATATCCGAGCGCTCAGCAAATATCGCCACCTCTGTCAGCAACCTTTGTTCATCTAACTCATGATTATGTAATTCTTTTAAGCGATTTTCCAATCGTTCACGATATTTTCGAGTAACAATTGGTGCATGCGGGATAATCGCATTTACACAATCGTGTATCTCTTGTAAACGATACGCTATATCTTTATGTAATCGTTCTCCTTCGCCATCTCTCATCGTTTTTAACGTACGAGCAGCTTGGCGAACAGCTTCATATAAATTTTGTTCAAATTGTTCATTTACATTTTCCATTTCTTCAATCGCCGTTACTTCTGGCATTGCCATTAATTGTTGAAGTGTAATGGAATCTTGTAATTGAAATTTCGTTTTCACGTCTTCCATAATGGATTTATACTGCTTGAGAAGCGGCCAATTCACACTTAACTTTCTTTCAACAAGCCCTTCCCCTGTAATAATAATGGACACTTCAATACGCCCGCGGCGAACTTGTTCTGCAATTAACTTACGAATTTTGTCCTCAAAAACCATCATTTGTTTCGGAAGTCGAATGTTCATCTCTAAAAAACGATGGTTCACTGACTTCATTTCTACTGTAATTTGAAAAACATCATTTTCCACTTTCGCTCTTCCAAATCCTGTCATACTAGAAATCATCTTTATCACATCCACACCATGAAATAACTCAATGAAAAAGGTAATAGAGATGCAACTCTACTACCTTTTGTAAATTATATCACATTTTCATATCATTGACTATTTCAAGTTTATGCCTCTCTTATACAATATCGGCTTCTTCTTCTCCTTTTTCCCTGTCAATAAAGAGCCGACTAATAAAAATGTTGGAATGGACGATAAACCAACGATTAATAACCAATCTCTCGCTTGAATTGGCATTGTACTAAAAATGGGTTGCAATGGTGGATAATAAATAACCACAAGCATTAATAACACCGAAATAATAACTGCTCCAACCAAATATATATTCCCAAAAGGATTACGATGGAATATAGAGTGTTCACTGCGGCAGTCAAATACATGAATAAGCTGTGCTAAAACTAGTGTAGCAAAAGCTACTGTTTGCGCATATTTCAGTTCATTTGGATGCTGATTAAATGCAATAATAAATGCCAGCAAGGTTACAATACCAATTAAAAAGCCTCTACTCACAATTTTCCAAGCCAATCCTCTTGCAAACACCCCTTCTTTCGGATGCCGTGGATTTCTTCTCATCACATCTCCCTCAGCTGCATCTAAGCCTAGTGCCATTGCTGGTAAACCATCTGTTACTAAATTCACCCATAAAATTTGAATTGGAACCATCGGAAGTGGTAAAGCAAGCATCATCGCAAATAACATAACTAAAATCTCTCCAACATTTGATGCTAATAAATACCGAATGAACTTCCGAATATTCTCATATATATTTCGTCCCTCTTTAATTGCCGATTTAATCGTAGCAAAGTTATCATCTAGCAAAACAAGAGAGGAAGCTTCTTTAGCTACATCCGTTCCTGTAATCCCCATCGCTATCCCAATATCAGCTGTTTTAATAGCAGGAGCGTCATTCACCCCATCACCTGTCATCGCCACAATATGATCTTTATTTTGAAGAGCTTTTACAATTTTTAATTTATGTTCAGGAGATACACGTGCAAATACATAGGTATCTTCTACAATATCCTCTAGTTCATCTACAGACATATTTGCTAATTCTACACCTTCTATAACGCGGCCATTCGGTGGTAAAATCCCTAACTGCTCTGCAATTGCCATCGCTGTTACTTTATGGTCTCCTGTAATCATTACCGTTTTAATACCAGCCTCTTTACACTCTTTTACGGCCTGTTTCACTTCTGGTCTTGGCGGGTCTATCATTCCTTGTATCCCGACAAGCATGAAATCTTTTTCTACTTCTCTTTCATGTTCAATTGAATCTGTTACTTTTAAAGCCCTAAATGCAACAGCAATCGTTCGAAGCGCTTGACTTCCAAGGTTATGAATTGCCGCTTGCACTTCTTTACGATATAACTCACTTAAAGGTTGCTGTTTATCCCCCCATAAAATTGTTTGGCTCATTTGCAAAAGAACATCAGGTGCCCCTTTTGTGACTACAAATTTTTTACCATCACGATCACGAACGATTACGCTCATCATTTTTCGTGTGGAATCAAAAGGAAGTTCATGAATAATTTCAAACTTCTCTTTTAAAGCTTCTCGGGATATTCCTGCTTTCATCGCCGCTGCAACGAGCGCACCTTCTGTCGGATCTCCATCTAGGACATATGTTTTTTTCTTTTTTACAATGCTCGCGTTATTGCATAAACACCCAAATGTTAACAATTGATATAACGCCCTTGTAGATTCCGGATTAACCTTCTGCTCACCTTTCATAAATGATCCAGTAGGCTCGTAGCCTTGCCCGGTTACATGCCATGTTTCGCCACCTGACCACATATGTGTTACCATCATTTTATTTTGTGTCATCGTACCCGTTTTGTCCGAACAAATAACAGAAGCACATCCTAAAGTTTCTACTGCTGGTAATTTTCGAACAATCGCTCTCTTTTTAATCATGCGTTGTACACCAAGTGACAATGCGACCGTAACAATCGCTGGTAATCCTTCTGGAATTGCTGCAACAGCAAGTGACACACCCGCTAAGAACATATGATACACTTCATTCCCTTGATACACTCCAGCTAGTACAACAAGTGCTGTTAAAATAAGGGCAACAATGATTAGAATCTTCCCAAGTTGTTCTAATCTTCTTTGCAGCGGTGTTTCCATTTGCTCTGCATTTTGCAACATATTTGCAATTTGCCCCATTGCAGTATTCATTCCTGTCCCTACTACTACACCAATTCCTGATCCTCTCGTTATCATCGTTCCCATAAAAGCCATATTTCTCTGATCACCAATCGCAACATTTTCACCTTGTAATGCTTCTACTTTCTTTTGAACAGGTGCAGACTCACCTGTTAACGCTGATTCTTCAATATATAAACTGGATGCTTCAATAAGACGAATATCTGCTCCAATACGATCCCCGCTAGAAAATTTAATCACATCACCAAGTACCAGTGCCTTTGATGGTCCCTTTATCCATTTTCCATTTCGTAAAACTGTCACTTGCGGGGCGGCTAGTTCCTTTAAAGCCTCAAGTGATTTTTCTGCTTTTCGTTCTTGAAAAAAACCAAGAATCCCATTAATAATCACAATTGCAACAATCGCAATTGCATCAATATACTCTCCTAAAAATGCTGAAATAATCGTTGCACCAAATAAAACAAGCACCATAAAATCTTTAAATTGCGATAAAAATACAATGAGTGCAGAAGGCCGCTTTGCTTCTTGTAATTCATTTGGCCCTAGCTTCTTTAAGCGCCCTTCCGCTTCTTGCTCTGACAGTCCTACCTTCACATTCGTATTCGTTCTTTCTTCCACTTCATGTGCACGCATTTCATACCAATTCATCTCGCTATCGACCTCCTGATTGCAGACATGCTCTAATGAAAGCTTATTCAGCCCCGTCCAAAAAAATGCTATAATTAACATTTAGTTAGAAAGGAGTGTTCATAATGGCATTCGATGGATTATTTACAAGAGCGATTACACATGAAATTGCAAATTCTCTTCAAACAGGAAGAATTTCAAAAATATATCAACCCTCAAAATATGAGGTTTTGTTACATATTCGAGCAAACGGAAAAAATCAAAAATTACTTATTTCCGCACACCCTACATACGCACGTATGCATCTTACAAATCAAAGTTATGATTCACCAGCATTACCACCAATGTTTTGCATGCTTCTTCGCAAACATTTAGAAGGTGGATTTATTGAGAAAATTGAACAAATCGATTTAGAACGTATCATTCAAATTACCGTTCGAAGCCGTAACGAGATTGGGGACGAATCTTTAAAAACATTAGTGATTGAAATAATGGGTCGTCACAGCAATATTATTTTAGTAGACGCGAAAACAAATATCATTTTAGATAGCTTAAAGCACGTTTCTTTAGCGGTAAATCGGCATCGTACTGTATATGCTGGCGCTGAATATGTTGCACCACCAGCACAGCATAAAATTAATCCCTTGCAGATTGAAACACAAGATGAGTTTATTAGGCCACTAGACTTTTTAGCAGGAAATATGGATAAACAACTTGTTGGGGCCTTTATGGGGATTTCTCCGCTATTTGCAAAAGAAGTTGTAAAGAAAGCTGTTATGGTAAATGAACATGCATTATCAGAAGCGTTTTTCACATTACAAAAACCAATGCAAGCGCATCAATATGAACCAACAATGATAACGGCAAATGGAAAAGAGTTCTTTTATCTCTTCTCTCTTACACATTTAAAAGGGGATAATAAAACATTCTTATCTGTAAGTGAATTATTAGATCGATTCTTCTTTGGAAAAGCTGAACGCGATCGTGTAAAACAACAAGCACATGATTTAGAACGATTTATGCACAATGAAAAAGCAAAAAATGAAAAGAAATTAATTAAATTACAAAAAACACTACAAGATGCTGGGAAAGCTGATAAATATCAATTATTCGGTGAACTTCTTACAGCTAACATGTATGCATTAAAAAAAGGTGACAAAGAAATTGAGGTTGTCAACTACTACGATGAAAATGGCGGAACAGTAAAAATTACATTAGATCCACTGAGAACACCGTCAAAAAACGCACAACGTTATTTCCAAAAGTATCAAAAAGCGAAAAATTCTGTCGCAATCGTAAAAGAACAAATTGAAAAGACAAATGAAGAAATCCTTTACTTTGATAGCCTACTTCAACAAATGGAGGCTGCTGCTTCAAAAGATATTGAGGAGATTCGCGAAGAATTAGCTGAAGAAGGTTACATGCGTAACCGTAAGTCGAAGAATACAAAGAAAAAAACATCAAAACCGATATTAGATAAATATATCTCTACCGATGGAACAGAAATTTTAGTCGGTAAAAATAATAAACAAAATGACTATTTAACAACCAAGTTTGCACGTCGTGATGAAATTTGGTTACATACGAAAGATATTCCTGGTTCTCATGTTGTCATCCGCTCATTAGAACCAACTGAAGAGACTTTATTAGAAGCTGCTAAACTCGCTGCTTATTACAGTAAAGCAAAAGATTCTAGTTCTGTTCCTGTAGATTTCACAAAAATTCGCCATGTTAAAAAACCAAGCGGTGCTAAACTTGGGTTTGTGACATATGATAATCAACAAACATTATATGTAACACCAGATGCTGATACGGTGATGAAGTTAAAAGCTTAAGGAAAACACAAAAACGCAATGATTGTGAGTAATCATTGCGTTTTTTCTTATAAAATAATATTCCCTGTCTTTTACAAAGACTTTACCGCCTTATTTCCCCCTCTATCAAACCAATATAAATGATAAAAAAATTGACACTTTATATGTTTCGTGTAAAAAAATATAGACACAAACAAGAGTTATATTCCTTAATTTTTAGACACTTTATGTAGTAATTATTTCTTATACAAAGAAAATTACATTGGCACAATTATTGCTTTATATAAGGAAGTGAAAGGGAGGAATCAAAATGACTTCAAGAATAAAGAAAATACAAGAACAACTAGATCGATATGGAATAGACGGATTACTCATTACGAAAAAGGAAAATCGCCAGTATGCAACTGAATTTACAGGTAGCGCTGGAGCCGTATTACTATCTGCAACTGAAGCTGTATTCATTACAGATTTCCGCTATGTCGATCAAGCAAAAACACAAGTACAAGAAGCTGAAATCATTATGCATAAAGGAAACATGGAACAAGAGATCGCAAATCAGATAACTAAATTAAGCATCAAAAAGTTAGGCATCGAAGAAAACAATATGACCTTAAAACAGTATAGTTCGTTAAAAAAATATACAAACATCGAACTTGTACAAGTAAGTGAACTAGTAGAAACAATCCGTGCCATTAAGGAAGAGTCTGAAATCGAAACAATTAAAATTGCAGCACGTATCGCCGATGAAGCATTTCAACATATAACAGGATTCCTAAAACCCGGTGTATCTGAATTTGATGTCCGAGATGAATTAGAGTTTTTTATGAGAAAACAAGGGGCCTCTTCCTCATCATTTAACATTATCGTAGCTTCTGGAGTCCGTTCTTCTCTTCCCCACGGCGTTGCCACAAATAAGATGATTGAAAACGGAGATATGGTTACATTAGATTTTGGTGCACTTTACAATGGGTATTGCTCTGATTTAACACGTACTATTGCGATTGGAAGTTACTCCAAAGAATTTGAAAAGATATATAGTATTGTATTAGAAGCATTAAAACGAGGAACCAAAGCAATCCGGCCTGGTGAATCCGCAAAAACGATTGATGATGTGACAAGAAATTACATTACAGATAACGACTACGGTCAATACTTTGGCCATTCTACCGGCCATGGCGTTGGATTAGAACTTCATGAACCACTTCGATTATCACAAGAAAGTAAAGCTACTTTACAAGAAGGAATGGTTGTTACTGTCGAACCAGGTATTTATATTCCAAACTGGGGTGGCTGTAGGATTGAAGATGATATTGTCATTACAAAAGATGGGCATGAAGTAATTACAAAGGCAAATAGAGACCTTATTGTTATTGGCTAATAGGAAACTCTCCTTATCCATCTAAAAAGGGATTTCTTTTTACACGGAGAAATCTTTCTATAAAGATATTATTTACTAGGAGGAATTTCTATTAAATTTCGTAATTGATACAATTGATGGATTAAACACAGAATTTTCAAAGCTTGTTTCTATGATGAATTATGCTCGTTATACAACAATGCAAGCTGTACAAGATTTAACGATTGAAGAACTCGATTATTTGTACGATGCTAAGGCAAACTCCATTGGTATGCTTTTATATCATATGACTACAGTCGAGTACTACTATCAGATTCATACCTTTGAAGATCGAGAGCCGACAGAGGAAGAATTAGAGCGTTGGTTACCTGGAATCGAATTAGGCGAACTTGGACGTCAGCATATTAAAAACCACCCTATAGACTACTACATAAATACGTTACAAGAAGTTCGTGCTAAAACAATTACAACGTTTCAATCACTACCGGATGAATGGCTATATAAAACCACACCGTTTTGGTATGACAAACCAGCAAACAACTATTTCAAATGGTTTCACGTCTTTGAAGATGAGCTGAGTCATCGTGGACAAATTCGTTTAATTAAAAAAATGTAAGGAACTCATTCAGTAAAATAATAAAAAAGTGCTATCTCTTAGTCAGGTAGCACTTTTTTATGTTTTAGATACGTCATCACCTAATAATAATTTTTTATTCACTTTTGTAACAATCATTCCCACAATACCTAAGATTATAAGTAAATATACTAATCTAGCAAAAGATAGCCACCCTTGAAAAATTGGCATCCTATCCATTTGTCTACCGGCTTCCAACAATATGAATGGCACTGTAGCTATTAAAATGACAAACTCAATTCCTAAAACGATCTTCTTTTTTCGGGTGTATGCTCTAAATTCATCCCAACAATATAATACAGCAAAAATAAAACCCACTGCATAAATAATGTCGATCCAATCACTTTCAATAAAATACTTTAAAATAAGTCCTATAGCGAAGCATCCCATAAGACCGTAAAAACCTATTTTCTCCTTCATATATTCCCTCTCTCTATCTAGTAATAAAACTGTATAATATTTTATCCACTTTCAGGATTATTTGTATTATATCATCCATTTTCACCTTGTAAGTGCAGTACATGAAATTGTTATATTTTCTTTCTCTACGTACTCACACACTCCCACTCTCTTCATACACTAAACTACACGAATGCCTAGCAAAATGGGAGTAGAATTAACACTTCTGCACGCCCTCTATATTCTTTGTTTACTTACAATTATCACCTTTTCTTATTCTTCGAAAAGATACGACAATCATTTGTATTGTTTTTATCTTTTTACTAGCTCTAACCGCAACACATTCCATTCCTCTTGCCGTTAGCGGGATTTTTCAAAGTTTTACCTATGCCATTACCGAACTACTACCAACTATTTTAATCATCTCTATTATTATTTCAATAAGCAATTTATAAAGTAGATCCATTCGAACTTGCTAGACGCAATTTTATACCTGTCGTTATCGTGTTAATTGTCACTACAATTATCGCGATGTTTCTTTTATAACCATAGACAAGTTTTCTTTGCTTACTGTTTTCCCTTGCGAATTGTTAAAATATACTGATTCCCAAAAGGGATTTCAAACCATCTGTCAAAATTATATTAAGAGAACAATTAGTTTAAAAGAACATATTACTTTTTAAGAAAAGGGGGCATAATCATGAGTGAATTGCTTTTCTTTTTATTTATTTGTCCATTACTTATTTTTATTGTTTCAGTACTTGGGACACGTAGAACAAGAACGTATTACGTAATGCCAATTGTAACGTTTGCTATTTTTCTTATATTAGGAGTTATATTGTTTCCCCCTTCATTTTTCTTTTGGGTTGGCATGTATAGCATCTTCTCATTTATCGTTTCTTATATAACTTTATTATTTGTAAAGGGGTATGAAGCTGTGAAGGGAAAATAGTAATATCTTTTATTTAAGAAATTTAACGATTCTGTTTGAAAATGTACCTCTCATCTTCAAAATCATTCTCTTTATCTTTTTTAAATAGCCTTTTTAATTTATCAAACAATCTTTCCTCTCCACCTAAAGATAATGATATATAAGTTTTCGTTTTCTTAGCTTGATGGCAATGGGGTAACACAACATGCCCATCAACTTAAGACATTTTAATATCCCCACGTTATCCTTTCTACACAAGCTAGATTAGAAAGGGTAACGTTTTGTTATGAAGCTCTCGAATCTATAAATATAAAATAGAATTTCCTATTGTTATTAATTTTGATATATATATAATTATATATATCAAAATTAATTATAAAGATCAGGAGAGAAAGAAATGAAGAAATTAATTATTACAGGTGTATGCGCAGCAATATTTGGTACGACTTTTTTTGCGCAGAATTCTTTTGCTGAAGTAACTCAAATCAGAATATAAAAGCAGCAAGCGCCCAGACTAGTAGTTTTATAGATGTATCTCAATCGCATTGGGCGTATAAAGAGATTCAGTACATGGCTGAACATAATATAATGTGAGAATATGGTAGCGGTTATTTTGGTGCCAAAGATAAAGTGACACGTGAACAGTTGGCTACGTTCTTATATAGAGCTATTCCAGTATCTTCAAGGCCGATCCAAGTAAACTAACTAGTTAAAACCGACTCATTCGAGTCGTTTTTTTTCTTTGCAGAAATTTATAAAACGCCAGGGAATACTTTTCCTAGGTAGTGTTGTAACTACGAAACGTCTTAATCGTTGATCTAGCTGTAACAAAAAAACACCCAAGAAATAACAAAGATCCTAATCCGCCTGTTCCACCTCCTAAAGAAGAATGGACGGAAGTCTCATCGATATGAGAAGAAAACTGTCTTTGATATTATGGGTGTTGTCTATGAGTATAATGGATTAAGAAAACAAAAGAAAGTTACATAATTTAAAAAATGAAACCCATTAAGATTTATTCGATATACGCATTTTTAAGAATAGGCTCCTATTTTAGAAATGTTTTAACCTTTCTGAATGACAGTTCAGTTTTTTCCACTCTTAAGTTGATGGGCATGTATGGTGAGGCCTATTATATAAATTAAAGAAACTGACCTTCCTCAGTTTCTTTAATTTAATACATATGTTTTTCGTTATAGAAATATATGTATTAAATTTCAATTAGTCTAAGAACATCATAACATTCTAAATAGTATGGAGCGTGTATTATAATGAAAAAGATTTTATTATCGTTTATAACATTAGGAATGCTTATAGGATGTGAAAAATCTGATTCGTGTGATGAAGCAAGAGCTATCTACTCTGGAAATTGTAATTCTGCTAATACACTGACAACCAACAAAGCTGAATTACAATTAGATTCCAGATAGTTGCTTTAATGCTTAATTTTAAACTCATTATTCATCAGATCATTATACATTTTATAATTCATAAATATTTAAAGATGGAGTTACCGCTCAGAGAAAAATTTGATAAAGTTTTTAATAATATTCTTCCTTATCGCAATAATTATATTTTATAAAGCTGGGTCCTGCCACATCGTTATCAAGCTAGTATTTTGAAATGTCCCCACAACGAAAAAAATGAAAGCTGTATTCCCATGCAACTATGAAGAGATAAAATTTTCGTTTTGAGGAAATTTCAGTAACGTTCAATTCGTCTTGTAAGCTCTTTTCAATATATTCAATTGAGTTTTGTATTCTTTCAAAATGATTCATTCCTCAATACCACAGTATATTCATATTTTATAATTCAAACAAAATATTTTTTTGATAATTTGTGCTAATTCTACATTTATCCCGCATTAACGGACAGTAACACTCCCACCTCAAAATTCAGCGAAAGCAAAGAAGTTAGGTGGGAGATGAACTGTCCGTAAAAGCCCGATTCGTTCAACTAACAATCAGTGGGGGATGAAGAAAACCCCCACTGATTAAAGTTTCACTTTATATTGTAACCTATACCCTGTGTCTCTTTATGAATTTTAAGTGCATTTAAAAAGATGGCTTTCCTTTAACGCAAAGAAAGCCATCTTTTAATTTTCATAAATTGTCTTTTTACCATTGTTTCCATTATAAGGAGGAATGAGTGTAAAAATATACAAAAACCCCGAATTATGGACTTTTTTAAGTGTCCACAATTCGAGGTACAGTTCATACCAAAGGATTAAGCCTTTTTCACGAAAGAAAATTAAGGTTCTTATTCATCTTTTGAAGTAGCTCCCTATCTTCATCAAGTAAAAAATAAAAGCATCCCAAAAACGAAAATTTTTTTTTCGTTTTTGGGATGCAAATGTATTTTAACTTAATGGCATTTTAGATTACCCATTATACACGCATTTTTGATAAATTATCCTCTAACAAACTAGAATTATAATTAGGTGCTAGTACGATATTTGTATATGTTCCTATACCCGAAAGGTACTTATACCTATGCTTGAAACCCGCTGGAATAAAAACAGATGCAGGACTCTCAATGATTTGAGACTCTCCTTCAATTTCCACTTCACATACGAGGCCTGTACCATCTATTTTATTCCCCCAGAAGATAAAAGCACTATCACAATGATGTGCGTGAATATCTACATGTCCTTCTAAGTTATCATCCATATGCGCATCGTAAAACACACGCTGTATCACATAAAATGAAGCCCGTTCATCCGTTCTATAATCCATCTGCACCCACCGCTCTCCTGGACCATCGCGATGATATAAAAGCTCAGATGCTCCCTTTACAAATGGTTTACTAACTCGGAGAGACTTTGAAAGCCTAGGCCCTTTTCTTTCTATGCATTTTTGTTGAATGGTCCTTACTCTTCCTATCATTTCAGGCTGAATACCCTCGTATGCTGAGTCATTCTGCTGAACAGCTTTTTTATGATAAGGTGCCGTATGAGTAAATATGTTCTTTCCAATAATCGGTCTCCAATGATCTACTTTACAACCAGTAGCTAATTGAAGAGATTGAGTCAATTCAGGAATCATCTGTAGTTTAAAGTACTGAAGATTACGCTTTTGAGATAAAAACACTGATAAATTTAGCAAGTCAACAATCCCAGCACGTTCACCTATTCCGCACAATGTAGTATCAATGACAGATGCCCCTGAATCGATTGCAGCAAGGGCATTTGCCATGGCTAGTCCTAAATCATTATGAAGGTGAACTTCAATCTCACAAGGGAATGTCTCAACAGATTTCTTCACGATTGTCGCACACTGACTTGGTTCCCAAATTCCTACAGTGTCTGCTAAACTGATTCGGTCTGCTCCAGCTACATGTGCAACCTGTCCAATGTAGGCGATATCTTCCCATTCAGTTCGCGAAGCATCTTCAATAGTAAAACGGATTTTCATCCCTAAAGATTTTGCTTCTTCAATAGCTTGTTTCACTTGATTGATAACGTAATCTTTTGATCTATTGGTGTACTTTGTTTGTAAAGAAATGGGGTTAATAGACGTCCAGATTCCTATCCAATCGGCACCAGCACGATAAGCCGCATGAACTTCTTCTTTTTTTGCCCGAGCATGCATAAGTATTTCAGCGTACTTTGCAGAGGCTGCAACTTCTCGGCAAATCTCTTCTTCTTCTTCAGAAATACCCGGATGTCCAACCTCGATAAGAGTTACTCCAAAATTCTCTAACATATGGAGTAAGGTAATTTTATCTTCCTTGGAGAAACGAATACCACATTGTTGTTCTCCTTCACGTAAGGTGGCATCCAATATTGTTATACCCTTGTTCATTCCTTTTTTCCTTCTTTCATTTCTATAAAGTTTAACGTTTGTTCGAATAGGCTATTACGATTCTTTTCATAAACAGCCCAGTGCGTTGCATCGGGGATTACAACTTCTTTTTTTTGTTTTGTACCTGTTAGTTTTGACATCATATTTCGGTCTGCAAACGTGTCATCTTCTCCATAAATGACAAGTACTGGAACGGTAATTTTAGATACATCATATAAAGGCTGATTTTTCCAAATATAAAACAAATCCTCTAGTGGACCAACTGGTCGACGAATAGTTTGATTATTTTTCTTACTCATAGGATCCGAATTGATAAATACTTGTTTTACGGCATCCATTGCTTCATTTGTAACGATTTTTTTCTTTCCCATCATCATATGCCAATGATGCATTCCTTTATCAAAGTCCACCATTTGATAGGCTGATGCTTCAGGGTTAAATTGATTAGGTTGTAATGGATTTTCAAGAGATTTTGTCATCATAGGAAGTGTGAATCCATGCATATACCCATATAAAATAAGTTTATTAATATCTTGAGGATGGGATATTGCATAATTTCCAGCGACAACACCTCCATATGACCACCCTATTATATGAATCTTTTTCACATTTCTTTTCTTTTGGATCCACTTTACAACTGTTTCTAGATCCTTAGTTGCATCATTCAGATGAATAACCGGACGGTTTTGGGAAGGAGGATCTGACATTTCTTTAGGGCGAGAAGAATGACCAAACCCTCGAAAATCCATGGCCCAAGTATCATACCCTTTTTTGGCATACTCATCCATCCACGAATATTTTGGTACATCAAATGCTTGAGCTGTAGGTACACTAAATGGTTCTAAAAATAAGACAATTTCATCGGATTTATACTGTTTTTTATTATTTAAGTTTTTATGAAGCAAAAATATTTTTTCTTCTCCTTGCTGAATTTCTAATTCTTGTTTTACTACTTTAGAAGTCTGAGCATTTTGAGAAGTTTCTTTTATATTAGAACAACCAGACATAAGCATTATAAAAAAAATCCCTACTAAACTAATATGTGTCCATTTTATCTTCATTTAGAATGTTCCTTTCATTTCATAGAAATAATAGCTATTATTCCAGCCGCAATAATTAATCCGGCTGGTAAACCTTTTGTAAATAATACGGCAACAAGAGTCCCTATTAAGACACCTAACAATATCGTAGGATTCATAGATAGAACTCCTACACCTTTCCCTCCTATGTATGACACAGTGAAACCTGCAAGAATGGACCCTAATCCCATAGGGGAAGCAATTAATTTCACTACGTTTTCGTTTGTAATCTTCCCTGATGCAATTGGAATTAAAAAGAATAACATAAGAAAGAAAATACCAATTTGAAAAGAGTATTGTTGAATAAAATGTAATAAAGTTTTTTGTCCAACAGCAAGTAAAATTCCTAATAAGCAAGCCGCACCAGCTAGTGCATAATCCTTTATAAGCAGGGCGAGTATTACAATTATTCCAAGTAACAAAAAAGGAAGCATAATCTTTTCTCTCATCTATAGTGTGGTATAGTCCCAACTACCATTTTCCGGTATAGAGACTTGTACCATATTCTGGTTTGCAAAGTTAATTTGAATTAAATTTGGACTTATTACAGGTCTTAACTCTTCTCGATTTATCATAAATTTAAATGCTTCAAAGCTTGCTAGAATGCCTACTATATTCGCAACGGGAGACAATACAGCCCATGGACGATCTTTTTGTACATAACTGCTTGCCCATTTCTCATCCGCGCCATATGTAACGGAATGAAGAGCACGTCCATCTTTTAATTCATGAATTTTATTTTGCATTTCTGGTGTTAGCTCTTGTTGATAAGACGGATATCCTAACGCAATTTCATAGGGCGTAGAGTTAGGAGTTAAAGACATGACGCCACCTCTAAAGGGGGGTGTAACTGCAATCCAAATAGAAGGGATTCCTAGTTTCTGAGCTGTACGATGGATAATTACTCTCGCTACTAAATTGTCAGTTGCATCTATAATGACATCTGCATTCGTTAGAAGTTCTAATGCATTGTCCTCGGTAACAAATTCTTTTGTTATCTCTATTTGTAATAATGGATTAATGTCTTGCAAAACTTCTAAAGCGACCTCTGCTTTTTGCTGTCCTAATTTACTGATGGAACTTAGCATTTGTCGATTGATATTGCTTGCTTCAAATACATCTTGATCAATAACATGTAAAGAACCTACACCCATTCGCGCCAATTGAATGAGTGTAATTCCTCCTACTCCCCCTGCTCCAACTACAGTAACGCGAGCATTTTTTAATTTTTCTTGCTCCTCTACAGAAATGACGCCAATATTTCGCGTGAAACTTTCTTCATATATATTTTGCGTATTTTTATTTTTTGTTAACAAATTATTTTCCTCCTTACAGTGTTGTATAATCCCAACCATCTTTTGGTGCATTTTTTACTTGGACGGGGTTCTGGCTATTTACATCAATAACAATCCCTTTTGGAGCTCTCGCTAGCGGTTCACGACCAGTTAACACTTGGATTGCTTCATGAAAGCTAAATAATGACAATAGATGGGCACGCATCGGCGTGATAATCCATCCTGCTTTTCCATCACAAAAATCTTGTGCCCACTCTTTTGGTGCCCCTTTTTCTACAGAATACCAAGCTCGACTTTTCTTTATATCCGCAATTTGTTGTCTTAATTCGTGATTTGTTAATTTACCTCCTACAATAGATACATTCAAGGCTTCCTCATAAGGAATTCCAGTTGGAAAAAATGTAGAAACAAATCCTCTTGTAGGAGGACTACCTGACATCCCCACACTTGGTATACCTAATTCTCTAGCAGTTCTATGTATAATAACTCTTGAAGGCATGTCATCTACGGCTTCTAATACAATATCGTGCTCTTTTATAAGTTCGATTACATTATCTTCATCTACTCTTGTTTGTATAAAGTTTGTTGATATATAGGGATGTATATCTTTTACAACCTGTTCTGCAACTTTTGCTTTTGGTTCACCTATAACACTAGAAAGCGCTAACATTTGTCTGTTAATATTAGATATTTCAAATTCATCTGGATCAACGCCTGTAATATGCCCAATCCCCATCCGAGAGAAGAGAATTGCTTCATATCCACCTACACCCCCTAATCCAAAAATAATAACCTTCTTATTTCGAAGACATTCTTGTTCCTGTTCAGAATACACACCAATATTCTTCTTAACCATTTCCCAATAATATGAATCCATATCCATTTTGAAGTCTCCTTTATATATAGTAACCATTTCAAAAAAATAATTCCTGTATATAAAAATAGCCTAGAAGTATGTCTTTTTTGTGTGCTATTTGTAAAAAAATAGAAAAATATTAAATTCTTAGTTCTTTAACAAATGAATATCTCTCCATTTATTAAAGAACTAAATAAATATAGAAATTTTTTTTAGTTAACAGAAGATGTCTTCCGTTAACTTATTAAACTTAATATATATAATAGATACTTTTTACGGAACACAATTGAAGAAAGAAGGATGATGATGGATTTTAAGAATTGGTTAAAAAATGAAGAAAAACGAACGGAAATCGCACCGTTACAAAAAGAAAACGATTTTTGATGTTTTGGGTGTTATGTATTGTAAGATGTTACAAATACGAAAATCCACATAAAAATAAAAAAAAACCATTAAATAGTTTTTTTGTCATGCCCATTTTTAGTGTATTCATAGAGAATCAATAAAAATGCACTACCATATTACCTTTTAGTATGCTTAGCTTGATGGCGATGTGTCGGGACCTCATCTAGAATAATTGTTAGAATTACCAGGATAAGAGGATATTTATCTAACCATATTTTCTATAAAAAACACGACCGCGTTTCCCCCGCGGTCGTGTTTTTTATAATTAGGCTGTAATCCAAGCCTCATCAGCTGGATTTTTACGCCATTCTTGTAATTTTTTTGTTTCAGCTTGTCCGATCATACCTTTTTCTGCTGCCACTTCAGTTAATGCACTGTAGTCGCTTAGAGAATATGATGCTACGTTTGCTGCTGCTAGTTTTTCTTTTCCTGCTTCAAGCTCATACGTGAAGATTGATACGATTCCTAATACTTCACAGCCAGCTTCGCGAAGTGCTTCTACACAAGTAATTGCACTGCCGCCAGTTGAAATTAAGTCTTCTACTACTACTACTTTTTGACCTTTTTCTGCTTTTCCTTCAATCTGGTTCCCTTTACCATGACCTTTTGCTTTACTACGTACATAGCACATTGGTAAATCCATACGATCACTTACCCATGCAGCGTGCGCAATACCAGCAGTTGCTGTTCCTGCAATAACTTCTACAGTTGGGAAGTGTTCTTCGATTAACTTCTCTAATCCTGCCGCAATCGCTTGGCGTACTTTTGGATATGATAACGTTAAACGATTATCACAATAAATTGGTGATTTCATACCAGAAGACCATGTAAATGGATCATTTGGTTGTAAAAATACTGCGCCAATTTCTAATAGATGAGATGCGATTTCTTTTTTCATATTGTTACACCTTCCCACTGTTGTTTTACTGTTTTATACGCTTCAAGCGGATTTTCTGCCTTTGTAATACTACGTCCCACTACAATGTAACTTGAACCAAGTTCACGTGCACGCTTTGGCGTTGCTACGCGTACTTGATCATTAACATCATCGCTTGCAAGACGAATCCCCGGTGTTACTGTTACAAATGCAGGTCCGCATACTTCACGTAACTTTGGTACTTCTAGTGTCGAACATACAACACCATCAAGTCCACTTTCTTTCGTTAATTTTGCATAATGAGCAACCGCTTCTTCTAACGTTTTCTCAATACCAATCTCTTTTTTCATCATAGCTTCCGAAGTGCTTGTTAGTTGTGTAACTGCAATACAAATCGGTCTCTCTTTTCCTTCTTGCTTACCTTCCACTAATCCCTCAAGCGCAGCTTTCATCATGCTGCTTCCCCCAGCAGCATGAACATTTACCATATCAACATCTAGACTAGCTAGGCTGCGCATAGCGCTTTTTACTGTATTCGGAATATCATGGAGCTTTAAATCTAGAAAAATTTGATGCCCTTTTTCTTTTAAGTACGTAATGATAGCAGGTCCCTCTTTATAGAATAGCTCCATACCAACTTTGACAAATAACTGTTCCCCTTCAAAGTGGCTTAAAAACTGTTCTACCTCTGCCTTACCTGGAAAATCCAGTGCAACGATTAAAGACTGTGACATGTTTATTTCCAGCTCCTTCCCTGACATTCCGAAATGTGATCAAATCCTAATTCATCTAATAACGCTGGTAATTCTTCAATAATTGTTGGACATACGAACGGATCAACAAAGTTCGCTGTACCAACTGCAACTGCGCTTGCACCAGCGTAGAAGAACTCAATTACATCTTCTGCTGATTCAATACCGCCCATTCCGATAATCGGAATGTTAACCGCTTGACTCACTTCATGTACCATACGAATCGCCACTGGCTTAATTGCAGGTCCTGATAGTCCGCCTGTACGGTTTGCTAAAATGGGTTTTGCTGTTTTTAAATCTAGACGCATACCAAGCAATGTATTAATCATCGTTAATCCGTCCGCACCTGCATTTTCAATTGCCTTCGCAATCTCTACAATGTTTGCCACGTTCGGTGACAATTTCACATATACCGGTACTTCAGAAACCTCTTTTACTCGCTTCGTTAAATCAGCAGCAATTTCTGGGACAGTACCAAAAGCAATACCACCCGTTTTTACGTTTGGACAAGAAATATTTAATTCTAGCGCATGAACATTTGGTGCTTTTGAAATTTCCTTCGCAACCGCTACGTAATCCTCAGCTTGTGAACCAGCAACGTTTGCAATAATCGGAAGATCAAATTGCTCGAGAAAAGGTAATTCAGAATTCATTACCTTTTCTAATCCAGGATTTTGAAGCCCGATTGCATTTAGCATTCCGCCTGGTGTTTCAGCAACACGAGGCGTTGGGTTTCCATAACGAGGCTGTTCTGTCGTCGCTTTAATCATAATTGATCCAAGTACACTTAAATCATAGAACTGTGCATACTCACGACCAAATCCGAAGCAACCAGATGCTGGGATGATTGGATTTTTTAATGATAACCCCGGTAATTCAACTTGCAATCTGTTCATAGTACAACCTCCCCGATTGGAAATACTGGTCCATCGCTACACACCTTCTTGTAAGAATGTCCACTCGGATCTGCTTGCAAATGACATACACATGCGAAACATGCTCCGATGCCACAGCCCATGCGTTCTTCTAATGAAATGTAGGCTTTTCTCTCTTTATAGCGTCCTTCTAATGCACGAAGCATCGCTAAAGGTCCACATGAGTATAGAATGTCAAAGTCAATTCCATAGCTATCAATTACATCTGTTACAAACCCTTTTGTACCGTGTGTACCATCAACTGTTGCAACATACGTATCACCAAGTTCTGCGAATTTCTCTTCATAGAAGACAACATCTTTCGTCTGGAAACCTAAGATGTGAATAACGCGTACTCCCTTTGCTACAAGACGCTGTGACAATTCGTATAGTGGTGGTACACCAATTCCCCCGCCAACTAATAGAGCCGTTTGCCCAGATTCCGCTTCTTCTATAGGAAATCCATGACCAAGTGGTCCTAACACATCTACAAGTTCACCTTGTTTTCTTTTTGCTAATGTTTTTGTTCCTTGTCCTTCCGCACGATATAGCATTGTAAATTCGTTCTTGTCTTGATCGACATTACAAATACTAATTGGGCGGCGCAGAAGGGGCGTAATGCCCTCTGCTACCTTAATGTGTACAAACTGCCCTGGTTCGTTCATTTGCTGTACAAGATCACCTTGAAGCACTAATTCGTAAATGTTTTTTGCGATTTCTGTTTGATTAACGACGATCATATTTTGCTTTTGCATCATGCATGTACCACCTCGTGGCGCTCTGTTGGCGCGATTTCTTTCATTGCGTGAGCTGAGAATGTCATGGATTCTAATACTCTCAAGATTGCTCGTGTTGTATCAAGAGATGTTAAGCAAGCTACTCCATTCTCTACAGACTCACGGCGAATGCGGAAACCATCACGCGCTGGTTGTTTTCCTTTTGTTAATGTGTTGATAACAAACTGCGCTTTCCCTTGACGAATAATATCAAGTAAGTTGTAGTCTTCAGAATCAATTTTGTTTACAACTTGCACTGGAATGTTTTGTTCTGTTAATGATTGTGCTGTTCCAGCTGTCGCTAATAAGTTATAACCGATTTCATGGAAGCGTTTTGCAATTTCCATCGCTTCTTCTTTGTCTTTATCAGCTACAGTAATGATTACTGATCCGTGCGTTGGAATATTAATTCCAGAAGCAACAAGTCCTTTATATAATGCTTTTTCAAGCGTTAAATCTTTACCCATTACTTCCCCTGTTGATTTCATTTCAGGTCCTAATGTTGTATCAACTGAGCGTAGTTTCGCAAATGAGAATACTGGAGCTTTTACGTATACTTCCTTCTCTTCTGGGCGATAGCCAGTTTCAAAACCTTGCTCTACTAGGTTTTGACCTAAAATAACTTTCGTTGCGATATTTGCCATCGGCACGCCTGTAATTTTACTTAAGAATGGTACAGTACGGCTCGCACGTGGGTTTACTTCAATTACATACACTTCATCTTTGAATACTACAAACTGGATATTTAGTAATCCAACAATGTTTAATCCTCGTCCAAGTGCAATTGTATTTTCAATAATTTGCTCTTTCAGTTTTGCAGATAAGCTTTGTGGTGGATATACTCCAATTGAGTCACCAGAGTGAACCCCAGCGCGTTCAATATGTTCCATAATACCTGGAATGAACACATTTTCACCGTCTGAAATTGCATCTACTTCAATTTCTTTACCAACCATGTAACGGTCAATTAATACTGGGTGATCTGCATGAACTTTAACCGCGTTCTTCATATAGTGCAGCAGTTCTTCTTGACGATATACGATTTCCATCGCACGTCCACCTAGTACGTAGGATGGTCTTACTAATACTGGATAACCAATTTTGTCAGCGATTGCTACCGCTTGCTCTACAGTCGTTGCTGTTTTACCAACTGGTTGCGGGATACCAAGCTGTGTTAAAGCTGCTTCAAACTTATCACGATCTTCTGCACGGTCTAAATCTTCAAGTGATGTTCCTAAGATTTTCACACCGTGTTCTTCTAATTTAGCAGCTAAGTTAATTGCCGTTTGTCCACCGAATTGGACGATAACACCTTCTGGCTTTTCTAAATCGATAATGTGCATTACATCTTCGATTGTTAATGGTTCAAAATATAATTTGTCAGAAATACTGAAGTCTGTTGAAACTGTTTCTGGGTTGTTATTAACAATGATTGCCTCATATCCAGCTTCTTTAATTGCCCATACAGAGTGAACTGTTGCATAGTCAAACTCAACACCTTGACCGATGCGGATTGGACCAGATCCTAGTACGACTACACTCTTACGATCTGTTACAATCGATTCATTCTCATCACCATATGTGCTGTAGTAGTATGGTGTTGCAGATTCAAACTCTGCCGCACAAGTATCTACCATTTTATAAACAGGAGTCATATTGCTTTCTTTACGCATATCGTAAATTTCACGCTCTGTTTTGTTCCAAGCAGCTGCGATGTAATGGTCACTGAAGCCCATTTCTTTCGCAGATTGTAATACTTCCATAATTCCTACATTTTCTTTTACTTTGCGTTCCATATTTACGATGTTTTCAACTTTTTGTAAGAAGAAAAAGTCCATTTCACACCATGAGTTAATTTCTTCTTTCGTTACACCTTGACGGATTGCTTCTGCTACAACAAACAGACGCTCATCATCAGCTTTTATAATACGTTTTTTCATTGTCTCTTTATCAAGCTCTTTTAAATGCTCTAACTCTAAGTGATAAATGCCAAGCTCTAAAGAACGAACCGCTTTTAATAATGATTCCTCTAAGTTACGCCCGATTGACATAACTTCACCAGTTGCCTTCATTTGTGTACCAAGTGTTCTGTTTGCTGATTCAAACTTATCAAATGGCCAACGTGGAATTTTTGAAACAACATAGTCTAATGCTGGCTCGAAGCAAGCGTATGTTTTTTGTGTTACTGGGTTTACAATTTCATCTAATGTTAAACCAACTGCAATTTTTGCCGCTAGCTTCGCAATTGGATATCCAGTTGCTTTAGATGCTAGTGCAGACGAACGACTTACACGCGGATTTACTTCGATTACATAGTATTGGAAGCTATGTGGATCAAGTGCAAGCTGAACGTTACATCCACCTTCAATTCCTAATGCGCGAATAATTCTTAATGAAGTATTTCGTAACATTTGATACTCACGGTCACTTAATGTTTGGCTCGGTGCTACAACGATAGAATCACCTGTGTGAACCCCAACTGGATCGATATTTTCCATGTTACATACTACAATCGCGTTATCATTCGAATCACGCATTACTTCATATTCAATTTCCTTACAACCAGCAATACTCTTTTCTAATAAACATTGTGTTACTGGACTATGTTTTAATCCACCTGATACGATTTCAATTAGTTCTTCTTCATTACTACAGATTCCGCCACCTGTTCCCCCCATTGTAAATGCTGGGCGAACAATAACTGGATAACCAATTTCTTTTACAAATTCATGTGCTTCTTCTAGCGTATGAATAATGGTGCTAGATGGAATTGGTTCATTTAATTCCTGCATTAATGTACGGAATAAATCACGATCCTCCGCTTGCTCGATTGCTGATAATTTTGTTCCTAAAATTTCAACTCCGCACTCTTCAAGTATGCCTGATTTCGCAAGTTCAACAGCCATATTCAACCCTGTTTGACCACCTAATGTTGGTAGGATTGCATCTGGACGTTCTTTACGAATGATACGGCTTACGAATTCTAATGTTAATGGTTCTATATATACTTTATCTGCTGTTGCAGTATCTGTCATAATTGTTGCTGGGTTAGAGTTAACAAGGATTACTTTGTAACCTTCTTCTCTAAGAGATTGACAAGCTTGTGTACCAGAGTAATCAAACTCTGCTGCTTGCCCAATTACAATTGGTCCTGATCCGATTACTAAAATTGTGTTAATGTCTAGGCGTTTTGGCATAACTCTTCCCCTTCTTTCTTGAAGTTTTCAATCATTGCTAAGAAATCTTCGAATAAATCATTTGCATCTTCTGGTCCTGCTGAAGCTTCTGGATGGTATTGTACTGTAAATGCTGGGAACTTCTTATGACGAAGACCTTCTACTGTTCCGTCGTTTAAAGCAACATGCGTAATTTCAAGATCTGTATTTTTAACTGACTCTTCTTCTACTGCGTAACCATGGTTTTGAGAAGTGATTGCTACTTTTCCAGTTGCAAGGTGTTTTACTGGGTGATTTAAACCACGGTGACCGAATTTTAACTTACTTGTATTCGCACCAGATGCTAGAGCGAATAATTGATGGCCAAGGCAAATCCCGAATAAAGGTACTTTTCCGATGATTTCTTTTAACATTTCAATTGCTTCTGGTACATCTTTTGGATCCCCAGGCCCATTACTTAACATAATTCCATCTGGGCTAAGGCGTAAAATTTCTTGCGCCGTTGTATTGTAAGGTACAACAATTACATCACAATCACGTTTATTTAATTCTCGTAAAATACCGTGTTTCATACCGAAGTCTACAAGTACAACACGATGACCACGACCTGGACTTGGATATGGATCTTTTGTTGATACGCGTTTTACATGATCTGTAAAGACTGTCGCTTTTAATTGGCTAACGATGTATTCTACATTCGCATCCATGTTGCAAAGACGACCGCGTAACGTTCCATATTGACGGATTTTTCTTGTTAATTTTCTCGTATCAATTCCTGCTAATCCTGGAATATTTCTTTCTTTCAAGTAATCATTTAACGAAATTTCATTACGGAAGTTAGATGGGTGATCACAAATTTCGTTTACGATTAAACCATTTACAGATGGATGAATTGATTCGAAATCATCACGGTTAATGCCGTAGTTTCCGATTAATGGGTAAGTAAATGTTACAATTTGACCGCAGTATGATGGATCAGATAATGTTTCTTGATATCCAGTCATTCCAGTTGTAAATACAACCTCACCTGACTTTTCGATTTCTCCTCCGAAACCTTTTCCAATTAATACTGTTCCATCTTCTAAGATAAGTTGTCTGTTCATACTAATGCACTCTCCTTTTGCCATGCGATCTTACCACCAACGATTGTCATAATCGGCCAACCTTGGCATTTCCAGCCTGCGAATGGCGTGTTTTTCCCTTTTGATAAGAATGTTGTTGGATCAATCTCTTCCTCTTGTTCTAAATCCATAATTGTAATATCTGCTGCTCTTCCTTCTTTCAAGCGACCGGCTTCTAGACCAAATGTATCAGCTGGTTTTTCTGTTAAGAATTGAATTAATTGTTCTAATGTAATGATTCCTTTTTTCACAAGGTTTGTATATAGCAATGGGAATGCTGTTTCAAAACCAGTAATTCCAAATGGTGCTCTTTCAATCCCTTGTGCTTTTTCTTCTGCTGCATGCGGTGCATGATCTGTTGCGATTATATCGATTGTTCCATCTAATAATCCTTCAATTAATGCTTCGTGGTCTTCTTTTCCTCGAAGCGGCGGATTCATTTTAAAGTTTGGATCAGCCGATGGGATATCATCTTCACATAATACTAAGTGGTGCGGTGTTACTTCTGCTGTCACTTTAATTCCAGCACGTTTTGCATCACGAATCACTCGTACAGATCCTTTTGTACTTACGTGACATACGTGATAGTGGCAATCTGCCGCTTCCGCAAGTAATATGTCCCGGGCAATATGTACAGATTCACATACTGATGGGATACCGTTTAATCCGTGTTCCTTAGAAAACTTCCCTTCATGTACACAACCTTTATTAATTAGCGTATTTTCTTCACAGTGTGCAACGACTGCCATATTTAATTTTGCTGCACGTTTCATAGCAGCTAGCATCATGCTTGCATCTTGTACGCCTACTCCATCATCAGTAAACGCGAATGCTCCAAGTTCTTTTAATGTTTCAAAGTCTGTCATTTCAGAACCTGCTTGACGTACTGTAATTGCGCCATATGGCAGTACATTTACATGTGCTTTTTCTTTAATTCGTTTTTGCAAGTCTTCCATATGTTCTTTGCTGTCCGGTACTGGGCGTGTATTTGGCATTGCGCAAATTGTTGTAAATCCACCCTTTGCTGCTGCAAGCGTACCTGTTTCAATTGTTTCTTTATGTTCACCACCTGGTTCGCGAAGATGAACGTGTACATCTACTAATCCAGGTGCGATTAATTTTCCATTTACATCGATTACTTCAACATTATCTGCCGTAATATTTTCTGCTACTTTCGCAATTTTACCGTCTTGTACAAGAAGATCTGTTGCTACAATTTTTCCTTCTTCATTTAGATAACGTCCATTTTTAAACAAATAATTCATATTTCATTCCTCCTAATACATTTGGTAATGCGCGTTTTAGTACAGCCATTCTTACGTAAACTCCGTTTTCCATCTGTTTGAAAATGCGGGAACGCTCACACTCAACGAGTTCGCTCGCAATTTCTACATCGCGGTTTACAGGAGCTGGATGCATAATAATGCTTCCTTGTTTCATACGTTTTTCTCGTTCAATTGTTAATCCGTGCTGTTCATGATACTCTTTCATGATGTCTGTTTCATAATGGTCATGACGCTCATGTTGCACACGAAGTAACATCATCACATCCACTTCTGGAACAAGTTCATCTAAACTTCTGTATGTTCCGAATGTGTTAGTTTCATCTTTCCACTCTTCTGGGCTAGCAAAGTAAATTGTTGCTCCTAATTTCGCTAATGCTTCAGCATTAGAGCGGGCTACTCGGCTATGGCGGATATCTCCAACAATTGCAATCTTTAATCCTTCGAAGCTTCCAAACTCTTGTTTAATTGTTAAAAGGTCTAGCAAGCATTGTGTTGGATGATTTCCACATCCATCTCCAGCATTTAGGATTGGAATATTTACTTTATCTTTTAGCTCATCGAAGTAGCGATCTTGCTGATGACGGATGACTACTGCTTTTGTTCCGATTGATTCTAGTGTTCTTATCGTATCGTATAATGTTTCTCCTTTTTGTACGCTAGAAGAATCTGCTGAGAAGTTTAATACGTCTAGTCCTAATCTCTTCTCGGCAACTTCGAAGCTAAACTTTGTTCTCGTACTATTTTCGAAAAATAAGTTCGCTACAAACGTTTGCTCTGTTGTTTTTTCACTTCTTCCATTTGCGAAATCTTCTGCGTCTTTTAGGATTTCTGAAATCTCTTCTTTCGATAATTCACTCATCGTTAACAAATGGCTCATTGTCATCCCTCATCTTTCTGATTTTTATGATAACACTTTTGTATTTATATAATAATAACTGCATAAAAATACCCTAATCGTATGAGACTAGGGTGCGAGAAAAAAGCCACCCTTTTCGGTCTCACAGGACTGAATTAAAAGGTTGTTTTTATGAAGCAATCTGCTTAGATTGTTGTTTCTGTTTCATTTCAGGTAACAGTAGATTTAACAGTACGCCAACGATTGCTGCAAGTGCCATTCCTTCTACTTGGAATGATTCTCCGACACGAAGTACCGCGCCACCAATCCCGATTACCAGAATCACTGATGCAATCATTAAGTTTCGTTTGTCGCTTAAGTCTGTTTTATCATCTACCATCATGCGTAAACCGCTTGATGCGATTACTCCAAAGAGTAAGATTGATACGCCCCCCATAACTGGTGTTGGAATCGAGTGAATCAGTGCGGAAATCTTACCAATAAATCCGAACATAATCGCGAAGACTGCTGATCCGATGAATAAGTATACACTGTAAGCTTTCGTAATTGCCAGTACACCTATGTTTTCACCGTATGTTGTATTTGGTGGTCCACCAATTACTGATGCGATTAATGTCGCTACACCATCTCCAAAAATCGAGCGATGTAACCCTGGTTTTTCAATTAAATCTCGATTAATAACATTTCCAAGTACGATTTGATGCCCGATATGTTCTGAAATTGTTACAAGTGCTACTGGCACCATTAAGAGTACAATCTTCCATGAAAACTCTGGCGTGTAAGTTACAAATGGTACGACAAAGTCTGGTACATCAAACCATTTCGCCTCAGCTACTGGCTTTAAGTCCACCAATCCTTGGAAGTAAGCGAAGATATATCCTCCGATAATCCCTAATAGAACTGGTATGATGCTGAAAAATCCTCTTCCGAATATAGAGCAAATGATTGTAATTGCTAGCGTTACTAATGCTACTGAGAAGTGTGTAACACTATACTTGCCACCTGCATCATTCATTGCCATATTCACTGCTGTGTGTGCTAATGCTAATCCGATAACCATTACAACTGGACCAACAACAATTGGTGGGAGTAACTTCATAATCCATGCTGATCCCGATTTCTTAATTCCAAGTGAAATTAAGATGTATACAAGTCCTGCTAGTAAACCACCAAGCATTGCTGCTCCTGGCCCTCCTGCTGTCTTCGCCGTAATAATCGGTGCGATAAACGCGAATGATGAGCCTAGATATGCTGGTACTTGACCCTTTGTTATAAGAATAAACGCGAGTGTTCCTAATCCACTGGAGATTAAAGCTACTGATGGGTTCAGTCCTGTTAAAAACGGAACAAGTACTGTTGATCCAAACATCGCGAACAAATGTTGTATACTTAAAAATAACCATTTTCCGGGTTTCGGTACTTCATGAATGTCTAACACTGGCTTTTGCTCCATTGTTATATCCTCCTTCAGTTTAAAACTTTGCAATAAAAAAACTCTTTGCGCCCTATGCACAAAGAGTCCTATACTTTCGTATGTCAAATTTGACATACGAAAGTCAAGACCCTTTGGCAGCCTCACAGGACTACATTTAAAAGGGCTTTACTTATCGTATATACTTACTCGATCTTGCTGATCCGTCTCTTGCAAATCAACTTCAATACGTTCTTCACTTGATGTTGGAATGTTCTTTCCTACATAATCAGCACGAATTGGTAATTCACGATGACCTCTGTCTACAAGAACAGCTAGTTGGATTTGTGATGGTCTACCTAAATCCATAAGAGCATCCATCGCTGCTCGAACCGTTCTTCCTGTATACAATACATCATCCACAAGAATAACTTTTTTCTTCGTAATGTCCACAGGAATATCTGAACCTTTTACAAGCGGTTCTTTATTTTTTGATTGCAATGTTAAATCATCACGATATAGCGTAATGTCTAACTCGCCTACTTCTATTTCTTTTCCTTCAATTTGACCAATTCGTTCTGCTAAACGCTGTGCAATAAAAATCCCACGTGTTTTAATTCCGACAAGAACACAATTATCGACACCTTTATTACGTTCCACAATTTCATGACTGATGCGTGTTAAAGCGCGGCGAATCATTTGGTCATCTAAAACGACAGCTTTTTCTTGCATGCTCTACACCTCCAAGCTTTTTTCTTGCGTGAGAGGAATGGTATAAAAAAAGTCCTCTCAGCGTGTGCGAGAGGACTTTTGAAAAAAGGGTACAAGTATACCCTAAGTATTTCAAACCGTTACCTTCTCAACCTCACGGGGCTGTGTTAAAGGATCATTATTCAACTGCTGTTAGTATCGCAGGTTTCAATCGTTTTGTCAATACTATTTCCGTAAAACATTTAAAACTTCTTCAAATACTGCTGGAACTGGCGCCTCAAACTCGATATATTCGCCTGTACGAGGATGATCAAACCCTAAAATCCCCGCATGAAGCGCTTGTCCATTTATATCTAATGTTTTTTTCGGGCCATATTTCGGATCTCCCGCAAGCGGGTATCCAATATATTTCATATGAACACGAATTTGGTGCGTACGGCCGGTTTCTAAACGACACTCTACAAGTGTAAAGTCTTTAAATCGTTCTAACACCTGAAAATGCGTAACAGCATGCTTCCCATTTTCATCAATCGTCATACTTTGGCGGTCCTTTTTATCACGGCCAATTGGAGCATCAATTGTTCCTTTATCATGTGGAATTACACCATGGACGATTGCTTTATATCGTCTTGTTACTGTTTTTGCCACAAGCTGATTTACAAGAGATTCATGTGCCATATCATTTTTAGCAACCATCAATAAGCCAGATGTATCTTTATCAATACGATGTACAATACCCGGACGCATTACACCGTTAATACCTGATAAATCTGTACAATGATGCATTAACCCATTTACAAGTGTACCACTTGTATGTCCAGGAGCTGGATGCACAACCATGCCACGTGGCTTATTCACAACAAGCACATCTGCATCTTCATAATAAATTTCTAAATTCATGTCTTCTGGCAAAATATCAAGCTCTTCTGGTTCTGGAATTGCTACTGCAATTTCATCATTTACTTTTACTTTATAATTTCCTTTAATGTCGTTTCCATTTACGGTTACAACGCCATCTTTAATCCACTGTTGTACTTGTGAACGTGACCATTCATTGTTCACTCCCGCGAGAAACTTATCAATCCGTTCGCTCTTTTGTTCTTCTGTAACTGTTACTTGTACTACTTCGCTCATTCAATTACTCCTTCATTTTCTTTCCTTCTAATAATGTTTGAATAATAATCAATACAACCCCAATACATAAAGCTGAGTCAGCTATGTTAAATACCGGATAGTTGTATGAAAAAATATACACGTGAATGAAATCCACCACTTCTTGTCTAAATACACGATCAATAAAGTTGCCAATTGCTCCGCCTAAAATAAGACCTAATGAAATCCCTAGGAGCTTATCTGTTTTTGCATACTTTTTCATATAAAATACGATAAATCCTACAAAAACAACTGTAATAATATAGAAGAACCACATTTTGTTTTCTAAAATGCCCCAGGCAGCTCCTCTATTCCGATGTGATGTTATGTATAATACATTATCGATAATCGGGATACTTGTACCTAATTCCATGTTTTTTACAATTAACCATTTCGATACTTGATCGATGGTAATGACAAATAACGCTATTAAATAATATATCATTTTCATTTCCCCCACAAAGACAGTGTACCTCAAAATTTTAGCATAGCTACGGTCTTTTCACAATGAACCTTTACGGAAGAATAAAATAAAATAAAAAAAGGTAATATAATATCGTTGTGCCTCTTAGACATTTACTTTCTCATATAAAAATTCATGAATTGTACGAGCTGTTGGCATCATTTTCATTTGCTTTATAGGAATGTATGTCCCAGTTTCCTCACAAATGCCATACATATCGATTTCCATTTTAAATAATGCTCGTTCCACATCTTTTAAATCTTCTCTTATATCATGTAAAAATAATTTCTTTTTTCCATCTTCCTTCGATTCATAGCCTAATTCCAGTCCGAATTCTACATAATAAGTTTTTATCGCTTCTTTTGCCAGTCGTTCCTGTAGTTCTTTTTTCATCAATTGTAATTCTTCTTTGATTTCCATATAGATTTCATTCACGTGTACATTCCTCCCGGCTGCAATGTACCGTTAGTGTGTCCGAAATTTTCTCGCTTACCGCTCACACATTTTTCCTTCATGGGAAAGTGCTTAAAAGTTACTTCCTCCTGCCCAATAGAAAAACTTTAAGCAGTCGAACTTTTCATACATCTGCTACATGTTAAGAAGAATCATTACTAAATACAAAAACTGACTACCGTAATAGCAGTCAGTTTTTATCACATCATTATTTTACATAATTTTCTTTTACTACTGTTGCACAACGCTCACATAATGTTTCATGTTCAGCGTCTTTACCAATTGTTTCAGAAACAACCCAGCAACGTTCACATGTTTCACCAGTTGCCTGCGCTACAACAACAGCTGTATGCTCATATTTTGGTGCATCCACTGGAGCTTCTTCCATTGTTCCACCAAGTTTATACTCAGAGACAATAAATAATTGTTTTAAATCTTCACTAATAGACTCTAACATTTGTTTCATTTCTGCAGTTGGATATAGGGTAATACTCGCATTTAATGACTTACCGATTACTTTTTCATTACGAGCCACTTCTAAAGCTTTTAATACGTCATCTCGAAGTGTCATAAATGCATCCCATTTTGTTTTTAACGCTTCCGCACCCTCTACTTCTACAGCTTCTGGCATATCAGTTAGCTGAACGCTTCCCTCTACAACACCAGGAACATATGGCCATACTTCATCAGCTGTATGAGGTAAGATTGGTGTTACAAGTTTTGTCAATGCAACAAGAACATCGTAAAGTACTGTTTGAATCGCACGACGGTCATGATGATTTGCTGCTTCAATGTATAAAATGTCTTTTGCAAAGTCTAAATAGAATGAGCTTAAATCAATTGTGCAGAAGTTATGAATTGCATGATATACTGCCGCAAAGTCATATGTTTCATATGCTTCTTTTACTTTTGTAATTAAGTCATTTAATTTCACTAGCATGTAGCGATCTACTTCACGTAATTCAGCTTTCGCTACTGCATCTTGACTTGGATTAAAGTCAGCTAAGTTTCCTAATAAGAAACGGAATGTGTTACGGATTTTACGATATACTTCTGCAACTTGTTTTAAGATATCATCTGAAATACGCACATCAGATTGGTAGTCAACAGAAGATACCCATAAACGTAAAATATCTCCACCTAATTGATCCATGATTTTCTTCGGTACAACAATATTCCCGATAGATTTACTCATTTTACGACCTTCACCGTCTAATACGAATCCATGACTCAACACACCTTTGTATGGTGCTTTACCTGTTACTGCAACTGCTGTTGATAATGAAGAGTTAAACCAGCCACGGTATTGGTCAGATCCCTCTAAGTATAAATCAGCTGGACGTTGTAAGTCCTCGCGCTCTTCTAGGACAGCTTGGTGAGAAGAACCTGAATCAAACCATACGTCCATAATGTCTGTTTCTTTACGGAATTCGCCATTCGGACTAGATGGATGTGTAAATCCTTCTGGTAATAAATCTTTCGCTTCACGTTCGAACCATACGTTAGAACCGTTCTCACGGAATAGATCTGCTACGTGATTGATTGTTTCATCTGTAATAATTGGATCGCCATTCTCTGCATAGAAGACAGGAATCGGTACACCCCATGCACGTTGACGAGAAATACACCAATCACCACGGTCACGAACCATATTATGAAGACGTGTTTCCCCCCATGCTGGTACCCATTTTGTTTCCTCAACCGCTTGTAATAATTCGCTGCGGAACGCTTCAATAGATGCAAACCATTGCGCTGTCGCACGGAAGATAATTGGTTTTTTCGTTCTCCAGTCATGTGGATAAGAATGCGTAATAAATGTTAATTTTAATAACGCACCTACTTCTTCTAATTTTTCTGTAATTGGCTTATTAGCTTTATCATAGAATAGACCTTCGAATCCAGGTGCTTCACTTGTTAATACACCCTTATCATCAACTGGACAAAGAACTTCTAATCCATACTGTTTACCAACAAGGAAATCGTCTTCCCCGTGTCCAGGTGCTGTATGTACACAACCTGTACCAGCATCTGTTGTAACGTGCTCACCAAGCATAACTAAAGAATCACGCTCATAGAATGGATGCTTCGCAACTGTATACTCAAGTTCGCTACCTTTAACTGTTTTCACAACTTCAGCATTTTCCCACTCTAACGTTTTAGAAACTGTGTCAAATAGTTCAGAAGCAATAATATATTTTTCATCATTTACTTTCACAATGCTGTATTCAAGTTCTGGATGAACAGAAATACCTAAGTTGGCTGGTAATGTCCAAGGTGTTGTTGTCCAAATGATAAATTTCTCGTCGCCTTCTAATACGTCTTTTCCGTCTTTTACAGGGAATGCCACATAAATAGATGCTGACTTTTTATCATTGTATTCAATTTCAGCTTCAGCTAAAGCGGATTCACTTGTTGGAGACCAATAAACTGGTTTTTGTCCTTTATAGATATAACCTTTTTTCGCCATTTCACCAAATACTTTAATTTGCTGCGCTTCATAAGCTGGCTCTAAAGTAATATACGGGCGATCCCAATCAGCACGCACACCTAGACGTTTAAACTGTTCACGTTGGCGATTCACTTGTTCGTATGCATACTCTGCACATAACATACGGAATTCTGCAACCGTCATTTCTTTACGTTTTACACCTTTATTTGTTAAAGCTTGTTCAATTGGTAAACCGTGTGTATCCCATCCTGGTACATATGGTGCACAGTATCCAGTCATTGATTTGTAACGAACAATAAAATCTTTTAATACCTTATTTAACGCATGTCCCATATGAATGTCACCATTCGCATATGGAGGACCATCATGCAGTACAAATAAAGGACGACCTTTTGTATGTTCTTGTACCTTTTCATAAATGTTCATCTCAGCCCATTTTTCTTGCATTGCAGGCTCACGTTTTGGTAAATTCCCACGCATTGGGAATTCTGTTTTCGGCATTAGTAATGTATTTTTATACTCCACGCTTAATTCCTCCTCGAATTTATAAAAGAAAGACCCTAAAAAATGGAATAAAAAAGAGACTCTCTCATCCCCAAAAAAGGGACGAGAAAGTCTCCCGCGGTACCACCCTAGTAGACCGTACACGTATGCACAAGGTCCTCTTTATATTCTTAACGCGAATATACGCCTACGCTTACTTTTTTGTTCAGCGCGGAACTCCAGGGTGATATTCCCATTTATCTCCTTATCCTGAGCTTACACCGTCCTCAGTTCGCTATATAAGGTATGAAAAAGGTACTTATCCCTATCTTTGTTTTTCTTAATAAATATGTTGTTTAAAATTATATGTAATAATGAGAAAAACGTCAAGCTTACACTGTTTCTTCTTTCTTTAATAGCTCGTCCACTTCTTCTTCTAGCTCAATTAATTTGTCCCAATCATCGTTGTTTAACATTTCAAGCTGTGCTTCTAATAACATACGGAAACGCGTACGGAATACTTTCGCTTGTTTCTTTAGCTCTTCAATATCAAATGCAACTTTTCTTGATTTTACTAAAGCTTCATTAATGATACGATCTGCATTCTTTTCTGCTTCACGTACAATTAATTTCGCTTCTTTTTGTGCATTACGCTTTACTTCTTCAGCCGCTTCTTGTGCAACAACGATAGACTTATTTAGCGTGTCTTCAATGTTAGAAAAATGATCTAATTTACCTTCTAGTTGAGCAACTTTTTCTTCTAATGCTTTCTTCTCGCGAATGACCAATTCATAATCTTTGATGATCTGATCAAGAAACTCATTTACTTGATCCTCATCATAGCCACGGAATCCGCGACCAAATTCTTTGTTATGAATATCTAATGGTGTTAACGGCACAAACGCCACCTCCAAGTAGTTATCTGAATTTTCTTCTTTTAATTATATCTTTTCTTCGACAAAACAAGAGTTTTTCCTTCTAAAAAACCAATCATTTTAGTATACCATACAAAACTCGCCATTTGTCGCGTTTCGTTTTTCCTTCTACAGAAAATAATTTACTCCGGCCATATCCCCTAATTGAAAAAACATCACCCGGAAAACACTCATATGCAGTTTGTTCAACAGTTTTCCAGTTCACTTTCACAAGACCGTTTTTTATAAGTGGCTGTACTTTTTGCCGTGATAGATGAAGCATTTCAGCTAGCAGGACATCTAATCGAAGTGATGAAACAGTTCCAGATTGTTCTTTCCATTCTTCTTGCAATCGTAATACTTTGTCTGCTTGTACAGAGGAAAGTGAGACCTTCATTTTCCCTATTGATTGTAAATTCATTTCAATGTAAGAAACAATTTCTTTTGCAACTATAATTTGGGCACGATTTTCTTGAAGCAAAATATCACCACACTTTTCTCTTGTAAGACCAAGAGACATAAATGCACCTAATATTTGCCTATGTTCAAGCGTATAAAACTTGGAAGGATAGTCAATTTCTAATACTTCAACTTGAAAATCTTCTTCATTTAAATCCAGATAACTCGGATAAATAAGAGCTCTTTTCCTTTCCGCTTTTGGCTCAGCACCATAAAGACGCAAAGTAGCATCCCCTTGATTTCCAATTATCGTAGCAACAATTTGCTGCTGACGCGGATCCAGAAAATCCGTTAATTTCACTTGATGATATTCTTCAGCTACCTGTTTCCACTCTAACACTTTATCGACAAAGACCACTTCTTCGGGTCTAAAATGCTCATAGATGCTCATTCATTCAACCTCTTATTACAAGAAATAACGAAACAGACTTACTAAACCATTACTAGCCAATCTCAACGCAATAATTGCAACAATTGGAGAAATATCCATCATGCCAAAAGGTGGGATGAATCTCCGAAACGGCTCTAAATATGGTTCACAAATACGTGATAGAAGATCACCAAATGTTGATTCTCTAGCCCCTGGAAACCAAGATAGAAGGATATAGATAATAAGCGCCCAGGAATAAATCTGGATGATCCAAAGCAATGCTTGTAAAATAATCGTCATGGCGTATTACCACCTCTTTATATTTGTCTCTTCCTCTTCACCGAACAATTCAGAAATGGCCCCAACAATATCCACAGTCTCAGGTGTACAAATAAATGTTTTCGGTCCTAATTTTTGAATGTCCCCGCCTATAGCGTATACAGTACCACTTAAAAAGTCAACGATACGCACAGCTTGATCTGTTGACATCCTTTGCAAATTAATGACAACCGCTCTTCTTCCCTTTAAATGATCCGCAATCCCTTGTGCTTCCGAATATGTGCGCGGTTCTAACAAAACAACTTTGGAAGATTGCTTTGCTGTTTCAATACTTACAATATTTTGTTTCGGCTGTGCTTTCGTAAGTGGAATATCCTGCTGCTCTGGTGGATCTTGTTGTTTTTTCATTTCAGCTTGCTCCTTTTCCTTTTCGTAAGCTTCTCGCTCTTCTGGAGTGTCAAAAAAGAAGTATTTTACTTTTGACCAACTCATAATAACATTCTCCTTCCTTTTATGCTTTTCCTACTAAAATCGTTCCCAAACGAATATATGTAGCACCTTCTTCAATTGCAATCGTATAATCATTTGACATTCCCATTGATAACTCTTTACACGGAGCGTATGATAATCCTAGTTCTTGTACTTGTTTTTGCAAACCAAGCAATTTCTTAAAACAATGACGAATTTCGGCTTCTTCCTCAGTAAATGGTGCCATTGTCATCAATCCAACAACTTCAATTTTATCAAATTCTTGCAAAGCACGAATAAACGCAATCGTTTCCTCAGCCGCTATCCCTTGCTTTGATTCTTCAGACGATGTTTTCACTTGTACAAAACATCGAACCTGCTTTGTAGTACGCTTTTGGATTTCTTTCGCAAGTGAAATGCGATCTAATGAATGCAAATAATCAATCTCATTAATAATTTCTTTTACTTTTCTCGTTTGTAACGAACCAATGAAATGCCAACTTACTTTTGAACCAAAATGCTCATACTTCTGTAAAAAACCTTCATTACGATTCTCACCTAAATCAGTAAGTCCAGCTTCTATTACTTCATTTGTTTTTTCAATTCCTACTGTTTTTGTTACTGCAACGAGCTTAATCTCTTGTGCTGAGCGCTCTGCTCGTTCACATGCTATTTTAATTTTCTCATTTACAAATGCTAAATTCTCTTGCACTACCACTGTTTTCAATCCTCCTTAAAGCCTATGAAGCTCAACATTCTTCCTGTTTTCCCTCGATCACGACGATGTGAGAAAAACAATTGTTCTTCACAGCTTGTACAAAGAGACGACATCATAATATGCTCTTCTTTTATGCCAGCTTGTATGCATAATATGCGATTGATTTCTTTTAAATCAATTGCATATTGTCCGTCTGAAATCAATTTATATGGAACATGTCCGTTTACCGCTTGTTTTGCTGCTGATAATACGCGATCATCAACTACATAACAGCAGGACCCTATGGCTGGTCCAATTGCAACATAAATCTCATGAGCTGGCACCCCTTCTGCACGCCACTTTTGAATCATTTCTTTTGCAATTTCTTTTACAGTGCCTTTCCATCCAGCATGTGCCAGCCCTATCATACCATGTGATGGTGCATAGAAATAGAGTGGAACACAATCAGCATAACAAGATGTTAAACATACATCTCTATCAGTCGTATAAATACCATCTGTGTTTGGAATACCGTCTTCATATGAATAGATTCCTCGCCCTTTTTCTTGCTGTCCTACTTTTTCAACATGATAATCATGAACTTGTTCTGAACAAATCCAATTTTCTAATGGTTTTTGTAACTTGTTCGCTAAAATACGTCTATTTTCATGAACATTTTCCATCATATCATTTACATGTAATCCTAAATTCATCGCATGAAAGGAGCCTGTACTTACTCCACCATCTTTTGTCGTAAATCCTGCAGTAATGTTTCCAAGTTCTTTCCACGCTTGTAAATACAATATACCGTCCTCATATATAAATGGTTCTCTCATAAAGCGGCTCCTTTTAATAAAATAACATAAAAAGCATGGTACTTCCTGTCTATTTTACCATACTTTTATTTTTCCATAATGACAACATAAAAAAAAGAGAGATTTGTAATATTCTTTAAGAAATTGTCGGTGTTTGTATTGATTCTGTTACAGAATTGACATGATCAGCTCTTACTAATATTACATCCTCTCCAATTTTTACAATTTGCTTCCACGGAATAACAAACTCTGCTTCTTTCCCAAATATCCCTAACATACGTGTTTGCTTTGAAATAATGACAGCTTGAATCTTCCCTGTATTCATATCAATATCAATATCGCTAATGTTTCCAAGTTTTTTTCCGTCAGAGACATTTACAACATCCTTAATTTGAAACTCTGAAATTCGTATCATTGTCATTCTCCCCTTTTATGTTGTGTAATCGATAAGTCTCCTCCTGCCAGCAGTTTCACTTTACTGTCATTATATGAACACGTAATCTTTCCTATGAACAGAATCTTGGGGCACGCAACATAAAAAGATCTCATCTTAAATGATGAGACCTTATCCTTGAATTGTTTTATTCATTTGTTTAATTGCTGATTTTTCAAGGCGTGATACTTGTGCTTGAGAAATCCCAATTTCTTCGGCAACTTCCATTTGTGTTTTCCCTTGAAAAAAACGTTTTCGGATAATCATTTTTTCGCGATCATTCAATCGTTTCATTCCTTCTTTCAACGCCAATTCTTCCACCCATTGCTCGTCCCTTTGTTTATCATCACTTAGTTGATCCATCACAAAAATAGGATCGCCCCCATCATTATAGATTGGTTCAAATAGTGATACTGGATCTTGAATGGCATCAAGTGCAAAAACGATTTCTTCATGTGTCACTTCAAGTACTTTTGCAATATCCATCGCCGTTGGTTCTTTTGAATTTTCAGCAATTAGCTTTTCTCTTACCTGTAATGCTTTATACGCAATATCTCGCAACGAACGAGAGACGCGAATTGGATTGTTATCACGCAAATATCTACGGATTTCTCCAATAATCATTGGCACAGCATATGTTGAAAATTTAACATTTTGGCTTAAGTCAAAGTTATCAATGGATTTCATAAGTCCAATGCAGCCGACTTGAAATAAATCATCAACAAATTCTCCTCTGTTGTTAAATCGCTGAATGACGCTCAGTACAAGACGTAAGTTTCCATTTACTAATTTCTCTCTTGCGCTTATCTCTCCACTTTGCATTTCTCGAAATAATTTACGCATCTCTTCATTTTTTAGTACTGGAAGTTTAGCTGTATCAACACCGCAAATTTCTACTTTGTTTCTCGTCAAAGTGTTCCCTCCTATCGGGAGTTGCTGTACAGTGTAAAGTATCTCCTTTGGAGGGAATTTTATGCATACCGTTTTTCTGTCACTTTTAATAAAAATATCATTCGTGCTTTACCCGGAAATACAACAAAACCAATCGGAATACCGATTGGTTTTGCACAATCTCCTTGATGATCTAACCTTTTAACAACGTCACTTTATACCATTTTATTAAATTCTTTTCGAAGCCTTTTTATAATTCTCTTTTCAAGTCGAGAAATATAAGACTGTGAAATCCCTAGCATATCTGCCACATCTTTTTGTGTTTTTTCTTCTCCCCCTGCAAGTCCAAAACGGAGTTCCATAATTTGTTTTTCACGATCATTCAGTTGGTGTAGTGCTTTCTTAAGAAGATGTCTATCTACATTAGCCTCTAAATCTTTTGTAATAATATCATCATCCGTACCAAGAACATCTGATAGTAACAATTCATTCCCATCCCAATCAATATTTAATGGTTCATCAAATGACACTTCTGAACGATTTTTATTATTTCTACGTAGATGCATTAAAATTTCATTTTCTATACAACGTGATGCATAAGTTGCTAATTTTATTTTCTTTTCAGGGTTAAATGTATTCACAGCTTTAATAAGACCAATTGTTCCAATACTAATCAAATCCTCAATATTAATTCCTGTATTTTCAAATTTACGCGCTATATACACAACAAGCCGTAAGTTACGCTCAATGAGTAATGACCGTGCTGCTTGATCACCTTTTGGCAATTTATTGAGGAGTACTTCTTCTTCCTCTTTTGTTAAAGGCGGTGGCAATGCCTCACTTCCACCGATATAGTAAATTTCATCAGTCTTAATTCCAAGTTTCAGCAATACTTTATACCAAAGATATATGAAATAAAATTTTATTTTCGTCATATTCTCCCGCCTCTCATAATTAAGCAATTGTCACTTTGGGTGATATCAACATTTTCGGATGTATAATACATTGATACTCTCCATTTGTAGATAATTGCTGTGTATTTAAGCCGATTAATACTTTATTTACGACCATATTGCTTCCTTCATGATAAATTTGAACAACATCTGGCTTAATTGCCCATAAAAATTGATGATCAACTCCTACTGCTCGAAAAGGAATTAAACGTAGTCTCGTTGCCCAACCTGAATCATTTTCTGGTATTTGTGGAATTTCTGTTTTGGAATAAATTTGTTCTGTTAACCATGTTGGTAAACAATGCTCTAATGATGAAATATGCATAATCATAACCGGTGTTTTTGTTAAAGGGTCATGAAGCTGATTTCCACTATCAATCAAGCCATCTAATTTAATTTCATTTTCAACTAATCTAATATTCACTTGTACAATTTGGTCATAATGAATCTTAGTCACTTCCACATTTTCAATACGTTTTTTTGAAAAGTAATAAATAATCGGAAATCCCAAAATCACAAACATCCAACTTACTGGATCACCATAAGACATTGCTTTCGCCTGAACTAATCCATCTACCATGTCATTCGTTTGTAGGAAAAAATGAGTTCCAATTAATCCTCCTCCTACCATAAATGTTACAAAATAAAAGGTAAAAACAGTCTGTGTATAATCTCTAAAAGTAGAAAATCCAAATGCTGTATACACAATAAGTAACGAATACAATAATTTCATAATTGGGTGTGTCATCATAGAAGCAAAAGGAGTAAAGGCAAAAATAACAATTGTAGAACCAATAAATGTCCCTAGCACAAGCCTCCATCTTTTGATCTTCTTTTTCAACACAGTTGCTGCTAATAAAAGCAAAAGAAAATCAATGCAGGCGTTTAACAACCAAACAACGTCGGCGTAAACAACCAAACAATTCACCTCTTTTTTTAAGTTGAGACTAGTATAAAGCATATCCAATAGGAAAGTGTGTCAATTTGCGGAGGGGTTTTTTTGTTATTTTGTGGTTTCTAGACATAATCTGTCGTGAGGTATATATTGTGAGCTTTCTAATAATAAATCCTTCGGTTCCCTTCATCTATCTTTCTTACTTTCTATAATTCAGATGATGGTCTTATTATATAAATACAAATTGAAAAAACGACATAAAACCTTTCTTTTTAAGTGAAAGAGTGCATCCATCCATGCATAGAAGCGGTCAGATCAATCCTTTTCCTGCCATATGCAAGTTAAAACAAAGAGAGAAACGACTGCTGGTCACCTTTTGTTCTTCGTAACAGCAACTTATACGTTGAAAAATCAAAATGAATTTATATATTTATGAATAGCGAGATAAGTTTTTTTATTTTAAAATATTTAAGGTTGTGTAATAAAAAAGAAAGGAGCCCTGAGGCTCCTTTCTTTTTATCGTCTACGACGGTTACGTAAAAATGCTGGAATATCGATATCATCTGAATCTGTATTACGATCATGTACAATAGACTCTTCACGTTTCACTTCGCGTTTTACTTCACGTTGTTTTTGTGGCTGCGCTGTTGGTTGTTGCTGTTGCGCGTGATTTGTAGCCGCCGTTGGACGTACAAATGGTTTTGGCGGCTGAACTGAAACACTATCATCAAAACCAGTTGCAATTACAGTAACAACAATTTCATCTTTTAAACTCTCATTAATTACAGAACCGAAAATCATATTCACTTCTGGATCTGAAGCTGAAGCAACGATATCTGCCGCTTCTTGCACTTCATATAAACTTAAGTTTGTGCCCCCAGTAATATTCATAAGAACACCTTGTGCACCATCGATAGATGTTTCTAATAACGGACTAGAAATTGCACGTTTTGCTGCTTCTGCTGCACGGTTTTCACCAGTTCCAACACCAATACCCATTAATGCAGAGCCTTTATTAGACATAATTGTTTTTACGTCTGCAAAGTCTAAGTTAATGAGACCAGGTGTAGCAATTAAATCAGAAATACCTTGTACACCTTGTCGTAATACGTTATCCGCTTCGCGGAACGCTTCAAGCATTGGTGTATTTTTATCTACAATTTCTAAAATACGATCATTCGGTATAACAATGATTGTATCTACATTATCTTTAAATGCTGTAATCCCAGATATAGCTTGCGTCGCACGTTTACGACCTTCGAATGTAAATGGACGTGTTACAACACCAACTGTTAACGCGCCTAGTTCTTTTGCGATTTGTGCAATAACTGGAGCTGCACCCGTACCAGTTCCTCCGCCCATACCAGCTGTTACAAAGACCATATCTGCACCACGAAGTGCTTCTTGGATTTGTTCTTTACTTTCTTCAGCGGCTTTTTTCCCTACTTCAGGATTTGCGCCGGCACCAAGTCCACGCGTTAATTTTCCGCCAATTTGCATTTTCGTTTCAGCTTTTGATAAATTTAATGCTTGCGCATCAGTGTTCACAGCAATGAAATCCACACCTTGTACACCGTGCTCAATCATACGGTTTACAGCGTTATTTCCGCCACCGCCGACACCGATAACTTTTATGCTCGCTAATTGATCTTGAGTAGTATCAAACTCTAACATGTCGAAATCCCCCTAGAACCTCATTTTTCGTGTGCAATTTTAATCCCATAAATAGCGGAATACACGTTTTACTTTTGACATCATACGCTCATTGTCTTCATTATTTTTGCTTTGCTTACGCGTTGTTTGTTTTACAGGTTGCTGCTGTACCGGCATTGGTGCTGGTACTGGCTCAAAATGCTCTTCCTTTTCCTGAACATTTTTTCCGCGCAATTTCGCTTTTTGATAAGAATGTTTAATTAATCCGACTCCAATTGTATACTGTGGTTCACGAACGCCAATATAATCTGGAGTGGCTATACGAACATTTTCATGTAAAATATCATATGCAAGATCAAGAACACCCGGCATAGAAGCAATCCCACCAGTAAGTACATAACCAGACGCTACTTGTTTTACTCCTAGCTTCCGGACCTCTTCTTGAACAAACATCAAGATTTCCTCTACACGTGCCTCAATAATATCAGATAACTCTAGTTGTGAATATTGTTCTGTTTGATCGCTTCCCATAATAGGAACCGTAAACACTTCTTCTTCAGATGCAGTATCATAAAAAGCATGTCCATATTTTAGCTTAATTTGATCCGCACTTTCAGTTGAAGTTTTAAGTCCTATAGCGATATCCTTCGTTATATGATCTCCACCTAAAGGCAATACACTTGTTGCTTGTAACTCTCCATCTTGAAAAATCGATAAGGTTGTAGATCCTCCGCCAATATCAACAAGGGCTACACCTCTATTTTTCTCATCAGAAGATAAAGCAACCGTTGCAGCTGCTAAAGGTTGCAGACAAATATCAACAATTTCAAGGCCCGCTTTTTCCACACAACGTAGTAAATTATGTAATAACGTTCTTGAGCCTGTAATTAACGTGCCTTCCATTTCTAATCTTACACCAATCATCCCGCGTGGATCGTTAATCTCATCAAGACCGTCTACTATGAATTGTCGAGGCACCACATCAATAAATTCACGTTCAGGAGCAATTGATACAACTTGTGCTGCATCCAGAACGCGTAAGACATCTTCATTTCCAATTTCACGATCTTCATTTGAAACAGCGACAACTCCATGACAAGGAAGAAGCTGCACCTGATTTGCATTCACACCTACAACAACTTGTTCAATGTGAATTCCTACCATACGCTCAGCTTGTTCAATTGCTTTTTTGATTGATCGAACAGTTTCGTCTATGTCAACTATGGAGCCCTTTTTCAAACCATTTGATTTTACGTTTCCAACACCAATAATGTTTAAACCATCATTAACCATTTCACCAATGATGACTTTAACATTGGATGTACCGATGTCAAGACTAACATATATTTCATTGCTGTTCATTCTTTGGCACCTCCTTCTTTATTTATACCATACAAGTCAATATATGGAACAACAATCGCAGCTTTACTATTTATAAGAAAAATATTCAACGTCTTTATGCGTTTCCCTTTTTTAACCCTATATTTTTCTTATTTTTATTTAACATTCACTTATTGCAATCACAGTAATCTGTGAATGACTGCTTTATCTTTGAAATAACTCGATTCCAAATGCAAAGATTATCGCCAAATATAAGTCTACACTAAGATGTACTCATAGAAAAGCTAAACTTGTACCAATCCTAGCATGAATCGAAGAAAATCTAGTTATTTTTCACCAAATTAATTATAATTGTAATGAAATTTACACATAGAAAAACACACTTGTTGTTATTGTATTTAAAAAGAAATAAAACTACTACTCTACTGCTTTTTTTCTTCATTATCTAAATATTTAAAGTATGCGCCAACTTCTAAATCAATTAGGGCTTTTCTACCCGACTCTATATTTTTTATAATAAGTGGATATGTTTCCATACGCTTCGCAAAATCTTGTATAGTTGTACTCACTTCATAACCTTCATTCATATATAAAGTAAGATGGTCTTCATTTGAATTCGTTGGAGCATAATGAATTTCAGAAATAGATCTGAGAATAGTCGGAGTTAATTTTTCTAGCTCTTCAATTAACTCTTTCATTTTCTCTTCTTTAAATGGTTCAAAAATCGGAGCTGCGACAGGTAATTTCCCGTTCGGAAGCACGTCAAGTGTTTTACCATTTTCTAGAAGCGGCTGTAACTTTCCACCTTTGTTTATATAACCTATCGTTACATACTCTTCAATGTGAATGTCAATTTTATTCGGAAAACGTTTTTTGACATTTACTTTCTTAATTTCATTTCGTTTTGTTAAATTCTCTTCAGCCTTATGTGCTGTCACTCGAAAATAACTCGTGTCATATGTAACTCCAGATTCCTTCATGACTTGTTCATCTGTCATATAATGATTTCCTAGAACACTTATCTTTTTTATATTACTAAGTGGAGACCGAAAATAAATTAAAAAAAGTACTAATAAAAATAAAATCGATACATATAAAATTAATCTCTGATTGACAGGTTTTTTATTCTTCTTTTTTTGATTCTTTAGTTTTGGTACACGATCTTGTAGTTTAATCACTTTACTATTTTTCATGTACGATCCCCCTATGTAACATAAAGAACGGCATGTTACGCATGCCGTTCTTATCTTCTTATTATACCATAAATGATAATGAGCGGAACAAATAACAGCTATCTTCCAATGGTTTCCACTTCTGTATGCATATCTACACCAAATTTTTCTTTAATTGTTTTTTTGACAAATGCAATTAAATCCAGCACATCTTGTGCTGATGCAGATCCTGCATTGATAATAAAGTTTCCATGCATTTCGGAAATTTTCGCACCGCCAATTTGATGACCACGTAGACCTGCCTTTTCGACTAAATCTCCAGCGGAATTTGGTAGTGGATTTCTAAATATACTACCGGCACAAGGATGATTCCATGGCTGAGTTTCACGACGATAGTCTTTATTCTTTTGCATTACACCCACTATTTCTTCACGATTTCCTTCTTTCAACTGCAATTCTGCTTCTACTACAATGCCAGGACGCTTTGTTTGTAAAACAGAAGTACGATAAGAAAATTCCATCTCTTCTTTTGTTAACCACTTCATTGTACCATCTTCAAACATAATACGCGCTCTCATCAAAATTTCTGACATATCTGATTTATGTGCACCGGCATTCATATATACTGCCCCGCCGACACTTCCTGGGATACCACTAGCAAACTCTAATCCAGCTAGACCTTGGCGACTAAGTAGTGTTGACAACTTAATAAGAGGATATCCTCCTCCAACTCGTACAGTAGTTCCTTCTACTTCTAAGTGATCTAATCCTTCTCCTAAACGAATTACAACACCTTCAATACCTTTATCAGATACTAGAAGATTAGATCCACGTCCAATTGCTGTCCATTTTGTGTTATATTTCTTTACTAAATCTAAAGTCTTCTCCACACCAGCAACACTACTTGGCACGATTAGAATATCAGCTGGCCCACCTATTTTCATAGTTGTATAACGAGCTAACGCTTCATTTTCTAACACTTTACCAACTTCTGCTTTGATAAGTTCCTTTGCTAATTGTTTCATGATGATCTCCCCCATATTAAATCTCCGTATTACAGTAGTATGCAGGGCATTCACCTAACGTTATTTTGTACAAGTTTTTTCATCACTTCAAATAACTTATTTGCTGCATCCGGAATTCCTAACTGCGTAGCAGCTAGTTTCATATTTTGTAATGTTTGTGTATTTAATAGAATTTCATCAATATCATGAAGAAGAGCTTCAGCAGTTAAATCTTTTTCAAGAAGCATTTTTGCTGCTCCCTTATCGACAACAGATCTCGCGTTTTTCTCTTGATGATTATTTGTCACATAAGGACTCGGAATTAAAACACTTGGTTTTCCTAACGCTGTTAACTCTGCTAATGTTGTAGCACCAGCACGTGAAACGACAAGATCCACACCAGTAAGTACCTCTGGCATATTATGAATAAACGGTTTAATGATTACATTATCCGGATTCCCTTTTTGTTTTACGGCCTCCATGACTTTATCATAATGCACTTCACCTGTGATATACAATACTTCATAATTTTTGTTACCAAATTGTTCAATTGCTGCCACAAACGCATCATTAATCGGTCTTGCCCCGCGACTTCCACCAAAAATAAGCACAGATTTTTTAGAAAGAGATAATCCAACAGAACGCTTCCCTTTCATGCCATTTTGGTTCATTACTTCTGATGCACGCGGATTTCCTGTCATGACAACTTTCGACTTTGGAAAATGTTCAGATGCCGCTTCAAAACAAACAGCTACCTTATCCACATAGCGACTTAAAAATTTATTGGTTACACCAGGTACACTATTTTGTTCATGTACAATTGTAGGAATTCCTAATTTCGCCGCCGCATAAACGACTGGACCACATACATAGCCTCCTGTACCAATTACAACATCTGGATTGAAGCGACGAATATATCGTTTACTATCTTGTACACCTTTTAGAAAACGCATCACTGTTTTTACATTATCAAGGGATATTTTCCGTTTAAATCCACTAATGACAATCGATTGAAATGGTATCCCTGCTTTTGGAACAATTGTACTTTCTAATCCATTTTCCGTACCAATGTATAGAAATCTTGCTTCCGGATGTAGTTTTTTTATTTCTCTAATTAACGCAAGAGCTGGATATATATGACCTCCCGTGCCACCACCACTAACTAATACTCGCACTACAAATTCCTCCGCTTCTCTGTTCTAAATTCAATTTATATATTCATATATCTATAATATATTTTCCGTTTTCTACACACGAAAAACCCTGTCTTATAAACAGGGTTTAGTAGCGAGAATGACGACTTATATTCAATAATACACCAACTGCCATTAGCATTAAGGTCAAACTCGACCCACCATAACTTAAAAATGGCAAAGTAATTCCTGTAACAGGCATTAGTCCTGTTACAACACCAACATTAATCATCACTTGAATCGCAATCATCGCCACAATACCTACTGCCAAAAACGTACCATATAAATCAGGCGCTCCTAATGCTATACGAATCCCACGCCATAATAACAGACTAAATAATAATAACACAAACGACCCACCAATAAAACCTAATTCTTCGGATAAAATCGCAAAAATAAAATCTGTTTGCGGCTCGGGTAAATAAAGAAATTTTTGTCTACTTTGTCCAAGTCCTAGCCCAAACAAACCACCGGGGCCAATCGCAAGTAACGATTGAATAATCTGAAATCCACTCCCAAGTGGGTCTGACCACGGATCCAAATAAGACGTAATACGTTTCATTCGATATGGTGCCGATGCAATTAATCCAACAAATCCCGCTACTCCTATTAGCCCTAGCATTGCAAAATGAAAAATGCGTGCTCCTGAAACAAAAATCATTATGATACATGTCCCAACCATTACTGTTCCTGTTCCAAGATCTGGTTGTAACATAATCATGCCAAATGCAACAAATACAAAACCAAGTGCTGGAAGTAGCCCCTTTTTAAAAGATGTAATCAATTTTTGTCTTTCCGCTAAAAATTTAGCTAAAAAAATAATCATCGCAAATTTCATAAATTCTGACGGTTGAATCGAAAATGCTCCAATCCCAATCCAGCTTCGCGCTCCCCCTCGAACAAGTCCAACTCCAGGGATTAAGACAAGAATGAGAAGGATAAAACAAATGAGCAAAATCACTTTCGAATAAGTACGCCATGTCCAGTAGTCAATTTTCATAATAAAAAACATGGCAGCTACACCAAGTACCGCAAATAACAGCTGTCGTTTTGCAAAAAAGAATGAATCCCCCATCTTATAGGAAGCCCAGACAGCACTTGCACTGTAGACCATAATCATTCCAATTGTTAACAACAAAAGTGTAATGATAATTAAAATAAAATCAGGCGTTTTCTTCATTGGCAATGAGCACCACCTTTTTTGAAGAAGCTGTTTTCTTCTATGTAACAAAACATCAGTAGGTGTTAGCCTACTGATGTTTTGTTTACTTTATATAAGTTTATGCACAGCTTGTATAAAAATGTCTCCTCTTTCTTCAAATGTTTTAAATTGATCCCAACTTGCACAAGCTGGCGAAAGAAGAATTACATCTCCATCTGTAGAATGAGAATACGCTCTTTCTACAGCCTCTTCTAAATTATCGACACTTTCAATAATATCTATCCCTGCTTTTTCAGCTGCCCTTACTAACTTAGGTGCTGTTTGTCCAAATGTTAATATCGCTTTTACATGTTCAAAATATGGAATTAAATCATCGAATTCATTTCCTCGATCAAGCCCACCTGCTAACAAAATAACAGGTTGCGTAAATGCTGATAGCGCCTTTTCTGTTGCTAACATGTTTGTTGCTTTTGAATCATTATAAAACTTACGATTATTAATTGTTGTTACATATTCTAAACGATGTTTTACACCTGTAAAGCGTTTTAATACGGCAATAATTGCCTCATTTTCTACCCCTAGCAATTTAGCAATACTCATAGCAGCTAGAATGTTTTCTAAATTATGTTTACCCGGTAAAACGATATCTTGAACTTCAACGATTTTCTCACCTTTAAAATAAAGAGCACCGTCTTTAATACATGCACCATCTTCAATTACCTTAGTAGCCGAAAATAATACTTTTTGTCCTTTACTATTTGCTGATAACGCCATTACATCTACATCATCAGCATTAATTACACTATAATCAGCTTCAGTTTGGCTTTTAAAAATATTCGCTTTTGCTAAACCATACTCTTTTTTTGTACCATGATAATCTAAGTGAGCCTCGAACAGATTTAAAAATGCTGCAATTTTAGGCTGGAATGTTTCCACTCCCATTAATTGGAACGAAGAAAGTTCCGTTACAATAATTTCATTTTCTTTTGCTTGCTGTGCTACTTCACAAGCTACAGTCCCAATATTTCCCGCAATGACAGGGTGCTTCTTGCCTTCTTTTAACATTTCAAACGTTAGTGTTGTCGTTGTTGTTTTTCCATTTGACCCCGTAATTCCAACAAACGGTGCTGCTGAAATACGATATGCAAGCTCCACTTCTGTCACAATTGGAATCTGTTTTTCTTTCGCTGCAACCAGTAGTGGATTGGAATATGGAATCCCTGGATTTTTTACAACAAGTGAAATATTTCTTTCTAACAACTCTAGCGGATGACCACCGCATACAACGTCCATTCCTTTTGCTTGCAATTCTGCAGCTAATACATTATTTGCTAACGGTTTTCCGTCATTTACAATAACATTTGCACCTAAGCTTTTTAATAAAGTTGCTGCTGCATAGCCACTTTTTGCAATACCTAATACAAGAATATTTTTATTTTGATATTCAGTTACAGTTTTCAATTACATCCACACCCCGATATAAATTCCTAATACTGCCAATAAAAATCCTACAGACCAGAATGTTACAACAACACGCCATTCTGACCAGCCACATAATTCGTAATGATGATGCAGTGGACTCATTTTAAAAACACGTTTTCCTGTCGTTTTAAATGAAATAACTTGAATAATAACAGACAAAGTTTCCATTACAAATACGCCGCCAATTACAACAAGTAATAATTCTTGCTTTAATAAAATAGCTACGGCAGCTATTGCACCACCTAAAGCAAGGGAACCCGTATCTCCCATAAACACTTTAGCTGGATTTGCATTAAACACTAAGAATCCAAGTACCGCTCCTACAACTGCCATACAGAAAATAGCTACGGCATATTGATTTTGAGCAACTGCAATAATGCCAAATGCTCCAAATGCAATTGCGGCTGTTCCTGATAACAATCCATCTAAACCGTCTGTTAAATTGACTGCATTTGATCCACCAATAAGCATAAATAGCACAAGGATAAAATATGCCCAGTGTAAATCAAATTTAACCTCAGTTCCTGGGATCATGATATATGTTTGTAACGCACTTCCTTTTCCAATTAAAAAGAATGCAATTGCAATTACAAGCTGACCGATTAATTTTTGTTTTGATGTTAAACCAAGATTTCTTTTTTTAACAACTTTTATATAGTCATCTAAAAAACCAATCAATCCATAACCAAATGTAACTAATAATAATAATGATACTTCCGCATTTAAATGTTTAAATTTAATTGCCATGATAAGTGTTGTCACCATCATAGACACATAAATGACAATACCACCCATCGTTGGTGTTCCCGATTTCTTTTGATGTGATTTTGGCCCTTCATCACGAATACTTTGCCCAAACTTTAACCTACGTAAAAATGGAATAAACAATGGCGAAAGGGCAACAGAAATTAAGAAAGCTACCCCAGCCGTTACTAATAAACCTTGTTCAAGCACATGTAGTCCCCCTCTCATGTTGTTACTCTTTGTTGTTTAAACACTCAGTGATTGCCTCTTTCGCAATTTCACGATCGTCAAAATGATGTACTTCTTTGCCAATAATTTGATACGTTTCATGCCCTTTTCCAGCAATGATAATAATATCTTCTGCCTTCGCTTCTGAAACCGCATGGAAAATCGCTTCTTTTCGATCAACAATGACTTCATAATTATTTCCTTTTGCACCTGCTAACATATCATCCAAAATCGCTTGTGGATCTTCACTTCTTGGGTTATCTGAAGTCAAGATTGCGTGTGTTGCATATTCTGTAGCGACACTAGCCATAATTGGCCTTTTCGTCCGATCACGATCACCGCCGCAACCAACAATACAATACACATTCCCTTTTGCAAATTGTTTCGCTGTTGTTAACACATTTTCTAAACTATCTGGAGTATGTGCATAATCGACAATAACTGTATAATCTTGTCCCCCGTCCACAACTTCAAAGCGGCCTGGAACTCCAGTTAAATTCGTCACAACATGAATAATCGTTTGCAAAGTTACACCAGACACAAGAGTAGCGGCTATTGCTGCTAAAACATTGTATACATTAAACTTTCCAATTAACTTCATCGTAATATTTACACTTTCACTTGGCGTAACAAGGGTAAATGTTGTTCCACCGCTCGTCATCACAATATCTTTTGCCATAATATCACTATGTGTATCAATTCCATACGTAATAACCGTAGCCGCAGTACTTCTCATATACTCTTCTGCTGCTGGATCATCACTGTTTAACACAGCGTACTTTTCACGGTTATGATGATAGCTATTACCAAGCTGAGCAAAAAGCAAGCCTTTTGCATGCTTATATTCTTCCATCGTTTTATGATAATCTAAATGATCTTGTGTTAAATTTGTAAATACAGCTACATCATAATCACAACCGTGTACACGGCCAAGATCTAATGCATGTGAAGAAACTTCCATTACTGCGCTATTTACATTTTGCTCAACCATACGGCGAAACGTTTGCTGAAGTGTCAGTGCATCTGGCGTTGTATTTTTCACCTCGAATGTTTCATCACCGATTTTCATATTAATTGTTCCAATTAGCCCTGTTTTATGACCGTGTGCCCGCATAATTTCATCCATAATATGCGATGTTGTTGTCTTTCCATTTGTACCTGTAATCCCAATCAAGTGTAATTTATGCGTTGGCTGTCCGTAAAAATAATCAGCTAAAACCGCTAAAGAACGATAGGTATTTTTCACAAGTACAACTGGAACGTCAACATCAATCGGTCTTTCCGCAACAATAGCAGCCGCACCTTGCGCGGCTGCTTGCTTAGCAAAATCATGGCTATCAACCGTATACCCTTTCATACATACAAATAAGCTTCCATTTGTCACTTTACGTGAATCTGCTTCAATGGATGTAATTTCTGGATTTTCTTTTGGAACAACTGGAAAATCATGCAAACATGATACAAGTGTGTGCAACTTCATTTCACTAAACCCTCTCTACATTGTTTATTTATCTCTTACTTAATAAGTAATTCTTCCTATCCTTCATTCGCTAAAAATTGAAGAAGGAAGCATTTGCTGAGAGCCCGAAAAATCAGACTCGTTTATCAGTGCATCATATAATACCTTAGCTGATAAATTCTTTATTTTTTATGTTCAAGAGCAATATAATCTGTTTTCATAGAAAATAAATTTCTATGAAAACAGAGATTATATATTAACTCAACTTCCACCAATTGTATCACAAAACACAATCTCTGACCTTTAATTACCAAAGTAAATCCTAATTTTTGATCCTTCCTTTACTTTGGCACCAGCTTCTGGTGATTGTTTAATTACTTTGTCTCCCTCACCACTTACATCGAGCTGCAAGTCTACAAGCTGCGTTTGCAAATCTTTTTTCTTCATCCCGATTAAATCCGGAACTTCTATTGTAGGGGTATCGCCCCATTTATATTCCCTTTCAACCTGCTCCTTGCGTGGCTCTACTCCCATAACAGGAAGCACATCACGAAGAATATTCCCTACAATTGGCGCAGCAACAACACCACCAAATTGAGTAACCCCTTTTGGATTATCAACTGCAACATACACAACGATTTGTGGGTCATCTGCTGGAGCAAATCCAATAAAAGATACAATATAGTTATTATCTAAATATTTTCCGTCTTTTACTTTTTGGGCAGTTCCCGTTTTTCCACCAACACGATAACCATCAATATATGCACCTTTACCAGAACCTTTCGCTACAACATTTTCTAACGCATAACGAACTTTTTCCGATGTTTCCTTGGAAATAACTTTTCTTTTCTCGACCGGTGTTTTCTTTCTTACAACTTGATTATTCGATGGATCAACAAATTCTTTCGCAATATACGGCTGGTATAATGTCCCACCATTTACAGCTGCCGCTACCGCAGCAACTTGTTGGATCGGTGTAACAGAAACCCCTTGCCCGAAAGAAGTCGTCGCCTGTTCAACCGGACCAACCTTATCTAAGTTGAATAAAATCCCTTTTCCTTCTCCTTGCAAGTCAATCCCTGTCTTCTGTCCAAAACCAAAATCACGAATGTATTGGAATAACTTTTCTTTTCCAAGGCGGTCCCCAAGCTCAATAAAACCTGGGTTACAAGAATTTTGAACAACTTCTAAAAACGTTTGACTACCGTGGCCACCAGCTTTCCAACAACGTAGCCTAGCGCCTCCAACTTCAGCTGCTCCATCATCATAAAACGTATCTTTCTCCAAGTCTACTAATTTTTCATTTAAAGCAGCCGCAAGTGTAATGATTTTAAAAGTCGATCCCGGCTCATATGTACTCCATACAGGCAGGTTTCGATTAAACACTTCTGGTGAAACACTCTGAAAATCCGTGGGATCGAAACTTGGGCGACTTGACATTCCTAAAATTTCACCATTTTTCGGGTTCATCGCGATTGCGATCATACCATCTGGATTATACGTAGAATCTGCGATATTCATTTCTCTCTCTATAATCGTATTGATTCGAGAATCGATTGTTAATTTTAAATCTAAGCCGGCCTCTGGTTTTTTGAAATCATCTCCAACATTCGGCATCCTTTGTCCTTTCGCATCTGCAAAAAAGCGCACATGCCCTTTATCACCATTTAGCTCTTTATCATAATACGACTCAAGTCCCATAAGTCCCTGATTGTCACTACCAGCAAACCCTAGTACATGCGATAAATATTTTCCGAACGGATAATACCGAATGGAATCTTCAGCAATATAAACACCTTTTAAACTTAAAGCACGTACTTCCTTTGCTTTATCATGAGAAATTTTCCTTCCGCCTTTATCCAATCTTACAATGGACTCTTTTTTTGTAATCCGTTTATAAATTCCCTCTTTTTCCACACCTAAAACTGCAGCTAACTTCTCTGCAGTCTCTGCTGGTTTTTCAATTTGCCTTGGTACAACAAAGACAGTTGGTGCACTTTTATTCGTTGCAAGCTCCACACCATTTCGATCTAAAATTTTTCCTCGTTCAGGTTCGAAAGTAATATTACGACTCCACGAATCCTTTGCACGATCTGTTAACATATTCCCAAGAAAAAACTGTACGTATCCAAGACGAATATCAATAATTGTAAAAATGAGTATACCTGATATAAGTATAAAAATAAGTCGCTTTCTAACTGTTACATTCGATACACGCATATTGGAACAAGCCTCCTTTACGCCTAGCTTGTTCCAATATATGCTTGTACCTATTCGAATAGAACCTCTTGGACTTCTTATATTATGCACCTAGAACATTCTATGGCTTTTCTGCCTCTTGCTGTGGCTCAAGCGGTGGTACAAGTGTTACAGCTAATTCCGTACCTGCTTGTAACGGCGTTCCTTCCGCCACACTTTGTTCTGTCACATATCCTGTACCAGATGGCTTCAAATTAAGATTTAACATTTTCGCTAAATTCATTACATCCCGAAGTGCCCATCCTTGTATATTTGGCATCAACGGTTTATCTCCTACTAAGAAGACTCGATCGCCCTTCAATGTTTTTTCAGTCGCTTTTGGTACCTGTTGTTTTACTTTTCCTTCACCTACTATAATCGGACGGAATTTAGCTTTTTCTAATGTTGCTTTTGCCTCTTCCATTGTTTTTCCGGTTACCTCTGGAACAACCGCCTGTTGCTCTTTCACATATTTCTTCGAATCTTTTACTTCATTCGGTTTAATTTTCAAATACTCTAAACTATTTTTCGTTACAGATTTAAACATTTCCGCGAGAGGTTGTGCCCCGTATTCATTATCTTTTAATTTCGGCTGCTTAATTGCAAAGTAAACAATTAATTGCGGATCGTCCATTGGTGCCATACCAAGGAATGAGAAAATATAGTTTTCTCTTCCGGTCATATATCCACCTTTTCCATCCGGAATTTGTGCTGTTCCTGTTTTACCACCAACAGAGTATCCATCGATTTTATACGCATTCCCTGTTCCTTTTGGTGAGGTAACAACGCGTTCTAATAATTGTCTTACTTGTTCTGCTGTTTCTTTTGTAACTGGTTGCCCCACTTCTTCTGGTTTATGCTCTAATTCCACTTTATTCGTTAGTGGATCTACAATTCGATCGATGGTATAAGGTTTCATCATTTTCCCATCATTTGCGATTGCGGTTGCAGCTTGTACAAGTTGCATCGGTGTTACAGTAGAGCCTTGTCCGAATGCTGTTGTTACCTGTTGAATCTGCTGGTCAAATACAATTGTATTTTTTCCTTCATTAGGTAAATCAATACCAGTCTTTTCATCCAATCCAAATTTATGAATATATTGACGGAAACGATCTGGACCAAGTTTTTGATCTCCTAAAATTGCAAATGCAACGTTAGAAGAACGCTCAACCCCTTCATCAAATGTAATAGATCCCCAACCTGCACCACCGTTATGATCTTTTATTTTACGGTTTCCAACTGGATACGTACCTGACTGGTAATATTCTTGACCATTATATACACCTTCATTAATCGCCGCAGCTAATGTGAAAATTTTCATCGTAGACCCCGGCTCATACGCATTTGCGATTGGATCATTAATATAGTATTGAATATCACCCTTATTTGGGTCATAGCTAGGTCGACTAGACATTCCTAGTATTTTTCCTGTTTTCGGATCTGCAACCAATCCAATTAGCATAGAAGGTTCATAGTGCTGATCAGCTGCTTTCATCGCATCTTCTAAAAACCCTTGAATACGTTGATCAATTGTTAAATACACATTTTCTCCATTTTCCGGTGGCTTTACATTTTGCTTTCCACCATCGAGAGAAACACCATTACGATCTCCTGTATATGCTACACTTCCATTAGAAGCACGTAAATACTTATCTAAGCTCTCTTCTAATCCAAATTTCCCCCCCGCAATTCCTTTATCATCAGGTTTTGCAAAACCTAACACGTAAGATGCGAAATCCCCATTTGGATACACTCTAGCTTTTTCTGTAACAAATGAAATACCTGGTATTTTAAGACTTTCTAGTTGCTCTTTCTTCTCTTTCGTCAAGTTCTTTCCCAGCGCTCCGAACTCTACCTGACTCTTATCTTTGTTTAAAGTGGCTAAAATTTCATCTTCACCTGTCCCAAGTACACCTGCAATTTTCTTTGCAGCATCCTCTTTATCTTTTACAGGTTTTTCACCTTTTAGTTTCGCAACAATCTTGTATGAGTTCGCATCTTGCGCTAACACATGTCCATTTTGATCATAAATCGTTCCACGATTCGCTTCAAGTACGCCATTTTTATTATGCTTGTCTTGTGCAAGTTTCTTTAAGTCTTGACCATGTACTGTTCCTGTCGCTTGAATATAAAAGAATCGGGCTAACAACAGCAAAAAGAGCAGGAGGAAAAATATCATAAAGTAACCTGCTCCTTTATTGGTATGAATTTTGTTCATATTCGTCTTCATATTTTCTTCACACCTACTATATTAATGTAAACCTTTCACATTATTCGCATTAATTTCCAGACCGTGTTTTTTTGCGATTTCTGCGATACGCTCATAGCGACTTAACTTTTCCACTTCAGCTTGTAATTCTTGGTTTGCTTTTTGTTTTTCCACAATTTTATTCTCTATTTTTGCTGCTTCCGCATCAACTTGGTACAGGCCTGCTTTATTTCCAATAAAAGCCACGCAAGCATATAATAAAAAGCCAATAAAAGCCACATACAACAATTTTTCAATTCTTGTAATTTTTGTTTTCGCTTTTGGTTGTACGTTTTGCTGCGGAGCTTGAGATTGTACTTGCACTTGTTCTTGCACTTGTTGTTGTTTATACTTTACAGCTAAATTTGTCATACCTCTCTCTCCTTTTTATCGTTTTTCAGCGATTCGTAACTTCGCAGAACGCGCTCGATTATTTTCTTCTAACTCTTCATCAGAAGGTAAAATCGGTTTTCTTGTAATGAGCTTTAGTTTCGGCTTAAACTCATCAGGGATAATTGGTAATCCTGGAGGAAGCTGTGGTGTTGTACTATTTCGTTTAAATGTTGTTTTACAAATACGATCTTCTAATGAATGGAACGTAATAACACTAATTCTTCCACCTGGCTTAACCATTTCAATCGCAGATTCCAGTGCCTCCTCGAATACTTTCAACTCATCATTTACAGCAATTCGAATCGCTTGGAACACTCGTTTTGCAGGATGTCCACCCGTTCTACGAGCTGGAGCAGGAATTCCTTCTTTAATTAGCTCTACTAACTCTCCTGTCGTTTCAATCGCCTTATTCTCGCGGTACGCTTCGATTTTCCTTGCAATTTGCTTTGAAAACTTCTCTTCACCATATTGGAAAAAGATTCTTACGAGTTGTTCATATGACCAGTTGTTTACAACATCATATGCCGTTAATGGGGCATCTTGATCCATCCGCATATCTAAGGGCGCATCATGATGATAACTAAAACCACGTTCTGGTGTATCTAATTGTGGGGATGAAACACCTAAATCAAATAAAATTCCGTCTACTTCTGTTATTCCTAATTCATGTAGCTTTTCTGACAAATAGCGAAAATTACTCTTCACTGTTATAAATTGATCACCATAAGAAGAAAATCTTTCTTTTGCATTTTGAATCGCAATTTCATCTTGATCAAATGCAATTAATTTTCCCCCTTCCGTTAGCTGGGATAATAAATAGGAACTATGTCCTCCACCACCTAGCGTACAATCGACATATGTACCACCTGGTTTTATATCCAAACCATCTACTGTTTCTTTTAAAAGAACTGTTACGTGTTTAAACATTGTTGCACCTACTTTTTGCAAAATAATTACGTTGAATGTCTCTTTTTCTTCCTAATAAACCACCCAATATGTCGGGAAATTAATGCTACGAAAATATGTCACATCCAACTTGGCGTCAGTGGAAATCTAATATCCACAAATCGCAGTTTCACTTTATTATATACTAAATTTTATCATTTTTTGCGGGAAATTAAATAAAAACATGTCGAAAAACACAATAATACGTTTACATTTTGTTCTATTTTGTCATGTACATGTGCTTTATTATAAATATCATACTCCCGAACATTCCGTTAGATAATTCAGAAAAAATCACTTTACAGTTAATTCCACGTGCGAAAAATAAAATCCTGCTCCTAAGAGCAAGATTTTATAGTTTTATAATATGATGGTTCCCGTTCCAAGAGTACGATTGCTTCATTACTCGTTCAACAAAATCTAATCCAAACTGATTTAAATAATAACATATATTCCATACCCGTTCTTGCGGCGCACCTAGCGGACGGAGCGCGTATTGTAAACGGCGAAATTTATTCAGCTCTACTTCATGTTTTTTCTCAACATTTCGCTTTAACATTCTTTCTAGCAACTCAATTTGCTCTTTAATTTTCCGCTCATTTTTCTCAGCGAATTGCTGCAATCCTGGGTCTATTTTTTTTACAAACTGTTGTAAAGAAGTATGAACATCCATCATTTTCTCTGTCGCTTCTATAAACTGATTGTCAATTGGTTCTTCTATTTGGTTAGAAAGCCACTCTTCACGTAGCATATCTATGTCATTTACAAATGGATCACTCTCTTGTAATTGTAAATCATGTAAATCTGTTATAATATCGCGTTCCATATAACTAATTGTGAGTCTCGGAACAACCGGAGGCATCTGAAAACCAAACACATGAAATACTTGCTGCAATTCACTCCAGTAAGCAATTTCACCAGGCCCTCCAATAAACGCTAATGTCGGAAATATATATTCTTGCATAAGTGGTCTTGTTACAACATTATTACTAAATCGTTCCGGACTTTTTTCCATTTCCGCTATCAACTCTTCATACGAAAATGAATAAATACCATCTTTTCCAACAAATTTCCCATTCTCTTCTTCTAACAACACACGCTCTTCATCAATTTGCATAAATATGTGCACTGCATTTGATTTTGTTTCAATAATCGGTTTATATCCTTGTTCCTTTACTAATTGCTGTTGTTTTTGAAGACTCATTTGCACTTCTTTATATCGACTTAGTATTTGTTTTAAAAAAGAAACTTCTAACTTTCTTAACGCTGGATGATGGGAATCAACGAGAATCAATCCTGAATCTACAAATAATTTCATAATAAGATGCGCAAAGAAATCTACATATGTAAGAGAATTCTGCAAAGCATCTTCAACAAACTGTAATACATCCTTTGTAAAATTCGTTTCCGGATATGTTTTGAAAATTTCTTCAATCCACTTTCTACAGTCTTCTATTGAAAGATCAGATTCAGATGCACTTGCCTTTTTTGGATGACGATCATGGAAAATCGTCTTTTTTATTTTTTTATTTTTCGTTACAAACACATGATTAATTTCATCGATATCGTGATCTTCACCAGCAATCCAAAAAACAGGAACTACACGAACTCCTAAATTTGCTTCTTTTTCTTTTGCAAGCTGTAAAATCGAAATAATTTTATGCACAGTATAAAGAGGTCCTGTTAATAGTCCTGCTTGTTGTCCTCCAACAACAACATATGTATTTTCATCCGCTAGCGCCTCTATATTCCGAAGAGTATGCTCTCCAGCATGTAAATTAGTATTATATTCCAATAAATGTGCCACTAAGTCTTGACGGAAAAACTTCTTATCACGCAAATCATACAGACGCCGCCCGAATCCATCTTCTGTCAACGGATAATCGAAGAATGCCTGCACTTCTTTTCTACCCTTCATATAGTCCGCCACAACACCTTGTAGTGGAACAGAGATTTCTTTTATCTCCATATAATTCTTCCTTTCCTATCCTGTTCTCTCACCAATCCAAATTGTAGTCAATGTTTGATGTAAAAGCAAAGAATATCTCTTATACCTCTAATCCCTTTATTGAATTATATAAAAATTGCAGTGTGGGAACTTGCTTTCGCTGTTTCCTCGCTTCTTCTATCGCATAGCCAATAATAGCATCAATTTCCGTTTCCCGATTCTCTTTTACGTCAGCTAACATAGAGGATGTATTACTGGATGTTGTTTCACATACATGACAAACTAATTGCCACATCTCTTCTTTTTTTTTCTCCCCTACAAGGAACATGACCTCCTGAAATATTTGCTCCATCACTTTATAAAAAAAAGGATTCGATAGTAATTCTCCGTTTTGTATACCAAATAAAGCTGTTAGTGGATTAATGCAGGCATTTATTACAAGTTTATAACTCATTGTTTGTTTCCAATCTTCTTCTACTTGCACCGAAAAATACTTTGAGGAAAAACAATCCAATAGTGACTCAAATTGAGACCAATCACCATTTACTACTCCAAATTTCGTAACCCCTACTCCTGTATGGTGCACTGTGTATTCATTTTCTTTTTTTGCCCCATGCTCCACAATCCCCACCGCTACATTTTCACACTTTATTTCGTGTAATATATCCAGATGAGACATTCCATTTTGCAAAAAGATAATCTGCCTTTGTCCTTTTATGAAAGGAAGTATATTCGCTAAATGATATTGTTTTACAGCAATAAACGTATAGTCCATTTGTTCACCTACAATACTCTCTAATGGCGTAACATTCGGAAATACCGTTTCCTTTCTTCCCTTACGAATACAGCTTATCCCCTCCTGCATTAACTTTTCAGTTTGTTCTACCGTTCTTGTAAATAATGTAACATCCTGTTTGTTCTTTTTTAAATAAAATGCAAAAAGAAGACCAATAGCTCCCGGACCAACAATCCCAATCTTCATCTCTATCCCCTCAGAATCTCCTAACGAATACAAAGAAGAAAGATATCCTGTAATCAATTAGAAGCCTTCTGATTACCTCCCCTCTATAACTCATCCTAACATTGAGTATATCTTATTTATATTTCAACAACTAAAAGTACATTTCATAAATATATATAAATTCCCTTCATACGACTAGTGTAGCAAATCCTCAAAAAAAATACTGAAAGAAATATTCTATTTCCTTCATAAAAATGAAAAAATGAGTTATAATATTATTGAAAATATTTATACTTTTCTTTATTTTACAAAACGAGAAAAGGATGTGATGTAATGACATTCCCAAAAGTTGAGCGCTTGCTCATCAATTATAAAACGTTAGACGAATTTAAAAAATTTAAGGGATGTGGCGCTCAAGAACTCTCCATGTTTGAAGAGTTACAAGCAAATATTATTGAAAATGATAGTGAATCCCCATTTTACGGCATTTATTACGGCGGATCCCTTATCGCACGTATGAGCTTGTACATGAGGAGACATGGTGAATCAAATCTTGAGATTACTGGATCTTACGTAGAACTCTCTAAACTTGAAGTGTTACCAAACTTTCAAAAACAAGGTTTTGGTCAAATGCTTGTTAATTATGCAAAACAACTACAATTTCCAATCAAAACAACAGCTCGTATTCAATCCGCTGCATTTTGGGAGAAACTAAACTTCGGGCAAATATCAACCACTGATGGCGAATTTTACATTTGGCATCCAGAAGCTAATTTGAATGCGGTTACAAATGAAGAATCCGCATAAAATAAAAACAGCTGTTATTCAGCTGTTTTTATTTTTTCACCTTTTCTAATGTTTCATGCTCATAAATGGTATCTCTTTCTTTTGTTTCTAGTACCATCACACTTCTTTTTCGATCAATATAATCAAGCAAAGTACGATACTCTTCTTCATATACAGATACACGCTGAAGAAGCCATTCCTTTTCCTTTTGTAACAATTCAATTTTTTGGTGTAATTCTTTTAATTCTTTTTCATCTTTATATTTTTGTAAAAAGTTAATGACATCGTCTAATGTAATTGATGTAGGAGAAAACTCCACCACTTTTGGTTGCCTTACTACATAATTCTCTACCTTACGAATTTGTTTTGCCTCTTCAATACGTTCTTTATACTGCTTTCTAACGTAAGAATTCCACCTAAATCCGCATGCTGCAGGTGTACGAGATAAATGTCTACCTACCTCTTTAAATGCGGAAAGCTGGGTTCCTCCTTCACGGATATGCCGGAGTACCACTTCTGCCAGAAGTAAATCTTCATCATCAGTCCATGCATCTTGTCTTGTTGTCGCCATTCCTCTAGTCCTCCTTATGCATTTTTTATTAAACATATGCAGTTACTAGAAAAGATAGAATACCAACATATAAAGAATAATACAAAAAAATAAACGCAGAAGAATATCTTCTGCGTTTATTTCCACAATTACTTGCTGATTACTTCTTTACCTTTGTAAGTACCGCATGCTTTACATACACGGTGAGCTAATTTCGCTTCACCACAGCTTGGGCACTCTACCATACCAGGTACTGATAATTTGAAATGCGTACGACGCTTTCTTTTTACTGTTTTAGAAGTTCTTCTAAAAGGTACAGCCATTCTTCCCACCTCCTTAAAAGAAATAGTTATTTTCATATGAAGGCCTGAACCAGTCTTCCGATTATTTGTCAAAAAACTTCGCAAGTCCTGCTAACCTTGGATCAACAGGCTTTTCTTTGCTTTCTTCCGAAATCACTTGCCAGTCTTGACCTTGCGTTGGTGCTCCACCGGAAACATCATCACTGAAAATTTGCATTGGAATCTCCAAAAGTATATTTTCCTTGATTATTGGGAGTAAGTCAAGTACTTCTCCTTCTAAGTAATGGATTTCCGCTTCCGTTTCATACTCTTCTTCTGAAGTTTGGAACACCTCAGTTGTTTTAATGTCAAATGGTAATGTTACATCTACTAAAGAGCGAGAACATGGTAAAACCATGCTTCCAATTATATGTAGATGAAACGTAAACTTACTGGAGCCAAAATCAACTCTACCTGTTACATGGACAGGATTAATTTCTCGAATTTCTTTCTCGACTTCTTTTAGCTCACTTACATCTACCATCTCATCCAATGTCAATCCTTTATGTCTCAATTTGTTTAATTGATGGATGGACCATTTCATATCATATCACCTCAAGGCAACAAACAAAATTATAGCTAGCCATTTTATATTTGTCAATGTTTTTTCTTTACACTATAATGAAGTCATTATAGGAAATAATATATAGATTATCATGTTTTTAGAAAAGATGCTACATCGAAAGGAGAGATTATCATAAAAGCAAGCGGTATTATTGTTGAATATAACCCCTTTCATAACGGTCATGCTTATCATGTGCAACAAACAAAAAAGTTAACACAGTCCGACATTACAATCGCTGTCATGAGCGGATCATTTTTACAACGTGGTGAACCAGCTCTCGTATCAAAATGGTTCCGAACCAAGATGGCTCTAGCCGGTGGTATAGATCTTGTTGTTGAACTCCCTTATACATTCGCAACACAAAAAGCCGAAACATTTGCTAACGGTGCTATTTCTATTTTAGATGCCCTTGGCGTTTCTGAAATTTGCTTCGGCAGTGAGGATGGAGAGGTTCAAAACTTCTATAATACCATTTCTTTACGCCAAAAGGAAAAAGATACTTTCAATCAACTTGTGCAGCAATTTATGGATGCTGGAAACAGCTATGCCAAAGCAACTTCTCAAGCCTTCTCACACATCTTATCGGACGTCAATACTGTTGATATGTCCCAGCCAAATAATATATTAGGCTTACATTACATTGAAGCGCTTCTTTCTCAGAAAAGTTCTATTCATGCACATACCATTGAAAGATTCGCATCTCATTACCATGACGAAACCTTTCAAGATAACCATATTGCAAGTGCGACTAGCATTCGCAAACAATTATTTAGTGAAAATGATTCACTCACAACCATTTATCCATTTGTACCCAATTGTACCGCATCTTTTTTAGAAAGTTATAAACAAACGTATCATACACTGCATTGTTGGGAGGAGTATTTCCCATTTTTCAAATATAGACTTTTGACAATGTCTTCCCAGGATTTACAACATATTTATGAGGTAGAGGAAGGATTGGAGCATCGTATTTTATCAAAAATACATAATACTTCTTCATTTCTTACTTTCATGGAAGCATTAAAAACAAAACGTTATACATGGACTAGATTACAACGAGTATGTACACATATTTTAACAAATACAACAAAAGAAGAAATGGAAAAGGCACATATAGAGCAACATGCACCATATATCCGTTTACTTGGTATGTCACAAAAAGGACAAACTTATATTTCGAAACACAAAAAAAATCTAGGGCTCCCGCTTCTTACTCATACGAAAACATTTCAACATCCCGTTCTAGATATAGAGCGCAAAGCAAATGCTGTTTATTTTTCAGTGCTACAAGAACCTTTACGTACAAAATGTATACAAAAAGATATAACTCAACATCCTATTCGGTATGATGAAACAACGAATAATTTTTTATAAAAAAACCTCTCTAGGGCGAGAGGTTTACTTTTTTTTCGACATTTTTTCTAAATATGCTAACGCATCATCTAATGTATCTACTGGTACAATTTTCATCTTCGTTTTTATATCTTTCGCTGCTTCAAGCGCTTCTTTATAATTCGATTTCGGTGCCCCTTTTTCATTTGGAGCAAAGAATATTTCTGCACCCGCATCACTAGCAGCTACAACCTTTTGTTGAATACCACCAATCGGACCAACTTCTCCCTTTTCATTAATGGTTCCCGTTCCAGCAATCTCATGACCTTTTGTCATATCCTCTTCAGTCAATTGATTATAGATTTCCAATGTAAACATTAATCCTGCTGATGGTCCCCCAATTTCATGTGAATCAATTTTCACCTTTGGATCTACTACTAAGTCCCTTTCAGTAACAATGGAAACTCCAATACCAACACGTCCCTTGCCATCAGGAATTTGTTTTAGCGTTAGTTTTTCTGTAGAACGTTTCCCCCCACGAATATACTCAATATTTACTACATCCCCTTCTTTTTTACCTGACATATATGCAATAAATTGGTCTATCGCTTCAAAAGGCTGACCGTCAACAGCGACAATTATATCCCCAAGTTTCAATTTCCCTTCAGCGGACATATTTTTCGCAATCCCAGCAACTAAAACCCCTCTGTTTTGAAAGGAAACTGAACGATTTGCTCGCTTATACGCATTATAAATGGCTGCGTTTTGAGAATCTTTCATTGCATACGCTTGGCGGAATTGATATTCTTCATCACTCTCACCTTTTTGCAAAATCTCCTCTGCTTTAGAAATGTGATTATATTTATTAAATTGGGCAGCTATTAGATTTACAACATTCGCAGGCCCCATCGAAACGGTCACGAGCATAAAATCACCTGACTCTTTCTTCCCACCATCAACTTGTACATATGGTTCTAATTTCGCCGCCATACCTGGTTTTGTTACATAATATGGTAGACGTACATAGACAAGCAACATTGCCAATATAACGCCAATTAAAATTGCATATATAAAACGAAAACGCTTAAACATTATTTTTCTCCTTCCACTGCTCAATTAATAAGTAAATTTTCTGAATGTGTTTTTCGGCCTCTTCTTCTCCAACTCGAATAATGTCTTCGATATTGGTAAAAGCACGAGAACTAAACTGTTCTACTGCCGGGCGCATCATTAAGTCTGAAGCAATTTGCCGATTAACAACAAGTTCATGCTGCATAATCTCAATACTCTGCATGATAACATCATAAATGGATGTAACTTCTCCGTTCACCTTAATAGGAGATACATCTACAGCAATTACAATATCAGCTCCTAAGTCTTTAACAACGGATACAGGGATGCGATCAATCACCCCGCCATCCACTAATAAACGACCATCTATTTTTTCAGGTACAAACACTCCTGGCACAGAAATACTCGCCCTCACCGCATCAGCAATAGAACCGCTTGTAAATACAACTTTTTCCCCCTTTAAAATGTCAGTGGCCACAACTGCAGTTGGGATATCTAACTCTTCTAAATTTTTATTATATGTAAACATTTTAATCATATCTTTTACCCGTTTTCCAGAAATAAATCCCATTTTCGGTACAGTAAAATCCAAATAGTATTTTCGTTTAAATAATGTGGCCATTCGATAGAGTCTCTCCACGTTACAACTCGCTGCATAAAATGTCCCAATTAACGCCCCCATACTACTTCCAGCAATCATATGAATAGGAATATTCGCCTCTCGTAATACTTTAATCACCCCGACATGCGCAAAGCCTTTCGCACCTCCAGATCCAAGAGCTAAGCCTATTTTTGGTTCATTCATTTCTCTCACCCTTTAAATTTTTTCATCCTCTTTTTCATACTTATGGTCTAAATTCACCATGTATCCACGTATACTGAAATGAACGTTTTTTGGGACAAAGGGGGCTACGTTAAAATGTATGAAAAATGGAAAACAGCTTTTCTCACCATAACGATGATATTTCTAACATTTTCTCTCGTACTTCACCCCCAAGCCGCTTTGCAATCTTCTATTCGCGGATTAAATATATGGTGGGAAGTTGTCTTTCCTTCACTACTACCTTTTTTTATCGTTGCGGAGCTTTTAATTAGTATAGGTGTTGTAAAGTTTATCGGTATTATATTAGAACCGCTTATGCGCCCGCTCTTTCGTGTGCCTGGTATTGGCGGATTTGTTTGGGCAATGGGAATGGCCTCCGGCTTCCCTGCGGGCGCCAAATTAAGCGCAAGACTCCGGAAAAGTAATCAGCTAACACAAATAGAAGCGGAACGACTCGTATCATTTACCAACTCTTCAAATCCATTATTTATTTTTGGAGCTGTTTCTATTGGCTTTTTTAACAATCCTAAATTAGGTTTCATACTAGCTGCTGCACATTATGTTAGCAACCTTACTGTCGGATTACTTATGCGTTTTTATGGAAACAACAATACTTACATACAAGAAAAACAATCCATTCAAAAACGTCCCTTACAACACGCTTTTTCAATTCTCCACGAGACGCGTTTACAAGAGAACAGACCAATTGGAAAACTACTTGGTGATGCCATTATCTCCTCTATTCAAACTTTACTCATGATTGGTGGATTTATTATTTTATTCTCCGTTTTAAATAAAATGATTACTGTCTTCCAACTCACGGCAGCACTAGCTTTTATTATGCAACATATTTTAACATTCTTCCAACTATCACCACACTTTAGCATTCCCATCTTATCAGGACTTTTTGAAATGACACTAGGTAGCCAAATGATCAGCCAAACCAATCAGACTACAACTCTTGAACAAGCAATGGTAACGAGCTTTATCCTCGCATTTAGCGGCCTTTCTATCCAAGCTCAGGTAGCAAGTATTTTAGCCGAAACTGATATTCGCTTTAAACCCTATTTCTTTGCAAGAATTATCCAAAGTATTCTCGCCCCAATTTACACTTTTATATTTTGGGTACCACTTTATGAAAAATTACATTCTTTTTCACCAAATCAACAAGATATCCCTGTTTTTTTATCAAACCATGCTTCTATTCTTGCAAAGACTTGGGAAATATCGCTTCGCTATGGTCCTACTTTTACACTATTTTGTTTATATCTATATGTTATTTTATTATTCTTACGCATAATAAACAAAGAAAAACCCCGTTCATCTTAACGGGGTTTGAAACTTTTCTTTTAAAGCGTGCTCTACAACAGGAGGAACAAGACCAGCTACATTTCCACCATAACGAGCCACTTCCTTCACAATGCTCGAACTTAAAAATGAATATTGATTATTTGTCATAATAAAAAAGGTTTCAATATTTTCGTCTAACTTACGATTCATCGATGTAATTTGCATCTCATATTCAAAATCAGAAACTGCACGTAAACCACGTAAAATTGCGTTTGCATTACGCATTTTTGCATATTCAACTAACAGTCCGCTATGCGAATCAACTTTTACGTTTGGAATATCTTTTGTTGCTTCTCGAATTAGCTCTAGGCGCTCTTCTACTGAAAAGAACGGTTTCTTGGAAGAATTGTTTAAAACGACAACATATACTTCGTCAAACACCTTTGCGCCTCTTTTAATAATATCCAAATGCCCAAGAGTTATCGGATCAAAACTCCCTGAAGAAATTGCTATGCTTGTCATTCGGTCCCCTCACCTTCATGCTTATAAATGGAAATCGCTGTAATACCATAATTTTCTGCTCTTACCTTTACAAGTCCCCCTATTGTTTCCGGTAAGACTACATCATCCCCATGTTCTGCCATAACCAATCCATCTTCGTTCAATAATCCGTGTTGGTCCATAACACTAATTAATGAAATGATTTTTTGATCTTTGTATGGTGGATCTAGCAGTATAAGATCAAATGATAGTTCACGTTTAATTAACGCCTTCAAAGCGCGCTCTGCGTCATTTCTATACACTTCAGCTTGGTCATGTACTCTGCAGCTTTCTAAATTTTGATGAATAACCTTCACCGCTTTATTATCCCGATCAACAAAAATGGCTTTGTCAACCCCTCTGCTAAGCGCTTCAATCCCAAGCCCTCCGCTACCTCCAAACAAATCGAGGGCAATTCCTCCTTCGAAATAAGGACCAATCATATTAAAGATGGCTTCTTTTACCTTATCCGTTGTCGGTCGCGTTGTATTACCTGGCACAGCCTTAAGCGGATGCCCTTTACATTTTCCAGAAACTACTCTCATTTGCTGTCACTACCTTTATTTCAATCTATCGAGCGATTATTACAAACGCATATTCGTTCGGTTAACCGCTATCAACCCTCACTGTTTTCTGTGTATTTTTCCATTAAAGGATAAACGAATCCGCTATCTATTAAAAGAAAAACTAATTTATTCCGTTAAAAAAGTCATCATTACATGATAACTTTCCAGTATCCCATATGTATATTCATCTCGCTATTGGCGAGTCAGATCCCTCTCTACTAATGCAAGTTTCACGTTATCTTTTTTATCCTATCATAAAATAAAAAAAAGAAAAATAAAAAGCCTACGATAAATTTTAAATTCATTATGTATATCTTCATTTAGATTGGACATAAATAAATATAACAACATCACCTTCGATGTTGTTGCCAACCGCGGAGAAGACTTACGTTTCCCCATAAGTTCTTCCTCCGGTTTCTCCTCTCCCTTTGCCTTCTTACTAGTACATACTAGTATAAGAAGGGCCCTGCTTTGCAGGGTTTTTTTCTTTGTCTGCTTTTCATTTTAAAAACGAAGTGATACAGTAAAAGAAAGAGGAGGAAATAATATGATTCAACGTTTTATTGAACTAGGAGAAGGCTACTCCGATTTATATGAATTACTTGAGATTGCAAAGACAAATAAAGATCGTGTATCACATATGTTACAATTTGAAACCTTAAAAAATGATAAAAAAGTATGCTCACTTGTTGTTGTTCTTAAACCAACAACGGTTGGTGATTTCCAACCGCTATATATATGCCGCGAAGGAATTCCTATACTTGAAGGTACAAAAAGTAAACGAATCGTTTTATTCGAGGAAACAGCGGAACAAATCGAAAAAAACGTTACTTCTTTTACTGTAAAACCTTCTACAATTTTCCCAGAAAAAGAATTATATTTTAATCACCTTATCGGCATTTTACGAATGAATCATTTCATTCCTCCAATGCAGTAGCAATTTATACTCATTGTATTTTTATTAAAATAAAGAAACCCCCACCAAAATTAGTGGGGGTCTTTCTCTTTAACTATAGTCGTATTCTTTCGCGCGATCCGGACGTGAATTTTCAAATTCCGTTTTAAGAAATGGGCGATATGACTGCTCAATTTTTTTCACAAAAGGAAGTTTATTTAGCTTTTGTATCATATGCTCTATTTGTTCCATATCACAATATACAACTGCATATTTCAAACGCTTTGATATGTAATGAATATTACCATATTTCCTTAAAATCTTGGCATGTTTCAATGAATGTAAATAAACAATCATACTTTGTCGTTGCCCGAACATAATCTTCTCCATCTTCTCCTTTTATATACTCATATTCTTGTATCTTATAAACATCAATCAGAAATTTGTGAAATTATAGTACATTGTTAAACAAATTCTGTATACGTTTTCTTCTATATTCTAAAAAACGGGGCACATCACCCCGTTTTTTTACAACCGCAACTTCCACCAGATCCACAACCGCCTCCGCATCCACCTGCATCAAAAAACGGATTTCCAGTAGGAACTTTAATAGCAGATGATACTTCGGAACCAATTGCTACACTGACTTCATCTAATAGTTTTTGCAAAGCATTTTCCGCTTTTTTAAAAGCAGCTATCTTTTCATGTAAATCTACAGAACGTTTTAATTCTCGCATATTTTTCGAAACGAAAGTATAATCAGGATGATATTTTCCAAAGCGTTGCACTTCTTCATATCGCTCTTTCATTGCTGTAAATTGACTAATTAATGTTTGAGCTTCCAAATCTTCCTGTAACGCCTTATAACATTCTCGATAACCCTTTGCTATATCTGAACAGACAATCGCCTTTGCAAGCTGTTCTGCCTCGTCTAATATCATTACGCTTTCAAGCGTCGCTACAATCATGAGAGACACCTCCGAGTATCCATCATAACACATTTAGAACAGAACTACTAATTTGAATATCCCATCTGAATATAAAGTAAAAAGTCCGATTACCGAAAACCATCATCCGTCATAATTTCTTATACGCAAATATGCTCCGCGATATTATATCGTAGTACGTCCCAGCTTCCATTTTCCTCTTTTACATAACTAATGCAGGCATTTTTCAATGGAGTTTTAAATGTAATTTCATCAGGGGAGATTGCATTTAAAATTGCTTTTATCGCATGTGAATGTGCAACGATAATAACGCGCTTACCTGCATGTACTTGCGCAACATCTTGCAATGCAGCAAAGCAACGATTTACAATCTCTTCATCTGTCTCCATACCTTCGACATTTCCCTCTGCAATCAGCTCTCTAACTGTGGAAACGGGTTTCCCTGAAGCTTCGCCAAAATTCCGTTCAACAAACCGCTCATCAAGAAGAATAGAATGTATTCCAACAGCGTTGCTAATCACCTGAGCTGTTTCCTGCGCTCTAATTAAGGGACTGCTGATAATCACATCCCATGTGTCCAATTGCAACGCAGCTGCACTTTGACTTGCTTGCTTTTTCCCAACTTCATTAAGTGGAATGTCTTCACGCCCTTGAATAATCTCTTGAAAATTCCAATCAGTTTGTCCATGTCGTACTAAACAAATTTCCGTCATGCTATAACTCCTTTTTTCAATAATTCTTTTCTATTGTAACAAAAGTTTCGCATGACGGACATAGTTTCCCCTTCCAATTACGTTGCATTTTGCTGCTTCATATATTGAAACATGTCAATCATAATAGAAGCAACCGCCAATTGATTTTGAAATTTTGCAACTTTGTCCGGGATTGTCTTTTTATAATACTGTAAAGCAGCTAATTCAAATGCCTCCTTTTCCTCCGGATTACGTGATAATTTTCGATACCAATGGGGTTGTTCACGAATATAACGCCCTAAATCTTCATCAGCTTTTATAAATTCCATAAGCTCTGCCCTCATCCTCTTTCCTCCTAATCTTTTCGAAAGAAAAATGGGTTGTTTTCAGAAGTTCTTTGCTCAGGTTGTGTACGATTCTCTTGAAATTGCTGAATAACCTGTTGCACACTCCCAATCGCACTCGTTACATTAGCTAGATGTTGCTGCATTTGCTCTGCATCTAATTTTTTAAAAAAAGAAAGCATTTGTCCCATCAAATCGACGGCTTTTTCATCATTGTTTTCTTGAGCTGGAGAAGAAATCGTTTCTCCATCTGCTTTATATACCTTCCACATTTCATCCTGTTCTCCAAGTAAATACCATTCCTCATAAAATTGTTGCCATGTTTTTTCACCATTTCGAACTTCATGAACCATTTTAGGGTGATGGTTTACAAACTCTTTAAACTGTTGAACAGAAGGATGTAATGGTCCTTTTGTTTTTGTCATAATCCTCACCTCTTCAGATGTATCTACTATATTGTAAGAAAAAAAAGGCGCATGGTTCGCCTATTTTTAAACGATTCATGCACCTTTTCCTATTTTCTAATGAAATTTTGAGTATAAAATTTATCGAAGACTCCAACACCTAGTCCAGTAAATTGTTCATTTAGCAAATTTTTCCGATGTCCTTCACTATTCAACCAACCTTGTACTGCAGCGATCCCATCAGTATGCTGTGCTGCTATATTTTCACCTGCAAGTTGAAATGCGACTTGACCACGTTGTAATCGATCTCCTAAAGTCCCAAATTCCGGCGAATCATGCGAAAAATAATTATTCTCTTTCATATCCTTGCTATGCCCAAAAGCCACTTCAGCTGTTTGTTGATCCCATGTTAGTAACGGTAGTTGATGACGACTACGAATAATATTCGTCAAATCTAGAATTTGTTGCATATTTCCATGTTCTATTTGTGTCATTTTCTCTGGAGTAATTGGCTGCTCCGCCCCTAACTCTCCAGAATAAACAAGCTGATACGGCCTTTGTCGAAGCAATGTCTCATCATCCATATACCGAATTCCGACAAGTTTATGTGTGAATCGATCAAAGTATAACTGCGCCCAACCATCTTCTTCTATCGAAACAAGTGGTTGTTCTGCAATTTCAGTATCAGATAATTCAAATTGATAGCTGTTCCTTCCTTTTTTCAAAGAAATTTCATGTGAGAATGGATTTTTTTTATAGACATCTTCATATTTTTCATCCATACGAAATGGAACTACATCCACTTTATTACCAGCAACATAAGCTGTTACAATTTTATGTTCTGCAACACCAAACTGCACATATTGTGATAAATCTTGATTATAAATCCACCATTCGTAACCATACGCAGAAGGTTCGATTCGAGCTGGCTCACCCCATTTTGCTAATAAACTTTCCGAATCGCCTCCTATTAATTGGGAGATTGTCTCTGGAAATCCTTCATTTATCTGTTTCTTTTTCTTAACAATCTTATGTTCCTGCTTAGAATGAGATGGCTGTAATATATATTGCGAAACGAGTAATTTCCCGTATAAATCAATAGCTAAAATAAAAACCGTAATCATTACGATACGTAATAATTTCTTCAAACAATATACCTCCTGGTCAAACATAAAATTGAGATATACACAAATGCCTGTCTTCCCTTTTGTGTGTACCGCACTATTTTCACTATATCATATTTTAATAAAAAAAGCCGTGATTCTCCCTTTTCTCTCAATATGAATTGCGATTTCTCATTATTCATACTATTATAAAATTAAAGGTTTTCAAATAAAGATAAGGAGGTATTCCATGCAATTTACAAATTCAAAACTTATAGGGGCGACCATTGATTTTACACTGCTCACGGAAGTTATGCAAAATCAACGTTTTGTACTTGCTGGACAGTGGGATTATGAGCGAGTTACATATGACTATAAATTTGAAATATTGAAGGATGTATATTACTTACGGATACAAGGCTTTGCGGTAGAAGGTGAAATCGGAGGACGCCATGCACAAGTTAAATTACTTCCACCATTGTTAGGAAAACATTATTATCCACATGGCGTTGAATATGGTGAGAATGAAGTTTTCCCTACAAACGTAATCCAAAAAAGCGAACAACTCTTGCAAAATATTGAAAAAAAACTGAAGGAATTTGCAGTTATAGAATAGTAAAGAAGGTGTATCCATGTGATACACCTTCTTTATTTTGGTTGCAAATAAGGAGGCACTTCCTGTAGTTGCTCCTCATCTTTTTTACGTTCTTTACGTGCCCATTTAAAAAACACATAGCCAATAATTGTACCATACACTATTTCCTGGACAATTTTCATAATGATACCGCCTGTTTGTTGATCTTGCACAATCGGCATCCAATGTAAAAATTCTGGTCCGGTTATGTTTAAATCACCCAATGTTCCCGCAGGTACACAGAGCTCCATCGCTTTCATCCACGCACTCGGATCCGTATATGTAGCAAACAACGATTCACTAGCAAATATGATTAGCGCACAAGCTGGTGTCAATAATACACCGTTCGCAAACATGTAACCAATTTTCTTTATTTCACTTAATGTTTGATACTCCGGTAATGGATTTAGCATAGGCCACCACATCATCATTGCTGTAAAAAATAAAACAGCAAGAAAAATAGGATGAGCAACTTGATTTTGCTTTACAGCATCAAAAACAACAGGCAAATGATAAATAGAAAATAATCCATTAAATACAAACAGAGCAATAAGCGGTTTTGTAAACATAGTCAATATCACTTGGATAAAACGGAAAGAGGTAATATATGTGTATAACCAAACTGGAATCCCCAATAACAATAATGGTGGTACAGCGATGTACATCACTGCCATTTCAAACATATGTGCACTAAATACAATATGTCCAAGTAAATCAATAGGCCCACCTTTTACAAGATACAACAGGATAATCCCAGTCGTAAAATAAAACATTTGCTTTTTATTTACCTTTTCTGCATTTTCGAGCCGATTTCTATACGGCCCGATAATAAGAAAGTAACAGATAAGGATAGACACCATAAAAAGTAAAAAGATCGGGCTCCATAAAGCTTGAAAACCAAATATCCATAAGTTGCCCATTTTACACCCACCCTTTCAATATGAACTCCTTACCCTCATAGGAAAAAGGGAGCGAAGATAACTTCAAGCTCCCTATCCTTTACTTTTTAAACCCAAACAATTGTCATAAAAGCTAAAATGGTTAACAACCCTATCAATAATCCAGAATATAAGAAAAAGGTTGCTGCTTCATGTCCCTTATGACTCATATGCATGAAATAATACAATTGAAATATTACTTGAACAACAGCTAATAGTAAAATAAATGGTACAGAGAAAAGAGGACTAAATGTTTTCGGATAAGCGACTGCCACAAAAGCTACAATCGTTAAGAAAATCATTAGACCAAATGTAATCACTTGATGTCTCATTTCCTCAGCACTTTTTTTTCTACGATAAACAAGATCTACTTTTGAGTTACTTGTATTTGTTTGCTTTATCGCCATTGTTTATCCCACCATTCCCATCAAGTATACTACAGTGAAAATAAACACCCAAACTACATCAATAAAGTGCCAGTAAATAGATGCGACGTAAAACTTTGGAGCATTATATAAATTCAGCCCGCGCTTCGCATTCCGAAAAACTAATGTTAAGATCCATAATAATCCGAACAATACGTGTAATCCATGAGTTCCAACAAGCGCATAAAACGCTGAACCAAATGCACTACTTCTCATCGTATGTTTGAATTCGTGTGTATAATGATAAAATTCATAAATCTCAAACCCTAAAAACCCTAATCCTAATAATACTGTAACAAGTAACCAAAGCTGCATTTGCTTAAAGTTAAAGTTCTTCATATGATACATCGCATACACGCTTGTTAAACTACTTGTTAACAAAAGCATCGTCATAATAAAGACAAGTGGCATTTGAAACATTTCTTGAGAAGTGGGGCCACCGTTTGTAGAATTTTTTAACGCTAAATATGTGCCAAATAAGGAAGCGAACAATACAGTTTCGCCTCCAAGAAATAGCCAAAATCCAACAAACTTATTTTTCCCCTCAAGGGTTGCTTTTTCAGGCTCTGCTGGAAACGTTTCATTTGTTAATTTTTCCTCTACATGCATTACGCTGTGCCCCCCTTGTCATCTAAATCTTCTTTATGAATATGATAACCATGATCATCAATTACTGAACGTAAGAACATTGCACCAAATGTAATGATAAGTCCAATAATTGCAACCAATAACCAAAACTTATCTTTCCCACCTTGCATGTACATCGCACCAAATGCTGCTATAAATAATCCAAGAGATATAACAAATGGTGAAAATGAAGAGTTTGGCATATGAATATCACTAACAGGCTCTGCTGGTGTTATTTCTTTATTCCCTTCACGTTTTTCAATCCAGAACGGATCTAATCCGCGAACGAATGGTAATTGTTTAAAATTGTATTCTGGTGTAGGTGCAGGCATTGTCCATTCTAATGTACGAGCATCCCACGGATCGCGGCCAGCTTTCTCTTTAGACAACGATGTTTTCACAACATTAAATAACAGAACAATCGTTCCTAGCCCCATAAATACAGCACCAATCGAACTAATTAAGTTCCCCGTTTCTAATCCTTGGCCTGGTAAATACGTAAAGTAGCGACGTGGCATACCAATTAAACCAAGGAAATGCTGGATAAAGAATGTTAAATGGAAGCCGATAAAGAACAACCAAAATGTTATTTTCCCCAAGGTTTCATTTAATACTTTGTTAAACATAAGTGGCCAATAATAATGTGCACCTGCTAATAGTCCAAATACAACTCCACCAACGATTACGTAGTGAAAATGCGCCACAACGAAATAGTTATCATGGAATTGATAGTCAGCTGGAGCCGAGGCAAGCATGACCCCTGTTACACCACCCATTACAAATGATGGAATAAAAGCAACAGCCCACATCATTGGCGTTGTAAACCTGATACTTCCACCCCACATTGTAAAGAGCCAGTTAAATATTTTAATACCAGTCGGAACTGCAATTGCCATTGTTGCAACTGAGAAAATAGCGTTCGCAACAGGTCCAAGACCAACTGTAAACATATGATGCGCCCATACCATAAATCCTAAAAATCCAATTAACACCGTTGCAAATACCATAGATGAGTAACCAAATAGTCGTTTTTTAGAGAATGTAGCGAAAATTTCTGAGAATATTCCGAAAGCTGGAAGGATAAGAATATACACTTCTGGGTGACCGAAGATCCAGAATAAATGTTCCCATATAATCGTGTTCCCCCCTAAAGCTGGGTTAAAGAAACTTGTGCCAAATAAGCGATCTAACATAAGTAGTGCTAATCCCACTGTTAATGGTGGGAAAGCAAATAAAATAAGTGAAGAAGTTACAAATGTTGTCCATGTAAACATTGGCATACGCATATATGTCATTCCAGGTGCACGCATATTAATAATTGTGACAAGGAAGTTAATACCACCAATCAGTGTACCTATACCTGATATTTGTAACCCTAGTACATAAAAATCAACACCATGTCCTTTAGAAGCAAGGGATAACGATGCATAAGATGTCCACCCTGCATCAGGTGCCCCTCCTAAAAACCAACTTAAGTTTAAAAATACTCCACCGAAGAAAAATAACCAAAATCCAAGTGAATTTAAAAATGGAAACGCCACATCCCGTGCCCCAATTTGAAGTGGTACAGCGGCGTTCATAAATGCAAACACGAGCGGCATAGCTGCGAGGAAAATCATTGTTGTACCGTGCATCGTTAATACTTGGTTATAAGCATCCCCAACAAGAAAAGCATTGTTTGGAATCGCTAATTGAAGACGGATAAATAATGCCTCTATTCCGCCAATGATAAAAAACAATCCACCTGCAATTAAATAGAGAATGGCAATTTTTTTATGGTCTACTGTCGTCAAATAATCCCATATAACAGCACCCATCCCCTGTTTTTTTGCTACAGAACTCACGTTTTCAACCTCCCCTTCGCAAATAATCCCTCTTTACTTCTCAACTTTTAACGTTTTCAAATATGCATTTAATGCGTCTACTTGATCATCCGTTAAGTTGCCATATTTACCAGTCATTTTATTTCCTGGCTTCATATTTTCAGGATCCTTTAACCATTTTTTTACGTTTTCTTCATTATTTTCAGCAATGCCGGCAACCATATCGCGATCAGCAAAGTTTGCTAGGTTTGGTGCGATACGTGCAGAAGGTGGTCTACTATCATTTGATCCAGTTGCATGACAACCAATACAGCTTTTGTTGAATATTTCTTGACCTTCTTGTTCTTTTGGAGAAGAAACTTCCTTCTTACCATCAAGTTTCTTCATATCAGCAATCCAATCTTTGTACTCGCTTTCATCAAGAGCCTTTACTTTAAATTGCATTAAAGAATGTGATGGGCCACAAAATTCTGTACAAAAACCATTATAAGTGCCTGATTTATCTGCCTTTAACCACATTTTATTGACATTATCCGTATTCGTATCCATTTTCCCAGCTAAAGATGGGACCCAAAACGAATGTTTAATGTCAGCACCTTTCAAATTCAAATATACTTTTTTACCTGTGGGGATAACTAGGTCTTGTGAAGTTACTATTTTTTCTGATTTGTAAGAAAATTCCCACCAATAAAGATTCGCTGTTACATCAACAACGATTGTGTCTTTATCAATATTCTTTTTCTCCATCGCACTTACATCAGCAAGTTTGAATGTATATGTAACAGTTGGAACAGCCAATATCAGCAAAAGAATAATCGGAATGACTGTCCATATAATTTCTAGTTTGTGATTTCCTTCAACTTGCTTTGGGATATAATCTTCTTGACCCTTCTTTTGTCGGAAACGCACAATTACATACAAGAAAATAATAGTAACTACAAGTACGACACCTACCATAATTGCACTTGCTAACAAGAGTAAATCATATTGCATTTTTGCTACTTCACCTTGCGGAATTAAAGTAGATTGAAAGGCTTTACCGCATCCCCCTAACAGTAAAGCCAGCAGTGAAACGAATGAAAGCAGTCGCCACTGTTTCTTCATACAAACAACCCCCACTTTCTTTGTGAATTAGATTGTACTTTATTTATAGTAAGTAAAGTAAATCTCAACGTAAAGAAATCCCCTCATGTCGTTGTCTTAGAAGAATGTAACTACAATCATTGACACAAATAAGATTGTCAAGTAATTCAAGGAGTAGACAAACATTTGTACGGACCATTTTATGTCATCCTTCTTACGGAATCCATAGAATCCTAATACGATCCATCCAATGTTAAGCAATGTTGCAATTACCATAAATGTTACTCCCAGTCCACTCATATAAAATGGTAGTGGTAATAAACATACTGTCCAAATCATGATTTGACGTTTTGTAATATCAAATCCATGTACAACAGGAAGCATGGGAATACCTGCATTTCGATATTCATCAACACGTTTCATCGCTAACGCGAGGAAATGTGGGATTTGCCAAATAAACATAATTAAAAATAGCATCCAAGCAATTGGATGATCTAAACTAGGATCAACTGCTGCCCAACCAATTAAAGGTGGAACTGCTCCAGATACACTACCTACTACTGTATTTAGTGTATATGCTCGTTTTGTCCATAATGAATACAAAACAACGTATGTGACAGCACCGATGAAACCTATAATTGCTGCCATTGGTGTTGTAAATAACAAGAATACAAAACCAAGAAGCAATAAAGTCATACCTAATGTTAACGCAAAACTAGGTTTATATTTTCCTGTTACTGTCGGACGATTTTTTGTCCGTTCCATTAAGTGATCGATATCCCGATCAATATAGTTATTCAAGCTACATGATCCTGCCATAATTAAAGCCGAGCCGACAATTGTAAAGAACATTTTATCCAAATGGTTCACAGCATTTAATCCATTAAAGTGTAAAGCCAACCAAAATCCTGTAAATACCGTAAGTGTATTCGAGTTTACAATCCCCATCTTAACGAGCGCTAATAAATCTTGTACACGTGTTGTTTCCGGCACATTTGTTATAGCTGACTCATCATGCAGCTCACTTGTTGCATGGTTCATCATTTCAACCCCCTCTTAAAACTTTCATCCTTCTTTCGCGTCTTTACTTTACAAAAGTATTACGCTTCTATATAGCAATATTATTACAGTAGAAATGTTGTTTTCTCACTCTACTACTAATCTACGCTCATACTCGAGTATATTAAATCATATTTCCCTAACAATTTGTGAAGAAAACGTGAACTTTTTGTGTCGAATGACAAAAAAGTTTCTCCCATTACTTCCTAATCATAACATGAGGTTACCTTCTATAATAAACTATTTTGTCATATTTAGCATATATTCTTCCCATTTCTTTTTATAATAGAAATAACTTCTCCTAAAATATGTAATTTAAACCCCGTTTTTTTCTTATTTCAAACTCTTTATCCCCCTTCTCCATTTCTTTGCTATTTTATTATTTTTTATATATCATAGGACTGTAGCGCGTTTTGTTCTATAAAATTGATGGAATGAAAATATTTCGCAATAACTTCATACAGAAAGATGGTGAAACAGATTGCAACGCTTTATTAAATGGTTAGCAGTCATTACAAGCCTCGACTTACTAGGGGTTTTATTAGGAGGGGCTTTAGTTACAAAAACAGGTTCAGGTCAAGGATGCGGTAAATCTTGGCCACTTTGTAATGGTGAACTCGTTCCCTCTAATCTATCAATGGAAACGATTATTGAACTAAGTCACCGCTTAACATCAGGATCGGCAGGAATTCTCGTTACACTTCTTTGTATCCTATCCTGGAAATATTATAAACATGTACGTGAAACAAAAACGCTAGCTGTTTTATCTTTCGTATTTTTAGTGGCACAAGCACTCATGGGAGCTGCCGCAGTTGTTTGGGGACAAGTACCTGCTGTATTAGCTATTCATTTTGGTATTTCCTTAATTTCGTTTGCTTCTGTCATTTTACTAACGTGCCTTATTTTTGAAATCGACAAAAAATTCGATGCACGTTCTCTCATTATGGACAAAAAAATGAAATTTCATATTTACGGTGTAACAATTTACAGTTATATTGTCGTCTATACAGGAGCTTTAGTACGTCACGAGCGTGCAAGTTTAGCTTGTCCAGACTTTCCACTTTGTAGTAAAAACAGACCATGGCCTACTCAATTGCATGAATGGGTTCAAATGGGACACAGGGTTGCCGCAATATTAATATTTGCTTGGATCCTATACGCAATGATTGTTGCTATTCGTCACTATAAACAGCACCGGGTTGTATATTGGGGATGGATTATCTCATTTATTCTCGTTACACTTCAAGCAATTGTTGGTATTTTAGTCGTTTATACTAATGCAAGTTTATCAATGGCATTGTTACATTCACTCTTTATTTCTTGTCTCTTTGCTGTATTATGCTATTTAGTCATGTTAGGTACACGAAGCACAGCAAATGCAAAAGAGGCACACCCATCAACTACAACGCAAAATAAACAATCGTTTTAATAACTTGCCACTGTGGCAAGTTATTATTTTTATATAAAGAAAAGAGCTGCCTTCAAGCAACTCTTTTCTTTATTATTATTGTTCTAGTTCAATAAGTAAATCGCCTGTTTGAATCGCATCGCCATCTTTTACATATACTTTCTTCACTTTTCCATTGAATGGCGCCTGAACCGTCGTTTCCATCTTCATCGCTTCTGTAATTGCCATGGAATCGCCTTTTTTCACTTCATCACCTTCATTTACAACAACTTTAATAACCGTTCCCGGCATTGTTGCACTAATATGATTTGGATTCTCACGATTCCCTTTCACACGCTGTGCGACTGTTGATTTAACACTTTCATCTTTCACAACAATTTCACGCGGTTGCCCGTTAAATTCAAAGTAAAGTACACGTGTCCCATCTGGTTGTGGTTCACCAATTGATACTAATTTAACCATTAATGTTTTACCACGTTCAATTTCCACACCAATTTCTTCACCAAGCCTCATACCATAGAAGAATGTTGGCGTATCGAGTACAGACACGTTTCCATAAAGCCCAGCGACTTTTTCATAATCCATAAATACTTTTGGATATAATGCATATGCAACAACATCAAAAATCGTTACTTCACGTCCAAGTTTATGGAACAACTCTTCTTTTAAAGCATCGAAGTCCACTGGTTCTAACAATTCCCCTGGTCTTACTGTTAATGGCTCTTTCCCTTTTAAAATGATTTTTTGTAATTCTTTCGGGAAGCCACCATATGGTTGTCCAAGATCTCCAGAGAACATTTCCACAACAGAACCTGGGAAATCTAAAGAATGTCCACGCTCAAAAATGTCTTGTTCTGTAAGGTGATTTTGTACCATAAATAGCGCCATGTCGCCAACAACTTTTGATGATGGTGTTACTTTTACAATATCACCAAACATATCATTTACACGGCGATACATCACTTTCACTTCATCAAATCGGTCTCCTAAACCAACTGCTTTCGCTTGTTGTTGGAGGTTACTATATTGACCACCTGGCATTTCATGCATATATACCTCTGTATGAGGTGCATTCATACCACTTTCAAATGGTGCATAATATTTACGAACATCCTCCCAGTAATATGAAAGTTTTTCTAATGAATCCACATTAACATCTGGTTGTCTTTCATTTCCACCTAGCGCATAATATAACGTATTTGCACTTGGTTGTGATGTTAGACCTGCCATTGAGCTTACAGCTACATCGACAATATCAACACCTGCTTCAATTGCTTTCGTATACGTTAAAACACCATTTCCACTTGTATCATGCGTATGAAGGTGAATCGGAATCGATACCGTTTCTTTTAAAGCAGAAACTAAATCATAGGCTGCATTTGGTTTTAATAATCCAGCCATATCTTTAATACCTAGAATATGTGCTCCTGACGCTTCCAATTCTTTCGCTAAGTTTTTATAATAATTTAAGTCATATTTACTGCGCATTGGGTCATGGATATCCCCTGTATAACACATAGTTGCCTCTGCAATTTTACCACTCTCTCTTACAGCATCAATTGCAACTCTCATACCTTCCACCCAGTTTAAGCTATCAAAAATACGGAATACATCGATACCAGCTTGTGCTGAACATTCTACAAATTTTTGAATTAAATTATCTGGATAGTTTTTATAACCAACCGCATTTGATGAACGAAGAAGCATTTGGAATAAAACATTTGGCATTCTTTCACGAAGTTCTAATAGTCGTTCCCATGGATCTTCTTTTAAGAAACGATACGCAACATCAAACGTTGCACCGCCCCACATTTCCGCTGAGAATAAATTCGGTAACATTCTAGCTGTCGGTTCAGCAATTTGGTTTAAATCTTTTGTACGAAGACGTGTTGCAAGTAATGATTGGTGCGCATCTCGGAATGTTGTATCTGTTAAAAGTACACGTTTTTGATCTTGCACCCATTTTACTAATCCATCCGCTCCGCGTTCGTCTAAAATTTGTTTTGTTCCATCTTGAATCGATTCATAATGTTTTACATTTGGTATACGTGCATCTGGGAAAATTGGCTTCTCTGTCTTCCCTACTCCTGGGAAACCATTTACTGTTACCGTACCAACATAACTTAACATCTTTGTTCCACGGTCTTTACGTTTTGGAAACACGAACAGTTCAGGTGATGCATCAATAAATGACGTATCATATTCTCCTGACAAGAAGTTTTTATGTTTTACTACATTCTCTAAGAATGGAATGTTTGTTTTAATACCACGAATACGAAACTCTTTTAAGTTGCGCTCCATTTTCGCAGCCGCTTGTTCAAATGTAAGCGCCCAAGTTGTTACTTTTACAAGTAATGAATCATAGTACGGTGTAATAACAGCCCCTTGGAAACTGTTACCTGTGTCAAGACGAACGCCAAAACCACCACCAGAACGATACGCCATAATTTTCCCTGTATCAGGCATAAAATTATTAAGCGGATCTTCTGTTGTTACACGAGATTGAATCGCATAACCATGCACAATAACGTCTTCTTGTTTTGGTATGCTTACGATTTGGCTATGTAAAGCGTGTCCATCTGCAATTAAAATTTGTGACTGAACAATATCAATGCCTGTAATCATCTCTGTAATTGTATGTTCTACTTGAACACGTGGATTTACTTCAATGAAATAAAAGTCATCGCCTTTTACAAGGAACTCAACCGTACCAGCATTTAAATAATTTACATTTTTCGTTAACTGTACCGCTGCTTCACAAATACGATGACGAAGATCATCTGAAAGTGACACGCTTGGCGCAATTTCAACTACTTTTTGATGACGACGTTGTACAGAGCAATCACGCTCATATAAATGCACAACATTTCCTTCTTCATCTGCTAATATTTGAACTTCTATATGTTTAGGTTTTTCAACGAATTTTTCAACATACACTTCATCATTACCAAAAGCTGCTTTCGCTTCTGATTTTGCACGATCATAAGATTCTTTTAATTCATCACCGCTACGTACAATACGCATACCGCGGCCACCACCACCAAGGGAGGCTTTAATAATTATCGGGTAATCATACTTCTTAGCAAACTCTTCAACTTCTTCTAGTGAATTAATAGGTCCATCGCTGCCAGGAATAACTGGAATATTTGCTAATTGCGCTTGTGCTCTTGCTTTCACTTTATCTCCAAACATATCTAAATGTTTGCTCTTTGGTCCGATAAAGATAATCCCTTCTTCTTCACAACGTCTAGCAAATTGGATATTTTCTGACAAGAAACCATATCCAGGGTGAATTGCATCCACGTGATTGCTTTTCGCAATCTCAATAATACCTTCAATATCAAGGTAAGCATCGATTGGTTTTTTGCCTTCTCCCACTAAATAAGATTCATCTGCTTTATAGCGATGGTAAGAACCGCTATCCTCTTTTGAATAAATTGCAACTGTATTTAATCCAAGTTCTGAACAAGCTCGGAATACACGAATTGCAATTTCTCCACGGTTAGCTACTAAAACTTTTTGAATACGTTGCAGCTTTGTCATGATTTTCCCCCTCTACTTTCCTACCACTTTAGAGATTAAATAGGTACACGCTCTAAAAGCGTGAAGTTCTTCACTTTCTTTTCTAAACTATACTCGGAAAGCTTCACCTTATTTTTATACATCATACCTTATTTTTTAACAAATGATAAGTTTTCTAATCAATTTGTTTCACAAAAATAGTATAGCACAACTCTTCTTTTTCTGACAGTTTTATTGTATAACACATTAAAACACTTATGACACACTATTGTTATTTAAACCAAACAAAGTATAACTCATTAAAAAACAACATAATAAAAAGGTTTTGTGTCATCAAACACAAAACCTTTTTATTTCACAACAACAAGATGTGGCTCACCTTGTTGTTTTTTCTCATATATTTCTTTTTGTTGCTTCTCTTGTCGTTTCACATAACTCCCTAAGTTCAACAATATACCCATTGCAAATAGATTCGCCATTAAAGAACTACCACCATAACTGACAAATGGCAAAGGCACACCAGTAAGAGGCATTAGCCCAGACATACCACCAATGTTAACAAACGTTTGCACCCCAAACAGGCTAGCAATGCCTATAGCAATTAAACTTCCAAATGGATCTTTACACTTTTGAGCAATTCGGAATGCACGAATGATAATGAGTAACAAACTAATTAAAATAATCGCTACACCAATAAAACCAAGTTCTTCAGATATAATTGCCATAATAAAGTCCGTGTGTGGCTCAGGTAAATACCCAAATTTTTGTATACTATTACTAAGTCCTCTACCATTCAGTCCACCTGAAGCAATTCCAACAAAGGAATTCACCAGCTGAAATCCATCACCCTGTGGATCATCAAATGGATTTAAAAACACCGCAAAACGTGCTTTTTGATAAGGTTTCAATGCATAATTACCAACTAAGTATAAAAGCGGAATCCATACAATTGTGCTTAATGCAAGACGCTTTATCCACTTGTTAATCGGAACCCCTGAACAAAGAAACATAATTCCGACAATACCTATGATTAACAAAACTGTTCCTAAATCATTTTGTTTACGAATTAAAACCAATATTAATCCTATAAACATAATCGTACCTGCTGATCCCTTCCAAACTGAAGTATCAGTTTCTTGCCTTCTCGCAAAGAAACGCGCGAGTACAATAATGATAGCAATTTTAACAAATTCAGCGGGCTGTATACCGAATACCCATGCTTGCGCACCATTTACTTTCTTTCCAATCAATAATGCTAACGCTAGCAATCCAATACTACCTGTCATCATTAATAACAAAACAATTCGTTTTCTCCAAACGTGGTACGGAATAGCAACGATAATTCCTAACCCTACGGTTCCAACAGCTAGAGCAAGTAATTGTCTTTTAAAAAAGTAATTTGCTGGCCAGTTATGCCTTGAAATCGCAACAATGGAACTAGAACTATATACCATTATAACTCCCAACACACATAAAATAATAAGAGGAAGTAATAATGAATAATCCATCGATTTCCATACTCTTTTCATTTCATTTCCTCTTTCTGTTTCAATTTAATTATTGTTGTATTCCATATGTATCAGAATTCTTCCTGCTTTATTATACAAATAAAAAGCTCAAACCTAGTCAGTTTGAGCCCCCTTATTTGAACCCTTTATTGTTGTTTGTTTGTAAATGCTTCATGAAGTGCTGATAATTCCCGTTCGAGCTCTCCTAACATTTCTTTCCCTTGCTCTTCTGTAATAAGACCAAGACGAACCGCAAAGTCAACTTCACGGGATAGTCCAAACATTTGCGTGTCCAACACTTCTTCATATAATGGACATTGCGGCATCGTAAGGTGGTCCATTTGCACCTTAATAAGTCTTAAAATCTTTTCCGCATCCGCTTTTAGAAGGGCAAGTGCCTTTTCCTGATGATTTGCTACTGTCTCAGACGCCAAATTGATTCCCTCCGTTTCCGTCCTACTCTTCTATCCTATCTATTAATATTAGCGATAGTCTTAATAAATTGCAATAGAAACATTTTTTGTGACAATCGTGTCTAATGCTATTATACTGAAAAGTGGGAGCATAATACAAATGGGGGAACAACAATGAGTGAAATTTTATTTATAAATGGAAAAGTACGCTTTCCGATCACACTTGACCCAAGCGTTTGGATTTTTGATGATCGAAAAGTAGATTTAACAACTTACTTCACCGAAACGAAAGAAGAAAAATCAGAATTAGAAGACTATCTCAAGCACACTTCCGAACATTGGGATCGTGAAATCCGTGATGGTGCCGCTTTTCCACCTATTCAAAAAAGCGTAAAAAAATTTAAAAAGGAACAGCTTATTTCAGGAACGTTTGGCATACCACTTCATCCATTTTTCAAAAATGCTGAAATTACAGCTGAAGCAACACATGTTGAAATCCATGCATTGCATGATTCAATCACACTTTCATTAGAAGAAGCAAACAATGTTATTCTTGGATTTTCAAAAGATGGAAAACCATTACGAGAAGATGGACCTGTCCACCTTTACTTTGGTGACGGCTCTAATATAAACAATCCAATTCGAAATATCCGTAAGTTTACAATTATTTAAAAAAGGAGTAGGCAAAAGCCACTCCTTTTTTTCCACTCTTTGCGGTCAGAAGTATTCCCACCTCAAAATTTAACAACAGCAAAACAGTTAGACTTCGGCTGATGAAATCCCTCACTGATTAAAGTTTCACTTTATAATAAGTCCGCTGCTAGTTGTGCTAAATTAGAACGCTCTCCTTTTACAAACTTTACATGTCCGCTAATTTTTTGTTCTTTAAATTTCTCTACAACATACGTTAAACCATTATTATATTCATCTAAGTAAGGATGATCAATTTGTTGCGGATCTCCCATTAATACAATTTTACTTTTTTCTCCAACCCTTGTTAATATTGTTTTCACTTCATGTTTCGTTAAATTTTGCGCCTCATCAATAATAATAAATTGATCTGGAATACTTCGTCCTCGTATATAAGTAAGCGCCTCTACTTCAATTGAACCCATACCCGCTAAAATCGCATCTAATTCGCCTGGTTTTTTTGTATTAAATAAATACTCTAGATTATCGAAAATTGGCTGCATCCACGGTCTTAACTTTTCTTCTTTTTCTCCTGGTAAATATCCGATATCCTTACCAACTGGAACAATCGGCCGAGCAACAAGGAGTTTTTTGTACAATCCTAGATCCTCCGTTTGCATAAGACCAGCAGCTAACGCGAGTAAGGTTTTACCAGTTCCTGCTTTCCCTGTTAACGTTACGAGTGGAATATCTTCACGAAGCAACAATTCTAATCCCATAATTTGCTGCACATTCCGCGGGCGTATTCCCCAAACTTGCTCATTATGAAAAATAAGTTTCTTCACTTTTTTCCCTGAATAATCAACAATTCCAAGTGCAGAGCTAGAACCCCCTAATGCATCTTTCATCACGATAAATTGATTTGGATAAAATGGATGATTTGCAATTTCCGATAAAGGAAGTTCTCCTTTTTCATAAAAATAATTTAGCTGTTCTTTTGATATGTAACCTTCTAAAAAACCTGAATATATATTTTCCACTTCAATTACACGATCACTTAAATAATCTTCAGCTTGTAAACCAAGAGCATCTGCTTTTACTCTCACAAGTACATCTTTACTTACTAAAATGACAGACTTTCCATTCTCTTTCTCTTGCTCTTCTAAGAATAAATTTTTCGCAACAGCTAAAATACGATTATCGTTTGTTTTTTCAACAAAAATATCTTGCAGTTGAACAAATGAGCGATGGTTTAATTCAATACGAAATGTCCCTCCATTTTCAAGAGGTATACTCTCATGCAGTTTTCCTAATTCGCGAAATTTATCTATCAATTTAGATACATAACGAGCATTTCGTCCGACTTCATCCATGTAGCGTTTTTTCGAATCAACCTCTTCTAATACAACTGCTGGAATCACTACCTCATTTGTTTCAAAAGAAAAAATAGATAAAGGATCCTGCAAAAGTACATTCGTATCTAACACATAAATTTTATCCAACCTGTTACCCCCTGACTCCACTTTTAAATTTGTAGAACAAGGGTTTCATCCATGATCATCATATGGACGAACCATTGTTATAATTATATGTAATGTATTAACGAGGTAGAATCGAAATTCATATAAATTAAAACTTTTCTTAATCATTTTTCTCATTCATAACTAGGTATCGTATTCATTCGTCAAAATTTATATTCTAACATGTAGCAAAGATTCCTTATTCACTCAGGTTAAAATAGCAGAAAAGGATGAACAACCATAATGCTCATCCACTTTTCTACAATTCTTTCATCGCCGTTAAAACTTGATTATCAAGTTTTTCAGCAGCACGAAGATCATATGTTTTTTCATATGTTGGTTCCGAAGCAAGCTTTGCTCCATAAAACATAACATCACGTACTTCTTGAACAGATACTTCTACTGCAGTTAATTTGAGTGGACTGCCATCCAATCTCTCCTTTAAAATCTTTGCTTCACCGCTAATGGAAAATACAGATTCATTTGCCATTACAGTGAGTACAAGCCCTGCATGATGGCGCAAATTTTCCGCAATACGAGAGCGTTGATCAATCGCAAATCGAATACTTGTCTCATTTATTGCATATACCCATGAAATAGCACTTACATTCGGAACAGCCTTTTCAAAATCAATTGTTGCAATTGTTATAATGCGTCCTTCACGTAAAGATTGAACTAAAGAATCTGTCAATGTAGGTTCTACTACATTTGCCATATTTCCACCTCCAAAATTTTATTTATCTTAATGATAACTTATTTTTCGAATTGCGAAAATATTATTTTTTCCCCCTATAGTTCAAAAATATCAAATTTACATGATATACTTATATCGATAGAATTTGTATTGAGGTGACGAAATGAGAGTCAAATGCATGCTTTGTGATAAAAAAGAAGAGTTAGATGACGAAAATCCTATGGCCAAAAGGCTTCGTAACCGTCCTATTCATACATATATGTGCATGGAATGCACAGAACGTATTGCAGAACGTACAATGGAACGCCATGCAACTGGAAATTTCCACTTATATCGTGATAAAACAATAGAAGATGAGTGGTAAACTGTCAAATAAGTCCTTAATCATTCAGATGAGGGCTTATTTATATTTCTCCGGCTCTCGTTTCATTTGATCTAAGAAACAATCTATAAGCTCTATCGGAAATCTTGTAGAATGTTTTTCTCCTTCTTGTTCATATGTAACCAAATACATATCTTCTTTTTTTTCCACCGTTACATCTCTTAATTGATGATCTTCATGTAACATGTTATGAAACAGTAAATATGTTTCTTGCGCAGCTGCATCATGCGGGCGTGCTTCCGCGACAGTTTTAATTGTTAGCCAATTATATAACGCATCTTGTACAGAACGCATGAAACATCCCCCCCTTTAACCCACTCTTTGTTGCTTTGCTTGGCGTAAGCGTAATCTATAAATACCGAATACAATCGCTGTCACAACAAGTCCTTCTCCTACTGGTAAAAACACTCCCAAAAAAGTTAAAACTGTACATCCAATTGCTAAGGATACATAAATCACAATGTTTTTTAGTAACGGTAACTTCCTAGCAAATCCTAAATTATATACGAGTGCACTTAGTATAATCATTGTACCGTAAAGCTGCCACATCCCTACTTCTGGATTCACATCTACATTGTATAACTTTGCAAAAAATGACATTCTCTCTAGCATTATACTTCTCCCCTTCATCTAGCAAAGATGAATAAAAATCCCCCTATCTAAAATAAAGATAGAAAATAATCCATATCGGCCAAATTCATTCAACTAACTAACAGCACCTTACTTCTTAATTTTTAAATTCTATGTTGTCTACTATAAGATTACCTTGTAGAAAAAATACTGTCTAGATAAAAGATTAAATTTTCGAAAAATAAGCAAATTAAAAAAGCTGCCTTTTTAATGAAAAGGCAGCTTTATCTTTTACGCTTCTACAGATTTCTTTTTCTTAGCAGCTCTTTCGCGCTCGCTCTTATCAAGAATCTTTTTGCGAAGACGGATTGATTCTGGTGTTACTTCACAGTACTCATCGTCATTTAAGTATTCTAATGACTCTTCTAATGTCATGATACGAGGTTTTTTCATTGTTGACGTTTGGTCTTTTGTTGCAGAACGAATGTTAGTTTGTTGTTTCATTTTTACAACGTTAACTGTTAAATCATTCTCACGTGTATGCTCCCCAACAATCATACCTGTATATACTTCTGTACCTGGTTCAACGAAGATTACACCACGGTCTTCAACTTGCATAATACCGTATTGTGATGCTTTTCCTGTTTCAAGTGAAACTAGAACACCTTGACGACGTCCACCAACTTGTCCAGCATGTACTGGCTGATAGCTATCGAATGTATGGTTTAAAATACCGTAACCACGTGTTAAAGTTAAGAACTCTGTTGTATAACCAATTAGGCCACGTGCTGGAACCATAAACGTCAGACGAACTTGACCGTTTCCGTTATTCACCATATCTAACATTTCACCTTTACGTGCACCCATTGACTCCATAATAGAACCAGTATACTCTTCTGGCACGTCAATTTGTACGCGCTCTACAGGCTCACATCTTACACCATCAACATCTCTAATAATTACTTCTGGTTTAGATACTTGTAATTCATATCCTTCACGACGCATGTTCTCAATTAAGATTGATAAGTGCAACTCTCCACGTCCAGATACAATCCATGCATCAGGAGAATCTGTGTTATCTACACGTAAGCTTACATCTGTTTCTAGCTGTGCACGAAGACGCTCTTCAATTTTACGAGATGTAATATATTTACCTTCACGACCTGCAAATGGGCTGTTATTTACAAGGAATGTCATTTGTAATGTTGGCTCATCGATACGTAGTAATGGTAATGCCTCTTGATGCTCAACTGGACATACTGTTTCACCAACGTTGATGTCTTCCATACCTGAAACAGCTACTAAGTCTCCAGCTTTTGCTTCTTCAATTTCTTGGCGTTTTAATCCAATGTAACCAAATAATTTAGTTACACGGAATTGTTTTACACTTCCGTCAACCTTCATTAATGCTACTTGTTGTCCTACTTTCATTGTACCGCGGAATACACGGCCAACCCCAATACGGCCAACATAGTCATTGTAATCAAGAAGTGCTACTTGGAATTGAAGTGGCTCTTCGCTATTATCAATTGGTGCTGGAATATGTTCAATGATTGTGTCAAATAATGATTTCATATTCTCTTCTTGATTTGCTGGGTTTGAATCTAAGCTTGCTGTTCCATTCATTGCTGATGCGAATACAACAGGGAACTCTAATTGATCTTCGTTTGCACCAAGCTCAATGAATAAGTCAATTACTTCGTCAACCACTTCATCAGGACGAGCAAAGTCACGGTCAATTTTGTTTACAACCACGATCGGAGTTAAGTTTTGTTCTAATGCTTTCTTTAAAACAAATCGTGTTTGAGGCATACAACCTTCGTATGCATCAACAACAAGTAAAACACCATCAACCATTTTCATAATACGCTCTACTTCACCACCGAAGTCAGCGTGTCCAGGTGTATCTAAAATGTTAATTCGTTTATCTTCATAATGAATCGCTGTATTTTTCGCTAAAATGGTAATACCGCGTTCTCTTTCTAAATCATTTGAATCCATTGCACGCTCTTCTACGTGCTCATTTGCACGAAACGTCCCCGCTTGACGTAATAATTGGTCAACAAGTGTTGTTTTACCATGGTCAACGTGGGCGATAATTGCTATATTGCGTAAATCTTGTCGTTTTTTCAACATGTCCAACTCCTAGTGTCTTTTTAATCCTTCTCTATTATAAGAGCGAAGGTGATACAATGGCAATCAAAATAAAATCAAGAATGAAAATATAGTTGTATTCTTACTTTTGTGAAAGTAAAATGAAATTGGAGGGTGAAGATATGGAACACATTCAATATCGCTTTTTATTAACGGCTATTATCGGTGTTATTTTCTTAATTGGCATTGGAATTATGATTGCTGAAAATAGTCCCATCGGTATTATTATTTGCATCATTGGCACATTTGTTACAGTTGGATATGGATTTATAACAAAACGCAAAATGCGTAAATCACAGTAACAGTAAAAAGTAAGAAGCTACTTCTTGGCCTCTTACTTTTTTTGTTACTGTGATACAAATGGTAGTAACTCTTCATATACTCCCGGCTTCGCAACTAATACACTGCTTTTTTCCACGATAGAAAGAGTAGTGCCAGCAAATGTCGTCACCTTACCACCGACTTCTTCTACAATAATCATTCCACCGCCAAAATCCCAAGGAGATAATCGTGGCGTCACGTAAGCATCCAATCTTCCGGTTGCAACATAGACCATTTCTAGCGCTGCACATCCATATGATCGTGTCCCTCTTGCCAATTTCACAAGCTGCATCATTTTCTCCATATTAAGTAATGGATTATCAGTGAGCCAAGTTGCATTTAACGCAATTATTCCATGCTCCACTGTACTTTTCTCAAGAGTAGGAATGGATGTATCATTACAAAAAGCTCCTTCTCCTTTTACAGCATGATACAGTTCTTCATGAACCGGATCATAGACGAGACCGATTTTTCCGATACCGTTCTCATAAATGCCAATTGAAATCGCAAAGTTTCTTTTTTGATGAACAAAATTCATCGTACCATCAATTGGATCAATTAACCAAACAACTCCATCCGAAGAAGCAACCTCATCTCCATACCCTTCTTCTCCTAAAATATAATGATCTGGAAATGTTTGTTTAATTTTCCTAATCAAAAACTGTTCTGTTTCTCGATCCATATTTGTTACTAAATCTGCTGCATTTGATTTTGTCTCTACAATAAGTGTCTTTTGCAATGATGCCATTAAACGCTCGCCAGCTTCTCGAATCCACTGCTTTGCATTTGTATCGATTTCTTTCCATACCTCTTGCATGTTTAAACACTCCGATCTATACTGTTCACAGAAAAAACGAACCCTTTATAAGGTTCGCACCAACTTAATTTTTATACATATACTATTATTATGCTTCTAAACGAATCATTTCAAGTCTTAGTACTTCTAATTTTTGCACGCACTCTTCTTTTTTCTGATTATCATTTTCCATCATTGCATCGTATAGCGTTGCTAATTCATAATCTAACTCCAATCTTAGCACCGGAATTCTTTTTTCAGCATCTGTTCTCTTTAACGCATTAATCACCTGTCTCATTTTTATTGCCTCCTCCCAATATTCGTCTGCCCTTGGACTGAAATTAATTTAATTTTCTGATTTTTTGTTTTATACTATATTATGTTGGATAAATCATCTATGCAACAAAATTATATTTTTTTACGTAAATTTTTTATGCTGATTTTTTTTATGAATAGTACAAGCTATGCTAAAATTAAAAACAAACTAGGAGTTGGAGGAACAGTCATGACATTACAAACATTTAAAGAAAAGGACTTTGCAGTCTTTTCTGTTGATGGCCTTGAAGAGCGAATGGATGCTATTAAAACAAACATTCATCCTAAATTAGAAGCTCTAGGCGAACAATTTTCTCATTATTTATCAGAACAAACTGGTGAAACTTTCTTCTATCATGTAGCGAAACACGCACGTCGTAAAGTCAATCCACCAAACGATACTTGGGTTGCTTTTTCAACAAATAAACGCGGTTATAAAATGTTACCACATTTTCAAATCGGTTTATGGGGAACCCACGCTTTCATATACTTTGGTTTAATCTATGAGTGTCCACAGAAAGTGGAAGCGGCTCATGCCTTCTTAGGACATTTAAATGATTTAAAAACAAATATACCAAATGACTTCGTTTGGTCCATTGACCATACTAAACCAGGTGTAAAACCGCATAACATGCTTGAAGCAAATGAATTACAAAAAATGATTGAACGCTTAGCCACTATAAAAAAAGCAGAGTTACTAGTAGGTATTCACATCTCACCAGAAGAATTTCCAACACTTACTGATGAACAATTTCTTACAAAGGTTGAAGCTACGATGCAATCACTCCTTCCTTTATATAAAATTTGTAATCGATAGTAGAAAACGGACAATGTACATTGTCCGTTTTTAGTTGTTATCCCATTATAGCACTTTGAATTTTAATTTTCAAAATATTTTTACACTTTTACAATCTTTTGTTCTTCTACTTCTTTCGCTTTTTGAATTGCCCGATATATAGAGTAACCACTTATCTCTTGAAACTCTTTATCAATTTTCTTCTCTTCTGCTTTCGACGGTACAATTTCTTTAAAACGACGATATAATCTCATCAATTCTTCTCTAACGATACCTTTTTCATACGCCTTTTCAATTGCCTCATAGAATGTCACGATTGCAATCATCTCATCATTTGACCAATCATAATCAAGTGGATATTGATATTCCATATGTACACCTCATCCATTTTTATTTTCTACCATTATGCTACCTTAAAAATAAAACTTCCAACCTTCTTTGCTATAACCACTTTGCATTATACACTATTTCTCTTTTATTATGGAATTGTCTCCTGCCAGATTAAAAATAACAGGGTAATTAAAAAACAGCTCTTCATTCGCCTGAAAAATGTAACCTTACGTATTATTTCCCTTCACCTAACTTCTTTACTTCCGCTAAATCTCGCCGTAAAGATATGACTGACTACCAGCAGGATAAAGTGCAACTTCTATTATTGAAATTCCACATATCTTCTCGCTTTCTTTAAAGCCTAGGACGAGCGTTTATTACTCACACATAATGGGATAAACTTACTACTAATTATGCATATAATAAAAATAATAATTTTCCCTATACATATATAATCATTGGTGATATAATGCTTTTGTTTTATTGAAAATAAAGTGAAGCTTCCATGACAAAATTTTTGAATGGTAAGTAGAACAATTCAAGTTCTTATAGACGGTTATATAACTATACAGGGGAAATAACTTTCTTATTGAACAAGATAAACATAAAACAATTCATAATAAATATTACGAAGAAGAAGGGGTGTATAGATTGTCCCAATACAAAACACCATTGTTTACCGCTTTAGTAGAGCACAGTAAGCGAAATCCAATTCAATTCCATATCCCAGGTCATAAAAAAGGACAAGGAATGGATCCTATGTTTCGCGAATTTATTGGGCATAATGCATTAGCAATTGATTTAATTAATATCGCGCCGCTCGATGATTTACATCATCCAAAAGGTATGATTAAAGAGGCTCAAGACTTAGCAGCGACTGCGTTCGGTGCAGATCATACTTTCTTTTCCGTCCAGGGAACAAGCGGTGCAATTATGACAATGGTGATGAGCGTTTGTGGCCCAGGTGATAAAATTCTTGTACCACGAAACGTTCATAAATCTGTAATGTCAGCCATTATTTTCTCAGGTGCAAAACCAATTTTCATTCATCCTGAAATTGATCCGAAGCTCGGTATTTCACACGGGATTACGATTCAATCTGTAAAAAAAGCACTTGAGGAGCATTCAGATGCAAAAGGATTACTTGTTATTAACCCAACGTATTTCGGATTTGCTGCAGACTTACAACAAATTGTAAAATTAGCTCATTCCTACGATATACCTGTACTAGTAGATGAAGCTCACGGTGTTCATATTCATTTTCATGAGGAACTACCGATGTCAGCCATGCAAGCTGGTGCAGATATGGCAGCAACAAGTGTCCATAAATTAGGAGGATCCTTAACACAAAGTTCTATTTTAAATGTAAAAGAAGGTCTTGTGAATGTAAAACATGTCCAATCTATTATTAGCATGCTTACAACAACATCAACTTCTTATATTCTATTGGCTTCTTTAGATGTTGCCAGAAAACGCCTTGCGACTGAAGGACAAGAATTAATCACAAAAACAATTCAGTTAGCTGAACATGTCCGCAATACTGTAAATAAGATTGAAAACCTATACTGCCCTGGTAAAGAAATGTTAGGTACGGATGCAACATTTAGTTATGATCCAACAAAACTGATTGTATCTGTCAAAAATTTAGGGATTACAGGTCATGAGGCAGAATTATGGTTAAGAGAACATTACAACATTGAGGTCGAGCTTTCGGACTTATATAACATTCTATGCCTCGTTACATTAGGGGATACAGAGGATGAAACCAACATTCTCATCCAGGCCTTACAAAAACTAGCAACTACATTTAAAGATAGAGCGGACAAAGGTGTTCAAGTACAAGTTGAAATTCCAGAAATCCCTGTACTTGCCCTCTCTCCTCGAGATGCTTTTTATTCAGAGACAGAGGTCATCCCATTTGAAAATGCTGCTGGCCGCATTATAGCTGATTTTGTAATGGTTTATCCACCAGGGATTCCAATCTTTACTCCAGGTGAAATTATTACACAAGAAAACTTAGATTACATTCATAAAAATTTAGAAGCGGGTCTGCCAGTACAAGGTCCCGAAGACATGACATTACAAACATTACGCGTTATTAAAGAATATAAGCCTATCATTTGATAGGCTTTTTTTTCACCATTTTTTCTTTTACTCATACCATACTAAAGAATGTAACGTATAGGTGGGGATACAGTTATGATTGTGATTGGTCGTTCTATTGTACATCCTTATATCACGAGTGAAAACGAACCGTTCGCTACTGAGAAACAACAAATATTAGCCATTATGGCTGGAAATCAAGAAGTATATGCATTCCGAACGGCTGATGAACTCATTTTCGATCTAAATTTACGAATTTATATTATTACATCTGCCTTAGAACTCTTTCAAAGCGGACTTCAATTCCGTACATTCCAAGAGTCCTATTGTAACCCTGAATTTTGGCAAAGGACACCACTGGGAGGGTTTCAACTACTCCCAAATGTACCACCCTCCGTCGCGATACGAGATATTTTTAAAAACGGGAAAAAATACGGAACAGAATGTGCAACAGCAATGATTATTATTTTTTACAAAGCACTTTTAGCTCTATATGATGACCAAATCTTTAATCACTTATTCGCAAACCTTCTACTATATACATGGGATTATGATCAAGATTTAAAACTGGTGACAAAAACCGGTGGGGATATCGTTCCTGGCGATCTTGTTTACTTTAAAAACCCACAAGTAAATCCAGCTTCGGTTGAGTGGCAAGGAGAGAATGCCATTTATTTAGGCAATTTCTTTTTTTATGGTCATGGTGTAGGAGTAAAGACAAAAGAACAAATTATTTACCTATTGAATGAACGAAGAATTCCATATGCTTTTATCTCAGCATATTTAACAGATTTTATTACGCGAATAGATAGCCGTCTTATGAGTCAACATACTTCTGTTAATAATCTACAAACAACACTCAAATTTATTCCCATCAGGGACGATGCAATTGTTGCAACGGTTGGTCATACAACTACAATCTATTAAAAAAGGCGCCTGCAGATGCAGGCGCCTTTTTAATTATTGGGCTTTTGTATGCTCCTTGTGATCACATCCGCAAGATCCACATTTCCCATAAAGTACTGTTGTTTTTTCATCTTCAAAGTGTGCGATTGTTCCTTCACAAGCTTGACATACAATTGTTCCCATTTTTTATTTCCCCCTGAGTTTCATTTATAGTTTCAAATCTTTATATTCATAAACTTCCTATATATTACTGGGCTTTTGAATGTTCTTTATGATCACATTCACAATGAGATCCACATTTCCCATAAAGTACTGTTGTTTTTTCATCTTCAAAGTGTGCAATTGTTCCTTCACAAACTTGACATACGATTGTTCCCATTTTTCATTTCCCCCTAAGTTTATGGTCCTAAAAACTTTTTCAGCTGCAAGATTCCTATATATTATTGGGCTTTTGTATGCTCCTTGTGATCACATCCGCAAAATTCACATTTCCCGTAAAGTACCGTTACTTTCTCATCCTCGAAGTGTGCAATTGTACTTTCACAATCTTGACATACGATTGTTCCCATTTTTTATTTCCCCCTAAGTTTATAATCCCAAAAACTTTTGTAACCGCTTAACTTTCTGTCTTTATTTTAATATGTTATACTTTTTACGTCAATAGGTTTTTAGTATAACACATTAAAAATTTTATTTTACATTAGTATGAGACAATAACAAAAAAACAGTCATATCTTAATAAGTACGACTGTTCCCTTTTGTTTATTCTTCATATTCAGCATGTAAAGAAGTAGGTGGTACAAGAAACTTAAAGAACTGTGCTAAATCATCCGCCTCCTCCTCCGATTGTAATTTAAAGACCTGTTGTAAATGTTGAACATTATCCACATCATCTTGTCCTAGTAGAGTCGCTCTCCCAGTTTGCATGCACACGACAAGAGGTTTCCCAAAAAACATATTTGTATAAATGACCCCAAAGTCATAACGGTTCTCATGTGTCATAAATCCTAGAAATCGTACCTTCACACTTTCATGCTCATCATACAATTTTTCAAACATTTACTCCCTCCTTTCTTTACAACACTTTCTACTTGTATATATTAAACAAAACGAGGAATGATCCCTTTTTAATTGTCAAAAAATTTACAACAGTGTTAAAATAAATATATATATTACGTCAGGAGGAAAATCTTTATGCAACATGCATTTATTAAACTTGTACCTAAATCTAAACAACAAGCTATCTCATTAGAAGATGTAAAACAACTTTTTCGTTATTATAAAGAAATTACTTCCCAAACCGGTGTGCAAGTTAGCTATGCATATACTAGCGTGGCATTTCCATACGAAATACTTGATACGTCTGATACTACACTTGAGCTAAAATCTAGTCATGATCGATATACTTCTATTTATGTGGGGGTTGGAATAGAAAACGAGCAAGCTTTCGTTCAAATCTCCTTACCTTCTACTGCCACATTTGGAGATAAAGGAAAAGCGAATGAATTCTGCCGTTTTTTAGCCAAGAAATTAGAAGGTGAATTAAGGTTATTTAATGGAAGAACAATGTATTTTTATAAACGCTAACCTGTGAAAAAGAGATATTTAATGAAAAAAAAGAACATACTATTTCCAATGGTGCAACAAACTGCCTCTTTTCTGGAGTGCAACATAAAATGTGCAATAACATAAGCTAAATAAAAAAATATAAAAAAAAGTAATACTTTGTAATGTGCTTTATCACGATTTGATAATAATAACACTAATGAAAACCCGCTCCATATAATAAAATGAAAGATCGAAACAAGTGATATTTTCAAGTCGTTGCCCCCTTTCATATGTCCTAGTTTATTACAATATATATGGGCATTTCAAAAAATCATTACATAATATACGTAAGAAGCATCCTAGCTGCCCTAAATCTAAAGGACAGCTAGGATGCTTCTTCTTTTAAAAAAGATTTTACATATGAGAGCAAAGAACTCCCATTAAACAGATAATATAGTAAGATTAAACTCTTTATATTTCTTTAATTGTGATATAATATTTTACTGACTGCCTATAAACTTACAGAAAGGACTTAACATAAATGGTATTTAGTAACCTCTTATTCTTATGTTTGTTTTTACCTGCAGTGTTATTTGTATATCACACTGTTCGCAAAGAATTGCAAAATATTGTTCTTCTATTATTTAGCTTATTATTTTATGCGTGGGGAGAACCAATATATGTATTTCTCATGCTCTTTTCTATTTTTATAAACTATTGGTTTGGTATTTGGCTTGCCAAAGAAAGAGCAACTATACTTAGTAGAAAAACGCTCTTAACTTTAGCTATTATTATAAACACAGCTATTTTAGGTTATTTTAAATATGCTAATTTCTTAATCGATAATATAAATACAATGTTTCATACAAACATTGTATTAGAAAAGATTCCATTGCCGATTGGTATTTCCTTTTTTACTTTCCACGCTATGAGTTATATCATTGATATATATAAGAAGAAAGTAGATGCGCAGCGTAATATTTTTGATCTCGCATTGTACTTTACTGTTTTCCCTCAATTAGTTGCTGGACCAATCGTTCGTTATAATACAATTTCTCATCAACTACATACCCGAACAGTTGATGCCGATAAATTCTCTGAAGGAGTTCGACGTTTTATCATCGGGTTAGGGAAAAAAGTGTTAATCGCTAATCAATTAGGCGCTATTGCCGATGAAATTTTCGCCATGGATCCAGCAACCATGAGTGTTTCTACCGCTTGGATTGGTGCTATCGCTTATACACTACAAATTTATTTTGATTTTTCTGGGTATAGTGATATGGCAATTGGATTAGGAAAAATGTTTGGATTTGATTTTCTAGAGAATTTCAATTATCCATATATTTCAAAATCTATTTCTGAATTCTGGCGTCGTTGGCACATTTCACTTGGTTCGTGGTTCCGCGATTATGTCTATATTCCACTTGGAGGAAACCGAGTATCCAGCTGGAAAGTCTATCGTAATCTTTTTATCGTATGGGCACTAACAGGTTTTTGGCATGGAGCTAGTTGGACCTTTATGATTTGGGGAATTTATTACGGATGTCTCATTGCTTTAGAAAAAGCCGGTTTTGAGAAAGTGTTGCAAAATATGTGGCGCCCGGTCCAACATATATACGTTATGTTTTTAGTAATCATTGGATGGGTTTTCTTCCGAGCTGATAATTTTGCTTACTGTTTTGAATTTCTCCAAACAATGTTTGGAATAAATGGACCATTAACTGACATTAAGAGTTACTTCTATGTCATGAACTATTGGGGAATTTTTCTCCTGGCAATTGTTACTTCAGCTCCAATTTTTTCTTTGTTGAAAACTATGCTTTCAACAAAAAGGATAGTAATTTTATCTCCACTTTATTATTTAAGTGTGCTAATAATCGTTATGATGTATTTAACAAATGCAACGTATAATCCATTTATTTACTTCCGCTTTTAAAGGAGGGGTAGCTATGAAAAATTTAAACAACCGTATATTAATTACAGGATTTTTAATTGTTATTTTCGGAATGTGTATATGGACTGGAAAAATTATTTACTTGGATAAAAAAACCTTTTCTAATTTTGAAAATAGGGATCTAGCTATTGATCCTGTCTTAACTAAAGATGGTTTAAAATCAGGAAAATACTTCAAAGATACCGAGTTACACTTTACAGATCATATTGCAGGTCGAGATTTCTTTATTGAAATATATACAAATTTACAAATGCACTTCAACCGAACATTTATAAATCAAAAATATGTTGCAAACGATGGTTTTATTCTATCTGAACCAACAAAAACTGATGAACGTGAACAAATGAAGCAATCTGTGAATGAATTAGATAATTTAAGAAATCAGTTTCCAAAAACTGAGTTTTATTTTATGTTAGCACCAAGTAAACTAACGACATTTTCATATAGATATCCACCATACGTAGATCGTGGATATGACCAAAAACATCGCGATTACCTTGTACAAGCATTAAATAATATAAACTTTCCTGTTATCGATGTTCTGCCATTCTTCCAAAAAGAGTTTAGCCGTGAACAGTTAGAAAGTTTATACTTTAAAACAGACCATCATTGGAATATGAAAGGTGCGTTTTATGGATATGAATATGCAATGAATTATATATCTGATCACTCAAAGATATATAAAGATGATAAAGTAAATCGAGATAATTATAAATTCATTACTGAAAAACCTAATGGAGATTTTATTGGAAGTTGGAATAAACAACTGTATAATTTAATAAAAACTCCTGAACAAATCCCTTATGTACAATTAAAGCAAAATCCAAATGCATGGGATGATTATACAGTATATATCGGACCTGTATCTGAGCAATCGACTAAAATGCCAATGAAAGAGTTCTTTGCAATAGATAAAAAACAACCCGCACCAACTTATGCAATGGTCTATCAAAATGACTATGCACAAATTAATATCTTAAATTCGAAAGCAAAAAACAAATTACATGCTGTAGTTATCAAAGATTCTTATGCTGATGCAACATATCCCTTATTTGCTCAGCATTTTGAACAAATAACATTTATCGATCCACGATTTGCAGCTAGTAAAAATATAATAAAAGATCTAAAAGAATTAAATCCTGATGTCATACTATTCCTGTATAATGACTCTAGTATAAGCCCAGAAATGTACCAATTTAAAAATGAACAATAAAAAACAACAAATAAGAGATGACGAAGAATCACCTCTTATTTGTTGTTTTTATTTTCTCCATAGTACACTGAAATTTCATTCAGTCCTCGAGAACTTGGATTTTATAGATCACTTATCTTGACAGCTTCTTTGCTTTCATTAGATGTGCGTTACTACACTACTATCTACGAATGGGAAGATAAAATGTAACTTCTATTAATAACATTATTCTTTCCCCCAATTCAATCCTCTATCTCATCCTAATAACTTTATTTCCTTCTAGCATGAAGATTAAAAAGGCTTACCTAACATAAAAAACCACCTTCTAATATCTAGAAAGTGGTTTTTTATCTATTTCATATTATTTTACAATGTGAATTGGCATTCCAAGAGCAACTTCCGCTGCTTCCATTGTGATTTCACCTAATGTTGGGTGAGCATGGATTGTTTGAGCGATATCTTCAGCTGTCATTCCAGCTTCGATAGCTAAACCAATCTCAGAGATAATATCAGAAGCGCCTGCACCTGCAACTTGTGCACCTACAAGAAGGCCATCTTCTTTACGTGTTACAAGTTGTACGAAACCGTCTGTGCTGTTTAATGATAACGCACGACCGTTTGCAGCGAATGGGAATTTAGAAACCGCTACTTCCATTCCAGCTTCTTGAGCTTGTTTTTTAGTGTAACCAACAGATGCTAATTCTGGATCAGTGAAGCATACTGCAGGAATTCCGATGTAATCGATAGCTGATGCATGTCCACTAATTGCTTCCACAGCTACTTTACCTTCGTAAGAAGCTTTGTGAGCTAATGGTGGTCCAGGAACGATATCACCGATTGCATAGATGTTTGGTACGTTTGTACGGCATTGCTCATCGATTTCGATGATACCGCGGTCAGTCATTTTAATTCCAACTTGCTCAAGACCAATTTCTTGAGTATTTGGACGACGACCTACAGTTACTAATACATAATCAGCTTCTACAGTTTGTACTTCGCCTTTTACTTCGAAGCTAACTTTTACGCCGTTTTCAGTTTCTTCAACGCCTTTAGCCATAGCTTTTGTATGGATGTTTACGTTACCTTTTTTCTGAAGAGCACGTTTAACAACTGTGCTCATTGCTTTTTCGAAACCAGCTAAAATTTCATCGCCAGCTTCTACTACAGTAACTTCAGTACCGAAGTTAGCATATGCAGTTCCTAATTCCATACCGATATAACCGCCGCCGATTACAACAAGTTTTTTAGGAATTTCAGGTAAGCTTAAAGCACCTGTAGAGTTGATAACGCGTTTAGAATATTTGAATCCAGGAATTTCGATTGGTGTAGAACCAGTTGCAAGAACAGCATTTTTAAACGTATAAGTTTGAGCTGCATCTTCAGTCATTACACGTAATGTGTTAGCATCTACGAAGTAAGCTTCACCGCGAATGATTTCAACTTTGTTACCTTTAAGAAGGCCTTCAACACCGCCAGTTAATTTCTTAACTACGCCGTTTTTCCATTCTTGAACTTTTGTGAAATCAACTGTTACGTTCTCAGCAGTGATACCCATGTCATCAGAATGTTTTGCATTCTCATAACGATGACCTGCATTGATTAATGCTTTAGAAGGAATACATCCAACGTTTAAGCATACGCCACCAAGGTTAGCTTTTTCAATAATTGCTACCTTTTGACCTAATTGTGCTGCACGAATTGCTGCAACATATCCACCAGGACCTGCACCAACAACGACTGTATCTAATTCAATTGGGAAATCTCCTACTACCATTGTTATTACGCCTCCATTACTAATAATTGTGGGTCGTTCAATAAACGTTTAATTTGGTTTAATGCTTTTTGAGCAGTTGCGCCGTCAATTAAACGATGGTCAAAGCTTAGAGATAATGCTAATACTGGAGCTGCAACGATTTCACCGTTTTTCACAACTGGTTTCTCAGCGATACGGCCAATACCAAGGATTGCTACTTCTGGGTGATTAATAACTGGAGTGAACCATTGTCCACCTGCAGAACCAATGTTTGTGATTGTGCAAGAAGCACCTTTCATTTCTGCTGGAGCTAAACGACCGTCACGTGCTTTACCAGCAAGCTCATTGATCTCGTTAGAGATTGTGAAGATAGATTTACGATCTGTATCTTTAACAACTGGTACCAATAGACCTTTGTCTGTATCAGCTGCGATACCGATGTTGAAGTAATGTTTATGAACGATTTCTTGAGAAGCATCGTCTAAAGCCGTATTCAACATTGGGAATTCACGTAATGCAGATGTTAAAGCTTTTACAACGTATGGAAGGTAAGTTAATTTAATACCTTTGTCAGCTGCAACTGCTTTGAACTTTTTACGATGAGCAACAAGTTCTGTTACATCTATTTCATCCATTAATGTTACGTGAGGAGCTGTGTGTTTAGAGTTAACCATTGCTTTTGCAATTGCTTTACGGATACCGCTCATTTTCTCACGAGTTTCTGGGTATTCACCAGCTGGAATTGGTTGTGCTTTTGGTGCTTCTTCTTTCGCTGCTGCTGGAGCTTCTACTGCTGGAGCTTCAGTTGCTACTACTGCTTGTCCACCATTTGCAAATGCATCGATGTCAGCTTTTACAACGCGGCCATTTTTACCAGAGCCAGCTACTTTATGAATGTCTACACCTTTTTCACGAGCGTACTTACGTACAGATGGCATAGCAATTACGCGCTCGTTTACTACTTCTTCAGCTGCTGCTGGAGCTGGAGTAGCTGCTGCTGGAGCTTCTGCTTTTGCTTCCTCTGCTTTTGGAGCATCGTCATGGTCGTCACCTTTAAATTTAAGGTTTTCGTATCCAGGAGCATCAAACTTAATTAAAGTATCTCCTACTACTGCAACTGTACCTTCTTCTACAAGTACTTCAAGTACTTTACCTTTAACTGGAGAAGGGATCTCTACAACTGCTTTATCATTTTGTACTTCAAGAAGTACGTCGTCTTCGTTTACTTCATCGCCTGGTTTAATAAACCATTTTACGATTTCACCTTCGTGGATACCTTCACCGATATCTGGTAGTTTAAATTCAAATGCCACGGAATTCAGCCCCCTGATTCATATCATTATTATGGAATAAGCACAAAAGAAATCAGCATGTGCTGATCTCTTTTGCACATGAAAAACTACAATTAGAAGTTCATTACTTTGTTAACAGCTTCAACAATATCTTTATGGTTTGGTAACCATACGCTCTCAGCTTGAGAGAATGGGAATACTGTATCAGCAGCTGCAACACGTACAACTGGAGCTTCTAAGTTTAAGATTGCACGGTCGTTAATTTCCGCTACAACGTTTGCTGCAATACCAGCTTGTTTTTGAGCTTCTTGAACAACAACTACGCGGCCTGTTTTTTCAACAGAAGCAATGATTGTTTCGATATCTAATGGTTGAACTGTACGTAAGTCAACAACCTCTAAAGAGATACCTTCTTTTTCAAGTTCTTCAGCAGCTTTTAATGCAGCGTGAACCATAGCACCGTAAGCGATAACAGATACATCTGTACCTTCACGTTTGATATCAGCTTTACCTAAATCAATTGTGTATTCGCCTTCTGGTACATCTTGACGGAATGAACGGTACAATTTCATATGCTCTAAGTAGATAACTGGATCGTTGTCACGAATCGCAGAGATTAAAAGACCTTTTGCATCGTATGGAGTAGATGGAATAACAACTTTTAGACCAGGTTGTTGAGCCACTAATCCTTCTAAGCTATCAGCATGTAGTTCAGGAGTATGAACACCACCACCGAATGGAGAACGAACTGTTACTGGAGCAGTCCAACGTCCACCAGAACGGTAACGCATACGAGCTAATTGACCAGAAATTGAATCCATTACTTCATAAACGAAACCGAAGAATTGGATTTCTGGAACTGGACGGAATCCTTCAAGTGCAAGTCCAACTGCAAGTCCACCAATACCAGACTCTGCAAGTGGAGTATCCATTACACGGTCTTCACCGAATTCAGCTTGTAAACCTTCAGTAGCACGGAATACACCGCCGTTTACACCAACGTCTTCACCAAACACAAGTACGTTAGGGTCATTTTTCATTTCAACGCGTAAAGCATCAGTGATTGCTTGAATCATTGTCATTTGAGCCATGGCTTACTTCGACTCCTTTTCTTTGTAAATTTCATACTGTTCAGCTAAGTTGTAAGGCATTTTTTCGTACATGATTTCCATTAAATCAGTAACTTTTTGTTTTGGAGCTTGGTCAGCCTTAGCAATTGCTTGTTTGATATCTTCTTTAGCTTCTTCAATTACTTTCTCTTCTACTTCTTGAGACCATAGGCCTTTGTTTTCTAAGAATGCACGGAAGCGTACGATTGGGTCTTTTTGTTCCCATTCGTTTTCGATATCTTTTGTACGGTAACGAGTTGGGTCATCACCAGCCATTGTATGTGGACCATAACGGAATGTTAAAGTCTCGATTAAAGTAGGACCTTCGCCATTTACTGCGCGCTCACGAGCAAAAGCAGTTGCTGCGTATACAGCTAATGGGTCCATACCGTCTACTTGAATTCCGTAAATACCTGCTGCTACTGCTTTTTGCGCTACAGTTTTTGCTGCAGATTGTTTTTCTACTGGAGTAGAAATTGCATAACGGTTGTTTTGAACAACGAAGATTGCTGGAGCTTTGAATGCACCTGCAAAGTTCATACCTTCGTAGAAGTCACCTTGAGAAGCGCCGCCGTCACCTGTGTAAGTAATTGCAACAGATTTTTTACCACGTAATTTCATACCTAACGCAACACCAGCAGTTTGGATGATTTGCGCACCGATGATGATTTGTGGAGCAAGTGCATTTACATTTTCAGGCATTTGGTTACCCATGAAGTGTCCACGAGAGAATAAGAATGCTTGGTATAATGGTAAACCATGCCATACTAATTGTGGAACGTCACGATATCCTGGTAAGATGAAGTCTTCTGCTTCAAGTGCGAAATGACTTGCTAATTGAGAAGCTTCTTGTCCAGCTGTTGGTGCGTAGAAACCTAAACGTCCTTGACGGTTTAAAGAAATAGAACGTTGATCTAGTACGCGAGTATACACCATACGGCGCATTAATTCTTTTAATTGATCATCAGTTAATTCAGGCATTGCTGCTTCATTCACAACTTCGCCTTTTTCATTTAAAATTTGTAATGTTTCAAATTGAGCTGCGATAGCTTTCATTTGCTCATCAACATTAAATAGGGTCTTTTTTGTTTTAGTACCCATTCCGTTCACCTCTTCCTCTCTTGAACCATATTCTGAAACGCTTTCACTAGCAATTAGCTAGAAAGAAAACGCAACCATGTAAACCGACAGGAAACCTCGCCGGTTGAGAATAATTTTGTGTACCTAACAATCTGTACTAATGTTTTTTCAGAAACATATTAATACAATCTTGATCACGTTTTTTAGTTTACAACTATTCTAATCACGATGTCAATTACTTTGGTTACGTTTTTTTTATGAATAACATTGAGGTTTCTACTGTACATAGGTGTTTTCATTTTCACATCTGTATTAGTAAGCAATAACCTACTGTTATATTATTCCCTTTTTAACCATCTTTTCATCGTAGAATAATATGTAAACGATTAATTCTTCTTAGTTTTTCTCTCTTTACAACAAAAATATGCAATCACTTCTTCCTTTTCTAGGCGAATGTCTATACACTCCTAATCACTCTCCCATACATTATAATAACCGCAGTGTTAGCGGGAAATGATGAAGGAGGTCATCTCATGTACGGATACACATATTGCTATCCAACTTGTTCATATCCTTCCTATGGCTATGGAGGTTCTTGCGGAGGAGGATCCGGACGCGGCTTTGCCTTAATCGTTGTATTGTTTATCCTTTTAATTATCGTTGGTGCTGCTTGCATTCGTTAATGTAAAACAAAACAACTATAGAAAGAAACAGGCGGCTATGCCGTCTTTTCTTTTTACTAAACGAACTCTGATGAAGAAAGTGCCGCACCCAGCATACTCTTAATTCGCCCCAATTATATATAGAGGCTATGTACTTTATCATGACTTTTTTCAGCTCCTTTGGTAGACTAAAGGAGAAAGGAGAGATTGTGAATGCTTACAATGAATGATGTAATTCGTGAAGGAAATCCCATTCTACGAGCAGTAGCAGAAGAAGTACCTCTGCCAGCAAGTGAAGAAGATATACGTACTCTTAAAGAAATGATCGAACTTGTAATAAACAGTCAACACCCTGAAATGGTTGAAAAATATAATTTACGTCCAGGAATCGGGATTGCTGCACCACAAATTGGCATTTCAAAAAGAATGATTGCTGTTCATGTTACTGATACAAATGAGACATTATACAGCTATGCTTTATTCAATCCAAAAATTATTAGTCACTCCGTTGAACGTACATACTTATCGGGCGGCGAAGGGTGCCTATCTGTAGATCGTGAAGTTCCCGGCTACGTTCCGCGTTACACACGAATCACAGTTAAAGCGACTACTATCGATGGTGAAGAAGTAAAATTACGTTTAAAAGGGTTACCAGCGATTGTATTTCAACATGAAATTGATCATTTAAACGGCGTAATGTTCTATGACCACATTAATCAAGAAAACCCTTTTGCATCCCCTGATGATGCAAAACCATTCGAAAGATAAAATAACAAAAAAGCAGAAGCTTTAGCTCCTGCTTTTTTTATAATGAAATGGTTCCCATACTCTTTTGTTACAATAAATGAGCCCACTGTAAGCCGTGAAGAATCCCATCTTCACTAACATCTTTCGTCACATAATTAGCAAGTTTTTTCAAATCCTCATGACCATTCCCCATCACAATACCTGTTCCTACCGCTTCAATCATCTCTAAATCATTTAACCCGTCTCCAAAAGCATAGACCTGTTCACGTTTAAATCCTAATTTCTCAATAAACTTTTCAATTCCCTTTGCTTTTGAACCACCATTTGGGATAATGTCCATCGAATACGCATGCCAACGAATAAAGTGAAAATCTGGATAATCATGAAGAAACTTTTCTTCTTCACCTGCTTGGCAAAAAAGAAGCGTTTGATAAATATCACGATTTTCATAAAAACCTGGTTCATATACTGGATGTTCAAACTGCAAACTTCCGAAACTTTCTTTTACATAATCATGATATTCTACTGTTGCCTTCATATCCTTATGATCTAAATAAACAAGCGGGTATCCCTCTTGCTTTGCAAATCTTGTAAATGTATGTAACGTATTAGGATGTAGCGGATTTTTAAATATAACCTCATCTTCAAATACAACATATTGGCCATTAAAACTCACATAATTATGAATATTAAGCTCATTACGAATATCTTCAAACATGAAAGGCGCACGCCCTGTCGCAATTGCCACATGTACTCCTTTTTCTTGCAACATACGCACGGCTTCTCTTGTAGATTGTAGAATTTTTTTATCATGATCTAGTAATGTTCCATCAATATCAAAAAAGACGATTTTATCATTCATTTTCAAAACCCTTTCTAGCCCTTCTATGTTCCTACCTTGACTATTTCTTTTCAAATCCTAAAAAAAAGTATAACATATTAAACATCTGTGAAGAAAGCGTTCACTTCCTAACCTTATTCGCACAATATGCATATACTATCAAAAGAACATTGATGTTTGTTTGAATGAATTTTCTTTTCTAATCTATCTCATACTATATTCATAACTGAGGGGCATACTGCCTGTGAGAGCCAAAAACGTAACATAAGATTACATCTGCACGAGCCAATAAAACCCTTGAATTATCCGGACAGCACTTCCCTCATTTCTCTTCTATGATTTCCTAGTATGTAGAGATGAAGAGTTACTACTGATAAACAAAAAATAAGTATGCATGTTTGAAATAAGGAAAGGAAGGAGTAATCATGCTGAAGAAGCTGAAGAAAAAGTTAAAACGATATTTAAACGATTTAGTCCGTAAAAAGACCATGGCTTAAATCGTGCCCATTTCGGGCTTTTTCTTCATTCTCATTCGAAAAAACATGAAAATCATGACTATTTGCTTTATAATAGGTAACAGATAATGCAAAACATAGACAAGGAGAGGTTTTCCCAATGATTTTTAAAGTATTCTATCAAGAAAAAATGACTGAGGTTCCAGTACGTGAAAATACAAAAGTTTTATATTTAGAAGCAGAATCTCAAAGAGACGTTCGTACAAAATTACAAAAGTTCGCATATAATATTGAGTTTGTCCAATCTGTTACTGGCGCTCATCTTGAATACGAAAAGCAAAATGCTGATTTAACATTAACGGAGATCGTATAATTTATGAAATTCCTAAAAAATGATCAGGCGGCCGTTTTTGCTCTTGGTGGACTCGGTGAAATCGGCAAAAATACATATGCTGTCCAATTTCAAGATGAAATTATTATAATTGATGCTGGAATTAAATTTCCAGAAGACGAACTTCTCGGAATCGATTACGTGATTCCTGATTACACTTATTTTGTACGAAACGAAGATAAAATTAAAGGGTTATTTATCACACATGGTCACGAAGATCATATCGGTGGAATCCCTTATTTATTACGCCAAGTGAACATCCCAATTTATGGTGGGAAATTGGCAATCGCCTTAATTAAAAACAAGTTAGAAGAGCACGGATTACTTCGTAAAGCAAAACTTTACGAAATTCAAGAAGACGATGTTATTAAATTCAAAAAGACATCTGTTTCCTTCTTCCGTACGACGCACAGTATTCCAGATTCATATGGAGTTGTTGTGAAAACACCGCAAGGGCAAATTGTTCATACGGGAGACTTTAAATTTGATTTCACACCAGTAGGGGAACCAGCAGATTTGACAAAAATGGCAGAAATCGGTAAAGATGGTGTCCTTTGTCTCTTATCTGATAGTACCAATAGTGAAGTACCTAACTTTACAATGTCTGAACGCCGCGTCGGTGATAGCATTCAAGATATTTTCCGCAAAGTGGAAGGACGTATTATCTTTGCAACCTTCGCGTCCAATATTCATCGTTTACAACAAGTTGTAGAAGCTGCTGTTGAAAACAATCGTAAAGTAGCTGTATTTGGCCGAAGCATGGAAGCAGCAATTGAGATTGGTCATAATCTTGGTTATATTCGCTGTCCAAAAGATACATTTATAGAAGCGTCTCAACTAAATCGCCTACCAGCTAATAAAGTTGTTATTTTATGCACAGGTAGTCAAGGGGAACCAATGGCAGCACTCTCTCGTATTGCTAACGGTACACATCGTCAAATTCAAATTATCCCTGGTGATACAGTTGTTTTCTCTTCTTCACCAATTCCAGGGAATACAGTTAGCGTAAGCCGTACAATTAATATGTTATACCGTGCTGGTGCTGATGTTATTCATGGTAAACTTTCAAACATTCACACAAGTGGACATGGTGGACAAGAAGAACAGAAGTTAATGCTACGTCTCATTAAACCTAAATACTTTATGCCAATTCATGGTGAATTTCGCATGCAACGTATGCATATGAAATTGGCAAACGATTGTGGTATTCCAGAAGAAAATTGCTTCATTATGGACAATGGTGATGTTCTTGCCTTACGTTCAGATGAAGCAAACGTTGCTGGAAAAATCCCATCCGGCTCTGTTTATATTGATGGAAACGGCATTGGTGATATTGGTAACATTGTACTACGCGACCGTCGTATTCTTTCTGAAGAAGGACTTGTTATCGTAGTTGTCAGCATTGATATGAAAGAATTTAAAGTTGCAGCAGGACCTGATATTATCTCTCGTGGATTCGTTTATATGCGTGAGAGTAGCGATTTAATCAACGATGCACAAACTTTAATTACTACTCATTTAGAAAAAGTAATGGAGCGAAAGACAACACAATGGTCTGAAATTAAAAATGAGATTACAGATACATTAGCACCATTCTTGTATGAAAAAACCAAACGCCGTCCAATGATTTTACCAATCATTATGGAAATATAAAAAAAGGACAATGCTTGCGAGCATTGTCCTTTTTTATTTCACATTATATCCTATCGTAAGAAGTGCTTAAAACGATTCACTTCATCATCATGACCAATTACAATTAAAATATCTCCTGATTGAATATTTTCTGTAGCTCGAGGAGAAACAATAACTTCCTTCCCTCGCTTAATTGCCACAATGTTTAATCCAAACTTCGCACGAATATCTAGTTCAATTAAAGAGTGGCCATCAATTTTTTTATTTGCGATAATTTCTACAATACTATGCTCATCTGAAAGCTCTAAGTAATCTAATACGTTACTTGAAGCAATATTATTCGCAATTCGTTTTCCCATATCGCGTTCAGGATGGACAATATGATCTGCTCCTATTTTAGTTAACACTTTTTCATGATAATCATTTTGAGCCTTAACAGTAATATTTTTCACGCCTAATTCTTTTAAAATAAGAGTCGTTAAAATACTCGCATTTAAATTGTCACCAATCGCAACAACTACATGATCGAAATTGCGAATTCCAAGGCTCTTTAAGACCATTTCATCTGTTGAATCTGCAATCACTGCATGCGAAGCAATATTTGCAAATTCATTTATCTTGTCTTCATCAGAATCAATTGCCATTACTTCCATACCTAATTGAGCTAATTCACGACAAATACTGCCTCCAAAACGTCCAAGTCCGATGACAGCAAATTCTTTCTCTTTCTCACTCACATGAATTCCTCCAATAACATCAAGTCCTGTCTACTTTTATTGTAGCATACTTTATATTCGCCACAAAGACTAGCAATCAACGTATACTTATTTTTGCTTTTGTATATAGAAATACTGCTGCAAATAAAATGCAATAATACAAATGAGCATACCAAAAACAAATATATTTCCAAACGAACTAAACGTTTGAAACACAAATAATAATGTTTCTTGACCAAAAAAGGCAAATAAGAGCTGTGTAAAAGCAAATAAGAGCGCCCATTTATAATGCTGTTGATGAAATAAATAATGAGTTGCTCCTAAAAATGCACAAAATGAAATAATAAATATCCACCAGGTCTCTAAAAACACTTGCCATCCTGCAAAGTTATATCCATTTACAACAAGTGCAATGATTCCAATGACTAACATCGTGGGAACACTCCAAAATAACGCTCGACTCCGAAAAAATCGAATCCCATTAAAATCACCTTTTTCATTTGCGCAATACGTTAAAAATGCTGTACTTATATACAGGACAGAAAGAATTGTTAATACGATGATTAACCAAAAATGTAACTGATTATATTCATGTTCTATATTCGTAACAATAGCTGCTAACATACTTGGAATCAGCATACCTGTCCATCCGTCAATTTTCCTTTCATTCCAAAACACAGCATTTCCTATTCGAATTCCTAAAAGCATAAAAATAGTGACACCAATTACAAATAATGTTGTCTTATTTCCAACTAGACTTGTCGAAAAGGCAATTAGACCAATAAATAAAAAAAGAACGAATCCATTCATAATCTCTAATACTGGTGATAAATAACCTTTCACCCATTTATATGTTTCTTCATATCCGCGTTTATTCGTTAAGCGATATGCGTAAAAACTTATCCCGAAATAAACTGCTGCAATAATAACATATGCGTATAAAAAGAAACACAAGATTGCACTGCCAATCTGCACCTGATTCCCCACCCTTTTTTCTATATATCACATTGATTTTACACATTTATCGCATAAAAAGTAAACTAAAACATACAGTTCCATTTCCTTCAGTAAGATTTTTATTTCTAAATTAGTATGTACAAGTCCCATTTCTCATTTATCCTACTATTTATAAAGTGAAATTTTAATCAATGGAGGTTGCTTCCCCCCACCTAACTTCATTACTTTCGCTGCATGTTGAGGTGGAGTTCTTACCACCCATGAATAGCGTAATAAAACAAAAACCTCCTAATGAAAAGGAGGCTTTGCACATATCAAAAGAAACTTCTCCTTCCAAGCCATCTAGCATGTAAAGAGAAAGCTTCCCATCTTATTCAGCTTCTTTTTCCGCTTCATCTAACACACGATTTACTCGTTTTGTTAGCATTTTCATTCCACTTCCACCTGCTTGGAAATGACGAAGCACACCATTTTTATCAAATACATAATAAGCTGGTACATATTGATTTTCAAATGCATCGGCAATCTTGTGTTGGTTATCCACCAAAATTGGTTGGGATATTCCGTGCTCTTTTGCAACTGCTTCCACTTGCTCAAGATTTAAATCTTCTTCTGAACGTGGCATATGAACTGCAACAACATTTAACTGCTCTTTATATTCATCACGGAATTTATTAATATCTGGCATTGCTTCTTTACATAAGTGACAACTAACTGACCAGAAATGAATAAGTGTTGGCTTTTCGCCAATTAGTGATTCACGTACTACTTCTCCATTTAACACTGTTGTTGCGCCGTCTAAAGAAGGCATTGGTTGACGTAATTTCATGATTTTCCCCCCTTACGAATGTAGAGAAAGGCCTAACAAAATATTGTTAGACCCTCCTATATTTCACAATAAAATTAAACGTTTAAAGTTGCTTGACCTGGTTTCCAGTTTGCTGGGCAAAGTCCACCAGTTTGAAGAGCTTGAAGAACACGAATTACTTCGTCAACTTCACGGCCAATGTTGTTGTGATGTACAACTTGGTACATTAATTCGCCTTCTGGGCTAATGATGAATAAACCACGAAGTGCGATACCTTCTTCTTCAAGTAATACACCGTAGTCACGAGATACTACATGGTTTGTATCAGCAGCTAGAGGGTATTTTAATTCACCTAAACCGTTTTTCGTACGGTCAGTGTTAATCCAAGCTAAGTGAGTGTGAATTGTATCAGTAGATACACCAATTACTTCTGCATCTAAATCTTCGAACTCATCATAACGATCAGAAAGTGCGATAATTTCTGTTGGACATACGAAAGTGAAGTCCATTGGATAGAAGAAAAGTACCGTCCATTTGTCCTGTTTCATAACCTCTTCAAGACTTACTTTACCAAATTCTTTGTTTGGCATAACAGCGTCCATTTCAAATCGTGGCGCTTGTTTTGCTACCATACGTTCTGCCATATGTATCAACCTCCGTAAATTTTTTATCATATATTGTCTACTCTTGTATTATATAAGAGGAATTAGTTTTTAGTCAATTTTATTTGATAATTATTATAAAATAACTTACTAACAACTTGTTCCTCCACCTACCATTATAAAGTATTGTGTTAGAATTACAAAAAAAATGCATCATAAATTATAATTTTCCACATAAAAAGAACAGGCTTTAACCCCTGTTCCCTTTCCATTTTACATATTGATTTAAAAACGAAATGGTTTGTTCGATTACCTCTTCTTTCGGTTGTAGCTTTGCATGATGTAAACCATATTCTGAGTCTACCCCAAGCCAAAACATAAATCCCGGGATATCACGAAGCATATACCCGAAATCTTCTCCTGTCATCGCCTCTGTACATGTAACAACATTCATATTCGTTTGCTCAGATGCAAACATCATAAACTCTTGCGTTAACTCTTCACGATTATATACTTGATGATACATTGCTCCATAATCAATAACAGCTTCACATTGAAATGCTGCTTCGATACCTGTGACAATCGCTTCTATTCTGCTCTTCACTCGTCTCATCGATTCAACTGATAGTGTTCGAATTGTCCCTTCTAGGCGAGACTTTTCTGCAATAATGTTTTGGACTGTACCACCTGTAATTTTACCAATTGTAATAACCGCACTATCAAGTGGATTCACATTACGACTAACAACCGATTGAAGCTGTGTAACAAGATGACTTGCCGCAACGATCATATCATTCGCAGTATGTGGATATGCTGCATGTCCACCTTTTCCTTTTAAATCAATATATAGTTCCGATGTATTTGCAAATAGTAATCCTTCTTTTGTTGCGATTGTCCCCACTGGATACTCTGGTGCGATATGAAGACCCAGAATGATATCAGGCTTCCACGCTTGTAGTTCTTCGCTTCCTAACATAGGTAAAGCGCCACCTGGTCCTTCCTCCGCTGGTTGAAAAATAACTACAAGGTTATCATCTATCCTGTCATTTACAACCGCTGTTAAGAGTCCTAATCCGATTGTAGCATGCACATCATGACCACATGCATGCATCATTCCTTCATGAATAGAAGCGAATTCATACCCAGTTTCCTCTGAAATCGGTAAACCATCAATATCTGCACGATAACCAATCGTTTTCTTTGGATTTCTGCCATTCACTTTAACGATTACGCCCGTTTTCCATGTTTTAACTTCAATATATTCCTTAGGAAGAGTATAAATATAATCTAAAATATATTGTTGTGTTTTCCATTCCTTAAATCCTAACTCCGGAATCTTATGTAAATCCCTACGAATTTGTACAAATTTACTGACTGTCATGTCTCCACCACCATTTATCTCGCTATTCGCGGGCAGTAAGACCTCCAACTCAAAATTCAGCAAAAGCAAAGAAGTTAGGTGGGTGATCAACTGCCCGTAAAAGTTTCACTTTATAAAAAGCGTAAGAGCTTATTTGCCCTTACGCTTTTGTTCTTTATTTTTCTGGGTTTAATTGACGAAGTTCTTGTTTAATTTCTGTTTTTGCTTTTGTCTTCTCATCAATTTCTTTAATAACACGAGCTGGTGTTCCTGCAACCACTGTATATGGGGGTACATCTTCCGTTACAACTGCACCTGCTGCAACAACCGCGCCTTTACCAACTGTAACACCTTCTAGGACAACTACATTTGCACCAATTACAACGTCATCTTCAACGATAACTGGTTTTGCAGAAGGTGGTTCAATTACACCTGCAAGTACTGCCCCAGCACCAACGTGACAGTTTTTACCTACTGTAGCACGTCCGCCAAGCACTGCATTCATATCAATCATTGAACCTTCACCGATTACTGCACCGATATTAATCGTTGCATTCATCATAATAACTGCATTATCACCGATCTCAACATGGTCACGAATAATTGCACCTGGTTCAATACGAGCTTTAATACCTTTTAAATCAAGCATTGGAATAGCAGAATTACGACGGTCGTTTTCAACAACGTAATCTACAACGTGCTTTTTATTGTCTTCAAGAATTGTCTTAATCTCAGACCACTCTCCAAATAAAACACCAGCTTTTTTATTTACAAATGCTTGTACTGTTTCAGGGAATGTTACTTCTTTTAAATCCCCTTTTATGTATACCTTTACAGGAGTTTTCTTCTCGCTTTTTTGAATAAACGAAATAATTTCGTTTGCATCCATCATTTTCATGCTTGTTGCCTCCTAAATCCATTTATAATGTTACTCTACCAAACGAAAGAGCTACTAGCAAGACAATAATCTTATTTTCCCATTTGAATTTCTTCTATAATATCTAAAAATGCTTGCACTTGCTTAAGTTGCCTTGCAGAATCGCTTGTCAATAACCACGTTTCTCGAGTCAATTTAACAGGCGTTTTATATGTCTTTTCTCTTACTTCTTTTAACACAGTAGAAGGCAACAGTGCATAACCAATTCCATTTAAAACGAGCTGCTTACATGTTTCAATTTGATCAACTACAATCGTTCGTTTAGGAGGATTAGAAAATAAACTATACCACCAATTTTGTATTTGTCCATAGTATGTGGAATCGCTTTTAAATTGTATAAACGGTCTGTTTGTATCTTTCAACATAGAAATATCTTTAATTTCTGTGTCAACTAAATACAGCTCATCCTCAAATAATTGCTGTTTATACCCTTTATATTCTTGTTTCCCTCGTAGTATAGCTACATGAACATCCCCTTCATAAAATTGCTTCTGTACTTCACTACTCCATCCTGTGAAAAGGGAAATTTTAACAAATGGATATTTTTGTACAAACCGCTTTAAAACAGGTGGTAACCAATATTGTCCAATCACAGATGCCACAGCTATCTTTAATGTCCCATATGTTTCCGTACGATAGATTGCTAATTCACTTTTAATTGCCTCTTCCCTTTGCAACATATCTTTCGCATAATTGGCCACTTTTTCCCCTTCTGGTGTAATTGTCAGGCCTTTTTGAGAACGGATAAAAAATTTCATTCCCCACTGTTTTTCCATTGATTGTAATCGTTGACTGAGTGCAGGTTGTGAAACGAATAAGCGCTCCGCAGCTTTTCTCATATTGGATTCCTGTGCTAAAACAACCATCATTTGAAAATCATCAATTTGCAACTTTCTCCCTCTTTCCTTATCTTACATGTAACCATCTAACCTCAATATATATGTTGCACTATTCTCTAACATGCGATATTTAATTTTTATTTTTAAGAAGCTTGGATAAATTGGCATTTCACTTAACCTTTTATACTTGTTGACGCTGTTCCCTATACACAATGGAAAAGAGACGCATGATAAAAAAGCGACTTCTTTTTTATTCGAAGTCGCTTACCCTTCTTTATCGATTATACTGTCTTACTTTTTTGTTCAACAATTTTAAAATAGCACGCCTTGTTAAAATTCCTTCAAAGTACCCGTCATTGTTTACAGCACAAATAAATGGATGATCAATTGTCATTTCTAACGCTTTAGCAAATGAATCTTCAAGTCCAAGATTCGGAATGTCCTTTTTCATTACATTCTCCACTTTCATATCCTCAAGCTTTTCAAATTCAATGCGTTCTAACCCTAAAATACCATCCAAAATCATCGCAGTACTTATTAATCCATGCAATTTATACATGGGATCTAAAACAGGAATTGCAGAATATCCAGACTTTACAAGAACAAGTAAAGCATGTTCTAAGCTATTTCCAATTTGAACATGTGCAACTTTTTCTGATGAAATCATTAAATCCTTTACAAGAACTTGTTGAAACTCATCTTTCGGAATACTAATCATTTTATATCCCCCACTTTTTCTCCCTTTTTCCTGCTAACATGATCTCCAATAGACTATTCATAAGAACCTTACTGTTCGAAGTTAATCATATCCACGGCTAAAAGTTTCACTTTATTTCCCATTTCTACTCATATCTTATGATAGCGTTTTCATATTATTATTTTGTCCTTATTTATTACAACAAAAAATAATGATACACAGTTCATTTTACCATAGAACACAAAAAAAAGACTACCTTTATGGTAGCTCTTAGTATCCTTCATTTTTTAATCGATTAAACAACCTTGTAATTCTTCTATATTGGGAAATATCCGCTTTTTTTAAACCAATTTCAATATCTGTAAGCTCAACAGCTAGAATTTCAGTAGCGTAGTTTTGACGAAATAAAATATCTAACAGCAAGCTTTTTTCTTCGTTTGTTAAAGTAACTTTCGTCTGCATATACTCCTCTCCTTATGCTTTTTTCTTATTATTTATTATATAAAATATCTGCTTAGTTTAATAGATAAAAATTCAGTTTTTTACTTTGTATATCGATTTGCATAACTAAAAGCTGCATAAGCATCAGGTTTAATTTTTGCAGTCAGCCCCATCGCCTTCACCTTCATTGTCATATCCGAAATAAATTCTTTTGTTAATCCATCATTTCCTATATCCAAGTGAATTTCCATTACAAATCCAGCTCCTTCATGAGCGTATGGATGTAAAATCTCCCATACCCGCCTTATATGTTCCGGTGTAAACAAACAGGCGACTTCTTGACTAAACTGTGTTTCTAAATATATTTTCTCACGTAAGGTAGGTGGTCTTTTATGTACTGCTTTATGTTTTAAACATCCCCATGCTCCTTTCCCAACACGATGAATGTGCACTGCCGTAATAAAACGAGTATATTTTTGATGTGCTTGTGAATCAGTTCCAATAGACAGTCGATATAAATTGCGTGGATCTCTTTTAATAAAATTACAGATGCGTGAGAACACCGTTTCAAAATTCATATTCCTCTCTGATACATTATAAAATGGATGCTCACCGTCCACATAGTCACGTCCCTTCGATTAGACAGACTTTTTGCATTCTCATTGTATGGGACAAAAGAGGAAAATATGACTTTATTATCCTTTACTTGTTTCTATATTTCGGATGGAATACTTACATGCTGGACAAGTATAAATTACATTCTGATTAGACTGAGCTGTTAGCACACGATCAATTTCAAATGACATATGACATTTTGGACAAACAACAATTGGTAATCGTTCCACACTCCACATTCCCTTCAAACTTTTAATACCAGTGTAGGAAGAACCAAAAAATCTTATACATATAAAGTGAAACTTCCATTAAGCTTTTACAGATCGTTATCTCCACATATCTTCTTTAATTCCTTATCCTCTTACTACCCATTAATGAAGAATGAAGTTATTATTAAAATCACCAAAAAAGGTACCGCTTCTCGCGGTACCTTTTTTGTATGTATCAAGAAATAATATCGTAGATCTCAATTGCAACCATATCAATATTATCGAATTGATACACTTGTGGCTTTTCGCCTTGCTGATACACTTCTAACTCATACATTTCACTTTTATCGAAAAATTTCACGCTACATTTGCGTTCACCGTTCACTTCAAAATAGCGTTGTGCTACTTCACCGCTTTCAGCTTGTTCTTGTAGACTAACAAGTCGAGTTAAAATTCCTTGGAGTAGAGACATGAAATCTCCCCTTTCTCTAATCTTCCTATCAATAGGTTTTACAGCTATACTCATTCTATCCGTCATAACAGAAAAAATGTTCCACACTCTAGGATAAAGCTTCTTGACGAGAAACTCAACTAAAATTTGTCGAAAAAAGAAGTAAAAAGCAAAAAGGAAATCTTTTTTCTTCCTTTATTGCGGTTTTTGTAGCTGCGGAATATAATAAAAAGCAGAAAAAGAGGAGGATTTATAATGAAAAAAATAGAGGTTTATACACAACCAGATTGCCCACCATGTACCATTGTAAAAGAATTCTTAAAACACAACAATATAACATACAAGGAATTTGATGTCAAAAAGGATAGCGCTGCTCGCAACCGTCTTTTATATGACTATAACTCATACTCAACTCCAACCGTTGTCATTGATGGGGAAGTTGTCTCTGGTTTTCAAATTGAAAAATTACAACAGTTACTAAATCTAGAAAAGGAATAGGCAATGATTCACCTATTCCTTTTCTTTCAACTCTTGTAATTTTTTCATTTCTATTAAAAGCTCCTGACTCTCATGATAACCAGCTAATTTCCATTTTCCTTCTTCCTTTTGCAACGTAATAATTTGATATTGTTCATTTTTCACCCATTCATATACGTATAAAAGCCCATGTTCTTCGTCAAATGCTAACTTTGTTTGAGAAGTAAAAGAAAAAGGAGCTTCTTTTGTAGGAAGTAAATGTTCACCGCTTTGTTTGTCACCGTTACTATTTTCATCTGTAAAGACTTGAAGAAAGTTATTTGTAAAATAAGGTGATAGTACATCATACATCTTCCCCATTGATAAATGCTTCCCACGAATTGAAAATTGTACCTCATATCCCTTTTGAATGGTTGTAAACACTTCTTTTCGATCCACTTTTATTTCTTCTTTACCAAGAACCGTTGTAACACTATACCCAACTAGAAAGGCAACACATAAAAATAGAACAAACCAAATTCCATATTTCCTCATTTTTTCACCTTCCTTTAACAGAGCTTGTCTTTGTAGTATTCATTGTAACAATGATTATGTAAAGAAAGGGATGGTTTCGTTCGTAAAATCTTTACAATGATAGACAGCATTTTTGCCATCTTTTTCACTATTACCAATTTATGCTAAAAACAAACAAAAAAATGCACGAATTGCTTCGTGCATTAAAATAAAACATCTTCTTCGTATAAAAATTCATAGGACAAATCAATAAATAAAAAATGTTCATCATCAATTGGAAAGGAAAACGTTCGTACCATCTCTCCTGTTTCTATATCTGCATATAAATCAGAGAGTCTTGCTTTATTTTCAAATCTCATTTTCATTATATTTTCTAAAAAATACGGACGCCAGCTCCAATTTTTCATATAATACTCTGGCATAACAATCCATTCACCATCTTTTTTCATAATGTTTCCTGATTGCTGAAAGCCGTCTTCATTACAAATAAAGATTCGAAAACTATAATGCGATACATGTTGACTAAAATGCAATAACCAATTATTAACGTCTTCATTCTTTTTCTGCTTAGATAAAACATTCCCAACTTGATCACGCAATGTTTCCGTTAATTGATAAATTTTTTGTAGTTTTTTCTTTTCATGTTGAATAAATTGATGACATTCATTACCCAGACGTTCTTTTAAAATATCCGCTTCAATAAAATCAGGTAAACATTTTTTTAAATAATTCCCTTGATAATATCTTCCACCATTTTTCCAAGCGTATTGCAGTTGGTAAAAAGCATCAATTTCTTCATATAATAATGTCGCACCAATTCTTCTCGCTAATAAAGACAAAGAATATAAAATATCTTGATAAGATTGTAAAAGTGCAGTTTGTCTTAAATTCGTTAAGTCCACCTTTAAAATATCAGGTGCCAGCACACTAATTCGTTCTAGATTACTCGTACCTGTCCCTACTTTATTAATTGAAATTTGAATGCCATATGTACGGTAATACATAAGTAAGTGATTAAATTGTTCTATATCTTCCTTACAATCATGCTCTGTTATTTCTAAAACGATATTCCCTAAATTCAATCCTTTTTTTTCATACATTAATAGCAAATGAAGTAAACTTTCATCTTCATCATTCATTAATATGTTCGCACCCCGATGTATAAACAATAAAAATTTTTGATCTGTTTCCAAGTAACGTTCTAATGCTTTTTCTACTATGACATTATCCACCTCTAGTTGAAATTCACCTGGAATGGAATCATCATGAAAAAAAGAAGAAAGACTTTGTATCCCTTCTTCCGTTTGGATACGTCCTACTACCTCATATCCAATTACTGTATGCTCATCAGCACTAAAAATAGCTTGATAATAAGGAAGGACTTTATCTAAATTACTCATCACATCTAATGCATCTACCAAAATGTTTCCCTCCCTTTACTTTTCAAAAATTATAACACCGTATGTATAGAAAAATAATAAAAAATCCCTTCAGTTTTCCTGAAGGGATTAGAGGGGTAAAATGCTAAGGGGAATTAGCAATTCTACTATGAAGAAAAAAGAGGTCTTAAATATACCTTATAAAAAACCTATTGTAAACACTTTTCTTTCATATGTCACAAATCCGTCACATTTTACCTCGCATTCATGGGCAGTACCACGTTTCACTTTATATAATCCCTTTAAAATGGATACTGATGCAAATGCTGTCCACCATCCATTGTCATACACGTTCCATTTATGTATGCTGCCTCATCAGAGCATAAATAAAAAGCTAAACCCGCAATTTCTTCTGGCGTACCAAGCCGACCAAGCGGGACGCTTTGCAGTGTACGATTGGCTGCCTCTTCTGAAATCCATAATTTATCCGCACCACCTGTTCGTTCAATTGGTCCAGGAGCAATTGCATTGACGCGAATACCATATTTACGCCCCCACTCAACAGCGAGCGTTTTTGTCATTGCCAACACACCTGCTTTCGCCGCAGCAGAATGAATGACACCCGGTCCTGCATCCCATGCATACGTTGCTACCATATTAATGATATTTCCTTTTATGCCCTTCTCAATCCAATACTTCCCTACTGCTTGACTACAATAAAAAGTTCCGTTAAGCACAATATTAATAACCGCATTCCAACCATTAATCGATAAATCTTCTGCAGGACAAATAAAATTACCTGCTGCATTATTTACTAAAATATCAATGCGTCCAAATTTTTCATCAACATATTCAATCATATTTTTTATATCTTCTATACTTCGAACATCCATTTGTACTGTCAATACTTGTCCTGAAAATTGCTCAATCTCTTTTTTCGCTTCTTCCAGCTTTTCTTGTGTACGCCCTGTAATAACAACGCGTGCTCCTTCCTTTGCAAAACGAGCTGCCATCCCTTTTCCCATTCCGCTTGAACCACCTGTTATAATCGCTACTTTTTCTTTCAAAGTTTCCCCTCCCCAAAAATGAATACATATTCATTTTACCACTTTATTTCATAGAAATCTTTATATTTTTAAATTTTTCTGATATCTTTAGATAAGTAAATCACTTTCATTGCCATATTTCTTATAATCTCTATAAATCCATTTTGATTTTTCGACATATAATCCACTGCTATGCAGAACAAAAAGTGATCCGCACTTGTTTTCTCTCTTTGTTTTCACTTAGCATGGGGCAGGAAAAAAATCTGACTGCTTCTATGCATGGCCGGATGCTCTCTCCCACCTAAAGATTAGGTTTTTTGTCGGTTTTTCAATTTGTATTTATATATACTACTTTTCGATATCTCAAAATATAATTCTAGAACAAGAAATAAACGGAAAGGAGAGCCAAGTGACCTATAATGCCTGTATATCTTATAAACTTCCTTTTGTATACTATAGGTTCGCTCATATTCCTATGAAACAAATAACGAGAAGAAACTTTATAAAAACAGGAATACGCACTTGTCTCTATACTTGTATTACAGCTGGTCTCGGCTATTACTATGCAAAATATATAGAGCCGAACTTTCTTTCTTTCACACATCACACCCTTCGTTCTCCACTTATTCCCAAAAACTTTCACGGTATGAAAATCGTCCAATTTAGTGATTTACATTTAGGGTACTATTTTTCTCTCCAACACCTTTCAACAATCGTTTCAAAAATAAATAGTGCTGCGCCTGATATTGTCCTTTTTACTGGTGATTTAATCGATGACTACCAAACATATAGCGAAACTCCTTTTGTTTCTTCAATTTTGCGAAATATTCGTGCACCCTTTGGTAAATTTGCAATCTATGGAAACCATGATCATGGTGGGTATGGAACCGAATACTATAGTCAAATTATGAGTGATGCAGGTTTTGAAGTATTACAAAATACCGAAAAACGTATTCGTTTATTCGATAATAGTGAAATTTCTATTTTCGGAATCGATGACATGCTTCTTGGCAAACCAGAAATCGAGGAAACATTACACCATGTGCAAAAAGAGCTATATACAATTGTGCTCGTACATGAACCTGATATAGCACCTAAAATTGCAAACTTCCCAGTAAACCTCCAACTTTCTGGACATAGTCATGGTGGACAAGTACAACTTCCCTTTTTAGGAGCGATCATTACCCCAGCACTAGCAAAACATTACATTGAGGGATTTTATCATATTCAAGAATTACTCCTTTATGTAAATCGCGGTCTTGGAAGGACACGTGTTCCATTTCGTTTTTTGTCCAGGCCTGAAATTACAGTATTCACCCTTCAGCACCTGTAACCTATAATTGCCTATTTTCTCATATATCCTTTCTTGTACTCGCTCATCCATACTTTTTCACCATATGATAACAATGAGTCCAATAAAGGAGGTTTGTACATGTACCCATATCCTCAGCCCTATCTAGTTCGTTCAGGACCCATTGGCCCAGTAAGTGACTCACGCTTCTTACCCTTCTTCGGTGTTCCATTCTTAGCAGGACTTGCTGGCGGTTTACTTGGCGGAGCATTAGCATTCGGTCCTAGACCATCTTACTATCCTCCATATCCGCCAACACCGTTTCCTTGTTACGGAGGGCCATGCCAGCCGTATTATTATTGATATAAACAAAAACTATGAAAAAAGCTCCTTATTTATATAAGAGGCTTTTTTCATTCATTTCTATTAATTGAAATTTTATTTGATCATCTTTTTTATCATCAATCATTTTTTCTATATGAATCTATTTTGATTTTTCAATATGTAATCCACTGCTATACAGAACAAAAAGTGATCTGCATTCGTTTTCTCTCTTTGTTTTACCGTTGCACGGGGCAGGAAGTGGGATTGACCGCTCCTATGCATAGCTGGATGCTCTCTCCCACCTAAAAAAAGGAGTTATGTCGTTTTTTTCAATTTGTATTCATATATAATATCCTTATAATCTTAGTACTAGGTACTTACTCATAAGTTATTATTAACTATTTCATATATACAAAACATTACTCTACATCAGTATTTTGATAAGCCATCTTAAATAATTTCACTTGGCTATCAATCTCTTGCGAACTATTATTGATTACATAATAGTATTCACCATTTTTGTTTTGTTCACGCGTTTTTACATTATCTGCTAAAATAAGCTGTAATATTGCGTTTATTCTTGCTTTCATTTCAAGACCTAGAATTGGAAAAGATATTTCTACTCGCTTTTCCATATTCCTTGTCATCCAATCAGCGGAAGATAAATAAATTTTTTCATCTCCATTATGATGGAAATAATAAATACGGCTGTGTTCTAAGTAGCGCCCAACAAGACTAATCACCCTAATATTTTCACTTACATTTTGAATACCAGGGCGTAAGCAACATGTTCCTCTCACGATAAGTTCCACCTTCACTCCAGCCTGCGATGCCTCATACAACTTTTGAATCAACGGTTTATCTGTTAATGAATTCATCTTAGCAATAATGTGTCCATTACTATATTGCTTATGATAGCGAATCTCTTCATCTATTAGCTCCATAAATTGCTGACGTATATCAAAAGGAGCCACTGACAAATGATGAAAATGAGGTTTCGTTGTATAACCGCTCAAATAATTAAAGAAATTTGTTGCATCTACTCCAAAATCTTTTCGGGATGTAATATAGCCAAAATCTGTATATAGCTTTGCAGTCGCATCATTATAGTTTCCTGTCCCTAAATGTACAAATCTTTCAATTTTTCCGTGTTTTCTCCGTACAACAAGTGTAATTTTACTATGTGTTTTCAAATGACTTACACCATAAATAACGTGGCAACCCGCTTGTTCAAGTTCCTTTGCCCAATGGACATTATTTTCTTCATCAAAACGAGCCTTTAATTCAACAAGCACTGTTACTTGTTTCCCCTTCTCCGCTGCGGTCTTTAATGCCTGAATAATCGGAGAATCTCCACTTACACGATATAACGTTTGTTTTATAGCCAGCACATTCGGGTCATCTGCCGCATCACGCACAAAATCAACAACTGGCTGAAAAGATTCAAATGGATGATGCAATAAAATATCGTGCTCAATTGCTTTCTCAAATACATCTTCTTCATCGTCTAAATCTTCAGGCGGTTGCGGAATAAGAGCTGGATAAACAAGATGTTCATATAAAGGTGCTAATTTTTTATATAAGGAAAATAAACATGTTAAGTCTAATGGTCCCTCCATCATATATACATCTTCATCCTTTACCTCTAACACTTCATATAATAAAGCTAAAACTCTTTCATCTACATGCTCTTTTCCAATTTCTAAACGAACAGCCGCCCCCCACTTACGTTTTTTTAACTCTTTTTCAATTACTTTCAATAAATCACGTGCACCCTCTTCATGTATTGTCAAATCCGCATTACGCGTAATACGAAAACGAGTGACCGAGGATACTTTATATCCTGTAAATAATTTATGAGTAAAACTACTAATTACGTCTTCTAATAAAATAAATTTATGCTTTTGATCTTCACTTGGCAAAAAAATAAAACGCTCGAGTAATGAAGGCACTTGGACAATACCAAGCTTTGTTCTGTTCTCTTCCTCTACCTGTTTCTCATCATAGAGAATAGTAGCTAAGTTTAAACTTTTATTTAAAAGCATCGGAAACGGACGATATGCATCTATCGCTACAGGCGTTAAGACTGGGAAAATTTGTTCGTCAAAATATTCTTCAATAAACTCACGTTGCTCTTTCGTTAAATCTTGAAATATTAACGGCTCAATACCTTCCATTTCAAGCGCTGGCAGCACAGTATTTTTAAATGTATTATACTGAACTGTCATCAATTCATGAGCTTTCGTAGCAATTTTATTTAGCTGCTGTTTTGGTGTTAATCCAGCCTTATTTTCTGGTTGATTGAAGCCCGCTTTTACTTGATCTTTTAATCCAGCAACACGTACCATAAAAAATTCATCCAAATTTGAACTAAAAATACTAATAAACTTTAATCTTTCTAAAAGTGGATTACTTTCATCTTGTGCCTCTTGTAACACACGTTCATTAAAAGCAAGCCAGCTTAATTCACGGTTATTATAGTAAGCAGTATCATTCAAATTTACAGGGCTTTCCTTCATCAATTCCAATTCCATTTCCCCTCACACTTCCCTTGAAACTTTTTCAATATAATTTAGTTACATTTATTGTATCAAATTCCAATTTATTAAAGTGTAAAACTTTTGTAAAGACATCCGTACAACTTAATATTCCTCTTCAAATATTAAATCAATATTCATCTTCAATGCTTTTTCTAACTGCTTTTTCTGCTTTTCTGCTTGTACCTTTTCTGCTAAAGCTGATTGTTTACAAACAATGCGGAATACAAGCTTCTCTTTATTTTTTTCCACGTTAATCTTTTCAATAAGCGCCCTTTGTCTCACATTTAAAGCAGCTGAAAATTGTAAAACTGCCCCTAACAATCGAATTTTTTTCTGTTCACTCTTATCAAACCAACCTTCAAATGGTGCTAAGTACTGTTTAAATAGCATTTTCGATTTATAAGATGCGATGAGTGCAAGTCTAATACGTTCTTTATGCATCATGCCGTCGATTGTTTTATTCGCCAATAAATAGAATGTATGCAGACGGCTTGCTTCTGTATCTATGTATTTCCCGATATTAAATACTTTGGCAGCTTGATAAAATATACCCCAATCTTTTTCTGAAAAATAAATAATTTCAGACTCTTCAAGTTGTGTACAAATTAACGTTCCTTGCTTAATAAGTTGAACGACAAATTTCATATCCATTTCATATTCATAGGACAATAAGTGTAAACTTTCCTCTACTACATTTGGATAATAAGAAATACCTAATTTTTTTGTAAGTTCCTCATAGAAAACACCTTCTCGTAACCCTTTTCTGCTTAATACAAATGACGGGGCTTGTATAATATTTGTTAGCATATAAAATACTTCTATCGCTGGAATAATTGTATCAGCTCGATCTTTTGCTAACCCATCTAACTTCTGTAATTCTGTAAAAGAAAGACTTTCTAGTTCCTCTCTCACATCCCTTATATCTGCTTCCTTCATTTTATATAAATGCAAACCTGCTATCGGATAAGAAATTGCATTTTGATGAATTTTCACCATATTTCGAGCACTCCCACCTATAGCAATAAGAGGTAGTCTTTTTTCCTTTAACCAAGGTAACGTTTGAAATTGATACCATAGATATCTTCTTAATTCTTCTAATTCTTCTGTGGTTGGTGTCTCACGATGAATAAATTGTTGTTTTAAAGAAAGCGCTCCAAAAGGAAAGCTATAATATTCTACAATTTCTCGGTCCCGAAAATATGTAACCTCTGTACTTCCCCCACCTATGTCGACAGTAACTCCTTCTGTAAAAGAAGTTGAATTCATCACAGCTAAGTAACCATAGCGTGCTTCTTCATATTCAGATAACACCCTAAGCACAAAATCAGTTTTTCCTTCTACAAGTTTTTTTATTTCTTCTTGATTCTTTGCTTGTCTAATTGTTGCTGTCGCAACACAAAGCACATTATGTAATCCGTGATACCTTGTACTTTCTTGAAATTGAAGTAATGTTTGCAGCAGTATATCCATCCCTTCTTGTATTAACACACCATCTATTAGATAATTTCTTAATCGTGCAACAACCTTTGTATTTTCAACTTCCTTATAAAAGCCTCCATTTTGTTTTTCATAAATCACCAATCGCATTGTATTTGAACCAATATCAATAATGGCATATTGCTGTTTCAATATATCTTTCACACTTCTCACTCTTTCATTATCAAATTTCTAGAAATCATTCCTATCACTATTATACAAAATAGTTGTTTTTTGTAACAATATTGCTTTAATATTGAAAATGTATACAATCATTTTTTGTATATAATAAAAACTACTTTTATTTATGCTATAATATTGAAAAACTAGAAAGGGGTCCCACTATGAAACCTTCACAACCACAGTCTCAATCACACAAACAATATTCTATTGATCAATTGGCTCAATCTATTTTCATTGTGAACCGGCATGCCAAAGCTGCTACAAATCCTAAATATTTATATTGGTTGAAAAAGATTGCTTTAGAACGTTTAATTAGTGAAAAGAAAGCAATAAAAGAAGGATTACATTTCTCTAGGAATCCACGTTTTAGTCAGCAACAATCAGATGTTCTCGTTCGGTTAGGTGACTATTTTTTCCATATCCCTCCTACAAAAGATGATTTCAGTACTCTCCCACATCTCGGTAGCCTTGAATCTTCCTATAGAAACCCCAAAACAACTCTTTCTTTAGCAGTAGCAAAAAAAGCGCTTCAAGATTATATTGGGCCGGAAGCGCTAAAACAGGAAAAAAAATTAAGCGAACCAATTCCTTGGTATCGGCGTACGTATACAAAGAAATAAAGCAGGCTTGGCCATAATGGCCAACCTGCTTTATTTCTTCTCTTCTTTTATTTTAATGTTCGCTTGTTTATAAAATGCTACTTTTTCTGTATTATATGATTTTGTATATTCGTTGAACTTATCTTTTTCAGCATCAATATCTTTATAAGATTGGTTCACCGTTTTTACTTTCTCACTAATATCTTTTAATTTTGCTCCTTTATCTTGAAGCATTGTGAATAATTCTTTTTCTAACTTTAATGATTTACTATAGTTGTCATACATCTTCTTAAAAGACTCATATCGTTTTTCGTAAGTATTCTTTACTTTGTCTGCTTGTTCTTTTAGCTTACCATTCTCGATTTTTTTCACATATTTATCAACCGACTTCACTTCTTCTTGTGCTTTGTTTAATGCTTCTTTTTCTTTATCAATTACTTTTCTACGTTCTGCTGTATTTTTCATTGCTTGATCTAATTTTTCTTTCACAGCTTGATTATTATCTTTTCCTTCTTGCACGATTTGACCGTATAATGTTTGGCCTTCTTTTTCTAATGCCTCTAATTTTTTCGCGTCTTCAAACATTGGCTTTTCTTGCTTCGCAGCATTTTCAAATGCTACATATAATTCCTCTTCTGGTTTTGGTCCGAAACAACCAGCTAATAATGTCATAGATAAAGCCGCTACAATTGCTATTTTATTATACTTCAACTTCTTTTCCTCCTACTTATATACGATCATCATGCCAAAAATTCAATGGAAAATGAGCAGCTTCTTCATACACTTCAAACTCATACCCTTTTTTACGAAGATCATCAATAATTGTTTGCAATGCTTGTACAGTTTGTTTTTTTTCATGCATTAAAATGACTTCACGTTCTTGTTTAGCCCCTGAAATGACATTTTGTACTACACCATTTGGATTCCCTGGTAATTTCCAATCTAAAGAATCAATAGTCCAGTCCCATTCTTTCATATTTACTGTTGCCATTTGGTCCCGCAATGCTTGATTAAGCCCTGGCATACTTCCGTACGGGCAACGAACAAGCTTAGGTTCCATCCCTGTAACATCTTTCACAATTTTCTGCGCTTGTTTCATCTCTTCTACAAACTGTCCTTGTTTATACAGTTTGGCATAATCATGTGTCATGCTATGAACACCTGGATAATGTCCTTCCTTTACTAAACGTTTCACACTCTCTGTATGAGAAGGGATGTTTCCACCAATCATGAAAAATGTTCCTTTTATTTCATTTTTCTTTAAGATATCTAAAATTTCTTTTTGAAATTCACTCGGCCCATCATCAAAAGTTAAGTATGCAACTTTGCGTACTTCCCCATTAAATTTCACCGGTGCTTTTTTATCCAACTCAACTTTTACCTGTTCACTAGCAAGCTGGATTGGGTTTACCTGAGTGGCTACAGCTCTTGCAGGTGATGTAAAGGATTGAAATATGAAAAACCCCGCCGCGATAGCACTAGTTGCAATAGCAATTATAACTAGCCACCTGATCAAAGGCGATCGTCGGCTCCTCACGTCTATCATTCTACCATTCCCTTTCTCTCTTTCTATCAATCTTTTCTTGTTCATTTTACACAGTGTAAAGGTTCACTTGCAACAATTTACAAATATTCTTTTTGTTCCCTCAAAAGGAAAAGTGTAGAGATTGTTTCCCCTACACTTTTAAATAAAAAAACATTGTGCAAAATGTATTGACACATCCATTACAATTATATGATGTTTAAATCTATTTTTAAAGACTTTTGTTACAATATATCATTTTTTTGTAACAAAAGAGATGGAATTGTTACGAAAAAACTTTTATAATTCTCTATTTATTAAATCTCTATGTTATACGATTGAGTTCTCACTTTATTTCATAGCTCTTCTAATGATTTTCGCTCTCCCGGATAAGTTACCGTCTAAAATAATAATTGAATACCTTTTATATAATATAAATTATAAGTAAAGCAAAAAGGATTGAGCATCTATACATCTTGCATTACTAATCATACTGTATGCTTCTATATCAATAATATTTTTTTACAAAACAAAAATGTACGTATTTTCCGTACATTTTCTCTCTTAAACTTGTATTCATTTTCTTTTCTATTTCATATATATAGTATATATCTATTTTGATTTTCCAACATATAAATCGATGCTATGGAGAACGAAAAGTGACCGCTACTTGTTTTCTCTCTTTGTTTTAACTTGGTATGGGGCAGGAAAAGGGTCTGCATGACCAGATGCTCTCTCCCACCTAAAAAGGGTTTTATGTCGGTCTTTCAATTTGTATTTATATAATATATATCCATTACCGAAAGGAGAAAAAGATGTTACAAAGAGAAAATATTCCAGACGTCATTCGTTTTTTAGCCGGATTTCTCTTATCATTAAAGCTATTATTTGAATCATTCGGGCTTTCTTTTATTACAAATGACCAAATTGATGCTATCATAAATGTTGCTTCTTTCTTATTTATTTTATACTTCGGATATAAAAATAACTATGTAGGAAAAAAAGGCCTAGAACAAAAAGAATTACTAAAGAAGCATAATTTGCATTAAAAAAGGAACCCACGTCCCGGGATTCCTTTTTATTGTTGTATCAATATTGCTTCTTTTGTTTGAAGTGGTCCATATAATCGGCCCTTCTGCTGAAATGTGTATGTAGCACGTAACGAAATATGAGACGGGATTTGTATACGTGATGCTTTGACCTGACAGATTAATTGAGCTTTTTCACCTGGTAGTAATTCATCAATCCTCCACCTTACAAGTTGGAATAAAAACTCTCCCGTCCCTTTACTCGTTTGTAATGTATTAGGGATATATGCAAAATGATCACGAATCATATGACTAACGATTACGCGAGAAATTTCTTCGTTTCCTATGTTTTCAACTTCTAATTGAATAAAAAGAATTTCATGTACATCATAAACAACTTCTTGTGAAAAACACTTTTCTTTTTTACTGCGAATTTGTAATATTACTGCTACATTTGGATTAGACTGTTTGCTCGTAACTTCTTTAGAACCACCTTCCATCCACATAACAGGTTGTAAAGACCACGGAAACAATTCTTTATCTAGACTTATTTCCCACATTTTCACAATCACAATTCACCTCATTCCAGATGGTATTATCTGTACAAATTTATTCTGCTTCACTAAATAATAAACCACCCTTCTCCAATTCGTTCACCTTAAAGCATTCCCTTATTTATTCCAATAAAAATATACGTCTTCAACATTTTTATCTTTCTTCTTTATCTTATTCGACAACGTGATTAAAAAACCATTTTAAATAGCTATCACTCTATCATTCAATAACTTCCTTTTGTTTCTTCAATATTAAAAACTAGAAAGTAAAAAATTTGCCTTTTAGTCAAATTTGACTATAATATGATTTATGCTTTTCTTTATGGCACTATCTTCTCTTATAAAAGAAATAGTGAAATCATAGTCATACATAAAGACATGCTAAAGTACGAACTACCAATAAGATTTTCCTACAGAACAGTTGATCTTATATAAAAGGAGGAATATGTTTGCAAGAACAAGCATCTCAAAACAAAGTAAGTAAAACAAAGTTTGTTGTTGCTGGATTGTTACTTGGTATTTTAATGGCAGCAATGGATAATACAATCGTTGCCACTGCCATGGCGACAATTGTTGGAGACCTAGGAGGATTTGATAAATTTGTTTGGGTCACATCAGCTTATATGGTAGCAACAATGGCAGGGATGCCGATTTTCGGGAAGTTATCTGATATGTATGGACGTAAACGTTTTTATATCGGTGGGTTGCTTCTCTTTTTGCTTGGTTCTATTCTTTGCGGTACAGCAGCAAGTATTGAACAGTTAAGTATCTATAGAGCGATTCAAGGAATTGGTGGCGGCGCTTTAATGCCAATTGCATTCACAATCATGTATGATATATTCCCGCCGGAAAAACGAGGGAAAATGACTGGACTATTTGGAGCAGTTTTTGGAACATCAAGCGTATTCGGTCCTTTATTAGGTGCTTATATTACTGATTATATAAGTTGGCACTGGGTCTTTTATATCAATATTCCATTAGGGCTTATTTCCTTCTTCTTCATCTCGAAGTACTACAAAGAATCTCTACAATATAGAAAACAAAAAATCGATTGGACTGGTGCCATTACACTTGTAATAAGCATTGTTTGCTTAATGTTTGCTCTAGAACTTGGTGGTAAGGAATATGCTTGGAATTCTAATATGATTCTTGGCTTATTTGCTACTTTTGCTATTATGCTTATTATCTTCTTCTTCGTAGAAAGACGAGCAACAGAGCCAATTATTTCTTTCCATTTATTTAAAAAGCGTTTATTTGCAGCGAGCCAAGGTGTTGCCTTTTTCTATGGAGCAACTTTTATTATTTGTACAGTTTACATTCCAATCTTTGTCCAAGGCGTTCTTGGCGGTTCAGCATCTAATGCAGGATTAATTTTAACACCAATGATGGTCGGTTCTGTAGTCGGAAGTCAAGTAGGTGGACAATTGGCGTCTCGAACAAGTTACCGTAACATTATGATCGTATCTGGAATTTTCTTTGTACTTGGGATTTATTCACTTGGCACATTAACACTAGAAACATCACGGACACTCGTAACAATCTTTATGATTCTAACTGGGCTTGGAGTTGGCTTCTCATTCTCTGTTTTAAGTATGTCTTCTATTCACAATTTAGAAATGAGAGATCGCGGCTCTGCTACATCAACAAACTCTTTCTTCCGTTCTCTTGGAATGACTCTTGGTGTGACAATTTTCGGTACAATTCAAAATCAGATTTTCACTGATAAATTAAAAGCTGTTTTCCCTCCAGAATTAGCAAAAATGGTACCAAAAGGTGGAGACACAAGCTTTTTATTGTCACCACATGCTACTGAAAAAATTCCACCTCAAATATTGGATGGAATTAAACAAGCACTTGGGACATCTATTGCCGATACATTTTTCTGGGCGCTTATCCCAGCTGTTCTAAGTATTATCTGTATTATACTGATGGGTAAAGAACGTCTCTTAACGGGAACAAAGAAAAAACAGAAACAAGTAAGTTAATACACGCCAAAATGAAACGGTATATCTCTTTCGATAAAGAGATATACCGTTTATAATATGTATAAAGTTTATATTACAGGAGTTGAGACAGCGTGAGCATGAAATTAGTCATTCTCGGCTTGCTACTCGAAGGAGATAAACATCCATATGAAGTGCAGCACATAATGAAAGAACGACAAATGAATTGTTATATTAAATACGCAAAAGGATCCCTCTATTACGCCTTTGAACAATTGGAGAAACACGGGGCAATTGCGGTTACAAATGTTGTACGAGATACAAATCGACCAGATAAGACAATTTTCCATATAACTGAAACTGGAAGAGAACTTTTCCATACACTGCTTTTAAAGCAATTCGAGGCAAAAAACCAAATATATAAACCAATCTATTCAGCACTATCCTTCTCTCATTTTGGTGATGAAAAAACAATCATTCCTATTTTAGAAAAAAAGAGAGATGACACGATTCAATATTTACATACGATGCAATCCATATACGAACATAGCAAGGAAAATGTTCCGCGTGCACAGCTTTATATTTTCAACAGTGTTATTGAACATATTACTGTTGAATTACGTTGGTTAAATGAACTCCATAAAGATGCAAGTGCTGGTCGCCTTTCAGAAATAGGAATGAATGTAAATTGACACTTGATCAGTGGGGATTTTCCTCACTGATCATTCTCCCTACCATCCACCGCCTTATGCTCTTTATTATTTCTTCTCTCTTATTTAGACATAAATCCTCATCATTCATGTTGAAAACAAACATAGAACCTTTGATTCCATCCCATTTATAAAATCATAATTTTCATAATGATGAAAGTCATGATTTTATGAATATTCTTATTTTAAAACAGTAGACAAAATTCAAAAAATTATGTTAGAATTTGTTTCAATATCATATTCGCTTGTTAAATTCCTTTCAAAAGGAAAATAGGTACACGACATTTCTGAGTTCGTGTTGAAAAGGGAAGTTTGGTGAAATTCCAACGCGGTCCCGCCACTGTAAGTGCAGAGACTTCTTTTCTATACCACTGTGAAAACGGGAAGGTGAAAGAAGTCATATGAAGCATAAGCCAAGAGACCTGCCTATTTTAACAACACTGATAGACTCACGGATGATGATTAGGTGTTATGAACGAGAAGAGAGGGCTATTTTCTGTACCTTTATACTTTTCGTTACATGTATTTCCGAGTAAACGGAAATGCTTACTTTCAATTAGGGAGGAATTTTAAATGGCAATTCAAACAAGTAATTTAGGGTATCCACGAATTGGATTACACCGAGAATGGAAAAAAACGTTGGAAGCTTTTTGGTCAAATAAGATTGATGAGCAGCAATTTTCAACAACAATGAAAGAAATTCGTCTTCAACATGTGAAAGCTCAGCAAGAAAAAGGAATCAATTTAGTTCCAATTGGCGACTTTACATATTATGATCATGTGCTGGACACAGCCTACATGCTTGGCTTTATTCCATCTCGTTTTTCAGAGTTCACTTCTTATCTTGATGTATATTTTGCAATGGCACGTGGCTCTAAAGATCACGTTGCTTCCGAAATGACAAAATGGTTTAACACAAACTATCATTATATTGTTCCAGAATATGAAGAAGGATTGGAGATTTCTTTAAAAGACAATCGACCACTTCGCTTATACGAAGAAGCAAAACAAGAATTAGGCGTTGATGGAAAACCAGTTATATTAGGACCTTATACATTCTTAAAATTAGCAAAAGGATATAAACAAGAGCAATTTGCTACTATTTTAAATCAACTAGTTGCTCCTTATGTACAGCTATTAACTGAATTACACGAAGCTGGTGCAAAACTCATCCAAATTGATGAACCAATTTTTGCATCTTTAACAAAAGAAGAAATAGCAGAGGCGAAAGAACTTTACGCGACAATTCGTAAAAGCGTTCCAAATGCAACTCTTGTCTTACAAACTTATTTTGATAGTGTAGAAGAGAACTATGAAGAAATTATTACATTTCCTGTATCCGGCATTGGATTGGACTTTGTTCACGGTAAAGAAGGTAATGTAAACACAGTTTTAGAGTATGGATTCCCATCCGATAAAATTTTAGCAGTCGGTTGTATAGATGGCCGTAACATTTGGAGAGCTGATCTTGACGAAGTCCTTTCTTTATTTAAAACATTACAAGATCACATTACACCGAAAGAATGGATCGTTCAGCCTTCATGTAGCTTATTACATACTCCAATTGATAAAACGGAAGAAACACACTTATCAACAGAACTATTTGATGCCCTTGCATTTGCAAATCAAAAACTAGAAGAACTTACACTTATTAAACGCGCGCTTTCTGAGGGTGCAGAAAGTGTTAGTACGGAATTAGCTACTTACCGTAGCGCTCATGAAGCAATTCGATCTTCAGCTGCACGTAATCGTGAAGATGTACAAACAGCAAGAGCAACCCTTAAAGAAGAGGATTTCTCTCGTCCTCTTCCATTTGAACAACGTTATGCTTTGCAACAAGAAGCATTACAGTTACCGCTACTTCCAACAACAACAATCGGTAGCTTCCCGCAAACTACTGAAGTTCGTCAAACGCGTAAACAATGGCGAAGCGGTGACATTACAAATGAACAATATGAACAATTTATTGAAAAAGAAACTGAAAAATGGATTCGATATCAAGAAGAAATCGGCCTTGATGTGCTCGTTCATGGTGAATTTGAGCGAACTGATATGGTAGAATACTTTGGCGAAAGACTTGCTGGTTTCTCTTTCACTAAGAATGGTTGGGTTCAATCATACGGTTCTCGCTGTGTAAAACCACCTGTAATCTATGGTGATGTTGCCTTTATTAATGGGATGACAATTAAAGAAACCGCATATGCCCAGGGCCTTACAGATAAAGTTGTAAAAGGCATGTTAACAGGTCCTGTGACCATTCTAAACTGGTCATTCGTTCGGAATGATATTTCACGAAAAGAAGTTTCTTACCAAATCGCATTAGCACTTCGTCATGAAATTAAATTGCTTGAATCTTCCGGTATCCGTGTTATTCAAGTCGATGAACCAGCACTTCGCGAAGGAATGCCGCTAAAAGAAAAAGATTGGAACGCATATATTACATGGGCTGTTCAATCATTCCTTCTAGCAACTTCTTCTGTAGCGAATGAAACACAAATTCACACACATATGTGTTACAGTAACTTCGAAGATATCGTAGATGCAATTCGTGCATTAGATGCCGATGTTATTTCTATCGAAACATCAAGAAGTCATGGCGAATTTATTCATACATTAGAACATACAACATATGAAAAAGGGATCGGTTTAGGAGTTTATGATATTCATAGCCCTCGTGTTCCAAGTAAAAATGAAATGTATACAATTGTAGAACAATCCTTAAAAGTATGTGATCCAAAATACTTCTGGATTAACCCAGACTGTGGTTTAAAAACAAGAAGAACAGAAGAAGTTATACCTGCTTTAGAGCATATGGTTCAAGCTGCTAAAGAGGCCCGCTCTCTTCTAAAAACAAACGCATAAGGAAATAAGGGTGTCCTTTAAAAGGATACCCTTATTCTATATTTCAACTAGCGTTCATCGCCAATAACAAGGTGGTACAAATAAAAATAAAATGAACTTCCTGACAATTACGCTAATTTATTCACATCATCAATTCCTAGTTCTTCTATATAAAGAGACATAAATAGAATAACCAAACTTAATCCGCACGATTTTGAAAAGCAGCCGATCCAATAAACGATAAGATTACGCCGCAAACTTGGCGTATATTTACACCTTCTTCCGTTCTTCATTGTAACGAAGTTTAAAAGAAAAAGCCACGATACCGTAGCTTTTTTTACTCTTTCTCTTCAAAAAACAATTCATATTGTATCTTGTACAATTCATCATCTGTTGGTTCCTCAAGCGGTATTGCTTGTAGTACCAACAGATAATCACCTTTTGGAATTGAAATAGGAAATTTGTCAGAAAAAATACTCCTTACAAAAACTCCTTCGTCCCCCACCCTAAAAGGGACTGATATCGTTCTCATTGTCTCTTCTTTCTCAATACGCTTCCCAACTGTTGCTTTGATTTCACACGTATAATCAGAAAGTGCCTCAAAAATAATTACTCCTTCTGCTTCAGCGTATCCTCTCTCAAAATCTTCATTCGTCCAGTCTACATAAGGCTGTTCCCCATCATAATTCATCACGATTAATTGTGAGTAGGAAATTGTTAATTCCACAAGCACCATTCCCTTCTACTACTTAACCTCAAACTTCACACGTGTCCCATCTGGGTACTTATCTAGCTTATTTCCCACCCATGAACCTGCGCCTCTATTATCAGCAGGGTTAATATATTCAATATGCGCATCTTTTCCACCTTCTTTGCACATTGCCATTGGCCATTCATCACGATCGTACCCTTTTTTTGCTGGATATGGAGCTAGAGACAACTTTCTTCTATCAGCTGCACCACTTCTATCAATCGTACATACTTTAGAATGCCCTTCTTTAATCGCATCTGCAATATGTTTCCCCGTCTCTGGATAACGTTCTTTTGGAAATTCTAGAACTTGATCATATGTAACTTCTTTCTTACTCTTTGGTTCTGCTGGTATAAACGCTTCATAGACAGCAACTAAAATAGAAAGAATAGCAATAATTGAAATGATAATGCCTTTTAATTGTTTCATATATGTACCTCCGTTTTTCGACCCAATTTCTTTTCCTAGGCTATTATAACAAACTTCCTCCATATATGTTTTCAGACATTATTTTATCCCTTCCTCCCCTTTACGCCAAAAACATTCATTTTTATGCAACTTTTTGCTAATCATGTAGAAAACTTCTAGACTTCCGACATTCTTTTTCAAAGGAAGTCTAAATAAAAGATGGAATTTGTATATACGATACTTTTTGGGGAGGAAATGTTATGGAGGCGACATATAAAACGAAGGATGTTACAAATAAAACAGGAATCCCGAAACACATAGTTCGAAAATATAGTCAACTTTTAGAACAACATGGTTATATGATTGCAAAAACCGCTGATGCTCGTATATATAAAATGGATGATATGAAGCTTTTAAAATCAATTCACGAACGAGCAGCCACACTGCAAGAAGATATTACAGAAACAATTCCTATCATTTTAAAAGAAAAAGACAGTCCACCTGTACCGATGTTAAAACAAAATCAAGAAGTACATGCGAAAGAAGAAGACCGAAACTTTGAAGAATTCATGTTAAAACTTGAGATGCTCGCCCAATTAAACGAAGCAATTATTCATCAAAACTCTACCTTAATTACACAAAACCGCTTAAAAGATGAAAAACTAGATGAATTAATGCAACAAGTTTATGTAAAAGAAGGTACACAAGAAGAAATGCTGCAAGAGCTTATTGATCACGCAGCTCAAACAGATGCCCTACAAAAAGAAAAAATGGACTTATTGATGAATCATATGTATAAGCGTGAATCAAAGCAAGAAGAAAAAATGAACAAGCTTGTCAATCACGTTTACAATAAAGACAACAATCGAGATGCACAGCTTATGCAAGTCATTCGTGAAATTCAAGAAACAAAACGACTAATCGCCGCCTCAAAGGAGCAAAGCTTATTTCAATCATTTAAAAATTTATTTATTCGAGTCAAACCAGAAAAAACAAATGAATAAAAGAAAACCTTCATCGTTAGCTTTTCATCATCCAAGGTAGAAGCTTTATAAGCCTTTCATTTTCACGTATATAAATCTATTTTAGTTTTTCGACATATAAGTCGCTCACGCGAAGCAGAAAAAGTAACCGTTAGTTGTTTTCTCTTTCTATTTTTATTTGGCATGGGGCAGGAAAAGGCTCTGACTGCTTCTATGCATGGCTGGATCCTCTCTCCCAACTAAAATGAAGGAGTTTATGTCGTTTTTTCAACTTGAATTTATATAGATAAATATAAAAGTTACCTTATATCGGTAACTTTTATTCCTTATTTCTAACTGCTGGTAATGTAATAATTGCTTCCGTTCCTTTTCCACTCTCGCTTTTATATTCCAGCATACCATTATGTGCTTGTAAAATACTAAAGGTAACCATAAGCCCTAGGCCCGTTCCTTTTTCTTTTAATGAATAATACGGTTGTCCAAGCCTTGCTAGCTGTTCTTTCGTCATTCCAACGCCACTATCTTTTACTCGCACTATAATCACATCATCTTTTTGAATGGCGGTTACTTTTAAATACCCTTTGTTTTCTTGAATCGCTTCAATTCCATTTTTAACGATGTTCATAATTGCTTGCTTTAACTTTGTCTTATCACCAATTGTATAAAGGTTCTCAGAAATTTCAACTTGTAAATAAACGCCTTGCATAGCTGCAAATGAAGACATTAAAGTAGTCATTTCTATGAGCTGCGCTGATAAACATATATGTTCCTTTTTTTCAATTTGCGGCCTAGCTAAATTTAAGTAATCCGAAATAATTTGTTCGGCTCGATCAAGCTCAGCTAGTACAAGACGCATATAGTCCTTATTCTTCATATCTTCTGTACTTTCTAATAGCTGAATAAACCCCCGAACAACTGTGAGGGGATTTCGCACCTCATGTGCTACACTTGCCGCTAGCTCGCTTACAATGTTTAACTTTTCAGATTTTTGCATTTCTGTACGTAACAATGCATTTTCATTTAAATACTCTGTTAAATACACTTGAAATACCATTGTCATAACCATAATAAAGGAAGCAAATATGTATCCACTATATAAATGCGACATAGGTGGCGTAAAGCCTACTCTCAGTAAAATCCCAAACATACTACACACTAAACCGACAAGAACATACAAAGATGAAATAATAAGGGCCACAATAAGTTTTTTTTCTCTCGGAAAAACAGGCCACTTTTTTGATAGCAGGAAAGGAATGATTGCAAGACATAAAACTTCTATTACCCGAAACCACTGTAAACCATTCAAAAACCATTCGTATACAATAAAAATACAAGCTGGGATAATCCCTACAATCCCACCATACAAAAAAGCACTCATAATCGGAATCGCATGGAAATTGTAACTACAAACATCGACAAAACAAATCGGATACGTCATAGAGAGAACAAGCGTAATACTAGATAAGAACATAATAAAATAGCGATTGGGCTTTGGAAGCATATCTTGATAACGGTTTAGACGAATCGCTTCATATAAAAACAGTGGCAAAATAATGATCGCGACTTGGATCATTAAGTCACGAATTAGCTCCATAGCCTCTCATCCCCTATATGTATTTTGATATGATTATATCATTTTACAGTTGCTTTTGTTTTAAAATTTAGATTTTTCTTAACGTATTTGTAAATTATTTGTGAATAAACGTTAAGAAATGTTACAACTTTCCGAAATGATTGTAAACCCTGTACCAAACTACCATGATGCAGTATACAATGAATACGGGTTAACAAATAAAATAAAACATAGTCCAATAAACAGACAACTATAATAACATACAGCATATAATCCATACTATCTACGTGTACAAAGAAGTGATTATTATTTTAGTAGGAGGATGATAACTATGACAGGAACTACGCTTGTTTTAAAAGAGGAGAATTTGGTCGTTCTCGAAAATGTGGATAAATCAGTATACGAAGAATTGCAAGACAAAGCTGGGGAAGAAAATTGCACATGCGCTGTGAATGAATCTGTGGTACACCTTGGAAAAGTGTCTTCAGTTCTTTGGAATGAAGATGAAATAGATTGGGAATATGGGTATTAAAAAGTCGCTTTAAGCGGCTTTTTTTTTTGCGCTCCAAAGCGAAAATATAAAATTTATGATAAAATAAAAGAAATTTTGTAAGCGGAAGAAAGGGAGACAAAATGGAACAATTCATTAATCCTAGAGTGAAGGATATCCAAATTTCTGGTATTCGTCAATTCTCTAATATGATTCAAAACTATGATAATCTCATTTCTTTAACAATTGGACAACCTGATTTTCCAACTCCTTCTTTAGTCAAAGAAGCTGCTAAACGAGCGATTACAGAAAACTATACGAGCTATACACACAACGCCGGCCTATTAGAATTACGCAATGCAGCTTGTCATTTTCTAAAGGAAAATTACGATTTACACTATTCACCTGAAAACGAAACCATCGTTACAATCGGTGCTAGTGAAGCGATCGATGTTACATTTCGTACTATTTTAGAACCTGGAACAGAAGTTATTTTACCAGCTCCTATTTATCCAGGCTATGAACCCATTATTAGACTGTGCGGGGCAATCCCTGTGTTTGTAGATGTTCGTGAAACTGGATTTCGATTAACAGCAGAAGCGATTCAAAATGCAATTACAGATCAAACAAGATGCATCGTTTTACCTTATCCTTCTAATCCGACTGGTGTTACACTGTCAAAAGAAGAACTAACAGATATTGTATCTGTTTTAAAAGATAAAAACATTTTCGTTCTTTCTGATGAAATTTATAGCGAGCTTGTATATGAAGATAGTCATACATCCATCGCTCATTTTCCAGAAATGCGTGATAAAACAATCGTCATTAATGGACTATCAAAATCACATTCAATGACAGGCTGGCGCATCGGTCTTTTATTTGCTCCAAGCTATTTAGCAGGGCATATTTTGAAAGTTCATCAATACAACGTTACATGTGCAACTTCAATCGCACAATACGCTGCAATCGAAGCGTTAACAGCAGCAAAAGATGCACCGCGAATGATGCGTCATCAATATAAAAAACGCCGTGATTACGTATACAACAGACTGATTCAAATGGGCTTAACTGTTGAGAAGCCAACTGGTGCCTTTTATTTATTCCCATACGTTGGAAATCTTACATCCTCATCATTTGATTTTGCCATTGATCTTGTTAAAGAAGCTAGACTCGCTGTTGTTCCGGGAACAGCATTTTCAGAGTATGGTGAAGGGTATATTCGTCTTTCATACGCTTATAGTATGGAAACACTAAAAGAAGGCTGCGATCGTTTAGAAGAATTTTTAAAACAAAAAGCTAAGAGATAACACTCTTAGCTTTTTACGCATCATGATCACAAGTTTGGCGCTTCAGTAATTTATGCGGAATAATAATGCATTTTGAAGTGGATTCGGAATGCTCCACCTTATCAACTAACGCTTTTGCAGCCTCATACCCTAATTGATAAATATTTACATCAACAGTTGTAAGCGGTGGGCTCGCAATTTCAGATAATAAAGCATTATTAAAGCTCACGATTGAAACATCTTTTGGTACGGCAAGCCCTTTTTTGGCAAGCGCACTTAACACCCCAAGACCGATTAAATCATCTGTTGCCATAATTGCCGTCGGCGGCTTTTCAAGTCCCATTAACTCTTCTACAGCCTGCTGACCACCCTCTCTTGAAAAATCAAAATGTAAAATATATTCATCTGGCAACATAATGTCAGCTAGTTTTAAAGCATCGCTCATTCCAGCTAAACGATCTTTCGTAACAAGTAAATCAGAACCACCGCCAATAAACGCTATCTGTTTATGTCCAAGTGAAATTAAGTATTCCGCTACTTCTCTTGCAGCTGTATAGTTATCATTATCTACATATGTAATTTCATCTTTTCTTTCGTATGGTTTTCCAATTAAAACAAATGGGAAATTTTGTTCATGTAAATATTGAATAATACGATCGTTCTCACGTGAATAAAGAAGAATAATTCCGCCGATTTGACGACCCTGTACCATCTTCACAACGCCATTAAAAATCTCCTCTTCTGTTTCACCAGTTGACATATACAACGCATAACCTTCGACATGTGCAAACGAGCTAATCCCTCGAATTACTTCTGGGAAAAATGGATTTTGAAATGCTTTACTTGCAGAACTCGGCATAACAAGACCGATTGTTTTTGTTGTTTGATTCGCAAGGCTTCTCGCATTTAAATTTGGATGATACCCTAGTTCGCTCATTACTTTACGGACACGGCGCTTTGTTTTTTCACTTATACTTGGATTATCAGCAATTACACGAGACACAGTGGAAGGTGCAACATTTGCCTTTTTCGCTACATCTTTAATTGTAACTGTCATAAAATCTCCTCCTCTCTTCTAATTCTTCATTCATATCTATTTTTATCCTGCAGTTCTACAGGTAGTAGGAGAAAACGAAAGCCGCCATTACTTTATTTCATTCCTCAAAAAATTATATTAATGTAAACTAATATTCTCCCTCTTCATGTATTGTAAGGGATACAAGCTTATTTTCCTATACTATAATATACTATTTTTTTCACATCTTTCCCCTTACAATGTCATATGAATCGAAATTCTCCCTAAAAAGAGAAATGGGACATAATGTCCCATTTTCATCCTTTCGTACCTCCAGCTGTTAAACCAGAAATAAAATATTTTTGCAATGATAAGAACAAAATTGAAATCGGTATAGCAATTAATACCGAACCCGCTGCAAATGTTGTAAATTCATTACCAAATTTTTTCGCTACCATTTCATATAACCCAACCGCTAACGTATAATTCTCTGGTGTGCGTAAAATGATGCTTGCTAAAATAAAATCTGTAAACGGACCGATAAACGTAAATAAAGCTACAACTGCCACAATTGGTTTTGCGAGCGGCATAATAATTTGCCAGAAAATACGGAAGTGCCCTGCTCCGTCCATACGAGCCGACTCATCTAATTCTTTTGGAATCGTATCAAAATATCCTTTCATAAGCCACGTATTCATCGGAATTGCTCCACCGACATAAATTAAAATTAATGCAAGATGTGTATCAATTAATCCAGTCAACTGCGCTAATACATAGAGTGCGATTAACGCTGAGAAGTTCGGTATCATTTGTAGAATTAGAAACGTTAATAATCCATTCTTTCTTCCGACAAAACGATACCTTGAAAAAGCATAAGCAGTGAAACTAATGGATAGTACCGAGAAAATCATCGTTAATACACTGACTTTCAGTGTATTTTTATACCAAAGTAAATAATTACTCTTATCAAGATTAAGTAGGTCTCGATAATGATCTAGCGTTGCATTTTTCGGAATAATACTTGATCCTGATAAACTATCTCCTGGATTAAACGATGAGCCAACAATCCATAATAATGGATAGAAAATAATGACACACATTATGAAAATGACGAAATAACTTAATGAAAGACGTAACATCTTCTGTCGTTTTATATTCATTTACATCATATCCTCTTCTTGGAATGATTTTGTTCTTTTAAATTGCCATAACGCCACTGAAATAACAATTAACGATAAAATCATCGTAAGTGCCGCTGCTTTTCCGTATTGCGCTGATGTCATTGTTAATTTATAGATCCAGGAAATTAAAATATCTGTTCCACCTGCATTTTGTCCTGAAACAGCAGGCCCCCCGCCATTAAATAGATAAATAATACTGAAATTATTAAAGTTAAACGTATATTGTGTAATTAAGACTGGCGCTGTTGCATACAAAACAAGCGGCAATGTAATTTTTTGAAATTGTTGCCATGCAGTTGCCCCATCTACTGTAGCTGCTTCATACAATTCTCCTGGAATCGATTGCAGTATTCCTGTTGCCATTGCAAAAATAAATGGGAAACCAAGCCATGTTTGAATAAAAATCAAAGCGATTTTTGCCCAAAACGGATCTGTCATCCAAGCAATTTTTTCAATCCCAAATAATGCTAACACTTGATTATTAATTGCTCCAAATGATTCATTGAACATACCAGCAAAGACAAGAATGGATACGAATGCTGGAACTGCCCACGGTAAAATAAAGATTGTACGAATCACTGCTTTCCCTTTAATACCAGGCTGATTCACTAATATTGCTAAGAAAATACCAAGTGCTACTTGCAATGTCGTTGCAACAAATGTCCAAATCACAGTCCAAGAGAATACGCTTAAAAATGTATCTCTCCACATTGGTAAAGTGAAAATATCAACAAAGTTTTTAAAACTAACCCACTCTACTAGTTTCGCAGGTGGTGAATGATATAAATCATAGTTTGTAAATCCAATTAAGAATACGAAAATAATTGGAAACACAACTACAAAAATTAATAACAGAAATCCTGGAGAAACCATCAAATATGGAAAACCTTGATCTAATAAATTACGGTATTGTTCTTTCACAGAATTTAACGGTATTCCTATATCACGTTTTTTCCCATTTTGATAAGCATCATATAAATTAAAAGCATATATTCCTAGTCCAAATGCAATAACAATTAGTGCTAAAATACCTTTTACTAATAGAAAGATAGAATGATCCCGAGGAACCTCTGTACCAAGCGTAACAATTCCCCACAATCCCATATTTAACAAATCCGCAAATGCTACGATAAATGAACCTGTTAATACAAGAAAGATAAGAGCTTTTACATATTGTTTATTGTATATTTGACCTATACCTGGAATGATTGACAACATCGCGGCTGTTTTGCGGTGTTTTGAACCATTTACCTCTTGCATTGGTTCAATGGATGCTTGCATATTTCTTCCCCCTTTTTTCTTCCCCTTGGAAGGAGGAGAATTCGTATCCCTTCTTTATAAGAGATACGAATTCCGTCTTATTTTTGCTTACTATGGTTTGCTTCAATATTTCCTTTAATTTGTTTCACAGCTTCATCAAGTGCTGGTTTTGGTTCTTGTTTTCCAGCTGCAAGTAACTCTAATGCAAATCTTGCAGGCTCCCATACTTCTTGCATTTCTGGAATATTCGGCATTGGAATACCTGTCTCAGCCTGTTTCGTTATTGCTTTTGCAGCTTCACTGTCTTTAATCATTGGATCTTCCATTAATGATTTTACAGGCGGAATTTCTTTTGATTTTTCATAACGAATTTTTGCATTTTCTTCATTTGTTACCCAATCAACAAATTTCGTTGCTAAATCTTTATTTTTTGAAAAGCTTGTTACATGCCAACCTTTTACACCAACAAAAGTTTTCATCGGTTGACCATTTGGTAATTTTGGCATCGGTGCTACACCATAATCAATTCCGTTTTTCTCCATAGCTTGAAATGCCCATGGACCATTCATAATGGATGCAGCTTTTCCTTCATTAAACAATCCATCTGCAGCTGCCCCACCAGATTCACCAATAATACCTTTTGGGAACAAGTTCTCCTTGTACCATTTTTGAATATATTCCATCCCTTGTACCGCGCCACTACTATTTAATCCGATATCGGCTGTATTCGGTTTTCCATCTTTCTCACCAAATATATATCCTCCCATACCAGCCATAAATGCATTTGCAAAATATAAATTATCTCCTAGTGCTAAAAATCCGTACTTACCATCTTTTGTGAAATCTTTCGAGAAATTATATAATTCATCCATTGTTTCTGGTGCCTTTGGCATAAGCTTTTTATTATAAATAAATACAGGTGTTTCGATCGCCTTTGGCAAACCATATAATTTCCCTTTATATGTTTGAGCTTCTATAGATAAGTCCGTAAATTTGCTCTTCACAGCATCATCAACTTTTACTTCATCAATTAAACCTTCAGTAACAACATTTCCAATATGATCATGCGGTAATGTTACAACGTCAGGACCTGTACCTGCTGGACCATCGAGACGTAGTTTTTTTGTTTGATCCGTCATTTGAATTTCAGCCACTTTTACTTTCACGTTATATTTCTTTTCAAAGCTCTTTACCGCTGGTTCTAATGCAGGACCTTTTTTAAGATCTTCCCAAACAAGAAGGTCATAATCTTTCTTCTCTTTACTCGCTTCCTTTTTCCCTGAATCTTTCGGACCACATGCCGATAACATACCAATTGTCAAAGCTGAAACTGTTAATAATGATAATGCTTTCTTCACCCTCAAAACCTCCCTAAGTTATATATGTAATAATCGACTAAAATGAAAACGTTTGCACTTACAAGTTTTATAGAAGCGCAAACAATCTTCCAATCTATGAAAACGTTTGCGCTATTTGTCTATCATTATACATTCTTTTATATATTTTGCAAATATTTTCTTTATGTATTTTTCAAAAAATTTATGAAGTCTTTCTTTATATCCATTGACTTTATGTAAAATGAATACTACCCTTATAAGCAATATTGAAGTTATATAAAAAGCAATCGTTTGCAATATATTATTATTTATAGAGATATCAAAGGGGGATTTTCTATATGTTTAAAGAAGCAATATACCATAGACCGAAAGATAATTACGCATACGCTTACGATGAAAAAACGCTCCATATTCGATTGCGTACAAAAAAAAATGATGTAGATATCGCCTCACTCATTCATGGCGATCCTTATGAATGGCAAGATGGGAAATGGATCACAGCAAACATACCGATGAAAAAAAGCGGCTCAACAGATTTATTTGATTATTGGTTCGTTTCAATCGAACCGAACTTTAAGCGCTTACGATATGGATTTGAACTAAAAAATAATACGGAAACGATCGTCTATACAGAACGCGGCTTTTTCCCTGAAACACCTAATGATGATGTTGGCAACTTTTTTTGCTTTCCATTTATTCATGAACAGGATGTTTCTAGAACTCCTTCATGGATAAAAGATACAGTGTGGTACCAAATTTTCCCAGAACGTTTTGCTAATGGAGATCCTTCATGTAATCCAGCAGATACTCTTCCTTGGGGGAGCACTGATCCAACAACTACTAACTTTTTTGGTGGAGATTTCGCTGGAGTTATCCAGCACCTTGATTATCTTGTAAAGCTTGGTATTTCCGGAATTTACTTCACTCCCATCTTTACAGCACACTCTAATCACAAATATGACACAATTGATTACATGGAAATTGATCCGCAATTTGGGACGAAGGAAACTTTTAAAAAACTTGTTAACGCCTGCCACAAGCGAGGTATAAAAGTAATGCTAGATGCCGTTTTTAATCATAGCGGATATTTCTTTGATAAATTTCAAGATGTTCTCAAAAAAGGAAAGCAATCTCGCTATACCAACTGGTTTCATATTCACGAATTTCCAATTGTAACAGAGCCACTTCCGAACTACGATACCTTCGCCTTTACACCATATATGCCTAAATTAAATACAGCCCATCCAGATGTAAAAGAATACTTACTCAAAGTAGGGCGTTATTGGGTGCGAGAGTTTCACATTGATGGCTGGCGCCTCGATGTAGCAAACGAAGTTGATCATAGCTTTTGGAGAGAATTCCGTAGTGAAATAAAAGCAATTAACCCTGAAGTCTATATTTTAGGAGAGATTTGGCATGATGCTCAGCCATGGTTACAAGGTGATCAATTCGATGCCGTCATGAGCTATCCTGTTACAAATGCCCTGCTTTCTTACTTTGCAAACGAAACAATTGGGGCAAGTGAATTTATGGAACAAATTACAGCTTCTCTTCACTCTTATTCCATGAACGTAAACGAAGCTGCTTTTCATCTATTAGACAGTCATGATACACCGAGAGTTTTAACAACCTGTAAAGGAAATAAAAATAAAGTAAAACTACTTTATGTATTCCATCTTTCTTTCATCGGTTCACCATGCGTTTATTACGGTGATGAAATCGGTATGGATGGCGGAATGGATCCTGGGTGCCGGAAATGTATGGTCTGGGATGAAGATAAGCAAGATACAGTATTATTTAAGCATATACAAACATTAATTTCATTACGAAGACAATATAAAGCATTTGGTGGACATGGATTATTCCAATGTATTGAAGCAAACGATGAACAAGGTTACATTTCTTATACGAAAATATACGGAGAAGAAACGATATTTTTTGTTTTAAATCCAACAAACCAAGAGATTTCAGCTCCTATACCTTTTGATATCGCCGGTAAAAAAATTATAAATTTATATACAAACGAAGAATTTTCAGCAGAAGCAGACTCATTACAGGTTGCACTTCCACCATATGGATTTTCAATTTTGAAATGGTAAAATATAAAAGCCTTGTGTCATTTCTGACTCAAGGCTTTTCATTATTTTAACTTGTATACCCTCGCTTCATATGGCTGTAAATCGATACTCTTAATTGTTTCATTTTGTACATCATAATTGTGTATCAATAATTCTGAACTATTATAATTTACCTCTTCTGGCATTTCAAATACACACTCATTCTCAGTAAAGTTCGCAATGACAAGTACTTTCTCATCTTTCCATGTCCGCATATAAGCAAAAACAGATGGATGGTCTTCAAAAATTAAATCATATGTTCCATACACAATGATTTCATGTTTTTTACGAAGTTCAATTAATTTTTTATAGTAATAAAAAATAGAATTTTTATCCTGCAACGCTTGTGTCACATTAATTTCTTTATAATTAGAATTTAATGCAATCCATGGTTCTCCAGCTGTAAATCCAGCGTGCTTTCCATCATCCCATTGCATTGGCGTTCTAGCATTATCTCGTCCTTTTATATAAATCGATTGCATTACTTTTTCTTCATCTTCACCACGCTCTATTACTTTTTCACGGTACATATTCAGCGTTTCAATATCTCGGTACTCATCAATCGAATCAAAGTGAACATTTGTCATCCCAATTTCTTCTCCTTGGTAAATATAAGGAGTACCTTTCATCATATGAAGTACCGTCGCTAACATTTTCGCTGATTCTATGCGGTATGTTTTATCGTTACCAAAACGTGAGACAACACGGGGCTGGTCATGATTGTTCCAATACAAACTATTCCATCCTGTTTGTTCCAACGCTTTCTGCCATTTTGTTAAATTACGCTTTAACGTTAAGAGTGAGCATGGCTTTACGTCCCATTTTCCTCCTTTTCCAGAATCTAAATCCATATGTTCAAACTGAAATACCATTTGTAATTCTTGACGCTCTTCAGCTGTATACAGTTTAGCCTCCTCTGTTGTTACACCCGGCATTTCACCAACAGTCATAATATCGTATTTCGACAATACTTTCTGATTCATTTCATGTAAGTATGCATGAATATTTGGTCCATTCATAAAGTATTGATGGCCTGATACATAACCTTCTTTCTCCGTTTTCACAGTTGGTAATCCCTCTGTTTTAGAAATAAAATTAATCACATCCATACGAAAACCATCGATTCCTTTTTCAAGCCAAAACTCCATCATCTCATAAACATCTTTTCGCACTATTTCATTATCCCAATTTAAATCTGGTTGCTTTTTAGAGAATAAATGTAAATAATATTCATCTGTCGCTTCATCATACTGCCAAGCAGATCCACTAAAAGCCGCTTCCCAGTTATTTGGCTCTTTTCCATCTTTCCCAGGACGCCAAATATAGTAATCTCGATACGGGTTATCTTTTGACTTACGAGATTCGATGAACCAATTATGTTCATCAGAAGTGTGGTTAACAACTAAATCCATCATTAATTTCATATCACGTTGATGCATTTCACTTAATAATTCGTCCCAATCGTTCATTGTTCCAAACTCATCCATAATATTACGATAATCACTAATATCATAGCCATTATCATCATTGGGAGATTCATAGACTGGTGATAACCAAATTACATCTATACCTAAGTTTTGTAAATAATCAAGCTTTGAAATGATTCCGCGAAGGTCACCAATTCCATCACCATTACTATCCATAAAGCTACGTGGATAAATTTGATATACAACACTTTCTTTCCACCATTGTTTTTCCATCATGCTACCTCATTTCATTTTTAAATCGAAAAATCCAGGCGCAAACGTTTTCATTAATGAATGATAACAGATTTTAAAACAAATGAAAACAGCGCTTACATTTTTCTGTTTTAATTTAGCCCATTTTCACAGAGAAGAGGCTTTATTTATTAAATATCCCCCCTCCATTTATGAAAACGTTTTATTTTTTTGTATCATTTTTATTTATTTTTCAAATACATTCGTTTATAATGAACACAAAGAAAACGTTTGCACAATTTCTCTAGGGGGAAAAATCATGGCAGAACTAAAGTTAGAAAATATTTATAAAATTTATGATAATAACGTAACAGCAGTAACAGACTTTAATTTACACATTCAAGATAAAGAATTTATCGTATTCGTTGGTCCATCAGGATGTGGAAAATCAACAACATTACGAATGGTAGCTGGACTTGAGGATATTTCAAAAGGGGAATTTTCAATTGATGGTAAGGTAATGAATGATGTTCCTCCAAAAGATCGAGATATCGCAATGGTCTTCCAAAACTATGCGCTCTATCCACATATGAGTGTTTATGATAATATGGCATTCGGCTTAAAACTTCGTAAAATACCAAAAGACGAAATCGATCGTCGTGTGACGGATGCAGCTCGGATTTTAGGGCTTGAGGAATATTTAAATCGAAAACCAAAAGCTTTATCTGGCGGACAACGACAACGTGTTGCGTTAGGTCGTGCGATTGTCCGTGATGCAAAAGTTTTCTTAATGGACGAGCCGCTATCAAATCTAGATGCAAAATTACGTGTAGCGATGCGCTCAGAAATTTCTAAACTACATCAAAGACTTGGGACAACAACAATTTATGTAACACATGATCAAACAGAAGCAATGACAATGGCATCACGCCTTGTCGTTATGAAAGACGGAAAAATACAACAAATTGGCTCACCAAAAGAAGTATATGAAACACCAGAAAATATTTTCGTTGGTGGATTTATTGGCTCACCTGCAATGAATTTCTTCCGTGGTAAATTAACAGAACAAGACTTTGTTATAGATGATAAGGTAAAAATCAAAGTATCTGAAGGCAAAATGAAATTGTTACGTGAACAAGGTTATGTGAATCAAGAAGTGGTACTAGGGATTCGTCCAGAAGATATTCATGATGAACTTTTATTTTTAGAGGCTTCACAAGGGACAACATTTACAACTCAAATTGAAGTTGCAGAACTATTAGGCGCAGAATCTATTTTATATACGAAACTTGGAAATCAAGATTTTGCAGCGCGCGTTGATGCAAGACATACTTTTGCACATGGTGACCAAATTAAACTTGCATTTGATATGAATAAAGCACATTTCTTTGATAGTAAAACAGAAATACGTATTCGCTAAAGTATCGCTTTTCTTTACGTTATACAGATACAAAAAACCGTCCACATATGTATTTTGGGCGGTTTCCTACTATTATACTAGGGTTCCTACTGTATGAAATGACTGTTCTTTTGCACTAATAATACCGAAAATAGGTAAATCCGTTAACATTACTTCTTCTTGGTGTTTCATAAAAGATGACGTCAATTGTTTTATTTCTATCCAAACGTCATTAATACAAAGCGCATTGGAATCGTTCTCTTGTTGGCGCGAGAAAATAGAATCTATTTTATATAACCCCGCATTATTAAAGAGCACATCAATACGATTATAAGCATCAATAGCAACTTCAATGACACGTTGCCAATCTCCTTGTTTCGCCATATCATGGGTAACAAAAAGTGCTTCACCACCTAAACCTATAATTTCCTCCGCCGTGGCTTGTCCATTTTCCTGATCAATATCCGTCACAATTACTTTTGCACCTTGTTCTGCCAACAAAAGAGCTGTACTACGTCCAATACCGATGCCACCGCCAGTTACAACGGCAACTTTTCCTGCAAGCTTCATCGTCATTACCCCTTTTGTAAGTCTTACCGTCATTCAGTATACTCCTTTCGCCCGTAGCTCTGCAAGCAGGAAAAGCCAACACTCCCATTTGTAAACGTTCACTTATTTGTTTTCCCTTTTTTCTTATTATTGTATTGATCAAAAGCTAGACCGATAAAAATAAGTATCCTCCCAAAAATTAAGCTACTTTCTGTCATTTCGTCCCCCTTGTTATATAACACACTTATTTCATTCATTATATCATTTTGTTAATTTTCAATCTAATTAACAAAAAAATAGGATATGTTAAAAGTTTGCTTTTGCTTACTTTCTAACACATCCTACATCAATATGGAGGGTACTCTATAGGAGATGTCCGCCCTATATGAACTCCATTATACCAATTAAATTTATCGAACTTTGTAAAAATTTAAGGGTACATATATTTTTTTAATACGTCCTAAATATAACTCTTTATCATTCTATCCTAGTATTCTTTAAACGAGACTCATCACTTTCGTTTTCATAATTAAGTCATGGAACCCACAATTATCGTGACGGAACAACATCATATATACGTTACAGATAGATGGAATTCCAAGCAACAATATGTTTGGTAATAACAATACAAAGAACCGTACTGTTAGCCTTTGAATTGTTAACTTTTCACTTGTTAATGATACAAGTCTTGTTCGGGTTATTTTTTTACCAATTGTACAGCCATTCCATATAAATGGAACAAAAATAAAATAGATAGCCATTAATATAAAAACAAGCGCAAGATCATATCGATAATCACCTAAGCTTATATTAAAACGATTGAAAATGGCTCCATAATTCCCCGTTACAACTGCCACAACAGCACCGTACATAACCGAGATTAAAAACATATCGATAATGGAAGCACCTATGCGATTCATTACTACCGCTGGACGATGCATCTTTAACTTCATTTTATGTCGACTCCTTTGTATCCTTCTTTACCTGTCTCATCGTACCATTTCTAAAAACCATTGTAAACAACTCATATATTGGCGTTTCTTTTCCTTTTCTTGTACAATATGTTTACCACAAGCATTTTATAAGGAGGGTCTCATATTGAAGCGATTGATGACCGTAATTGCCATTATACTTTTGACTGGTTGCACAGCAAACTCTAGCCATTCAGCTTACACCATCAATGAAGAATATGAACTAATAAATACTTCCGGAAATGCATTTGAACTTTTTCCAAAACAAGACGCTGTATATGCTACACAATATGTCCCAGCTAAAATTGTAGAAATTGCCTGGGACGATATATATATTATTGCAAAACAAATTGAAGAAAAATCCGATCCCAATAACCCAGAATCTAGTATTACAAATAAACGGAGCGAACATTACTGGATTATTGATATGAACAACAATCGTCGTTTTGGTCCTTATAATGAGAAACAATTTCAGGAACAAAAAGAAGCATTTCGAATTTCTGAACAATTACAAACCGTAGAAACCTATTTAAATGAGCAAAACAAACAGTCAGCAAACGCCTAATAACGGCTGTTTATTTCAAGAACCAAAAATAGTATATTTTTTCAGTCCATTTGCTGATTTTTATAACTTGGATGTTCCCCTGTTATCGCGATAACAGTACCGCATTTTTTACAAATTTCTACCTCTGCGACTGCCTGTGCAAATAAAGTAAGATAACCTTTTTGGTCTGGTGCTATCGTTCCTTTTTCTATCTCCTTACTACCGCATTCGTAACATCTTTTTTCCATTTTTCTTCCCCCTTTGCACTTTATAATACATTCGCTTTGATTTGACAAATTTCCTGTTCTTTTTCTATACAAAAAACATCTCACTTAGACAGTGAGATGTTAAATGTTTGCGGTTCTGTAACCGTTTCATGTGTATCACCCGTTGCAAGAACATCTGTTGTAAATGAGATTTGATTAATCTCTTTTTTCTCATCCTCGAGTATTAATCCAATTATCCCTTCCCTCGTCTCGCCTGGTTTATACTCTTCTCTTGTAACACTTTTTGTACCTACAAGCGTATCCTCCTCATATAAAAAGTTTTGTTTTGGGACATTAAATTGCTGCGTTTCATTAATAGTAATATCATTCATAGAGAAAAACTGCATGTCTTTATCTCCACTATTTTCTACCTTATATGTAATTTCAACATAACGCACTTTATCTCCAATGTCTTTTCCACTTAACGAAGCGTACAACTCAGCATCTTCTCGATTGACTTTGTCTCCAAGTCTACGCTGCACTTCTTCTGGACTTAATGCTGTATATACTTTCAATGTATCTTTTGCATCTTGACTCATTTGTGATAATGCAATAACCTTTACATCTTGTACATGAATTTTCATTGGAGCTACTTCAAACGTTTGATTAACATGTTTTAACTTTTCTAATTTAAATGTTCCCCATCCTTTTTCTTTTACAACTTGTCCAACTTTCTTTAATTCCTTGCCACCGTATTCAGTTGTTTCTGGAATAGATTCTTTCTTTACTTCTTTTTTTTCTTCCTTTTGAAAACAACCGCTTAGCAAAACGATAGAACTACATAAAATACAAACACTTTTCCATACTTTCATCATCTTACTCCTAACACTCTCATTCATACTAACTCGATTCTTCTCTTGTTTCGTATATTGCGGAAACAATGAATAGACCACAAAAAACACTTGTAAATCCAGAAACTATTATACTCCCTATTTGTAAAATTTGAAAATAGGGGTCTAGCAACGCGTGCATAGTAAACACTACTAACGCCTTAATCATCGGCCATCCCCAACATTTCCTTTTCTCTCTTGCTGAAACTATATTTACTTTTGTTTGAAAATCTCGATGTTTCCATAGAACAACATATATAAGCAGCAAAAAAACAAGACATGTACTCCCGTGCTGCATGAATTTATATATCGGCATGGAATATATACGTTGTTGTAGAGATGGTAAATTCATAAAAAAATAACCCGTCTTATGGGTAAACGCATCCCAAACGACATGTGTAAGCATACCGAATCATGCAGAATAGAGAAAAACAAAAATTTCTTTCCCTGGAGTAAGCCTCCATGGAATAGATGCTACATAACGATAGTAGACTGAAAACGGTCGGGGTAAATGCTTTATAAATGGTCGTTTTAAAATATAGTGATACATATACGCCAGACTAAAAACGAGCGGCAAGTTCAAATAAAAGAACCCTAAATGTATGTCCAGTGACACCGTATGGTCGAAAATGCAAAAAATATTCAAAATCGGGTACCATACTTCCTAATACTAGCGCTGTTACTGAAACATATCGTTGTTTCTTGCAAAAAGGAATGACAGCAGCAGGATGCGCAAATGTAAACAGCATATGTTACTCCCTTCTGAAACTAAAAAAATATTTCTATGTAAGACACCCTCTATCATAACGATATCGATTCTTGATATGCAATACTTATTTTGACATTGGAATATCTACAACTTACATGACACAATCCAAATGTAATACTTAGGAAATAGAAGTGATATCATTTTGTCCCTAATATTTGTCTTCCTCCTTATTCTATTAGAACTTTTTATAACCACGTATATAGGCTTTTTTCTATCGATGAAATTGATTCTGAACAATTTTTGGGAGGTAAGGTTATTGATTCATATGGTGGTATTTCCTTACACAATCAATCACATGGTGAATCATTTTTTTCTTTATTTATGAACCGTTTTGCAGGACAAAGCTTATATATTTTAGACGAGCCTGAAGCAGCTTTATCTCCAATGAGGCAGCTTTCTCTGCTCATTCGTATGCATGAATTAGCAGAGAAAGGATCACAATTCATTATCGCAACTCACTCTCCTATTTTGATGGCTTATCCAGAGTCCAATATATATTCTTTCTCACAAGAAGGAATCACAGAAGCAATCCTAGAGGAAACTGAGCATTATCAAACGATGAAACTCTTTTTTGAGAATCGAGATCGCTTGTTTCATCATTTGTTCCAATCATAAAGCAAAAGGTAATATTACTCGTCGATACAAAAAAAAGAAGAAGCAGCTCGCTGCTCCTTCTTTTTTATAGTGCTTCTATAAATAACGCTACCCCAATGCCACCACCGACACAAAGAGATGCAATTCCTTTTTCTAAACCTCGTCTTTTTAATTCGTGAATTAAACTTACCGTAATACGTGCACCTGTGCAACCAATTGGATGTCCAAGTCCAACACCACTTCCGTTGACATTTACTTTCTCACGATTTAAGCCAAGTTCCTTCTCAACCGCTAAGTATTGTGCAGCAAAGGCTTCATTGATTTCCAATAAATCAGCATCTTCTAATGACCAATTTACTTTCTCTAAACCTTTACGAATTGCTGGTGCTGGACCAATCCCCATAATCTTCGGATCTACCCCAGCTACAGAATAACCAACAATTCTAGCTAATGGTTGTAAGCCTTTCTCCTTAGCCTTTTCTTCACTCATTAATACTAAAACTGCACTTCCATCATTAATACCCGAGGAATTCCCTGCAGTTACTGATCCACCTTTACGAAATGCTGGCTTTAGCCCCGCCAATTTTTCTGCTGTAATATCTGCACGTGGATGTTCATCTTTTGAAAATACTACTTCTTTTCTACGCTCTTTTATTGTAATAGGAACAATTTGCTCATCAAAATAGCCTGATTCAATTGCCTGAAGCGCTAATTGATGGCTACGCAGCGCAACTTCATCTTGTTCCTCCCTTGTAATTTCATATTGTTCAACTAAATTTTCCGCTGTTTCGCCCATCATAATATGATGCAACGGATCTTCTAAAACTTCCCACACCGTATCACGAATTTCTCCGTGCTGAAGACGTTGTCCCCAGCGGTGCTGTTTCAATACATAAGGGCTTGAGCTCATCACTTCTACTCCACCTGCAACAACAACTTCACTTACGCCTAATTGTATTTGCATTGCCGCTGACATAATCGCTTGCATACCTGAAGAACATTGACGCTGGATCGTATAACCTGTAACCGTATCTGGAAATCCTGCTGCTAATGCAGCTGTTCGCGCTGTATTTGCCTCATCGGTTCTTTGAATACAATGACCTAAAATCACTTCATCAACTTCATGTGGTTCCACTCCGCCTCTTTTTACAGCTTCCTGAAGTACAGGAACAGCTAATTCTACTGGCGTTACATTTTTTAGCGCTCCTCCAAAAGTTCCAATTGGCGAACGAACTGCAGCTGTAATGACAACATTATGCATCTTGCACTTGCCCCTCTCTTATGTACCCTAGTAAGTTTTTGGATGGAATAGCATAAGATGTATATCTATATTTATCATACTACGAACATACTAAAAAATCAAAATATTTAATATAATAAAAATAGAAGGAATATTCCCTTCTATTCTGTTAACGCATATAAAAATTTTTGTAAAATTTTCTCTGTTGTTTTATTTAAATTTGGCAACTTTTCAGCAGGAAAATACTTGAGATCCAATCCTTCTTCATCAAGCTCTATTTCTCCACTCACATGATGCGCCTGATACAGATGAATCACATTATAAATTTCATCCCCATTTGGATAACGATAATATACATCTTTCCCAGAAAGAACACCAAGAAACTGCAACATCTTCGCTTCTAACCCAGTTTCTTCAAATAGCTCTCGTCGAGCCGTTTCTTCCGTTGTTTCTCCTAGTTCCATCGCGCCACCTGGTACACCCCAATCATATGTATCCGAACGATATTGAAGCAATACCTCTTGTTTTTCGTTTAAAATAATCACAGCTGCTCCTACAAGAATGAGCGGCCTTGTACCGACTGATTTTCGTAATTCTTCAATATACCCCATTATATAAACTCTCCTTTCCTCTCCTTCCTTATCATAGCAAAATTCCTTGTTTTTTTGTGTGATGTAAAAAAATATTCCTACTAACAAAAAAGGAAGCATTCGCTCCCTTTTCATTACATTTATTTTCGAAAACTTTCATATTTAACTGCTTCAAATGCTTTTTCAATCTCTTCATTTCGATAATGAACGTATGTAAAGCGCCCTAATTCTACTAACCGAGCGATTTCTTGTAATGTTTTTTGCTGTTCATATGTCTCTTCAATCGTTACCTGTACATAAAATTTCATAAGTGGATGTTCATATAAAGACTCTCCAACTTCCACATATACATCCTTCACCCCTTGAACCACCTTTACATAACTTGCAAACTGGTAAACAGCTTCTCGGTCTGATACAATTTTTAATGTATACATACATTCTCCCCCTTTTCTTTTACTATAGCAGAATAAATAACATATAATGTAATTAAACTATGAATATTTTCCGACTTCTTTTACTCATTCTTATATTCCGCTCGGCATTAATCTATATTTTGCTTGTCAGTCAAAAAAACAGTTATCAATAAACAAATTACACCAATGTACCTTCTCTCAATTTATATACATATTGGATTTTTTTCAATTTATTAAAATACATCCCTTTATAGGGTTTGTATCCATACATAGTACTTTCCCGTCACATACAGTATAGCAATAGACTGTTTTCCATTTGAGGTGTTTCTAATGGATCCATACGTAAATATATGTATTTGCATTACTCCAGGCTCCGATATTACAGACGACCGTATTGCAAAAGACTTAGCAGTCGCCGAATCAATATGGCAGCCAATTTCATTTCAAATTAAAGACGTTATTATACTAAATGAATCATTTAGATTTCACGATGGTGAAATTAGTTATATTGATTCTATCCAAATCCAACCAAAAGTTTCTTCTTTTTTTAACACTTGCTCATCACAAGTTCCAAATTGTGATATTTATATTTGTTATATTGGAAGCGATTATTTTAAAGAGCAGTCCGTAATTGCATGTGCCTATTCATTTGTTATAAACCAAATCCTCACAGGTTATATCATCCTTACTAACGCCGCTTCTCCTATGAAAAATATATATACGCTTGCTCATGAAATTGGTCATATTTTATTCACACGACGTATAGAAGGGAAACTTACACATGCTGACCCTCACTCGCAAACCGGCTCTGAACATCACCCTTCTTCCACAAATCTCATGTATCCAATCGTACCTCGTCCTGATCAAGTACACATTGATTCTTTATTAACAAAAGAACAGCGAGCATTATCTTTACAAAGTTCTTTATTACACAAAGAAAAACAGTAACCCATTCGTTACTGTTTAAAATAAAATATTCCAGTCTATATGCCCAATACCAGCCACAAAGAAAGGGCGATCCTATATATTCACTTTTCTTGTCTCTAATTTTGTATGAATCATTACAAGAACAAATAAAATAGCTAATTTTATAACCCCTATCCGAACAAGCTCATTTACATATACTTTCGGTGAGCTTCCGAAAATATCCTCTACACTTTTCCCATCATTCTCACCTTCAATTAAGTGTAGTTCTGCATCTTCTAAAAAACTCTCGATATCACTTTTTTTGACACCCTTTGCCGCCAAAAAGATTCTCATATTTAACAAAAAATTCTGCGCTTCTGTTGATATCATCACTTGCGCCTCCCCCTCCCTTTCAGCATTTGACTTGTCGACATGATCCAAATCCTCCCTCTATCCTGTTATGCAAAATAGATAACCACATTTTCCCCAAAATCTTTGCAGGATTTTCGTTACACTTCCTCTAAATAGAGCAATAGGATAAATTCTATATAAAGGGGTGTTTTTCATTGTGGTTACAAATCGTGTTGTCTTTTTAACAGGTGCTGCAAGTGGTATTGGTTATGAAATGGGAAATGTATTTGCAAAAGAAGGAGCACAAGTGGTCATTAGTGATCGCCTTGAAGATCGTGCAAAGGAAGCTGCTGAACAGTTGCGCAAGGAAGGATATGAGGCAATCGGTCTAAGATGTGATGTTACATCTGAGCAAGAAATATCCGAAGCTATTTCTGAAACTATTACTAATTTCGGCTCACTTGATGTGTTAATAAATAATGCTGGTATGCAACACGTCTCACCAATTGAAGAATTTCCAACCGATAAGTTTGAACTTCTTATTCAAATCATGCAAATTGCGCCGTTCATTGCAATAAAACATGCGTTTCCAATTATGAAAAAACAAAAGTATGGACGAATTATTAATATTGCATCTATTAACGGTCTTGTCGGATTTGCTGGAAAGGCTGCCTATAATAGTGCCAAACACGGTGTGATTGGTTTAACAAAAGTTGCTGCCTTAGAAGGAGCTGTACACGGCATTACTGTAAATGCTCTTTGCCCAGGCTATGTTGATACGCCTCTTGTCAGGAATCAACTCCAAGATTTAGCGACAACACGAAACGTTCCACTAGAAAGAGTATTAGAGGATGTCATCTATCCCCTCGTACCTCAAAAACGATTGCTAGCTGTTCAGGAAATTGCCGATTATGCTTTATTTTTAGCAAGTGAAAAAGCAAAAGGAATAACCGGCCAAGCAGTTGTTATTGATGGGGGTTATACGACGCAATAATCTTTGTTACAAAAGGCTTTGCTCATTGAGAGCAAAGCCTTTTGTCATTTTGTTTCGTGCGGATCTTCATACCTTGTCATCTGTTGTGGTAATTTCTCAATTGCAACAATTACACCATCTAATTTACTTTCAATACGATGCAGTAAATATAATGTCACAACAATTGGAAATCCAACATTACCGATCATAGATATCCATTCCCCCATCTATTTCCCCTCCTTTCTTTTAAATAAATAAGCAAAAGAAAGGAAATTGGGCAATAAAAAACAAGCCACTGTATATTATATATACCCCTTTTAATTTTCCGACATATAAGTCGCAGTTATGAAAACAAAAGAAGTTCTCCACTCATTTTCTCCTTCTATTTTCATATGGTATGGGGCTAAAAAAGGAACTGACCGCCCCTACCCATAGGCGGATAGTCTTCCCCTTCACTCAATCCTTTACGAGTAATTGTAAGAGTTGACAAATCTTCCATTACTGTCACAGCTAACTCTTCATCATGACCATATACTTTCGGAACATATTCTGGTACATATTTTGCAAAAACTTGTAATGCTTGACTTTCAATTGTGGCTCTTCTTAACGAAAGTGGCCAGCTTTCTCCAACGACTTTTGCATATGGAAGAGCCTGTTTTATGATAATACCGCGTTCTCCATCATGGAGCCTAAATACATAATTTAAATTTCCATCTCCTATTTCATGACAAGTTACCTTTGCTTTTTTCTCAAAGTATCCATGCTCTTTTACATATTGAACTGCTGTTTCTTCTGTTAATGAACGATATCCCATTTTCTTATCCCCCTTTTTTAATTCAGAGGTTTTTCATCATAAGAAAAACCTCTTTCCATGAAGAAAGAGGTTTGAAGTTCAGCTTCTCCCCTCTTATCTGTCAGAAAGCTATCCTTTCTGCTGGAATTAGCACCGTGCCTTTTTGGCGCATAAACGCCCCATCTCACAATGGTATTACGGTCGGTTGCTGGGTTTCATCGGGCCAAATCCCTCCACCTGCTCTTGATAAGAGTTGCATGATTTATTTGAATTTTTAACTTTCTGCTACAGACTATAACAAGAATAAAAATCATTTGTCAATATTTTTTATTTATATAATTCTGGACGTCGATCAGTAAAGACAGGAATTCCCTTACGCACCTCCTTAACTTTTTCTAAATTTAGCTTCCCATGTAAAATAGATTCTTCTTCTCCTGCTTCTACTACAATTTCTCCCCATGGATCAACAATAAGAGAATGTCCAGCAAACACATTATTCGGGTCCTCTCCTGCTCTATTACATGCAACCACATAACATTGATTTTCTACCGCTCTCGCTTGAAGAAGTAAACGCCAATGAGCTAAGCGAACAAGCGGCCATTCTGCTACAACGAATAATACATTTGCCCCTCTTACAGTATGAACACGCATCCATTCCGGAAAACGAATATCGTAACAAATTGTCCCCCCGCACTGCACATCATCTAACGTGAACTCACCAGTTCCATCACCAGCTATTAAATACTTATGTTCGTCCATTAACTGGAACAAATGTACTTTACTATATTCATTTTGCACTTCACCTTCGCGATTCACAACATACATCGTATTCGTAACACCTTGTTTTGTTTGCTTTGCAACAGAACCCCCAACAATATTCACCGCAAATTGCTTCGCCCATTCTGATAGAAGTTCTTTCGTTTGTATTCCTCCTTCATCTGCAATTTCAGGAAGTCGTTTTAAATCATAACCAGTCGTCCAAAGTTCTGGTAATACAATAACGTCTGGTTTTCTTTGCATCGCTTCTTCTATTTTTTTCTTTGCATTTTCAATATTTGTGCTCACATCACCAAAAGCAATATCCATTTGAATACATGCGACTTTCATTTTATCCGCCCCATTTTCAATTATTTTTTCTTTACAAAAACTTGGAAAGGTTATATCATTTGTCACTAGAATTGTAACAACTTTCAAAAGAGGTGGAAAGTATGAAATATTTTCAATCTTCCGAGATTTTAACATCCTTACCAACACAGTTTTTCGCTTCACTTGTTGCAAAAGTTAACCAAGTGGTTGAAGCAGGTCACGATGTTATCAATCTAGGGCAAGGCAATCCAGATCAACCAACACCGCCGCATATCGTAACAGCTTTACAACGTGCAGCAGAAAAAGCAATTCATCATAAATATCCGCCATTTCGCGGACATGAAAACTTAAAAACAGCCGTTGCAACGTTCTATGAACGTGAATATGGAGTCAAAGTAAACCCTAAAACAGAAGTTGCTGTTTTATTTGGCGGAAAAGCAGGGATTGTTGAATTACCGATTTGTTTTACAAATCCTGGTGATCCAATTCTTGTACCCGATCCAGGATATCCTGACTATTTATCAGGTGTCGCTTTAGCAAAAGCAAAATTTGAAACGATGCCGTTATTACCAGAAAATGATTTCTTACCAGATTACACTAAAATCGATGATACTATTGCCAAACAAGCGAAATTGATGTTTTTAAATTATCCTAACAATCCAACTGGTGCTGTCGCATCAAAAGAGTTCTTTGAGGAAACAATTACATTTGCAAATGAAAATAATATTTTAGTGGTTCACGACTTTGCTTATGGAGCAATTGGTTTTGATGGTAACAAGCCAACTAGCTTCTTACAAGCACATGGCGCGAAAGATGTTGGCATTGAAATTTATACATTATCAAAAACATTTAATATGGCTGGTTGGCGCATCGCCTTTGCTATCGGTAACGAAAGTGTAATTGAAACAATCAATTTATTGCAAGATCATATGTATGTCAGCATTTTTGGCGCTGTACAAGAGGCTGCTCGTGAGGCACTATTAAGTTCACAATCTTGTGTAACTGAACTAGTTGATCGTTATGAATCTAGAAGAAATGCCCTTATTTCAGCTTGTCAATCAATCGGCTGGAATGTAGTCGCACCAAAAGGCTCTTTTTTCGCTTGGCTTCCCGTTCCCGATGGTTTTTCATCTGAACAGTTTGCCGATATATTACTAGAACAAGCACATGTAGCAGTTGCACCTGGAGTCGGGTTCGGCGAACATGGCGAAGGCTACGTTCGTATTGGATTATTACATACAGAAGAGCGACTACAAGAAGCTGTTCAACGAATCCAGAAATTAAAAATTTTCAAAAAACCATTGACATCCTAAAAAAACTCTGTCAAAATTCAGATATCGTAAAAATTCAAACATTTCTAAATACTTCTTATCAAGAGCAGGTGGAGGGACGAGCCCGATGAAACCCGGCAACCGATCTACAATTGTAGGCACGGTGCTAATTCTCGCAGCATTACGCTGACAGATAAGGAGCTGGTTGTAAAAAAACCTCTCCTTAGCTGAGAGGTTTTTTTATTTAACTAGGAGGTTATAAAAATGAGCGGAATAACAGCAACCTATTTAATCCATGATGATTCTCATAATTTAAACCAAAAAGCAGAACAAATCGCTCTCGGTTTAACAATTGGTTCATGGACTCATTTACCACACTTATTACAAGAACAATTAAAACAACATAAGGGCAATGTCATTCATGTAGAACAATTAGAAGAACAAGAGCATGTAAATACGTATCTCGGAAAAAAAGCGACACGTGGACTCATTAAAATTCATTATCCATCACTAAATTTCAGCCCTGATTTACCAGCCATTTTGACAACAACATTTGGAAAATTATCACTAGATGGCGAAGTTAAACTGATTGATTTAACATTTTCAGATGACTTAAAAGAACATTTCCCTGGCCCTAAATTTGGCATTGAGGGCATTAGAAATCTCTTACAAATTCACGACCGTCCACTTCTGATGAGCATTTTCAAAGGAATGCTTGGACGCAATATAGGATATTTAAAAACACAGCTCCGTGATCAAGCAATTGGTGGTGTAGATATTGTAAAAGATGATGAGATTTTGTTTGAAAATCCATTAACACCGCTCACAAAACGAATTCATTCTGGAAAAGAAGTGTTACAGTCTGTATACGAAACATATGGTCATAAGACTTTATATGCAGTGAATTTAACAGGGCGTACATATGATCTTAAAGAAAATGCAAAACGTGCCGCCACAGCTGGTGCAGATATTCTTCTGTTCAATGTATTCTCGTATGGATTAGATGTATTGCAATCACTTGCGGAAGATGATGATATATCGATTCCAATTATGGCACATCCTGCTGTAAGCGGCGCATACGCTTCATCGGAATTATATGGACTTTCTTATCCATTGCTACTTGGAAAGCTACTTCGTTATGCTGGTGCAGATTTCTCTTTATTTCCATCACCATACGGCAGTGTTGCACTAGAAAAAAAAGAAGCTCTTCTTATTACAAGTAAACTAACTGAAAAAGATCACTCTTTAAAACGAAGCTTTCCTGTTCCATCAGCTGGTATTCACCCTGGTTTTGTTCCGTTTATCCTTCGTGATTTTGGCAAGGATGTTGTCATTAACGCAGGTGGTGGTATTCATGGTCACCCAGCTGGAGCGCAAGGCGGTGGAAGAGCATTTCGAGCAGCAATTGATGCCACTTTGCAAAGAACACCATTGCATGAAGTAGATAACACTGATTTACATGCTGCACTGCAATTATGGGGGAATCCATCACGTGGGGTGAAACAATGAGTCTTCAAATTTTTTGTGACTTCGATGGTACGATTACGAACAATGATAATATCGTTGCGATTATGGAAAAATTTGCTCCACCAGAAGCCAAAACGATTAAACAAAAAATTCTATCACAAGAACTTTCTATTCAAGAAGGTGTAGGGGAATTGTTTTCTCTTTTACCTACAAGTTTACAAGATGACATCACTACTTTTATAAAAGAAACAGCGGTGATTCGGGCTGGATTCCAAGAGTTTGCACAGTTTGTCCAAATAAATCAGATTTCACTTCATATTATATCAGGAGGAATGGATTTTTTCGTCTATCCTCTTCTCAAAGGACTAATCAGCCCAGATCATATTTATTGCAATACGACTGATTTTTCAGGGGAAACAATTAAAGTAAACTGGCCTCATCCTTGCGATGAACATTGTAAAAACAAATGCGGTCTTTGCAAATCAACACTGATTCAGCAATTAAGTTTAAACGGTGATTTTAACATTGTAATTGGAGATTCAATTACAGATTTACAAGCAGCAAAACTTGCTGATAAAGTATTCGCTCGTGATTTTCTCATTACAAAATGCCAAGAACATCAAATTTCCTATACAGCATTTGAAACGTTTTATGACATACAGACAGAAGTTCAGCAATTGTTGGAGGTGATAAAATGAGACAACTTTTTCGTCAATGGGAAAAATTGAGTAAATTAAAGAAAGAATTAACGGATCGCAACTGGTTTCCTGCTACAAGTGGAAACATTTCAATAAAAGTGAGTAACACTCCAATGACCTTTCTTATTACAGCAAGCGGAAGAGATAAAACGAAAACAACACCTGATGATTTTCTATTAGTTGATCAAACTGGAAAGGCTGTTTTAGAAACCGATTTACGCCCTTCAGCAGAAACATTGCTACACACTCATATTTACAATCATACAGAAGCTGAATGTGTCTTACATGTCCATACAATTGATAACAATGTAATTACAAACGTATACGACAAAGAAATCTCATTTTCTAATCAAGAAATTATTAAAGCTCTTAATATATGGGAAGAAGGAGCCACTATCAAAATTCCAGTTATTGAAAATCACGCTCATATTCCAACGTTAGGAGAAGATTTCCGAAAACATATTCATGATGATGCTGGAGCTATATTGATTCGCAACCATGGCATTACCGTTTGGGGAAAAGATAGCTTTGATGCAAAGAAAAGATTAGAAGCATATGAGTTTTTATTCCAATTTCATATAAAACTATTATCAATTCAAGGAGGCGTTTCACATGGCGCAAATTCGTATTCATGAAATAAATACCCGTATTGAAAATGAACAGGAAGTAAAGCAATTTTTACATGGAGAAGGCGTTTTATATGAGAAATGGGATATTTCAAAACTTCCTACTCATTTAAAAGAAAACTACTTCTTAACTGATGAAAACAAAAAAGAAATTTTAACAGTATTTTCCAATGAAATCACTGATGTTTCAGAACGTCGAGGTTATAAAGTACATGATGTTATTTCCCTTTCAAATGCAACACCTAACCTCGATGAGTTATTAATTAACTTTAAACAAGAGCATTATCATACTGACGATGAAGTTCGCTTTATCGTCAGTGGGCATGGTATCTTTGCTATCCAAGACAAGGATGGTCGCTTCTTCGATGTTGAACTTGAGCCTGGTGATCTAATTTCTGTACCTGAAAATGCAAGACATTATTTCACATTACAAGATGATCGCCAAGTTGTAGCTATTCGTATTTTCGTTACAACAGAAGGCTGGGTTCCTATTTATTAAGGTAGTTAGTTGAATAAAAGGGATTGGATCCCCTTTTCCTTCCTTTTATTCACTCTACATATATACATCCTCCTATGGAACAGGCTTATTTCACGAATATGAAATAAGCCTGCTTTTTTATTTTCTCTCTCCTTGCAATATCTCCTGATGGATGAGGATTCATCATCAAGGGCGAATGGTTCCTCATGATATTTTTTATTTTATCAAGTATGTTTCTCAATAAATTTTGAACATTTTTTGAACTTTTTCTGAAAATTCTGTTTAAATTATGATATAATACAAATAATAGAAAATGAATTGAACAGAAAACCGCAAAAAGAGGAGGAAGAACATGAATTTAATTATAGCACTTATACTTGGGGTTACTTGTGGAGCTATTCCTGCTATTCTCGGGGCAATTATGGAGGAATTAGAAATCGGTATGTTAGGTTTTGTCGCATCTTCTGTAAGCGCTTTACTTTTTGGTTTGTACGGTGCTATACCTGTCGCTATTCTCTTTGCATTATATATATTACGTCACGCTCGTACAAAGCAATTTAGTCGCAATCATATGGCCAAAATCATTCCATTCCCAATCGAACGCTCTCGTCGTGCTTCTAGCTTATAATCCCATTACATTGTATCTCACATTTTTATATCCTCACAATACATCTACCTTAATACAACCTACCTTTGTCAAAATTAGCTTCCAATTTTCCTAAAAAAATATATTAAACAAAATAAAAAGTCCTCAAACGAGGACTTTTTATTTATTATCTTCCAAAAACTGAAATAGTTCTTGTAAGTGAAGAGCATCTTCTCCGTAGCTAACAGATACATAACATACTCCATCAATTTCAGCATGCATATAAAGGTCAATACCTTCCCGATCATACTTTAAAGCTAAATAAAATTCCATTTCTTCTAACATCTTCTTTGATGTTCGAATCACGTAATGGCCGCTTTCATCACGTCCATATTCAAATGTTGGCTCAAAATCATACTTTTGTTTAAATGCTGCTTGTTGCTTATCATTGATTGGCATACAAGTCGCACGCTGTACAACATCGATCATCCCGTCAAACTTTTCTAAATTCATCACATTACCCCCTTATATATTTCTTATACAACACCTGTGTGCCACTATCCTCTTCTCCCTCTTCTATTAATTCATCATATAGCTCTTTTGCTAGAGCTAACCCAGGTACAGGTAACTTTAACTTTTCAGCTTCATCTAACGCAATTTTTATATCCTTCATAAAATGTTTCACATAAAATCCTGGTGCAAAGTCCTCTTTTAACATACGTGGAGCTAAATTACTTAATGACCAACTACCGGCTGCTCCAGTTGAAATACTTTGTAGTACTTTCTCTGGATCTAAACCTGCCTTCTTTGCATACGCTACCGCTTCACAAACACCTATCATATTCGATGCAATTGCAATTTGATTACACATCTTTGTATGCTGTCCACTTCCCGCTGGCCCTTGTAACTGAACGTTCTCTCCTAGTTTTTCAAACAAAGGGAGACATACTTCATATACTTCTTGCTCTCCACCAATCATAATAGCAAGTCTGCCTTCTTTTGCTCCAATATCCCCTCCTGATACCGGAGCATCTAGCGTATGTACACTCTTTTTCTTTCCAGCTTCATATATACGTTTTGCTAACGTCGGTGTAGAGGTTGTAAAATCAATTGCAATTGTCCCTTCATTTGCATGTTCCAGAATTCCCTCTGTTCCAAAATAGATTTCTTCTACATCATGCGGATATCCTACCATCGTCATAACAACATCTACATTCTCCACCAATTCTTTTGGTGAATCACACCAATGTGCCCCTTCTTTTAATAAGGAAGTTGCTTTTTCTTTCGTACGGTTATACACATATACTGTATAACCACCTTGTAATAAATGATGTACCATACTTTTCCCCATAACACCTGTACCGATAAAACCAATTGATGAAATTACTTGTTTCATCTACTCATCCCCTTTGTTCTAATAAATTGCTTACCATCTTCCGGAATTCCTTATTAAAATCATCATTTATGCCATTTTTCACATTTGAGAATAAAATAACAAATGTTCCCTTATCTTTATTAAAGTTATTAAATGTATTCCACCCAGCAACTACACCATGGTTATGAAAATAATCGGGATATATATAGAAACTAAATGCATATTTCTTTTCTGATGATGGTGTAAACATCACTTGTATACTTTTCTCTGAAAGAAGTTTTCCGTTTATAATTGCTTCATCTAACTTCTTCATATCCCCAACTGTAGTATACATCTCACCACAGCCATATAGCCAGTTCATTGCTAATTTGGGCGCTGGTACAAGTACATTGTCTTTCTTTTGATACCCTTGCGTGAAATGTTGCTCTCCTGGCACCATATTTCCCATACCTGATTCATGCATGTCCGCTCGTGCAAATATATTTTCCTTTACATATTCTCCCAAAGACTTTTTAGATATATTTTCTATAATATAAGCAAGCACCATATAATTATAGTCACTGTATTTCCAACCAGTTCCTGGCGGAAAAGCTACTTGTTGCTTTCCAATCCAAGTAACCAAATTCAAACGTGATGCAGCATTCACTTTTCCCTTTCCCTTCTCTGGTAAACCAGAAGTATGTGTTAGAAGATGGTATAATGTGATATTTTTATCTGCTGGAAATAAAGGTATATATTTATTCACATTGTCCTGAATATTTAACTTTCCATGCTCTTGCAACTGTAAAATCGATGTTGCCACAACAGTCTTAGTAATGGAACCGATGCGATATTTTGTTTGTGGTGTATTTTCAATTTTACTTTGAACATCTGCATATCCATACCCTTTATTCAGCACAACACGATCTTTATCTGTGACAAGAACCGTTCCATTAAAATCTTTATCTTTTAAATATTGATCTAACTTTTGTGCCACACTAGCATAATCAATTGGCGGTTCCTTTTTTTCTTCTAAATTATCCTGTAACTCAGACTCGACAGAAGAAGTTGCCTTCGAAGTTAATGCTTCTTGCTTCTTGGGTATATAAAAAAAGTAATACACACTTCCACATGCTATAAAGCAAATCAAGACCATAATAATCAATTTTTTTATCATTCAAAAACCTCCGCAGTTACTTCCTTATAAATGGCCCCCTCTTTCTATTATCGGGTAACAGAAAAAAATCGCAACACTTTGTTGCGAAAAAATCACATTTTTTCTTTTCTATATAAACGTACTTGGTTTTTTCCATTTTTTTTCGCTTCATATAAAGCAATATCTGCTCGCTGCATCAATTCTTCTTTTGTCATTCCTTGCTCATATAAGGCAACTCCAAAACTTGCGGTTAATTTTGAAATGCTAGAGAATTGCTTTGTTTCAATAAAAAAACGTAGCGATTCAGCAACTTGGAAAGCCTCTTTTTCCGTTGTATTTATTACTAATATAATAAATTTCTCTCCACCCCACCGCGCGAAAATATGTTGGGGTGCTATTTTAGATTTCATAAGTTCGGCTAACTGAATTAATGCTAAATCACCAAAATCATGTCCATATATGTCGTTCACTTTTTTAAAATCGTCTATATCAAAAAGAATAAGCGCCATTGTTTGATTTACTCGTTTCTCACTTTTCCATTTTTCTTCCAATAATTGTTGAAACTTCAAACGGTTGTATATTTCTGTTAAAGAATCAATTGCAGCAAGTTGTTCTTGCTCTTGATATAATTCATCTAATTCAGTAATATCTGTACACTTAACAATAAACCTAGACAAATCTTCTGGTACAGGTGCAGCACGTAATAAAAAAACAAACGCTTCGCCTTCATGACTATACATTTTTATTTTTCTTGCTTGCGCTAAAGAATCATCAAGCCAAGTTATATCGTGATTTGTTGCGTAATATCCATGTTCTTGAATGAAATGTTCCGCAAATACCATATGATTCTCATGATATGAAAATAAATTTTCATATCCAAAAAAACTCAAAAAGTTCGTATTACAGTCGACGATCTCATCATCTTCTACAATGAATAATAAATCATTTTGAAAATCAAACATCATTTGAAGAAGCTCTTGCTGAATAGTCACTTGTTGCAATAGTGATAATTGATAGAGACTTTTGTTTACCTCTTCCAGCACAACCTGTGGTGTAACAGGAGCTATAACAATATTTCGTACTCCTATTGTAAGCAACTCTACAAATTTTGAAGTCACCGGCTGATCCCAGATAACAATAAAAGAACTCATCGAATTATATATGTGTTTTATACACTCTACTTGTGCACCATTCGACACATAAATGATCACAATTTGTGGTCGCACTTTTTCAAATAACATTTCCCCTTCTTCAAAACTATTTGCTATAAACATACATTTTGGATGTATATTATCAATCGTATACTGGTGATTACATCCTTCTTCTATATAAAGTACATTTACATGGAGATCCTGTAATACATTTTGAAAAACCGTATTCTCTAATAAAAAATGTAGTATGTTCACCACTGGTCTTCACTCACTTCATATATCCTGTTCTACTGAATTCTTCACTTTCCTTTTCTATAAGAGGGCCGTTATCAAAAGAACTCGATTGGTGAGGGCTGAGCATCAGCAGGAACAAAGAACTCTCCCACTGACAGGAGCTTCACTTTACATATTTCTTCTTGATCTGTGAATCATCTTTTTATTGTATGACTACATGCATGACAGCGATTGTACGAATGTCCCCTTTTTCTTCTATTCTCAACAACTTGACAATTAAAATAAAGATATTATATTCTTTTACAGTGATAACTTACAAAATGTAAGTACAAAATTGTTACATATGGTATTTTTTATAAATCCACATAAAACTTAGGAGGCATATTATGACACAGCAAGATTTCTTTACTGTTCTATATGAACGAACATCTAATCGTGCATTCAATTCTGAAAAAGAAATTTCAAAAGAGGAATTACAAGAAATTTTGAAAGCAGCTGGTCAAGCACCATCAGCTTGGAACTTACAACATTGGAAGTTTCTTGTTTTCCAAGGTAAAGATGTACAAAGCCGTTTACATCCAATCGCTTATAATCAACAACAAATTCTTGATGCTTCTGCAGTAGTCGCTATTTTAGGTGATCTAGAAGCAAATAAAAACATCGATTCTGTATATGGACCTATCGTAGAGCAAGGGTTTATGAGAGAAGAAGCTAAAGAGCGTTTAGCACAAAATATTGAATCTGCATATAAACGTGAACAATATCCACGAGATGCAGCCTTCTCTAATGCATCCTTAGCCACAATGCAACTTATGCTTGCAGCTAAGGCAACTGGCTGGGACACTTGTGCAATCGGTGGATTTAACCCACAAGCACTAATGGAAGAATTTAATGTTTCTTCTCGTTATGTACCTATCATGCTAATTACAATTGGTGAATCTACATTAAAAGGACATCCAGCACCACGTATGAATGTCGAACAAATAACGGAATGGGCAAAGTAAACAGCCCCACAATAACATAAAAAAACGAAGGGTATCTCCCTTCGTTTTTTTATGTTATTTCTTTGTAATATTCCAACATATATGAACAGTAGTATTTCTCTATCCCCTTTAAAATCACAGTATTTTGTCGAATTTTGTTATACAATGAAATATAAAGGGTGTATTTTTATTACAATTATGATACAATAGTAACAAATAGATAACAAGAGAGGGATTTTCATTGAATTCATATGGAAGCTTTATTGCATTTTTAAGCTATGCCGTAACTGTACTGCTTCTATACTTTATTGGAGATGCCACAAATATTACAGTGCTACAATTCCCAAAAGAAAAAGCACTCCAGCTAGAAGAAGGATTACATATCTCACAGTCTATCGTACCATTACTGTTGGCTCTTCCCGTATATGCAATCGTTTTATATAAAAGTAAAAAAGTGTAAAGGATACCTCGTTATAAATAAAGGTATCCTTTTCTATATATCCAGTTATGCGTGGATAGTAAGACTCACCTAAAGATTTTTATTGATTCAAATATGATCATAACCAGTGGGGGGTCTTACTGTCCTCAAATAGCGGGATAAATAAGGAAAAACTACCCGTGAATTTCAGATCCTTGAATAAAGAAAAAAACAATAATAAAAGTTTCGACCTCCCTCCCCCTGTCATTTATCCTTATCCAAATACCATTAAGTAACAAATACCCATCTAGTCATTTAAAATAAGAAAATATCCCAGTAAAAATTCCACGTTCTGTCCAGTCACTACATATACAACTTACATACATTATAAGTGTGAAGGGGGTGATGAGAATTATGTTTGGATCTTTTGGATGTCGTGACGACTTTAGAGATTGTCATCGTGACTGTCATCGTAATCGTGACTGTGATCGTGACAGAGAAAGAGAAAGAGAAAGAGAAAGAGAAAGAGAAAAAGAAAGAGAAAGAGAAAAACACGCAGTATGTAATGTCCTTAGACACGTTGCAATCGGAACAGAAATTTCTCTTTTAACTATTAGAGGCGACGTTACTTTCAGAAATGTTATTTTTGAAGGATTTTGTAACGGCGTTGCTCTTTTCTCCGCTTTAGCTACGGGAGATGATAAAGATAATAACAATAAAAATAACCAAAACGCAACCAGATTTACAGGTATTTTACGTGTTTGCCCAAATGATATCATATCAATCGCTATCTAATTCTAGTTCGTATCCTCAAAATCACAAAATCAAATCTAAATTTAGTATAGAAAAAAACCTGAGACCGATTTCAAATCGGCTCAGGTTTTCTTTTGTTATTAGATGCTTTTAACTAATTCAACAACTTCTTCAGCAGTTGACATCGTTAATGCTTTTTGCGCTAACTCTTCCATCTCTGCTTTTGACAACTTGCTTAGTTGTGTTCTTGCAGGAAGGATAGATGTTGCACTCATGCTGAATTCATCTAATCCTAATCCAAGTAGTAATGGGATTGCAAGTGAATCTCCTGCCATCTCACCACACATACCAGCCCATTTTCCTTCTTTATGAGCAGCATCGATAACCATTTTTACAAGACGTAAAATAGATGGGTTATACGGTTGGTATAAGTAGGATACACGTTCATTCATACGGTCTGCAGCCATTGTGTACTGGATTAAGTCGTTTGTTCCGATAGAGAAGAAATCAACTTCCTTTGCAAACTGATCTGCTAATACTGCAGAAGCAGGGATTTCTACCATCATACCTACTTCAATAGCGTCAGAAACAGTTACACCAGCTTGAACAAGTCTTTCTTTCTCTTCTAATAAAATTGCTTTTGCTTGACGGAATTCATCAAGAGTTGCAATCATTGGGAACATAATTTTCAAATTACCATATACGCTTGCACGAAGTAATGCACGAAGTTGTGTACGGAACACATCTTGTTCTTCAAGGCATAAGCGAATTGCACGGTAACCTAAGAATGGATTCATTTCTTTTGGTAAATGTAAGTATGGAAGCTCTTTATCTCCACCGATGTCAAGTGTACGAACAACAACTGGTTGATCTGCTTTTACACCTTCAAGAACTGCTTTATATGCTTCGAACTGCTCTTCTTCTGTTGGAAGATTGTCACGACCCATGTATAAGAATTCTGTACGGTATAAACCAACACCTTCTCCACCATTGTCGATGATACCTTGTACATCATTTGGTGTTCCGATGTTTGCAACAAGCTCAACATGTTGTCCATCACTTGTTACAGTTGCTTGATCTTTTAATTTCGCCCATTCAACTTTTTGTTCTTCGAATTTTGCTTTCTTTTCTTCGAAAGTACGAAGCGTTTCTTCAGATGGGTTTACAATTACTTCTCCATCTAGACCGTCGATAATTACGATATCGCCGTTTTGGATTTTCTCCATAACAACTTTCGTACCAACAACAGCTGGAATTTCCATAGAACGAGCCATAATCGCAGAGTGAGATGTACGTCCACCAATATCAGTCGTGAAACCTTTTGCATAGTTACGGTTTAATTGTGCTGTATCAGATGGTGTTAAATCTTCAGCAATAATAATTACTTCTTCAGAAATCGTACTTGGATTTGAGAAGTTAATTCCTAGTAAATGTGCAAGAACGCGTTTTGTTACGTCGCGAATATCCGCTGCACGCTCTTTCATATATTCATTATCCATGTTTTCAAACATAGTAATGAACATTGTTGCAACTTCGTCCATTGCAAATTCAGCATTTACTTTTTCATTATTTACTTTATCTTTTACTGGATTTACTAGTTCTGGATCATTCAATACTAGTAAATGTGCTTCAAAGATAGCAGCTTTATCAGCACCAAGCTCAGCAAAAGCATGGTCTTTAATTGCTTCTAGTTCAGATTTAGCTTTCTCAAGCGCAGCGTCTAAGCGTGCAATTTCTGCAGCTTCGTTCGTAATCGTTTTCTTTTCAATGTTAAATTCAGGATTTTCAAGTCTGAAAGCCTTCGCAATAGCAATCCCACTTGATGCAGCGATCCCTTGAATGTTAAGAGTCATTATTCTCCTAACCCTTCGTTTTTCATAGTTTCTTCGATAGCTGCTAGTGCTTGAGCTGCATCATCACCATTTGCAGTGATTTTAATTTCTGCGCCTTGTTGAATACCTAAAGACATAACACCCATGATTGATTTTAAGTTAACGTTTTTACCGTTATACTCTAAGTTAATATCAGCACCGAATTTGCTTGCAGTGTTTACAAGTAGAGTTGCTGGACGAGCATGAATTCCTGAGTCGCTAGTTACTTTAAAGATTTTTTCCATAATAATCTATCTCCTTTAAATGCAGTATTTTTTCAGTTGTATAGACGTGAGTACCACATCATCTATTGTATATAACAGGCGATGTTCGGTCAACCACATCGCCCACTATAATTATAAACATTTTGCGTCAATTTCTTACTGAATGTCAATAATATCGGCTTCGCCTTTCTTGACATTGCCTTCTTTTTTCAATTCAACTTGTTGTCCTTGCCCTAAATTCGTAAAAATAATTGGTGTAATAATAGATGGTGCATTTTCTTTTACAAATGCGATATCTACTTTCAATAATGGTTGTCCTTGTTTCACTTTATCACCTTGCGTGACAAGTGCTTCAAAACCTTCACCATTTAATTTTACAGTATCAATACCGAAGTGAATTAAAATTTCTTTTCCACCTTCAGATTGAATACCAATTGCATGTTTTGTTGGAAAGACATTGACAATCTCACCGTCAACTGGAGAAACGACTGTTCCTTCTGCTGGCTCAATTGCGAATCCATCCCCCATCATTTTCCCTGAAAATACTTGATCAGGAACTTCTGTAATCGGTAGAATTTTACCTTCAATCGGAGATACAATTGTTTCATTTGTATCCGCTTTTTGTACAGTTTCTTCTACTTTTACAGGTTTTTCTTTTTCAACATGAGGTGTACGACCTGACATAATATCATGAATTTGTGATTTTAATGTGTCAGATTTCGGTCCAAAAATAGCTTGAATGTTATTTCCTACTTCAAGCACTCCCGCTGCCCCAAGTTCTTTCAAACGATCTTTGTTTACATTTTTTTGTTCGTTAACTTGAACACGTAAACGTGTAATACAAGCATCTAAAGAAGCAATATTCTCTTTACCACCAAGCGCCACTAATACTTCACGTGGAAGTTCACCTGCTTCTGTTTTCCCTGCGCCATCAGTATCTGTTGTTACTTCACGACCAGGTGTTTTTAGATCCCATTTGCGGATTGCAAATCGGAATCCGAAGTAGTAAATTACTGCAAGTGCAAGACCAACAACAATTACCCACCACCATGCTGTACGGCCTGGTAAGACACCAAATAGCATAAAGTCAATTAAACCACCAGAGAATGTCATACCAATTTTAACACCTAAAATGTGCATTGTCATAAACGATAAACCAGCAAATACAGCATGTATTCCGAACAATACTGGTGCTACGAATAAGAATGAAAATTCAAGTGGTTCTGTAATACCTGTTAGGAAAGATGTTAACGCAGCAGATCCTAAAATACCAGCTGCTAATTTTTTATTTTCTGGACGTGCTTCATGATACATTGCTAAAGCTGCTGCTGGAAGACCGAACATCATGAACGGATATTTACCTGTTGTAAACGTACCAGCTGTTAACTCAACACCATCTTTTAATTGTGCCATAAAGATCTTTTGGTCACCGTGGATAATGTCACCCGCTGCACTTGTATATTGACCAAACTCAAACCAGAATGGTGCATAGAAAATATGATGTAATCCAAATGGAATTAAAGAACGCTCAATTAAACCAAACACAAATGCCGCTAACGTTTTATTCGCATCGATCATTTGATGTGAGAATGCATTCAAACCACCTTGAATTGTCGGCCAAATAAAGCACATTACAATCCCTAAAAGTAAAGAGAATGTTGCTGTTGCGATCGGTACGAAACGCTTACCTGCAAAGAATCCTAAGTATGATGGTAATTCAATATTGAAATATTTATTATAGCAATATGCTGCTAATATCCCTACAAGAATACCCCCAAACACTCCCGTTTGAAGTGTCGGAATACCTAATACATTTGCATATGCTTGATCTGTAAAACCAGTTTTAACTGGAACTTTGTCACTTACAATTGTAACAAATTTTTCTACTCCTAAGAATACGCTCATCGTTTTGTTCATAATTAAGTATCCAACGAAGGCTGCTAACCCAGCTACTCCGTCTCCACCTGCTAATCCGATGGCAACCCCTACTGCGAATAATAATGCAAGGTTTGCGAAAATAATATCACCAGATTGTTCCATAATTTTTGCAACTAGAACAAACCAATCTGCCTTTAAGGCAGGAACTAGATTTGTTAACTGTGGATTTTGAAATGCATTACCAAATCCAAGTAAAATACCTGCAGCCGGTAAAATTGCTACTGGAAGCATAAGCGCTTTTCCGACTTTTTGAAGAACACCAAAGATATTCTTAAACATGGAAACCCTTCCTCTCTTATATATATTGTGCTTTTCGACAAACGCCAAAAAGGCATGAGGAAAAAAAGATAGAACGATAGCTATACAAAGGGTAGTATGTCCCTTTCTCTAGCTTACATTCCTGACTTTTCTCCACTCATGCCTGATCGAATCAGTAACACGTGTCAAAAATAGGTTTACGTATAAGTTCACTACTTTAAAGCAAACGTTTTCGTTGTTTGCCTTAACTTGTTTGTCGAATTTTGTATAACTTTGCATGACTTATTATACAAAACAATTGTAAGCGATTCAATCATTTTTTTTAACGTTTTCATTTTAGACAAAAATATATGTCTTTTATACGTGTTCTACTTTTACTAATCTTTGCAAATGCATCGTTAAATAAATACTCTCCGCTTCATATACAGGGAGCTGTAATTCTTTCTGCATCACCTTCACAAGCTTCCAAGCTAGATTATAACAAACTGGATACTCTGCTTTTAATAACTCAGCAAACCCTTGTGCTTCTTCTACCTTCTCTCCCTTTTTCACTCGTTCAATTGCATATTGCAAATGACGAATAAGACGTAAATAATGAATACTTTCTGGATCTAATGTAAGATGTAGATTTGTTTCAATTAATGAAACAAGCTTTGCAATAAGACGGGAGTTTTGATTAACAGCAGATACATCAGAATTTGTGAGTGAACTATAAATATGAAGTGCAATAAAGCCAACTTCCCCTTCTGGCAATGTAATTTGCAAACGGGAATTTATAAGTTGTACAACTCCTTCAGCAATTTTGTACTCTTCTGGATACAGCATTTTTGTTTCAACTAAAAAAGGATTATCTATTGTAAAGCCCTGTTTCAGTCTTTTAATTGCAAAAGAAATATGATCTGTTAAGGCAATATGAATATGCTCGTTTAATGGTGACTGCGCCTTTTCTTGAATATACATCATAATATCGTTCATCAGTTCAATTAACTTTTCGCTCACATGTGGCACTAAAAGCTTATATTGTTCACGGTCACGTTCATTTTTTAAAACAAACATTTTTTCAATTTGCTCCGCCTTTAATACATCTTTCGTTTTCTTTCCAAATCCAATTCCCTTGCCAATCACTACTACTTCCTCGTGTTCCTGATGACTCGCAATGATGACATTATTATTTAAAACTTTTTTAATTTCTAGATAACTATTCATATAACACCACCCTCGTACTTAAATAGCCTACTTTTATGTTACAGAACATCCTTCTTTTTCGTCAATGCAAAACATCTACCATTTTAGAAAAATTCATTTTTTAGACATGATTGCACGAGATGCGTATAATGTAAGAGCAAATGTACATAGAAAGGAGAATGCAACATGATTAAAATGTTTGTAAGCGATATTGACGGCACAATGATGCAACATGGCGGCATAATTGATGAACAAGATGTTACAGCTCTTCGCAATCTTGCACAGCAAAATGTGATTCTTTGTTTCGCCTCCGGTAGGCTTGATAATGAAATCGCTGGTTTAATGAAAGAGGTTGGTACCAACTTCCATCGCATTAGCGTAAATGGTGTATTCGTATATACCCATGAGAATAAACAATTATTGTCTGCAACATTTGATTCGAGCATTTTGCCAGATTTGTTAGCGATGACGAAAGAAGAACCGTATTTTCGTTATGTAAGTGATGAATATAATTATTACATTGAGGAAAAAACACCATTTATTCATGAACTTGAGAAACAAGTTACAATGACTTCTGTTGAAGAACCAAACTTATTACAAAAAATTGATGATACAATTTTCCCTAATAAAATTTCTGTTGGCGGCACAAAAGAAAATTTACAAGTACTTCAGAAAACAATCAATGAGAAATTTAGCGGCAAAGTCAGTACCTTTATCTCCGCTGAACAATGCTTAGATGTCATGCCACCAAATATTAGCAAAGGATCAGCAATCTCTATTTTATTACAAGAATTCCACATAGAACCTGAAGAAATTGCTTGTATCGGTGATTCTTACAATGATATTCCTATGTTCAATTTAACACCTCATAGCTTTGCCATGTCACAAGCTGACGATGCAGTGAAAGAACATGCACATTATGTCGTAGACTCTGTAAAAAACGCTGTAGAACACGTGGTAACTTACAACTCAAAACAAAACAAAAATACGACTCATTCCCTGTAAGGATGAGTCGTATTTTTTTCTCTACATACCCAATGAATTGAAAGTTTAATGTATTTCACAAAATAAAATACACTACTTGTTTCGTGAAATACTCGTAATGAACTTATAACGATCACCACGATAAATACATTTCACATATTCTAACGGTAATTCACCTTCTGCATATGACCATTGTCTCATGACAAGCACAGGTGCTTTTTTAGGTATATGCAGATGTTCCGCTTCATCATCCGTTGCAATTGAAGCTTCAATTGCTTGGGTAGCACGAACAAGTTTAAAGCCTAACTTTTTCTCTAAATGTTCGTATAAAGATTGTTGCAAAATTTCTTCGTTAATATCTTTTACAAGAGTTGGCGACAAATATGTCGTCTCAAAAGCAATCGGTTCGTCATCGGCTAAGCGAATACGCCTCACTTCATACACCGATTCCCCCTCTTGAATTCTAAGCCGGTCTGCTATTTTAGCAGTGGCTGAAACTAGGCGGAAGCTTAATAACTGACTGCTTGGTTTCATACCACGGGAAAGCATATCCTCTGTAAATCCCGTCATCCCTTGCAGTTTTTGCTCCACTTTTGGAAGCTGAACAAACGTTCCAATTCCACGCTTTCGATATAAATACCCTTGTTCCACTAAATTATTAATTGCCTGTCTGATCGTCATGCGACTTACTTCGAACTTATCACAAAGTTCATTCTCAGATGGAATTTTATCTCCCGGCGTCCATTCACCGTCCTCAATTAGCTGTTTCACCCACTCTTGAATCTGATAATAGATCGGAAATGGTGAATACTTGTCGATGTTCATCAGCAATCGCCTCACTGCATAAAGATAGAGCTTCTGGATCTGCGATTACGGTTACATTCGGATGACGTTGCAGCACTGTAGCAGGACACGCTTTGCTATACTCACCTTGCAATAATTCTCTGATTGCTTCTGCTTTTTTCGGTCCCATAGCAACAAGTAAAATTTGTTTCGCTTTTATGATGCTTCCAATCCCCATTGTAATTGCATGAGTTGGTACATCTTCTTCTTTTTCGAAGAAACGAAGGTTTGCTTGGCGTGTAGACTCTGTTAATTCAACAATGTTAGTTGGAGAATCAACAGATGTTCCTGGTTCGTTAAATCCGATGTGACCGTTTTCACCGATTCCAAGAATCTGTAGATCAACTGGGTTAGCTGCTAGAATGCCTTCATAACGCTTGCACTCTTCTTCTAAATCACTTGCCATCCCGTTTGGTACATAAGTTTCTTTAAAGGGAAGATGATTAAACAACTGTTCTTGCATAAAATAATGATAGCTGTTTTTATCTTCGTGTGATAAATTTACGTACTCATCTAAGTTTACAGTGGTTACACGGCTTGTATCAAGTTTATTTTTTCGCATTTCTGCATAAATACCAAGTGGAGAGCTTCCTGTAGCCATTCCTAGCGTTGGATTTTCCTTTGATTTTACAACTTCTTCAATTAATTTATAACCTGCTTCTGCTAATTCTTCTGGCGTTTTTACAACAAGAATATTCATCTATTTACTTCCCTTCCTTCATATGAATTCCTAATCGAACCGTATCATATACATGTAAATCTTCCGTCATGACAACAAAGTCCGCATCTTTTCCTACTGTTAATGCCCCTTTATTCGTTAATCCAAACTCTTCTGCTTGGTTAACTGATGTCATAAGTACAGCGTCCTCAATCGAGCATCCTGTAAATTCAATTACATTTCGGAATGCTTGGTCCATTTTCAATATACTACCCGCTAACGTTCCGTCTTCTAAACGAGCGCTGCCATCTTTCACATGTACAGGCTGTCCACCAAGCTCATACAATCCATCTTCTAAACCTTTTGCACGCATCGCATCAGTAATGACACTTACTTTTTTAGGCCCTTTTAATTTATATGCTAATTTCACCATATCTGGGTGAATGTGAATACCATCTGCAATCACTTCAACCATTACATTTGGGTTCAATAACACGTGACCGACAACACCTGGTTCACGGTGATGTAAACCGCGCATTTGATTGTATAAGTGTGTAGCATGTGTAATGTTTCTATTTTTCAATTGTGCATCAACTGCATCTGTATGGCCCATTGTACCAACAACACTCGTTTCAGCAAGATACTTTTCAAATTCTACTGCGCCTTCTTCTTCTGGTGCATACGTTACTAATTTAATTAGATTGCCACTTGCTTCTTGCCATTGTTTAAATTGTTCAATATTCGCCGGAACGATATGTTCAAGAGGTTGCGCTCCTGCACGTTTTTTTGAAACATATGGTCCTTCTAAATGAATATATTCAAAATGCGCTCCTTTTTCTTTCGCTTCTTTTGCAGCACTTAAAGCCGCTTCAATTGCTTCTGGAGCTTGCGTCATTGTTGTTGGGAAATAAGTTGTAACCCCTTCTTTTAACATTTCTTTACCAAGAGTTACTAACCCATCGCTATTCGCATCCATCGCATCAATATCGTATCCGCCATGAATATGAACATCGATCATACCTGGAATCACAATTTTTCCTTCTGCGTCAAAAACCGTTTCATTTTCTTGTGATACATATTGAGCCATCAAACCAATTTCTTCAATTTTTTCTGCGTAACGAATAAATCCACTTCCCATTACTTCGTGACCTGTATAAATTTTGGCATTGATGACAACTTGCGTTTTCATTTTCATCGATCCTTTCCCATGGAATACCTACTTGTTATTATTACCTATTTGCCTAACCTCATCTTAATATATACACGAGTAGTTGTCTATACATTCAAATGAAATTTCCTCTTCTCTTAGTAAAAAAGGAAATTTATCTTCTTTAATTATAATATATATTATTCTTTTTTTCCAAAAGGAGACAATGCATCTTTTATGAAAACGAATACTAATTCCTTGTTTCCATTTTCCTACTTAGCATTCCATTATACAGTTTTAACTACTTCTTTACTTTAACAATGGAAGCGGCGTATTTGACCATATTGCAATATGGCCTCCATCCGTTTCAATTTCTACCGTTCGTTTATCCGTTGTATATGTCATGACACCATATCTCTTTAACCTGTTTACTACACTTTGATGTGGATGCCCATATGGATTTTTTTTATCATAAGAAAGAATAGCAAATTGAGGGTTTGCCTCCTCTAAAAATTGTTCACTAGTTGACGTATATGAACCGTGGTGACCTACCTTTAAAACATCAGCATGTACATCATATTGCTTTATTATTTTCTTTTCAGTTTGTATATCCGCATCTCCCATTAGCAAAAAATCAGCTTTACCATATCGAACTTTTAAAACAATTGATGATTCATTATTTTCATCCTTTGACTTCCCATTATTTAATATTTGAATTGAAACTTGGGGATCCAACGGTATATGCTGTCCTTGTTTTACACGAACAAACGGAATTCCCCTCTTTTTAATATCGTTCCTATACGTATGATATGTAAAAGAACTATAGGTTTTGCCGCTATCTAATACAAGTGAAACTGGCATTTGTTCTATAATCGGTATAAGCCCTCCTATATGATCCATATCTGGATGAGTCCCTACCACAACATCTAAATGGTTAATCCCTTTTTCAATTAATTTCTGAATAATTACCTCTCCAGCCTCATAAGGCCCTCCATCGATTAACATTGTTTGACCATTAGGTAAAATAATAAGTGTGGCATCACCTTGTCCCACCTTAAAAAAACTAACTTTCATTCTTCCTAAATGTGGACGTTGCATGGAAAAAGAGGACACAGTATGAACAGACGTCATATATCTTTTGACAGATGTGCTGTTTAATGAAAAACATATTAAAACAGAAACTAACAATAGAATAATCCGTACAACTTTCATAATTCGTCTCCTTTTTTCATTTAGTATGGCACGAGTCGTATTTCATATACAAAAAAAGCTTAGCAATACGCTAAGCTACGATTTTGACAATTCCTGCAAGGAGCCAAAGAATAAGTCAGCTTCATTCATTTGTTCATTTTCTTCAGAAAGGGTTGGTAAATCGTCTAATGTTTGAAGTCCAAACGTATCTAAGAACTCTTTCGTAGTACCATATAAAATAGGACGCCCTGGTCCTTCTGCCCGGCCCGTTTCTTTTATAAGTAAGTGCGATACCAATGTTTGCAGTGCTCGATCTGTTTTCACACCACGAATTTCTTCCATTTCCGTTCTTGTAATTGGCTGGCGATAAGCAACAATCGCCAATGTTTCAAGAGCAGCCTGGGAAAGAGACGCTGCTGTTGGTGTATCCATTAATTTTTGATAATAAGGCGCATGTTCTTTTTTTGTGGCAAAGCGATACACTTTTGCAAATTGTACAATTTGCAACCCTCGCTGTACACCTTCACATTCCCTTTGCATTTCCTCGATAATCTGAATTACATCTTTCACTTCAATTTCAAGTACTTTTGCAATTTGTTCCGGATAGACTCCTTCATCACCCGCAACAAATAAAAGCCCCTCAACAATTGCCATCTGTTCTTTTCTATCCAACATACAATCTCCTTTCTCATATCTTTCCATACAAAAATATCCACAATAAAAACCGAATCACAGTATATTGCGACCGGTCCAACATTCCTTTTATCGTTCCAAACAAAATTATGTGAAACCATGATCAGCAGGGATTATTTCCACTGATCATTCGTTTTGACTAATCAAATACTTACTGCTAGTTTTCCTCACAATTTTGAAATGGGAGTTTTACTAAACTTTAGAGCGGGTCAAAAAGATTTCATCAAAATTGTGTTCTTGCTCAATAATAATTTGTTGGTTTTTCATAAGTTCGAGTATGGCTAAAAATGTTACAACCATTACTTCGCGCTCTTCATCAACGAATAAATCATAAAAACTTTGGCGTCCTTCCGCTGTTTCTAATTGCTGTAAAATATCACTCATACGTTGTTCAATCGGTATTTCTTGACGAGCAATTCGCGTTGTTACTGGACGTTTTGGTTTTTTACGACGCATAAGTTTTTGAAATGCTGCTAACATATCATACAGTGTTATATCGAGAGGTAAACTTGTCTCCTCTTCTTGCTGAAATGATGTAAAATCGATTGGTGGACGTGTATAAAGTTGTGCTCTTTCTTGTTCTCTCTCTTTTAATTCAGCAGCAACTTGCTTATATTTTTTATATTCAATTAACCGCTCCATCAACTCTTGACGGGGATCATCTATAAAGTCTTCACCATTATCAGGTACATCTTCCTCTTGTTTCGGTAACAGCATTTTACTTTTAATTTGCAATAGCGTTGCGGCCATCACCAAATACTCACTTGCAACATCCAGTTGCAAGTCTTTCATCGTATGAATATAAGATAAATACTGCTCTGTAATTTCCGCTACAGGAATATTATATATATCAATTTCATAGCGATGAATTAAATGTAACAATAGATCTAAAGGCCCTTCAAAAGCCTCTACTTTAAAATTATATTGCACAAAGCATCCCACCACATTTTTTCTATAACAACATAAGTATAGAGCATACTTATGTTCTATCCAACCTTTTTCAGAAATTTAGTTAAAAATAGACACCTGCCCATGCAACAATGCCCACCTCTTCATATGATAAAAGTGTAGTAAGTTCAATGTAGGAGGTAAAAAAACTATGGGCCATGTTGATTGTGGTTTTAACGGCGGTTTCGCTTTACTTGTTGTGCTCTTTATCTTATTAATCATTGTAGGCGCGGCTTGCTTCTGCTAATGCAGAATATAATAAACGGCTAGAGATTCTCTAGTCGTTTATTATTTATCCCGCTATTCGTGTGCAGTAAGATCTCACCTTAAAATTCAGCAAAAGTAAAGAAGTGAGGTGGGGGGCGGGCTGATAATCAGTGTAGATAAAGAAAACTCCATTGATCACATCGTAGTTTCACTTTATGATAAACTGTACGTAAGACCGTTTAGACAGGAGCGAAAAGGATGTATCCTACAGCATACATACAATTTTTAATTCATTTTCATGGAGATTATGATTACTTTGAATGTCACGAAGTACTAGAAGAATATTGGAAATTGAAACCACGAGGAGAGCGAGAAAACTACTGGGTTGGTTTTATTCAAATAGCAGTTGCTTTATACCATCACAGACGCTCAAATTGGAATGGTTCAATGCGAATGATGAAAAGCGCCATTGCTATTTTAAAAAAGGAAGGTATACAAGTACACAGATTAGGTCTTGATCACCCAAAACTTTTAACTATATTACAAAAACAATTACAGTCCATTCAATCAAAAGAACCTTTTGCACCTATATTTTTTCCTTTTTCAGATTCCTCTTTAGAAAACACATGCTTGCAATTATGTACAGAAAAAATGATTCCTTGGAAAGATGCTCATTCACTACCTACTGAATACATTATCCATAAACACAAATTGCGTGACAGAAATGATGTAATTGCCGAACGAAACGAGCAACTAAAAAAAAGAAAGCAGAGATGACACAAATTCCATCTCTGCTTTCATGAATGTATATTTTGTTCAATTCCCTTACACTTTTCACAAAAACTAGCAGTTTGTTCGTTTCCACAAATTGTAATACCTTGAAACTTATTTTTTAATTCTTGTATCATCTTTGTACCAATCCCCATGTGACGATGAGATGGATTCACACTAAGATGTTGAATCTGTAATACATTTTCTTCGTTGATAACTCCAACTATCCCAACAAAATCATCATTTTGTTTCCACAAATATAGTTGCCAACTATCATTTTTATCATATTCTTTCATTGTCAATTGTAAAATTTTCACATCTTTTTCAGTCGGCATAAACGAAAGAAGCCCCATTGCAATCTTTTCATAACTTTTTTTAAAACGAATTAACATAAACCTTATCCCTTCTTACAAAAGTTACAAACCATGTATCCCCTCTACCACTATTGCTATATCATCTCCATTTTACAATATTTTCACTATAGTGAGAAGGGCTGCCAAAACAACTTGATAATCATACAAAGAGAATGTAGGAAAGTCAAATGTATAGTAGTCCTTTATTTTCATTAATAAAAGAAATTCTCTCATTGAGAATTTACTTTTATTAAGCTAATGAATAAACTCCATCTAACTTTTTAGCTTCTCGCATAACGCATTGAACTACAAAACTTATAAACCACGAATAACGAAATAAAACTTTACTGTATCCTATGTATTTTTACAAAAATAGTTCTATCGCTAACAATTTAGTTAGCTATAATAACTTTATCATTTACTCTCTTATCATTTACTGCATATTACCCACAAATTCCTGTTTATAGATTAAAACTTTTCTTAATTTTAATTTTTTCTCCGATTGTCACTACAAACATGGGACAAAGCAAAATTTTATACTTACATGTTTTCAATCTTCTCTTATTATCATATAAAGCTTTTGAATGATGATTATTTAACAGTAAAAAAATAAAAAGAGAGCACTTTGCTCTCTTCAATTTATTCTTCCCAAACTTTAACTTCTTTCATTACATCGCCTTGACGCATGTTTAATACTGTTTCAATACCGCTTGTCGCTTTACCAAATACAGTATGTACACCATCTAAATGTGGTTGTGGCTCATGAACGATGAAGAATTGGCTACCACCTGTATTACGGCCAGCATGTGCCATAGAAAGTGATCCAACTACATGTCTATGCGGATTCCCTTCAGTTTCACATGGGATAGAGTAACCAGGACCGCCTGCACCTGTTCCTGTTGGGTCTCCACCTTGGCTTACGAAACCAGGAATAACGCGGTGGAATGTAACACCATTATAGAATCCTTGATCTGCTAATTTTTTGAAATTTTCAACTGTTTTCGGTGCTTCTTCTGGGAAAAATTCTAATTCAATTTTTTCACCATTCTCCATTAATATGTATCCTAAAGTTTTCATACGTATATGTCTCCTTTCAACTATCTCAGCACTATATTACCATATTCATGCTCAGAAACAAAAAGAATCCGACAATCTGTATACTTCTTTTTTAAAATCAGCAAGAAGACGGATGACAAATTTTAAAAATATACTATAATTACTGTGTTACCCGCAAATTCCAGAAAGAGAAAGGGAGCGATTTTTCGTGAAAACGAAACTATTAGCTCTGCTACTAGCTGTTACGGTGTTTATGATCCCAACAGCTTCATTTGCAGACGTGATTGAGGGAGAATCAATCGTTACATTAGGAGAAAATTTATCTGAACAACAAAAACAAGATCTTTTAAAAGAAATGAAAGCGCCAAAAGATGCGCAAATTATTACTGTATCTAATGCGGAAGAACATAAATTTTTAGAGGGTATTGTTCCAAAAGCACAAATTGGTACGAGAGCTATTTCCTCTTCTATAATTACGTATACAAAACCAGGATCAGGTCTTATTGTGCGAGCGAAAAACATTAATTGGGTAACAGATGCAATGTATACAAACGCACTCATCACAGCAGGTGTTAAAGATGCAGAGATCCAAATCACGGCACCATTTAAAGTATCAGGAACAGCTGCTTTAACAGGATTAATGAAGGCTTACGAAACAACATCGAAAAAAGAAATTCCTGAAGAAGTAAAAAAAGTAGCCAATGAAGAAATGGTACAAACAGCGAAACTTGGTGACAAAATTGGTGACGAAAAAGCTGTTCAACTTGTTGCGAAAGTAAAAGAAGAAATTGCTAAGGAACAGCCAAAAACAACAGAAGATTTACGTGCGCTAATTAAAAAAATTGCTGATCAACTTGGTATTACACTAACAGATGAGCAATTAGATAGCTTAGTTTCATTATTTGATAAAATGAAAAATTTAAATATTGACTGGAACCAAGTTGGTAGCCAATTAAATAAAGCAAAAGAACATGTTTCAGCATTTTTAGGATCTGAAGAAGGACAAGGCTTCCTAGATAAAGTAAAAGATTTCTTCTCTAGTATCATTGATTTTATTAAATCATTATTTAAGTAATAAAAAGCTCGTCATTGACGAGCTTTTTATTATATAAATCCAAACTAAAAAACCGACATAAAATCTTTCTTTTCAGGTGGAAGAGAGCATCCGACCATGCATAGCAGCGGTCAGATCCTCTTCCTGCCCCATACCAAGTGAAAACAAAGAAAGAAAACGAGTGCAGGTCACCTTTTGTTTTTCATAGCAGCTTATATGTGAAAAATCAAAATGGATTTATCTATTATATAAGCAACGGTAATTTCATAATCGCTTCCTCTACAGAACGAACAACATGACATGCCTTTTCCTTCACATATGGATGTGCATGATGAAGAGTAAAAGAATGCGGTGTTACTTCAAACATAGAAATGTCATTAAAAGAATCACCAATACATGCTACTTCATGCGCTTCAATTTTCAAATGCTCCATCAAACGTTTTAAAGCACTTCCTTTACTAACCCCCATTGGCATAATATCTACATATCCTTTTCCAGAAATAAAAATTTCAGCGTGCTCATGAAAAGTGTCTCTTAGCTCTTGATCCAATGTCACAATCTTTTCTGCTTCTCCATACACAAACAACTTTGCAGGATGAATTGTTTTACCAAATTCCTCCTCTAATGTTTCTATTTCAGCAATATGCACACCCATATATTCTTCAAAAACATAATGATGTTCATTTTTCTTTTTCGTATATCTCTGCTCTTTTGCACACACAATATCAGCTAGCCTTTTTTCATGTATATATCGATATATTTCCTGGGCAACTCCATCATTGAATTTCGATTCATGGAATATTTGTCCGTTTGGTAATAGCATCGTAGCACCATTTAATCCTGTCGTGTAATATGGAAATGAGAATTGCCTAACTGCTTCATGAATTCGATGCGTAAAACGACCAGAAGCAAAGCAAATATTTGTCCCTTTTTCTGCTAACCAACAAAGTGCTTTTTCATCTTCCTTATGAATATTGCTTACATTATAAAAAAGTGTATCATCTAAATCACTTACAAATAATTTAATCATGCCCTCTTCCCCTTTCATACACAATGTCTACTCTAAGTGTACGAAAAAAATGTTGTGATTTTGTTAAAATACGATAAATTTCTAATAAAAAATAAGCAGGAAAAGATTCCTGCTTATTTTTGTCTACGTATATTTTGCGGGTGTACAATACTTGGACGTACTTTTAGACTAGACATAGTTGGACGTAATAAAATTTTCGTTAACGCGCCCCAGTCAAATGGTAAAAACGGCCATAAGTATGGTGTTTGTAAACTTTTAATAGATGCTAAAAACAAAATTAACATTGTCATTCCAATTACAAATCCTATCTCATGAAACAAACCAGTCAAAATAATAACAAATAACTTTCCGAGTTTGTTTCCAAGCCCTAATTCATAACTTGGCGTTGCATATATTCCAATCATTGAGACTGCTGTATATAAAATAACTTCTGGAACAAATAAGCCAACGTCAATTGCAATTTGTCCAATTAAAATTGCTGAAATTAAACCAGCAGCTGATGATAAAGGAGTCGGTGTATGAATCGATGCCATTCGCAAAAATTCAAGTCCAACATCGGCCAGAATTATTTGTAATAAAATAGGAAGATGCGTCATTTTATTTGGCCCAATGAAAGCAAGTTTCTCTGGTAACAATGTTGGATCGAACACAAAAACGAGCCAAAACGGCAATAAAAACACAGAAAATATAATGCCTACAAAACGAACCCACCGTAAAAATGTACCAACTGCCGGATTTTGTCTAAACTCTTCTGCGTGCTGCACATGATGAAAATACGTTGTTGGTGTAATCATTACACTTGGAGATGTATCAACAATAACTAATACATGCCCTTCTAATAAATGATTTGCCGCTACATCTGGTCTTTCTGTATAACGAATAAGCGGGAAAGGGTTATAACCCTGCTTCACTAAAAATTCTTCAATGGTTTTGTCAGCCATTGTAATTCCATCTACTTCAATACTTTCTAGTTCTTGCTTAATGATTTTTACCAAATCTGGATTCGCAACGTCCTGAACATAGGTAATACAAATATCCGTTTGTGACCGATCCCCAACCCGGATAATTTCGTTTCGAAGGCGCGGATCGCGAATACGCCTTCTTATTAGCCCTGTATTTACAATGATATTTTCTACAAAACCATCTCTTGCCCCGCGCACTACTTTTTCTGTATCTGGTTCTGTTGGTGTTCGTCCTGGATAACTACGAACATCGATTGCAAAGGCCTCTGTTTCCCCTTCTACAAAAATAATAACAAGTCCCGATAATACTTGTAGCATTACCTCATCCATCGTTTTTACTTTACTTACTTGTTGATGGATAAGGCGATTTTCTAAAAGCTTAACTGTATCTTCTTCAACATCTCTTATTTCATTTGTATCTACTGCTTCTTCCAAAATGTGAATGAGGTAATTTGTATCACACAATCCATTTACAAATAATACACCGATTTCTTTATCAAGAATTTGAAATTTACGAATCCCAACATCAAATGTAACACCTAGTCCGACTGTTTGTTTTAAATAATTTTCATTGTCACTCAAAAAAGAAGAGATTGGGATACTAACTTTCTTCTGTTTCGTCATAAAATCCGCTCCTTTCTAAAATTAATTGAATTGCTTTTTTTGTAATTGGTGCTCCTCGCTCCCACTCATCATTTCCACACATCTTTCCAATATCACCAATTCCAACAATTACAGGGACATTTAATTCATCTAAACAATAAATCGTATCTCCATTAATTCTGCCAATTTCACCATCAGGAAGTCCAAATTTATCAACACCGTATTCTGTTAATCTGCCTTCCCGATCTACGCTGACATCTACACGCGCCCACTCCCAATGATGTGTATTAGATGCAACAGCTAAAATGCCGAGAACATCAATTTGTTTATGCATTGCCACATATTTTAACGCTTTTTCACCTGAACCTTCTCCTATAAATCCACTATCATCAAACATGACAAATACAGGGTCATATGGCGTTTGCATAATTAGCTCCACAATCTTTTTCCCTGTCAATTTCGTCGGATTACTTTGCGATGCTGAAATACACCTTCCGCCAAACTCCTTTGTTAACAGCTCAATTGTCCGCTTTGCATATTCATCTCCATCTGTCACCAAAATAACCCTTCGTCTCATTTGATTTATCCTTTCGGTTTACATATAAGTGCTACAAAAAATGCAAATAATATCGATGCTGAAATACCTGAAGAAGTCAAACTAAACATACCAATTCCAATTCCTAAGTAACCATGTTTTTCAGCCGCCTCTAGTGCTCCATGCAAAAGGGAATGTCCAAAGCTCGTTATCGGAACAGTTGCTCCAGCACCTGCAAATTTTATGAGCTTATCATATAGTCCAAAGCTATCTAAAACCGCTCCAATTACTACAAAAGTTGCCATCAAATGTGCAGGAGTTAATTTAGCAAAATCCACTAAAAGCTGTCCTACTACACAGATAGCTCCCCCAACGATGAACGCGTATACAAAATCCACAATTCACACCCCTTTTATCCTTTCAAATACAACGCCGTGTGCAATTGTCGGAATCGTTTCTTTTTGTTGTATCATAATCGGGCTTAACAATGCTCCTGTTGCAACTACAAAAATACGCTGTAAGTTTCCTTTTTTCATTTCTTGTAGTAAATGACCGTATGTTACAACTGCCGAACAGGCACAACCGCTTCCACCTGCAAAAACCTCTTCTTGATCCTTGTTATAAATCATTAATCCGCAGTCATTATATACATTCCCTAAGTCATACCCTTCCTCAAGTAAAAGTTGCTTCGTAATTGGTGCTCCAACACCTGATAAATCCCCTGTAACGATAAGATCATAATCAGCTGCACTTCTCCCTAAATCTTCAAAGTGCTGTTGAATCGTATGGGCAGCAGCAGGTGCCATTGCTGATCCCATATCAAAAGGATCTGTAATTCCTAAATCTTGCACTTTTCCAATGGTTGCAGCTGTTATTTTAATATTGCTCTGTTCTTTACTAATTAAAGCCGTCCCTGCCCCTGTAACAGTTGAAGTTGCTGAACCAGGTCTTTGCCCCCCGTATTCTGTCGGATAACGAAACTGTCGTTCTGCAGTTGCATTATGACTACTAACCGTAGCTATCACACGATTAGCAAAGCCCCCATCAATAAAGGCCGATCCAATCGCTAGTGTCTCCATTGATGTTGCACAAGCGCTGAACATTCCTAAAAAAGGAATCCCAAGCTCCCTCGCCACATAATTTGCTGTAACGGTTTGGTTTAATAAATCTCCCGCTAAAAAAAAATCAATTTGCGAAGGCTTTATATCCCCCTTTTGTATGACCTGCTGAATTGAATCATTCATCAATCTTCTTTCAGCAAGCTCCCAATTTTCTTCCTCACAATGCAAATCATCATATGAAATATCAAAGCACTTTCCAAGAGGACCTTCCGCTTCTTTTGGACCGACAGCAGTACCTGTTGCATTCACAAATATATTATTTTGAAATACCCATGTTTGCTTCCCTGTCAATCTCATATCTAGTCTCCTTTAAGACAACCAAAGTTTAAACGTATATCGAATTAGACCAACAATGTATGCTCCAACAACTCCAAATACAATTACACTTCCAGCAAGCTTAAACATATTTGTAGCAACTCCGAGTACAATTCCCTCGCTACGGTGCTCCATTGCCGCACTTGCCATTGAATTTGCAAATCCAGTAACAGGAACTGCTGAACCAGCCCCTCCGAATTGACCGATTTTATCATATACACCAAATCCAGTTAATATGGCTGATAATAATACAAGTGTTGCTATCGTAGGATTTCCCGCATTTTGCTCATTAAAGTGAAAATAATACATATAAAATTTCATCAAGCATTCACCTACTGTACAAATCAGTCCACCTACAACAAAAGCTTTTACACAATTCATCACATAATTTGGCTTTGGATGATAATTTTTTACTTTATTTATGTAATCATCTTTTAATTTATTTTGGGCCATCTTGATACCTCCTATCTTGCAAAATAAATCCAATGAAATAAAGAGCCCATTACCTTTCCAAGTACAAGCGCAACGAGTAGAATGACAATTTTCCCATCTACGCCTACCCGTTTTGCTAATATAGGTAAAACATTCAATACCTCTGTCAAAGTCGCGGCAAGCATACCAATAAATGTTCCACAAAATAAGCCAAGTAAAACGAGCCAATACTGAGATGTTTGAAAGGTTATATCTCTTAAACTGCACCATGCTCCGGCCAAAGAACCACCAATTACGGCCCACTCAAAAAATTGAACCCGATGGCCACTCCTTGTTAACTGGGCTAAACGTGGGATTACACCAAGCACAGCTAAAAATGCCACATATCCCCCTCCAACTGCAATCCCACCAGCAAGCCCAATTACTATCACTACTCCATACTCAATCATCTGCGATTTGTTTTGCACTCTCTTTATTTTCATTGATCATGACATATTGATCGAGTGACTGTTGATACTGGAACATTTCCACTTCTAACGGACTTGGCTCTTCATTAATTCGTTTTTGAAACACATGATTAAAAAATAAGACCATCCCTAATCCCAGTCCTAAAGAATACGGAATTTGAAACAGGAGTGGTTTATAGTTGATTTCTCCCGTAATCATGTAATATAAGCGCCAGTGTACTTGCTGCATACTTACATCTTCATGAAAATAAATAATCGCAAGAGCCGCACCGACAAAAAGTAACATCCAAACCAATCCAAAGAAAATGGGGTGTACTTTCTTTTTTTCATAGACGATTTCAACAAGTGTTTGCCCAGGACCAAATAAATTAATTTGTATATGCTGCGTAGTTTGTTGAATCACTTGAATGATTTTCATCGCATCAATTACAACATGTGTTTTATCACGTTTTGTGATTTTATAGACAAGTTGCTTTTTTATTTTTTCTACTAAGCCAGAATCCCCAACTACTTGTGCAATATCTTCAATCTTCACCTCATATGAAGGGGATACTTGCAGACGATTTCGCATTTTGAGATAGATTGTTCGCTCCACTCCATTCACCTCTTTACTATTCCTCGTAGTTGTAGTATGGTTTCTGGAAAATTTTCTAATACAACTTTTTTTATAAAATGGAACTTTGCACGTTGGATTTTTAATCAACAATCACTCGGTTAATAAAGCGAATGTATTTCTTTAGAATCACTCTCTTCATATTTTGAACCTTCAGGTGAGGTTCATTAACTAATAAAGAAAAAACATCTGCACCATTTTGGCACAGATGTTTTTTCTTTATGCCTTTTTTTTCTAAATAAATTCATAATGCTTAAAGCTAATCCTCCCCAAATAACTACAATTCCAATGATCATCATCATAATTGCTGATTCACTCATCATGAAACACCTCGATCTTTCCATTCTTTTTCAAGCTGGGCAGAATCTGAATGTATTTGTGTATTCCATTTTTTCAAACTAATAATCAATGCAACGACAAGAAACGCTGCTACCAGAACCCAACCATACGTCACGACAAATTGTGTCAGATAATTACCATAGTTTTTTGAATGTTTTGAATCGTACCATCAATAAGCATATACCCTAACATAAGCGGTGTAATATATTTTAATTCCACTAAATTATCAATAAATTCCGATAATAATTCTGGGTGATTGAAATTTTTTGATTTTGGAAAGGATAACAACAGTAACATAAGATGCAATTTTTTCTTCTTCTCAATTTTATTTGAACTATCACTGCTTTCTAGTTCAAAGCAAAAAAATCGAATAGATGGCTATTCATCTATTCGATCTTTCATCTGTTTTAATATTTTCTTTTCAAGCCTTGATACTTGGACTTGTGAAATTCCAATTCGCTCTGCTACTTCTGATTGAGTTTGATCTTTATAATAGCGCAAATATACAATTAAGCGTTCACGCTCATCAAGTTCTCTAATTGCCTCTTTTAAAGCGATTTTATCAAACCATTTCGTTTCTGTTTGATCTGCAATTTGATCTAGTATCGTAATAGGATCTCCATCATTTTCATAAACTGTTTCATGTATGGATGATGGAGTACGACTCGCTTCTTGCGCAAGAACAACTTCTTCTGGTGTCAACTCAAGCGCTTCTGCTACCTCATTAATCGTTGGAGCTCTTCCATATTCTTTAGAAAGCTCATCTTTCATCTTTCGAATCTTATTTCCAGTCTCTTTTAAAGAGCGACTTACTTTCACCGATCCATCATCACGCAAAAAACGCTGTATTTCTCCAATAATCATTGGAACTGCATAGGTTGAGAATTTCACGTCGAAAGACAAATCAAATTTGTCTACCGATTTCAAGAGTCCAATACAGCCAATTTGAAATAAATCATCTGGTTCATATCCTCGATTGAGGAAACGTTGCACAACTGACCATACAAGACGCATATTACTTTGGACTATCGTATCTCTTGCTTGTTGGTCTCCATCTTGACTTTTTTGAATTAACACTTTTAACTCGTGGTCCTTTAACTGAGGTTTCTTCTTCTCATTTCTGACCTCTATGTCCATAGACAATTCTCCTTAATTGCATAGAGCGTTACTATTTGATAAGTATTTTGTCAAATGGATTGTTGTCCCGAAAGATTCATTTGAAATAACTTCTACCTCATCCATAAAATTTTCCATGATAGTAAATCCCATTCCGGAACGCTCTAATTCAGGTTTAGTTGTAAAAAGAGGTTGCCTTGCCTCATCTAAGTTAAAAATGCCAACCCCTTCATCTCGAATCGTGAGTTTCACCATTGCTTCTTCCAAAATCACTGAAATGTAAACAACACCTTCTGCATTCCCTTCATATCCGTGAATAATTGCATTTGTGACCGCTTCAGACACAACTGTTTTAATCTCTGTCAATTCTTCCATTGTTGGATCCAACTGTGCAATAAAAGCAGCAACTGTGACGCGAGCAAACGATTCATTTTGACTTAACGCTGAAAATTGAAGGTTCATTTCATTTCTCATTTATGCCACCCCCAATGTCGCGAGCGCATGCGCTTCACTTTCTTCTAAGCGAATGATTTTAAACAGACCTGACATTTCAAATAAACGCTTTACAGGAGGTGAGATTGCACAAACGACCATCTCCCCTCCTAAACCTTTAACATGCTTGTATCTGCCTAATATAACACCAAGACCAGAACTGTCCATAAATGTTAATTTCTCTAAACTTAGTACAATATGATGAACGCGATGCGTTTCAATCATATCCGTTACTTTCGCTCGCAACTCTTCAGCAGTATGATGATCTAGTTCACCCGCTAGCCGAACACATAAGACATCACGCTTTACTTCTAAATGCATGGAAAGACTCACACGATTTCCTCCTTATGCTTAAACTTGACTCATTTACATAAGATTTTCGTGAACATAAAATAAGAATCCTTCCTACTGACAAAAGAAGTACTATTTCGCCATAATGTGAACCTTTCAGCAATTATTCTACCTTTTTCATGTATGTGGGTAAGAAAATTGTAATCTCTTTGCTTCTATTTCGATGTTGAAAACATCCCTAAACTTCTTTTAAATAGTTCCCACCAGCTCGCTGCAGCAACATCTTCTTTTGCCACAATCGTTTGCTTTAATAAAACATCCTTATCTTTTTTAATAACAAGTGTACCGAGTGCATCACCTTTTTTAATTGGTGCTTTTACTTTCTTTTCAGCGATAACTTCCTGTTTTACCTTGTCCATATTCTCGCCTTTTTTCATCAGAAGAGATACGTTATCCGATGAAACTAAATCTACCTTTTCTTTCTTCCCTTTTCCTACTTTTACGGTTTGAATTTTTTCACCGCGTTTATACAATTTTTTCGTTGTATATTGTCCAAATGCATAATCAAGGAGCTTTGTTACCTGGTTGTTACGTTCTTTTGATGTTGGCGCTCCCATGACAACAGAAATGACACGCATGCCATTTTTTTCAGCTGATGCTGTTAAACAATATTTTGCTTCTGTTGTAAAACCTGTTTTCACCCCGTCTACCCCCGGGTAAAAACGAACTAATTTATTCGTATTCACAAGCCAAAACTTTTTCTCTGTATTTTCACGTAAGTAATCTTCATACTTTCCTGTATATTTTCGAATGAGTGGATATTTCATCAACTCTTTCGCCATAATTGACATATCATATGCTGTTGAATAATGGTCTTTCGCTGGAAGACCCGTTGGATTTTGGAAATGTGTATTTTTCAATCCTAAATCCTTTGCTTTTTTATTCATCATGTTTACAAAGCCTTCTTCTGAACCAGCGATATGCTCAGCAACCGCAACAGATGCATCATTTCCCGATGCAATTGCAATCCCTTTTAGCATTTCATTCACTGTCATCTCTTCACCCGGCTCAAGAAAGATTTGTGAACCACCCATTGAAGCTGCATGTTCACTTGCTCTGACTTTATCCTCTAGTTTTAGTTTTCCCTTTTCAACTTGTTCCATGATAAGCAACATTGTCATAATCTTTGTCATACTAGCAGGCGGCAGTTTTTCATTTGGACTTTTCTCAAATAAGACTTTACCTGTATCTTGCTCAATAACAATTGCTGACGATGCTTCCTCCGCTAACTTCGGTGTCTTTTCTACTTCTGTTTTCTCAGACTGCGCTTTCTCAGATTGTGCAAAGCCAACTGAAACACCAGAAAATAGCAACATGAAACAAACAAGTATTCCAAAAACTCGCTTCATGACTAACCCTCCATTCTATATCAAACCTATTTTTTCCAAATAATATGTTTTTATACCATATTTTTCTAAAATTTTGTGTTGACAAACAAATCTATCATATATATTGTATTAAGTGTATTACATCTAGTAGTACACTTAAATTTCATCAGGAAGGAGACACTGCTCTTGCACATTCAACTCGATCCAAGAAGCAACACTCCGATATGGGAACAAATTGTTCAAAATATAAAAGAACTCGTACTAAAAAGCATGTTAGCACCAAACGATAAACTACCATCTGTACGTGAACTTGCTTCACTTCTTGTCATTAATCCGAATACAGTAAGCAAAGCGTACCAAGAATTAGAACGACAAGGTATTATCGAAACACTGCGAGGAAAAGGTACATTTGTCTCTCAATCGATTACACCGACATGGGACGAAAGGAAAATTGCTATGGTCGAAAAACAATTTCACCAACTATTACTAGAAGCTTCTTATCTTGGGATTACAAAAGAAAAAATTCACGATTGGATAGATTCATACTATAAAGAGCTAGGAGAAAATACAGATGCTACAAGTGACAAATCTGAAAAAAACAATTGATAACCAAGTCATTTTAGACAATATTTCTTTCACATTACAAAAGGGCAGTATTGTTGGATTACTCGGAAGAAACGGTGCGGGGAAAACCACTTTACTTCGAACACTTGTTGGAATTTTAGATCCGGATGACGGAACTGTTACATATGATGATGTGGATGTTCATAAACATCCAGAAATTAAGCAGAAGGTAGCTTATGTACCGGACTCTACGAACATCTTGAACGGGTATACGGTGAAAGAAATCATCAAATTTTATAAAGCAGTCTATACAGCATTTGATGCAGATTATTTCTATCAACTGTTAGAACGATTCAATTTACCAAACAAACGAATTCGTAGTTATTCAAAAGGGATGAAAGCATTGCTCTCTATCATTTTAGCTTTTTCAGCTAAAGTAGAATACATCATTTTAGATGAACCAACAAACGGACTAGATCCTATTGTAAAAAGACAAATCTTACAATTTCTCGTTGAAGAAGTGGCAGAAAAAGAAATTACAATTTTCATCTCTACCCATCATTTAGACGAAGTTGAAAAAATAGCTGATACAATCATCATTTTAAAAAGTCATACAATCGCTTCTGTCACAGCACTAGATGACACAAAGTCATGCTATGCAAAAATCCAAGTTGCTTATGAACGTTCTCTACCTCAAAAACTAGAAAACTTAAGCAATATTAAAATATTAAACCAAACTGGAAAAGTATATACGATTTTAATCGAAGGAAACGTAGCTGCTACACTCGAAAAATTCCATAAAGAACAGCCACTGCTCATTGAGGAATTAACAATGTCTCTTGAAGATGTATTTGTTACGACACTTGAGGGGGATGTTTATGTTTCATAAAGCATTATGGATGCGGAATTGGAAGCTTGGAAAATATGTAGTGTTCATATTCTTTATAAGCACTCTTTACTTTCTTCCCTATGAGTACCATCAAGCTGCCCAAGAACAACAACAACTCTTTTCCCATCCAGAACTTCTGGAAGACGGAAAATTTTATTATCACTATTCTTTTTATTCTTCTGATAGCTTTTGGTTAGCAATTGTTATCATTACTCTAGCATGTCTCTTAATTGGATGGGAACGGAGTAGCCAGTCTGGAAATATACTTATGGTAATGCCATTTAAACGACGTGATATTTTTCTATCAAAGTGGCTTTTCGGTACATTTTTTATTGTAGGATCCTTTCTCATAAATTGGGTTCTTATGTATTTCATTTATAAATCAACCATTCATTTTGAATATCAATCATTTGGTCCATTCCATCGATACTTTCTTTATGCCATTGTTTCTTATGTGGCAATCTATACCGCTTCTTTATGTATTGGGACATTTACCGGAAGTATCATTTCACAAAGCTTCTTTAGCATTACTTTTTGCGTAATCGGTATGGGATTCTTTTCACTTTTAATTTTCTTCTTCACAACTCATGTAGATGCGATAGATAAAAAGAATCATATGAAATACGAATCACTTTACACAATTGGTAAAAAAACAGACATTTCAGTTCCTATCATGCATTTTTCTATTAATTACAGTTATCATCCTAAATCCCAGCCAACTGATGATAACGAAAAAATTCCACAAGGGCCTGCTTATCATAGTTACTATTCCGCTAAAGCAATCCTTGTTCCACTCTTCTACACAATTTGTTGCTTATTTCTTGGTGTATTTCTTTATACAAGATCACCGAACGAAAATAATAAGAAAATCTTTCTTTTTCAAAAATATCGTTCACTCTGGATATGGAGTGCGACGTTGTATTTTGCATTAATTGGGGGACAAATGCTAAACCATTTTGATTTGTTATTTAGTTACTATGTTGGTTTCTTTTTAGTTGGAACTATCACCTATTTTATATTATCACGACTTACAAACTATAAAGTCTTTTAAAGGAGAGATCCTATGTTTCAAAAAGCACTATGGCTACGGACATATCAACAAAGCAAATATATAATTTGGTTATTTTGGCTAGTAAGTTTCTTCGTACTATCATATAAATATTATTTAGCAGCAGCAGAACAACTAAACTATTTTCATGAGAATAATAAATGGAAATATATATTTCATTATCATTATAATCTTTCACTAATCGATCCCCTTATTATTCAAGGGAGTGTAATTATCGCTTTAGCTTGCGCCCTCATCGGATGGGAACGCCAAAATCAATCGAGTGATTTTCTATGGTCTATGCCCTTTAAGCGAACACACCTCTTTTTAACGAAATGGCTTTTTGGTGTATGTAATATTATAGCGGTTGTCATAATGAACTGGGGCCTTTTTGCCATTATGAAAAAGACAACTTTTCACAATAAATATCAGTTATTTTCACCTTTCCATACTTATTTTCTATACATGCTTCTTATACTAATTGCTGTGTATACGCTCTCTTTATGTATTGGTACAATCGCTGGTAATGTTATTTCACAAGGGTTTCTTACTATTTCTGTACTAGGTTTACCCTTTATACTTCCGTCTCTTATTGTCGGATGTATTACCCTGCACACAGGTGAAGATCCTACTACAAAAAATGAAATTCCGGATTCCTATACAAACATACTAGGAATGGCAAGTATTCTTGGACCTGCACAAGGGTTTCATATTAATTTTGATTATGATCCACAGCGTGCTTATACCGATCGTGATGGAGTACGCCATAATGAACCTAACTTTACTCACATTCCTTCAGCCAAGACACTCATTGGTCCAATTACAAACATACTTATTTTATTACCTGTAAGTATGTACTTATACGCTAGATCTCCAAATGAACAAAATGGGAGATTTCTATTGTATCCAAAACTCAAAAAATTGTTTATGATATGTTCCGTTATCTTTATTGGAATGTTTTGGGGAGTACTATTGGGAGGATCTGGTTCTCTGTTTAGCTATTATATGGGGTTTTTCGGAGCAAGTATTTTTAGCTATTTTCTTTTATCGCGCTTATTAAAGTGGAAGTTTTCTTGGAATGTGAAATAACCTCCTCACCCGAGGAGGTTATTTCACATTCTCTCTTCTTTTCCCATACTCCTTCTCTTCTTTCATTCCAAATCCATCGCCATTCTCTATCATTTGATCTGTCGGAGCTATAATACTTTCAGCAACTTTCCAATCTCCTTGTTCCTGCACAAACACTTGAAGAAAATAATTCATTCCATTTAATTGATATGGATTTTCTTTTTTCACTTCATAACGAACAGCAATGTAATACACTTGAACATTTTTATTTTCAAATTTAGAGACGTATTGAGATAACCTCGGGATGTAATGCGAAGCCTTTTCAAGTGAAAGTTGTTTTACTTTTACGAGAGAAGAATTTGTGACATTGCGCAGTGTATCTTGCTCACGAATATTATTACTATGGTGAAAAAGAATAGCATTCTGCATAGAACGCACCCATAATTTTGAATATAAAACGGGCTGATCACTCGCAATATAGTGTAGTTCTTTTTGAACAACTTGGATTGGTGTTTTTGCATAAATTAATGTGCTAGAGCATATAAAACTTCCAATAATAATTACGAATGAAACGATGTATTTCATTATTTTCCCTCCGATACTTTTTACTTAAAGTATTGGAGTTTCAAAATATTTTTATTCAAAAGAAAAAGGATAGGAAAGCACTTTGCCCCCCTACCCTCATTTATTGTAATTATAGTACGCGACCAAATAGTTCTAATACCATCTCAATCTCTTGATCGCTCCACCCTTTAAATTTTTCTTTATAGTATTCTTTACGTACAGCTTCAAGTTCTTGTGTAACTTCTTTTCCATGTTCTGTAATCTCCAAATACACAATACGACGGTCTGAATCAGAACGTTTTCTTGTTACAAAACCTTTTCTAACTAAACGATCTGTTACTGCTGTAATATGACTGGATGTTACGTTCACTTCACTAGCTATTTGCGAAGCCATTTGTGGGCTTTTCAAAAATAATGCACGCAATACAGAAAATTCATTATATGGCATATGCTCTGAAAAACGTGTATTAATATCATTCTGTAATAAACGTATCATCTTTCGAAATGATGCAGATAAATCTAAAATCAGTGCTTCTCTTTTTTCGTTCACTAGCCTCGACCCTTTTTTATCATATTTACACATATTATAATCTATAAATACCTACGTTGTATATGCTTTCTTTCCTTTTGATTCTTAATTATGTAACTTTTTACATAAAATTTTCTCTCTCTTTTGTTCATATACATATAGAAAGGATGGTGAGCAAAAATGCAAGTTGGCATGAATCCCTATTCACCCGATATCCGCAATGGAAAACAAGCAACTATTACTGTACAAGGAGAAGGAGTTATAAAAGCGAAACCAAATGTCGTTGTACTAACAATTGGTATTAGAACAGATAATAAAGATGTGAAACAAGCGCAGGAGGAAAATGCAATCCAATCTAAACAATTACTTGCTGCACTTAAACAAATTGGTATCGCTGATAAGGATATAGAAACCATTTCCTATACAATTACTCCTCAATATGAATACGTAAACGAAAAAGCATTATTACAAGGGTACCGAGTCGAGCATTTGTATGAAATTACCGTTTTAAATGTACAAAAAGCTGGGGAAGTATATGATATAGCCGTTACAAATGGAGCAAATGTAGCAAGAGGATTACGCTTCCGCATTTCCCATCCAAACGCTTACTATCAACAAGCACTATTACAAGCAGTCCAGCGCGCTCAAGAAAAAGCTCGTACAATTGCGAGTTCGTATAATTTAAATATTAATCCCATCCCACTTTCACTCGTTGAAGAATCAGCACAAACACCGCGTGAATTTATGTCTCAAGCTACTTTACACACACAAGCTGCTCCTCCAATTCAATCTGGTGAACTAGAAATCATCTCTAATGTTCGTGCCATTTTCACATATTTATAGCACCAGTTACCTTTTAAGTAAACGTTCTCATTTTATTTATTGTAAAAAGATTATGTTCTGATATAATAAAGGACGGTGAGCTCTTTACAAAAGAGAGATCACGGGTGGGAGAGGGATATGAAAAAGAAGGTTTAACATGAAAGGAATACTTGAAAGAACATTTAAATTAGACCTACACCATACATCACCAAAGCAAGAAATATTAGCTGGAGCGACATCATTTTTCACAATTGTTTATATTATGATTGTCAATGCGTCCATTTTATCAGATGCCGGCATTCCACTTGAAGCAGGAATTTTGGCAACTGTTTTTAGTTCATTTGTCGGATGTCTAATGATGGCATTTTGGGCAAATGCACCTGCTATTCTTGTACCAGGTATGGGTGTAAATGCATTCTTCACGTATACAGCTGTGCATACGCTTGGATTAAGTTGGCAAGAAGCATTAGCAGCTGTCTTTATCGCCGGTATTATTTTTGCAATCGCCGCGTTTACACCGATTGCTCGTACGCTTTCATTATCAATTCCAAAGTCATTAAAAGAAGCGATTACTGTCGGCATCGGTTTATTCTTAGCTTTCATTGGTTTGCAAAAAGGCGGTCTTGTCGTTTCGCATCCGAACACTGCTGTTGCATTAGGAAAATTAAGTAGTCCTGTTGTTTTGGCAACACTGCTTACTCTTATTGTGGCACTTGTGTTATTTATTCGTAACGTACGTGGGAACTTTTTATGGACGATTGCAATTGGAACCGGTATTGCATGGCTATTTGGTCTTGTTGATACAAGCCAAATAGGGAATAGCTCATTTTCATTCGCTAACTACGGGGATGTGTTTGGTGCTATGTCATTTGGGAAACTTTCTTCCTTACCGTTTTGGATTGCAACATTTTCCTTAAGCATGGTGCTTATTTTTGAGAACATGGGACTTTTACACGGATTATTAGAAGATGACCGTAAATTTCCACGTGCTTATCAAGCAAATGCAATTTCAGCAATGACATGTGGTCTATTTGGCACAAGTCCTACCGTTTCAACAGTAGAAAGTGCCGCAGGTATTACAGCAGGCGGTAAAACAGGTCTGACGTCTATCGTTACAGGGATATTATTCTTCGCATCACTGTTTGCTCTTCCGTTTGTAAAATTAATTCCTGATAGTGCCATTGCACCAATCTTAATTATTATTGGCGGTCTAATGATTACAAACATTCAGGCAATCCCTCTAAACGACTTTTCAGAAGGATTTCCAGCGTTCTTAATTATCGTTATGATTCCGCTCACATATAGTATCGCTGATGGTATTGCGTTCGGATTTATTGCTTATCCTATTTTGAAGATTGCTCTTGGAAAGCATAAAGAAGTCGCACCGTCTATGTATATCATTACATGCCTATTCTTAGCCATGTTTGTGTTACACGCTATTGGCTAGAAAAAACGCCGGGGAATCCCCTCGGCGTTTTTTTACTTAAACCATCCTTTTTTATAGAACCAGGCCATCATTCCTCCACCAATTAACGCCATAATAACTAAACAAATAAAATAGCTATATTTCCCTGCTAACTCTGGCATATGCGCGAAGTTCATCCCATACACCCCTGCAATAAATGTTAATGGCATGAAGATGGTCGAGAAAACCGTTAATGTTTTCATAATATTGTTCATATGATGCGAATTCAATGAAAAATAGCTATCTCTAATATCAGCTGTTAATTCTCGGCTTGCTTCAATCATTTCAGAAAGCTTTAGTAAATGATCATATATATCCTTAAAGTAAATTTCATGATCACTTACACCGTAAAACCGAGTTGAATTTAAAATACGATACAAGAGGTCACGCATCGGTATAATTGTACGTCTAAGCTTAGATAAGTCCGTACGAATATCGAATACTTCTTCTAGTACACTCCCTGCTGTATCCCCTGTTAAATTATCATCAATCGCATTTAAATGATCTTCAATATAATAAACAGGTGCAAAGTAGTCATCCACAATTTGGTCAATGATTGTATGTGCTACATGGAGAGAACTCTTCTTGATACGTTTCCTCTCGCCAAGCGTTGTCCACACTCTTTCAATCGCATTATTATGTGAAAAATGGAAAGAGACAATATAACGATCACTAACAAATAAATCGATCTCATGTGGCTCTAATCCATCTTCTCCAAATGCATGGAGAACTAAAAAGTTATATCCATCATAGAAATCCACTTTTGGTCTCTGTACATATTCTACACAATCTTCAATCGCAAGGGGATGGAACTTAAAATGTTTTTGTAAAATGTATGTATATTCTTCTTTTGTTGGCTTATATAAATCAAGCCAATACCATGCGATATCTTCTCGTCCTGTTTCTTCTAACGAAACATCGTATAATACTTCATCTTCTTTCGTTACTGCACAAATTTTAATCATAATTTCACCCATTATTATTATAAACAAAAAACAGTAAAAAAAGCCAAGGAGAAGGCTCCTTAGCTTTTTAGCTTATTTCGTTACAATGCCATGCACGAGTTTCGGTGCATCAACATGGTCTTTCGCAATTTTCATGTTCTCATAAATTTTCGCTTTTACATCTTCTACATTTTCGCGGTTCGCGTAAATCGTAACAAGTGAGTCACCTTTTTTCACGCTATCGCCCACTTTTTTACGAAGCATAAGTCCAACAGCTAAATCAATCTCAGATTCTTTCGTTGCACGGCCTGCCCCTAAAAGCATTGCTGCTGTTCCAATTTCATCTGCAACAATTTCAGATACGTATCCATCTTCTTTTGCCTCTACTTCAATTTTAAATTGTGCTTGTGGCAGTTTAGAAGGATCATCAACAACAGAAGCATCCCCGCCTTGCGCTGCTAGGAACGTTTTAAACGCTTCTAACGCTTTTCCATTGTTCATTACTTCAATTAGTTTTTCACGCGCATCTTCTAAAGAAGAAGCTTTTCCAGCAAGGTATACCATTTGACTTCCAAGTGTTAAACATAACTCTTCTAAGTCTTTTGGTCCTTTACCTTGTAATGTATCAATTGCCTCTTGTACTTCTAATGCATTACCAATTGCCTCGCCAAGCGGTTGGCTCATATCAGAAATAACTGCCATCGTTTTACGACCAACATTATTACCAATACGTACCATTGCTTCTGCTAAACGTTTTGCATCTTCATCCGTTTTCATAAATGCACCTGCACCTGTTTTTACATCAAGTACAATTGCATCTGCACCAGCAGCAATTTTTTTACTCATAATAGAGCTCGCAATAAGAGGGATCGAGTTTACTGTCGCTGTTACATCACGAAGTGCATATAACTTTTTATCAGCAGGTGTTAAGTTTCCACTTTGTCCGATAACTGCAATTTTATTTTCATTTACAAGACGAATAAATTCATCATTTTCAATTTCCACATGGAATCCTGGTACTGCTTCTAATTTATCGATTGTACCGCCTGTATGCCCTAATCCTCGACCAGACATTTTAGCAACTGGTACATCTAAAGCAGCCACTAATGGACCTAATACAAGTGTAGTTGTATCACCAACACCACCCGTTGAATGCTTATCTACTTTTACTCCTTCAATCGCTGATAAGTCAATTGTATCGCCGCTATTTACCATTGCCATCGTTAAATCAGCACGCTCTTGATCATTCATATCTTGGAAGAAAATTGCCATTGCGAATGAGCTCATTTGATAATCTGGAATGTCACCATTTGTATAGCCTTCTACAATAAATTTCACTTCTTCTGTCGTTAATGCATGTCCATCACGTTTTTTTGCAATTAGGTCCACCATTCTCATTGTAAAATCACCCCTTCATTTGTTTTACAATTGCTTTTACTAATGCTAAGAAATTAGATTTCACACGTTCTGTCGTTTCAATTACCTCATCATGATGAAGCGGTTGATCTAAAATACCAGCTGCCATATTTGAAATACAAGAAATACCAAGTACCTTCATACCAGCATGACGTGCAACGATAACTTCTGGTACAGTTGACATTCCAACTGCATCTCCGCCAAGTGTACGAAGCATACGAATCTCAGCAGGTGTTTCGTATACAGGACCTGTCATTCCAACGTATACACCTTCTTGCACTTTAATATTTAAGTCTGCTGCAACTTGTTTCGCCATTTCGCGAAGCTCTTCCGTATACGATGTAGACATATCAGGGAAACGTACGCCCATTTCAGCATCATTTGGTCCGATTAATGGGTTCGTACCCATGAAGTTAATATGGTCTGAAATTAACATAAGATCGCCTGGTTCAAATGATGTATTTACACCACCGGCTGCGTTTGTTACAACAACTGTTTCTACACCTAGTTCCTTCATAACACGAACTGGGAATGTTACTTTTTGCATGTCATATCCTTCGTAGAAATGGAAACGCCCTTGCATCGCAACTACAGTAACACCTTGAAGTGTACCAAATACAAGCTGACCTGCATGACCTTCTACAGTTGATACTGGAAATTCAGGAATTTCGCTGTATGGTACTGTTACTGCGTTTTCGATTTCATCTGCTAATACACCTAGTCCAGAACCAAGGATAAGCCCTACCTGTGGTGTTTCTTGGAATTTCTCTTTTAAGTATGAAGCTGATTTTGTAATAAGTTCACGATTCATTATATTGTCCCCCTTATTTTTTTAAGTCGTTTAAGAAACTTGTTCCGTATTCTGGCATTTCTACGCCGAAGTTTTCTGCTACAGTTGCACCAATATCAGCAAATGTTTGGCGAAGTACTAATTCTTTTCCGCCTTCTTTCATGCTTGGGCTATATACTAACAATGGTACATATTCACGTGTATGGTCAGTACCATGGTGAATTGGGTCATTACCATGATCTGCTGTAATGATTAATAAATCATCTTCTTTTAGTTTTTCAAATACTTCTGGAAGACGTGCATCATATTCTTGCAATGCTTCTCCGTATCCTTGAGGATCACGACGATGACCGAACATCGCATCAAAATCAACTAAATTCAGGAAGCTAAGACCTGTAAAGTCCATATTCAATGTATCTACAAGCTTATCCATTCCATCCATATTAGATTTTGTACGAAGAGATTCAGTTACGCCTTCTCCATCGTAAATATCAGAAATTTTACCAATGGCAATTACGTCATAATTGCTATCTTTTAATTCGTTCATGACTGTGCGGCCAAATGGTTTTAATGCATAGTCATGACGGTTTGGTGTACGTGTGAAGTTTCCTGGTTCTCCAACGAATGGACGAGCAATAACGCGACCCACCATATACTTTTCATCCAATGTTAACTCACGTGCAATTTTACAAATGCTGTATAGTTCCTCAAGTGGTACAACTTCTTCATGAGCTGCGATTTGTAATACACTATCAGCAGAAGTGTACACAATTAAAGAGCCCGTTTCCATTTGCTCTTGACCAAGTTCATCAAGAATCGCAGTTCCAGAAGCAGGTTTATTACCGATAATTTTGCGTCCTGTTTTTTCTTCTAACTCATCAAGTAATTCTTTTGGAAATCCTTCTGGGAAGACTTGGAATGGCGTATCAATATACAGACCCATAATTTCCCAGTGACCTGTCATTGTATCTTTACCAGTAGATTTCTCTTGCATTTTTGTATAGTAACCAAGTGGTTTCTCTACTTTTGAAATCCCTTTCATTTCACGGATATTGCCAAGACCTAATTTCACCATATTTGGCATTTGTAGTCCATTCATATGTTCAGCAATATGACCGATTGTATCAGAACCTACATCACCAAATTTTTCAGCATCCGGTGCTTCCCCGATTCCTACTGAGTCCATTACGACTAGGAAAATACGTTTATATTTATTCATAACTGCAACCTCCTATATGTTGAGTTCTACTTCTTGTAGTATGTTCAAAACGTTGTAAAGTGAAACTGCTATCAGTGAGAATTCTCTGTATCACACTAACAAAAAGCACTTCTTATTGGTCATTCTCCAACCTACTTCGCGGCACTTTCACATGAAGTAACAAGCTTCCTGTTTTTTCTAAGTCAGATGTCAGACATCTGATATTGATATCATAACATGTTTACGCTTTCTTTTTAATACATTTTCGTAGAAGTTCTTATTTTCTTCACACTTTCTATTGTAATCCATTCTGCAAATAAGTGCTAATGAAATTATGACTTATTTCGTAATCTCAAAATAAAAAAGCAGCTCTAAAGAGCAGCTTCTTATTTTACTTCTACTGTTTCTTCCTTATGTTCGTGAAGTTCACCTTTTCTCACATGAACTTTTACTTTATAAGCACCATTTTCTTTAAACGTATGTTTGCTTACATACTCTCCTTTATTCCCTTCTTTTGCGGGAATAAACTCATGCTTTTCAACGCCATCTTTCCAAATCTCAAGCTGTACTTCTGCTCCAGTTAATGCTTCTTCTTTTTGTTTCAAATGAACTTTCATTGTTGATTCAGCATTTGCTTTTACATCGCCAGCCATAAGGTGAATCATCGTATCACTCTTATGATCGCCATGACCTGCTTCATGACCACCATTTTCTTTCTTCGTATCCTCAACTTTTGCATTTCCTACAGCAATTTTCACTTCTGGCATAACATGCATTTCACGTGCATTTGTATGTGCAATAACATGATACACACCGTCAGATGGGAATGTTTTCTCTACTGCATAAACACCTTTCCCTTTATGCTTACCGTTTAACATTTCATGTTTTTCTTCGCCATCTTTCCAAATTTCAAACTTCACATCGTCAGCATCCGTTACTTTTTCTTTTCCTTGTGTAACAAGTGCCTGTACTTCTGTTTTTTCATTTGGCTTAATTTCTTTCGGGTTTGTTTGAACTGCTACTTTAACTTCTTCAAGTTTCTCTTTTTTCGGCGCTTCTTCTTTCTTTGTATTACAACCAGCTAATGCTAGCATCGCAATAAACAACGTAATTATCAGTTTTTTCATTATCATTTCCTCCTTCATACTCTACATAGTATAGAGGAAAAGACTAGTCGTATTCTAGCCTCCTGCTGAAAACAATATAAGAAATGTTTGTGAAGTTTTTGTGAAGTTCTTTTTTCTACTTATTTTCCATTTTCAAAATGCATTCTATAATTACTAGAATACGAATCGTCAAAACTACCTCCCTCTTACACTCCCGCCCTATATTACAATAAAAAAAGAGCATAATCATTATGCTCTCGGGTGAAACTGTTTATATACATCTTTTAATCTAGCTTTTGAAACATGCGTATAAATTTGTGTTGTTGAAATATCTGCATGTCCCAGCATTTCTTGTACAGCACGCAAATCCGCTCCATTTTCCAATAAGTGTGTCGCAAACGAATGACGCAAAGTATGCGGCGTAAGCTCTTTTTCTATATTCGCTTCTTTTGCTAGTCGTTTTAAAATTTTCCAAAAACCTTGGCGTGATAAGCGGTTGCCATGATGGTTCAAAAAGAGTGCATCTACTGTTTTTTTGCCCATCAATTCTTTTCTTCCCTTTTCAATATAGCGCTGAATTGCTTCCGTTGCTAAGCTTCCAAGCGGAATGATTCTTTCTTTATTCCCTTTTCCGACGCAGCGAACAAATCCCATTGTCAAATGAACATCCTCTAAATTTAGTGCAATCAATTCGGAAACACGTAGTCCTGTTGCATACAATAACTCTAACATAGCCTTATCGCGAATACCGAATGCACTTGTCTCTTTTGGCGTTTGAAGCAATGCCTCTACTTCACTCACTGACAATACTTTCGGTAATTTCCGCTCACCTTGAGGTGTTTCAATATGTACAGATGGATCATGTTCTACCACTCGTTCACGAAGTAAAAACTGATGAAACGAACGAATAGAGGCAATGTGGCGTGCCAACGTTTTTGATGATTTTCCGTTCTCTTTTAAATACTGCAAAAAATTCACAATGTGTATCCTTGTCACTTCGTGAAATGTTTTGATTTGCTCGACATGTTGTAAATACTTCACATAACTTTTCAAATCACGCTCATAGGATACAACTGTATTTTTAGCTAACCCTTTTTCAACAATCATATAATGAATAAAATCTTTTAATTGATCTTCCAATCTACACTACTCCCCATTTTCATAGAAAAAAATCATTCTATTTACGAAAGCATCTTTTGCTGGTTCCTCATTCCCTGATACTTTTTCTACTGTCTCTTCTTTTGGTTTTTCATAACGATGATAACTTTCATATTCTTCATTTATCCATAGTATAGCGAAATAAAACAAAATCGTACAACCTGTAAATAATAAAAATACTTTCATCCCATCAAAAGTTAATTTTAAAGCTCGGCGCATTGTAAACTCCTCCAAAATATATGTTATTACAACATATGCCAAGCTTTCTGCGATTTATACCTAAATTCAAATAAAAAAACCTCTTCCTAGCTAGATAGGAAAAGGTTATTTTTCATCCGTTTCATTTTCTTGACAATTTTTACAAATCCCATGGAAAGTTAAACGATGGTCTTTTACCTTAAAGCTCCAGTCTCGTTCTACTTTTTTCTCCACTTCACCAAGTAAATCCTCTTGAATTTCTTGTACAGCACCGCATTGTGTACAAATTAAATGATGATGGAAACGCTGTGCACCTTCTTGACGTAAGTCATAGCGTGAAACACCGTCTCCGAAGTTAATTTTATCAACAACTTTTAACTCAGATAATAACTCTAAAGTTCGATAGACGGTTGCTAGTCCGATCTCTGGCGACTTTTCTTTTACAAGGAGGTAAACATCTTCTGCGCTTAAATGATCTTCTTCATTTTCTAGCAGCACACGAACCGTTGCTTCACGTTGTGGTGTTAACTTATAGCTCGCTGCATGCAATTGCTTCTTAATTCGTTCAATTCTCTCTTCCATTCGGTACTACTCCCTCCTCGCCACTCTTACACCATTATATCAGAAGAAGGGCTTCTGTCAAAAGAAAAAACAATCAAAATAACTTGATAATTATTCTCAAGTAGTATTTATTTTTTATTAATAGACTCCACGACTTCTTTCATTAAAACTGGTGAAGCATATGCTTCAATACTAGAGGCAATTGCTAATACCACTCCAATGATTAGAAAAAAGCAAGTGTAACGTATTAACATCGGCAATAGCGGCTCGCTGATTTTCCGAATAAATTGATGCCTAATCATACGTAAAGAAAAACTTGCAGCAACTGTCGTCATTACAAGAAACGCTGGAATGATAATTAAATTTTGTGGCAACACGGATACAAATGCTAATAACAATCCATCCCAACCGTGCTGACTCACTAAAAAACCTACTGTAAACCCAACAACTACCCCTTTTAAAAATAATAAAATAAAGATTAGTGGTAATCCAATAATTGAAATACCTAACAACCAAATAAATCCAATATATTTTAATTGTGAAAAGTAACTTTCTCGAAACATTTCACTCGCAATTGCAAATTCCCCTTTGGAAACTTGTCCAAAAAATCGGTTCAAATAAAAAGATAAATCTTGCTTTTGATTCACCTGCAAACTATTTACAAGAATTGCCCCAAATACTACTCCCATCAATAATAAAACGGAAACAAATATGTAAAACGAAGAATTCTCTTGGATATGAGAAATTACACGATTTTGCCAAGTTTTTCGTAACATTTTTCTTCCCTCCGTTCACACTCTTACTAAAATGTATGAAAGAAAGAAAAAAGTATGACGAATTAACATTGAAATTCCGCTCTACTTTGCTAAACTTAAAAGTAGAGAATAGGAGGGATTTTGCTTGAAACCATTATTATTAGATTTTCCAACATTATTTCAAACTGAGCGCCTGCAAGTACGCAAACCATTTCCAGGTGATGGAACAGAGGTGTATGAAGCAATTCAAACTTCTGTAGAAGACTTACAACCTTGGATGTCCATTACATCTGAAACAGAAGAAAGTGCTGAGGAAATAGTTCGAGAAGCTCACGGACAATTTTTACTTCGTGAAACATTAGCTTTTCACTTATATGATAAAGTATCTGGTACGTTTATTGGAGCTCTTACCCTTCATCCAGAAAACTGGGATATTCCGAAATTTTCACTTCGTTTCTGGTTACATAGCACTTATACAAAACAAGGTTATATGACAGAAGCAGTAAAAGGCGCTGTCCAGTTTGCTTTTGATAAACTTGGTGCGAGACGACTTGAAATTCGCTGTGATGCTACAAATGTAAATGCATGTACCTTAGCAGAACGTCTTGAATTTATTTTAGAAGGTACACTAGAAAACGACTTTCTTGCTCCAGACGGTAGCTTACGTGACACACGCGTATACGCCAAAATTAATTAAAACACTCGCCTTGGGCGAGTGTTTATTTTTGTAATTGCAAGTATTGCACAGCGAACATAGTCTTTGCATCATGGATACGTTGATTTTTCATAAGTTCAACTGCTTCTTCTAATGAAACTTCCATTAATTCCACAAACTCATCTTCATCTAAAGCTGCTTTATTTTCCTTTTTCTTCAATCCAATTGCTTTGTATACATATAGAATTTCATCCGCAAAACCAGGTGATGTATAGAAAGATGTAACAAATTCCATTTTGTCACATACATACCCTGTCTCTTCTTCTAATTCACGAACCGCTGTTACCTCTGGCTTTTCTCCAGGCTCTAATTTTCCAGCAGGAATTTCTACAATCTCTTTTTCTAATGCTTTACGGTACTGCTCAACAAGCACGATTTTCTTTTCATCTGTCACAGCAATTATAGCAACCGCACCAGGATGATTGACAATCTCACGTTTACTCACTTCTCCATTTGGCAATACTACATCATCAACACGAACTTTAATAACTTTCCCATCAAAAATCGGTTCGGTTGCAATCGTTCTCTCTGCAAGATTACTCACAATATTTCATCTCCCTATTCTATTTCCTAATTGTTCTTCATACATTTTACCACACTGAAAGGAGCGTGATAAAAATGAAAGTATATATTTTACCAAATCGTATCACGTTGGTCGGAAAGGCTTGGCAAATTCGGCATCAGCTAAAGCAGTACGGAAAAGAATATAAAACTGTAAAAGAATGGATTACCGCAAACAAAAAGTAAACATTTGTCAACCTTCTTCTGCTCTCGTACAATACAAGTAAGGAGGTTGGCCTATGAAAAAACGTCAATTAGGAAACTCAGATTTATATGTTACTGAAATGGGACTCGGTTGTATGTCCCTTGGCACCAACGAACATGAAGCGATCCACATCATCCATGAAGCAATGGATTTAGGAATTAATTTTTTTGATACAGCAGACTTATACAATTATGGATTAAATGAAGAATTTGTTGGAAAAGCTCTTAAGGGAAAACGCGATCAAATTGTTCTTACAACGAAAGTAGGAAACCGCTGGGTCGAGGAGAAAAACGGCTGGTCTTGGGACCCTTCTAAAGCTTATATAAAAGCAGAGGTAAAAGAAAGTTTACGCCGCCTGCGAACGGATTATATTGATTTATATCAACTTCACGGCGGGACAATCGAAGATCCTATCGATGAAACAATCGAAGCATTTGAAGAATTAAAACAAGAAGGTGTGATTCGTCATTACGGAATTTCTTCTATCCGTCCAAATGTCATTCGTGAATATGCAAAACGTTCTAATATCGTTAGTGTATTGATGGAATATAGTCTTTTAAATCGCCAGCCTGAAGAATGGTTTCCACTACTTCAGGAACATCAAATTAGCATCATTGCACGAGGACCACTTGCGAAAGGATTGTTAACTGATAACAATGAAAGAAAGATAGAAAAAGTAAAAGAAAAAGATTATCTTTCTTATTCTTATGATGAGTTAATAAAAACATTAACTACTGTAAAAGAAATTACAAAGGAACGTTCGTTAACTGAAACAGCTCTTCAATATTGTTTACATGACCCGATTGTGGCAGCTGTTATTCCTGGCGCTAGCTCCATCCAGCAACTACAAGAAAATGTACAAGCTAACAATCAATCTCCATTAACAACTGAAGAATATAAACAAATTCAAGCAGCTGTTAAATGCGATACATACACATTACACCGATAAAAAATGCTACCGTAATCGGTAGCATTTTTTTACATCGTATCGTATTTATCAGGATTTGTTCCAACATGTAAATTGCGATCAAGCGTATCAATTTGTTTGATTTCTTCTTCTGTTAATGAAAAATCAAAAATAGTAAAGTTCTCTTGAATACGCGATGGTGTAACAGATTTAGGGATTGTTACAATGCCACTTTGAATATCCCAGCGTAAAATAATTTGAGCAGGCGTTTTTTCATACTTTTTAGCAATTTCTTGAATAATCGGATGCTGAAATACTTCGCCGCCTCTCATTAACGGGCTCCATGCTTCCATTTGAATTTGTTCATTTTGACAAAAATCCCGTAATTCAAACTGTGCAAGCATCGGATGGAGCTCTACTTGGTTCACCATCGGCTTCACATTACAATTTGGCAACAACTGTTCTAAATGGTGCTGATGAAAATTTGAAACACCAATTGCACGTGCTTTTCCTTCTTCATATAATTTCTCAAGAGCACGATATGTATCTATGTATTTCCCTCTTATTGGCCAGTGAATCAAATATAAATCCACATAATCCATTTGTAATTCCTTCAAACTTTTGTCAAATGCTTGAAGTGTTGCTTCATAGCCTTGATCGTCATTCCATACTTTTGTCGTAATAAACAATTCTTCACGTGCGATCCCTGATTCACGAACCGCTTCTCCGACACCGCTTTCATTTTCATATACAGTCGCTGTATCAATAGAGCGATATCCAACTTCTAAAGCTGTTTTTACCGCTTGCTTTACCTCTTCTCCCTCTTTTGCTTTATATACACCTAAACCAAGCATCGGCATTTTCACGCCATTATGAAGTGTAGTTGTTGGAATATACATGATAGGCTGTTCCTCCTTCTTCTCTCCTGCGAATTCTATAGACAGGGTGCCGCTAAATTTTATAACCGTCACTTTATTTGAACAAGATTCTTGAAAAAAGTCAAAAAATATATACAGTTAACATAATAATTTTATTAAATAAGACTGTTATCTTATAGCTTTTGTAAAAACTCCTCTATTTCAGCTGAAGATTTGAAAATAACAATATTTTTCTCAGCAGATACAGCTTGTATTTTCCCCAAAATAGCAGGTCGTTTCACTTTTGGATACGTCCATACCCACTTCAAGAACTCAAAATCTAATTGTTCTTCACACCCTTCTCCCATATCAGGGCGCGTTTTATTATGATATTGTATCCTTCTTTTTATTACGCGATATAAACATTGTATTCTTGGTAAATCAATAAAGATAATGGTATCAGCTGCCTCTAATCGTATATCCATTGTAAATCCATAGTTTCCATCGATAATCCAAGCTTCCTGCGTTACTAATTCTTTTTGTACCTGTATTTGTTCTTCGCGACTTGCTAGCACCCAATCTTTTTTCCAATAGAGTGCATCAAGATGAGATACTGGAAGTTGTAGTATCTCCCCTAATCGCCGTGCAAAAGTTGATTTTCCAGCTCCCCCAGAACCAATAATCATAATCTTTCTCATCTCTTCTCTCCCCTTACAAAAAATAACGCAAGCTTACTCGCTTCCGTTATTTTTTCTCCACTCAAGTGCTTTCTCATCAATATTATGCACGAAGTCATTCTTTCCTTCTGTATATTGATCTCCATCATATGTAAACTTTTCTGCTAAATCTTTTTTCAATGCCGCATATACCTCTGCCTCTTCACAGTGTGCCATCATATAATCGCGAAATGCTAAATGACGTGTAATTTCCGGATTTCCTGTTTCGAAAACATGTAAATGATACGATCGTTTTCCTTCTGTTCCATGAATAAAAAAGCGACGACCCGGGATACCATTCTCACCTTTTACAATGTAGCCAAGTTGTTGAAAACATTCATTCCAATGATCTACGCTCTCAATGTTCTCTACTTCCATAATCATATCAACAATTGGCTTTGCTGCGAGTCCCGGTACTGATGTGCTACCAATGTGATGTAATTTCACATGTTCTGGCATCGCTGCTTTTAACCTCTGTGATTCTATTTGAAATTTCTCACCCCAATGGTTTTCATAAGGAACGACTACAATCTTTCTCATCCCAATTCTCCTTTTCTTATCAAATCGTTAAAAAATCATCAGGACAATTGCACTGATGATTTTTTATATTATTTAAAGTCTTTCCAAGTGAGATTACTTTCACTTAACAGTTCTTCAAACGATTTATTCTTTTCACGTTCCTTTTTCTCTTTACGCTTTCTTTCTTGTTCTTCTAGTTCTTTTTGCTCCGCTCTTACTTGTAATTCTTTCTTCTTACTTTTCAATTGATTCATTAACGATTCATTCAATTGATCACCAAGTGTAATGGAATCCTTCTTCTCTGGCTGATTCATTTGCGTTTGTCTTTGCATTTGTCTCTGTTTCTTTTTCTTCATACTGCTCACCTTTTACTTTTTTCTCCATTATAGGGGAAATACCTTACTCTCGACAATAAAAAAGACCATTCACTTTCGATTTCCCTATTATTTTTATTTTGTAAAGATGTAAAGAGCAAAATAAAAATTTATTAATTTTTATAATAAAAAGAATTTTTATAGCAATAACTCTCTTAATCTATTAAAATTATGTCGTATGATGTCAGATTATAAAAAAGGGAGAGAAAACTCATGTGGAAAAAAGTCATTCCTGCAGCTTTAGTATTAAGTACAATTACTTTTTCAAGTGTATTTGCTGCACCTCCATCTCAAGTACCAGCAGAACAAAATCGCTACATAGACGTACAAATGCTTGGTATTAACGACCTTCACGGTCAACTAGACACTGTAAAGAAAATTAACAACAAAGAAGCAGGGGGAGCTGAATACTTAGCTGCTTATTTACGTGATCGTGAAAAACAAAACCCAAATACACTTATGGTTCATGCTGGCGATATTGTCGGAGCAAGTCCTCCAGTTTCTGCATTATTGCAAGATGAACCTACAATTGAATTTTTAAATGATCTAGGTTTTGATGTTGGAACTATTGGAAATCATGAATTTGACGAAGGTATTAACGAAATGAATCGCCTTATTTACGGTGGGTATCACGAAAAAACAGGGAATTTTAAAGGAGCAAACTTCCCTTATGTTGCTGCAAATTTCTACAATAAATCAACTGGACGCTTATTTCTACCACCATTTACTGTAAAAATGGTACAAGGAGTTCCTGTCGGCTTTATCGGGGTTGTAACAACTGATGTTCCTAACGTTGTTATGCCTACTATGCTAAAAAATGTACAAATTACAGATGAAGTTGAAGCAATTAACACATCCGTAAAACAACTGAAAAAACTAGGTGTTAAATCGATCGTTGTTCTTGCACATAATGGAGGTACAACGGATGATAACGGCGTAACAAATGGCGATATCGTTCGCTTAGCAAATGAGACTGCTCCAGAAGTCGATGTCATTTTCGGCGGTCATAGTCACACTTATGTAAATGGAACCGTTAATAACAAACTTGTCGTACAAGCAAATTCTTATGGAATGGCTTTCGCTGATGTCGATGTAAAAATTGATCGTAAAACAAAAGATATTATTGAGAAAAAAGCAGAAGTTGTTACAACCTACCATGAAGGAATAAAACCTGACCAACAAGTGAAAAAGAAAATGGATCAGTATCAAGAAAAAATTGCTCCTCTTGTAAATCAGGTTGTTGGAAAATCTACCGCTCCAATGGATCGTAAACAAAATGCCGCGGGTGAATCCACTCTTGGAAATTTAATTGCTGATGTTCAGCGCTCGACCATGAATACTCAAATTGCCCTCATGAATCCTGGTGGTATTCGCAATGATCTAGATGCTGGCGATATTACATGGGGAGAATTATATGGCATTCAACCATTTGGGAATCAATTGATAAAAGTTAATTTAACTGGTCAAGACATTCGAGATATTTTAAATCAACAATGGCAAAAAGACATAACAAGAATGCTTCAAATTTCAGGTATTCAGTACACTTGGGATGCGAATAAACCAAATGGTGAAAAAGTTACAAATATCCACTTAACAAACGGAGAAGAGTTAGTTGCCTCTAAAACTTACAGCGTCGTTGCAAATGCCTTTCTAGCTTCAGGCGGTGATGGATTTGTATCCTTTAAAAATGGAAAAGATGCCGAAACAGGACCAACTGATTTCGAAGCGTTAGTGGATTATGTAAAACAAGTAAAAGAACCGATTCAACCTATTATTGATGGGAGAATTCAAAAAGTTAATTAACTTTTCTTTTAAATAAATTTATAAAAAAGAGAGAAACTATATTATTAAATTATGATTTTCCAAAAATTAATCTTTATGATAAGAACCCTGTATTCCATTAGAATACAGGGCTTTTTATTGATCTCTATGGAGAAAGGACATGCAATAAAAATTCACTTTCCCCTAAATAACCTTTTAAAGGATATGCACTCAGTATATTGATTTCTCGTAGGATATATGAGCAGAAACTGGGAGGCGAACGTATGTATTCTTATTCAAATGATTACAATTTGATATACAGACAAAACGACAAGCTAATTCATGACATTGAAAATGCAATTAACGGAGAGTATAGTGCAATAAATTGCTATGCTAAATTAGCTAATTTAGCTCCACAAGATAATGAACGCAATCAAATACTCGAAATCCGACAAGACGAAATAAAACATTTCCAGCAATTTGTACAAATTTATATTCATTTAACCGGTAAACAACCTCAGCCAAAAATTATTGAACAATGTCCAGATTCTTATGTGAATGGATTAGAATACGCGCTACAAGATGAGCAACGAACAGTCGATTTTTACTTAAAAATTGCAGATGATACTACAGATCAATATATTAAAGAGACATTTCGTAGAACAGCAGCAGATGAACAAAATCACGCCGTTTGGTTCCTATATTATTTTTTAAAAGCTAAAAAATAATAATTGTTTTATACAAAGCAAATGCCTAATCCATGAAGATTTTCTCATCCCCACCTAACTCCTTTACTTTCACTAAAAACTCTAACTATCCACAAATAGCTAGATAAAAATACAGAGGATACATGCTCTTACATTGAACATAGTATCCTTTCTTTCATTTATCCTGATACATTTCATCAGCTTCTTCATATTTCCGCAAAAATTCTATCAACGCTTCTTCTACAATTCTAGATTTATGAATACCTGTTGCATCCGATACAACGTCTAGTTTCTCTAAAATTTCCGTACATATAGAAAAAGTACGTTTTTTCTTCTCATTACTTTTGACTATTTTGGGGATAATAAGTTCCTCTCGTTTTCGCAGTAATTCATAAATTTTTTGCAATTGTTCATAAATCAAAACCTGATAATCTGTTTTTACATATTGAAGCGCAGTAGCTTCTTGAAGATATAAATGGCGGGGCTCTTCTCCCTCTCCAATGAATATTCGTTTCTGCTGTTCACCATCATATTCATATCCAAGCACTCTTAACTTTTTCGACAATGCATATGGGCTCATGTCGAGGCGTTTCGCAATAATAGCAAGTGGTTCACGTTTGTTTAAGCAATCTATAATTTCTCCAACCGTCACTTCCTTCCCCCTCTCCCTGAGCTCTCATAGTTGAAATACAGTCGGCATGTTATGATACAATAATTTCTTAATAGTATATGCAAAATCGTACACCCTTGCGATACATACCATTAGAGAAAAGGAGGTTTTTTATATGCTGTTTCGTAGCCACACTCCACAGTTTTACAACGAATTTAAGAATCCAACTCCAAATAGCGTCGCTACGATAGAAAGCGTGACGATTAACAATCATCAGCAATCTCTACTCATTCGTGGTCAAGACGTAAATCAGCCTATTTTATTATGCTGTCATGGCGGTCCTGGTATGGCGCAAATTGGGTTCATTCGCCATTTTCAAGAAGACTTAGAAAAGCACTTTATTGTTGTCAATTGGGATCAACGCGGAGCTGGAAAATCCTTTTCTTGGCGGGATATAAAAGCACCTTTCACAATTGAACAATTTGTTTTAGATGCACTTGAAGTAATAAAATATCTTCTTTCTCGCTTCAAAAAACAAAAACTATTTCTCGCTGGACATTCTTGGGGAAGTATTATCGGTCTACAAATCGCAAATCAATATCCAGAATACATCGAAGCCTACATTGGCATCGGTCAGATTGTGCATATGAAGCAAAACGAAGAATTGCTCTATCAGCATTTAATTCATTCTGCAAAAAAACATGGACACGAGCGGGCATTGACCTCTCTAACAAAACTAGGAAAACCTCCTTTTCTAGATATGCGGCGTCTTATCATTCAAAGGAAGTGGCTCGGTACATTTGGAGGAGCAGTTCAAAACGGGACTTCGTTTTCTTTCATTCGTAAAGGGATATTTTCTTCAGAATATACATCGCTAGATTGGGTGAGATTTCTCGCAGGAAATATGAAATCTGGGGCATTATGGGAAGAAATGCTGACAGTAGATTTCTTTTCTTCAATCTCAAAACTTTCCGTACCTGTTTATTTTTGTTCTGGTCGTTTCGACTATCAAACACCTTATGCACTCGTTCAACAATATTGCGATACAATTCAAGCACCCATCAAAAAAATGATTTGGTTCCCAAACTCTGCTCATTCACCAAATTTAGAAGAACCTAAACTGTTTGCAAAGTCTTTATGCTCTATTAAACAAGAGCTATCTTTTCCACACTAGTAATCGTTATACCTTTTACATTTCACAGAAAACATTTTATAATTACATGTCGCAACTTTACTCAAGTTAGTAAGCATTTCTATCCAGAATAAGCTGCACAAACAGAAAAAGATCAGGGAGATTACATTTATTATGAACGCTGTACTCATCGCAGTAGCAGTGATGCTACTGCTTAGTTTATTACGTGTCCAAGTCATTGTCGCTATTATCATCGGTGCCTTAACAGGTGGACTAATTGGTGGACTTGGAATTTCAGAAACAATTCATACTTTTACTACGGGTCTTGGAAACAGTGCTCCAATCGCTTTAAGTTACGCCATGCTCGGAGGTTTTGCTATTTCTCTTTCCAAAACAGGTCTGCCCGACGCTATGATTCATACTGCACTGAACTTAGTTGGTAACGAAAAAGACACACAAAAGCAAACATATTCAAAAATACTCATTTTGTTTATTATTTTGGCAATGGCTTGTTTTTCACAAAATGTTATTCCGGTTCATATTGCTTTTATCCCTATTCTAATTCCAGCGCTTTTAAAAGTACTAAATGAACTGAAAGTGGACCGCCGGCTTGTTACATGTATTATTACATTCGGATTAATCACTCCTTACATGTGGGTTCCAGCTGGATTTGGAAAAATTTATCACGATGTACTACAAACAAATGCACAGCAAAGCGGACTTACATTTGATGTAGCGCTCATCCCAAAAGCAATGACAATTCCAGCAATAGGAATGATTATCGGCCTATGTATCGCTGTTTTCATTACATATCGTAAACCGCGTACTTATCACACCGAACCTATTCATGCCGCATCTGATGAAGCCGCTCCTTATACAAAAAGAAGCATTTCCTTTGGGTTATTGTCTATTATCGCAACACTAAGTGTGCAGCTAGCAACAGAATCCATGATTTTTGGCGCACTAGCTGGAATCATTGTATTATCCGTTAGTGGTAGCCTTCCTTTAAAAGAAGCTGATGCTATTTTAACAAGTGGTATGCGAATGATGTCATTTATCGGTTTCGTCATGATTTCTGCCGCTGGATTCGGAGCAGTTCTTCGGAAAACAGGGCATGTTGAATCACTTGTTCAGACAAGCGTCAATTTAATTGGAAACAACAAACCGCTCGCTGCCTTTCTTATGCTTGTTATCGGTCTGCTCGTTACGATGGGAATCGGTTCTTCCTTTTCTACCATTCCGATTTTAACAACCATCTTCGTCCCGCTATGTATCCAACTTGGGTTTAGCCCGATGGCAACCATCGCTATTATCGGTACAGCTGGTGCATTAGGTGATGCTGGTTCTCCAGCATCTGATAGTACACTAGGACCTACCTCAGGTTTAAATGCTGATGGCAGGCATCATCATATATGGGATACGTGTGTCCCAACTTTTCTTCACTACAATATTCCGTTACTTATATTCGGCTTTATTGCTGCTATAACATTATAAAAAAGGTGCGTTTACTAGACGCACCTTTTACTTTGTAGATTCTCGTTCGATTAATATAAACTCTTGCTTCACTTCCTCAAGTTTTACTTGTTCCTTTTTCATTTTTCCTACCAATCTTTGTACAGCTAATACTCCTTGCTTTTCAAAAGAACTTCCAATTGTTGTCAAAGATGGTGTAACCCATTCACCTTGTAAACTTCCCTTAAAACCAATGACTTGTAAATGATTCGGTATATGGAGATCAAGAGCATTCGCCGCGCGAATTGTAGCAATTGCAATCGCATCGCTAGCAGCTACTATACCATCTATATAAGGATGCTTCCGTAATAATTCAGCAATTTGACTTTCCTCATCTTGTCCCTTTATTTTTTCTTCTCGATAAGCAATTCCTTCATCCCAAACAGCATCTAAAAAACCAGCAGTGTGCCCTTCCATTGCTTCGTCTTCTATCTTGTCCCCAATATAAGCAAGAAAATGACAACCTTTTTCTTTCAATACAGTAACGGCCTTTCTACCACTTTCATAATATGTAGAAATAGATGCTGCCTCTGTTCCGCCCTCAAGTACAACAAATGGAAGGGAAAGTTGCTTCATATGCTCAAATACATCTTTCGTCATAATAACGCCAGCAATATTATTTTGCATTAATATATCTATATATCCTATTTTATTTTCTGCATTACAAATAACAATTTGATATCCTTCTTTATATGCAGCCTCTTCTACTGAACGAAGTAATGTTATATAGGATGGATCTTCTAAATTTGATACTAATATAGCAATCATTGTCGAAGATTTTTTAAATAATGCCTTCGCTACAGCATTTGGTTTATACTGTAGTTCTTCAATTGCTTGTTTTACTTGTTTTACTGTATCCTCATGAACATACCCTTTTTCATTAATGACTCGTGAAACGGTTGCGACTGAAACACCGGCCAATTTTGCAACATCACGTATGGTTGCCACATCGTCACCCCTTAATATGGTAATAGCTTACAATTTAAACCTAAAACAAAGTAGGGCATTCGTCAAGAGTATTATTTTATATTTCTGAAAATTGTTACACAAAATACTTCTTACATTTTCCATCTTCAACATATATAAAGATGGATTTTATAAATTCATTTTTTCTAGTTGAATTTCATGTAAAATCGCGATGTTATCATAGCCAATAAGCGGAATTTCTCGCTTTATCTTCCTCGCTTCCTTGACCGCATCAATATATAAATTCGTCATCACAAAACCACGTTTCTGATAAAAACGAAGTGCGTTTGTATTATCGTTTGTTGTAATAAGCCACACCTTTTTACAACATTGTTTTTTTGCAATATCAATTACGTACTCTACAAGCTTAGTTCCAATTCCCTTGTTCTTCTTAAAGCTATCTAAAGAAACAATCTCACAATCATTTTCTTTTATTTCATATGTAATAATTCCTATTATTCTGTTATCCTCAATTGCAATAAAACCAGGCAATTGATCTAACTGATGTGCTCTTTCACGTGAAACCATCAACGTGCTTCCCCAATTTTCATGCATAAAAAGTGCAATTGTTTCTCTCATTTCCACTGTGATTTTTTGTATTCGAATCATGTCCCACTCTCTCCCCTTTTTACATCATTATGATACAATATAAGTGTATCATATGCAGAGATATTTGGAGGATGAGGTAAGATATGAAACGTTTTTTCACAGCATTGCTAACCATAATAGGAGCATTAATTGGTATCGGTATTTTCTTTACCAATAAAGTAATGTATTTAAAGAAAAAAACAGAGGAAGAAATTTTAGAACGTGAAACAAAAAAACACTTTCGCTTAGAGGATTTTAACGCCATTCCAAAAGAAGAGGTTCGTATCCCGTCTCAATTTAAATACGATCTTCACGGCTACTACATTTCTGCAGGCAATTCTAATAAATTTATGATTTTTTGCCACGGTGTAACCGTAAATAAAATAAACTCTGTCAAATATGCAAATTTATTTTTAAACAGAGGCTACAATGTATTTATTTATGATCATCGTCGCCATGGTAAAACAGGTGGTAAAACGACAAGTTATGGCTATTACGAAAAATATGATTTAAAGACGGTAGTTGACTGGCTCAAAGACCGTTTTGGTACAAATATTATACTTGGTGTTCATGGAGAATCAATGGGAGCAGCGACATTGCTACAATACGCAGGTATGGTGGAAGACGGTGCTGATTTTTACATTGCAGATTGTCCATTTTCTGACTTCTACGAACAATTACACCATCGCTTAAAAGTCGAGTTTCATTTACCAAAATGGCCACTACTACCATTGGCAAATGCCGTTTTAAAAGTACGAGACGGTTATACAATACGTGAAGTTTCTCCTATCGATTGTGTGAAAAACATAAATAATCCAGTCCTTTTTATTCATAGTAAAGACGATGACTATATTTTATGTGATATGACAAAAGCCCTTTATGAAGCAAAAGAAAATAATAAACAGCTCTTTATTGCAGAACACGGTGCACACGCTTGCTCTTATAACGAAAATAAACAAGAGTATGAGGATGCCGTTGATCAATTCTTAGAAACATATGTAAAAGAAACAAAAAACAGGCTTGCATAAGCCTGTTTTTTCATGTTACTGCGCTAAAACATCTGTAACTTGTTCCATATTTTCAGAAATCCATTTTACCGCTTCATCAAGCGTTTGAAATTCTGTCGTTTGAAATGTTACCTCATCTTGCAAAAGCCACACATCTTTTGCTTCTTGTCCCACACCTGCAATCGACCAATGAAGTAAGCTATATGGATGATTATCATTTAAAAATGATGCCCAAGTGCGCTCATTTGCAATATTTTGTAATGTACGTAATTGTTTATTCATGTTTCGTCACCTTACTGTATTTCAGTTATAAACGTTATTATAACATTCTCTGCCCCTACACACAAAGAACTGTTTTCTTATTGTCAAGTGCTTCCTACAATTATATGATGAACATAAGCGTTTGAGAGGAGGGGAATAACGTTGGTAAAAGTTCAAATTAAAGTAAATGATAATGGTTCATTTCGCATTACAGGGGATGTGGAATTAATCGACTCACAAGGGAATGCTTTCCCGGCAAAACCTGCATTTTCTTTATGTCGCTGTGGCTTATCAAAAAATATGCCTTATTGCGACGCTTCGCATAAAGGAAAATTTGAATCTGTTGTTCGAGCACCAAAGGGAGAATAATGATATAAGAAGCACGCGCAATGACTTGCGCGCGCTTCTTATATATGCCCTATATAAAAACCTAAAAATGCCCAAAAAATGCCTAGCATATAACTCATTATTAAATACAATACAGCCTTTTGTCCTTCTCGCTTATGTATCAATTGAACAATTTCAAGCTTAAATGTTGAAAAAGTAGTAAATGCTCCCATAAATCCTGTTCCGCATAATAATAGCCATGTACTACTCACCTCGGCTCCATACAATAAACCTAGTAAAAATGAGCCTAATATATTTACAAATAGTGTTCCATATGGAAACAAGCTTCCGTACTTTTCTTTCATTGCATTACTAATAGAAAATCTAGCAATTGCTCCGAAAAAACCACCGATTCCTACAAGCAAAATATTCATAGTGCTCCTTCTTTCTTCATGCTTCTTTCTTCATGCTTTTTTCATATAATGCATTTCCAAGATAAAACCCAAATAAAGAAAAGAGCAATCCTCCAACTACACTTGTACTCACATAATAAAATGCCATAAGAAACGCTTCATGCTGCATGAATTTCAACGTCTCTACGTTAAATGTTGAAAAAGTGGTAAAAGAACCAATCATTCCTGTTCCAATGCTACTCATTATCACTTGTGAAACATGTTTCATACGAAACAAATACATCGTTAAAAATGCCAATAAAAAACTACCAATCATATTCGCTGACCATGTTGCCAGCGGAAAAGAATCAACTGAATGAATACCAACCCATTGTCCTAATTCGTACCGTGCTAAAGCTCCAACAATACCACCGATTCCTACTGCAATATATTTCATATTTCCACCTCATTTATGTATGTATTGAAGTCTTTCCCATACTAGTATAACAAAGTTTATTTCACCCTTCATTTTCATACAATTCTTCACATTCAAATATTTTTTACTATCCTTTTTTCTTTTTTGTGCTATAATGTGAGCAAACAGCATCCTTCGGGGTCGGGTGAAATTCCCAACCGGCGGTGATGAAGTGCACACTTCTAAGTCCGTGACCCGTTTCCAACTCGGAAACGGTGGATCTAGTGAAAATCTAGGGCCGACAGTATAGTCTGGATGGGAGAAGGATATGTTTTCTAGTGCTTATATAGCGAATACACTTTTATTTTGGCGTACGCATTTTTACTGATTCGTTTTGAATCACTGTATATGTTTTATTTCATATACCTATTTTTCTATGCTGAAATAAAAAGATACGACTAGCGTATAAAAAATTGATAGTTTGCTAGGCTTTTTTCTCGTGCAAAAATATCAATTATCGTTAGGCTTCTTTCCTATACTCTCGTATTCGAACTATATTTCTAGAAATCACGTCTCCCAAACCCCAAGGATACTATTATCCTTGGGGTTTTTTGATTTTTCTTAGGAGAGGTGAAAAGAATGACAGACCAAGAATATATGAGGATTGCCTTGCAATTAGCACAAAATACTGCAGGTCAAACAAGTCCAAATCCAATGGTCGGTGCTGTTGTTGTAAAAGATGGAAACATCGTTGGAATGGGAGCTCATCTGCGCGCAGGCGAAGAACACGCTGAAGTTCACGCTCTTCGCATAGCCGGTGATAAAGCAAACGGCTCCACTGTATATGTAACGTTAGAGCCGTGTAGTCACTTTGGGAAAACTCCACCGTGCTGCGATCTACTTATTGAAAAAAAGGTGAAACGTGTTGTAATTGCCACACTTGATTGCAATCCGCTCGTTTCAGGTAACGGTGCAAAACGTTTGCAAAAAGCTGGTATTAGCGTAACTACTGGTGTTCTCGAAGAAGAAGCCACCGCATTAAACCGGTACTTTTTCCACTATATGAAAACGAAACTGCCGTTTGTAACAATAAAAACAGCGATGAGTTTAGATGGAAAAATAGCAACTACTACCGGGGAAAGCAAATGGATTACAGGTGAAGTTGCTCGCACAGATGTCCATCAATATCGTCATACGCACGATGCCATCCTTATCGGAGTGAATACTGTCATAGCTGATAATCCATCTTTAACAACACGCCTTCCAAACGGCGGCAAGCATCCGATTCGTATTATTTTAGATACACATTTACGAACTCCGCTATCCTCTCGTGTCATTACAGACGAGATGGCACCAACATGGATTATTGTTGGAAAAGATGTAAATAAAGAAAAAATAGCGGGCTACGAATCTCAGGCGGTATCTGTACTTCAAATGAAGACGAGCCAAATTGAAATACGCGACCTTCTCCTCCTTCTCGGTCAGAAACAAATCCTTTCACTCTTTGTTGAAGGTGGACAATCGGTACACGCGAGCTTTTTAGAAACAAAGTGTTTCAATGAAATTGTGACCTATATAAGTCCAAAATTAATCGGCGGAAAAGATGCTCCAACTATGTTTGGTGGCACCGGCTTTATAAAATTGCAAGATGCAATTTCCTTGCAAATTCAAGAGATGAAACAAATTGGTGATGATATAAAAATCGTTGCTAGTGTGCGAAATGAGGTGCCTGCATGTTTACAGGAATTGTAGAAGAACTTGGAACTGTTTCGAATATCAGGCAAAGCGGAGAAGCGATGAAGCTAACAATTGCAGCAAACACAATCTTGTCAGACGTAAAACTAGGAGACAGTATTGCTGTAAATGGGATCTGTTTAACCGTCACTTCTTTTACAGCGTCTTCTTTTACTGTTGATGCGATGCCTGAAACGGTGCGAGCGACATCACTACGTATGCTCGGCACCAGTTCTAAAGTAAATTTAGAACGAGCAATGGCTGCAAACGGACGCTTTGGTGGACATTTCGTCACAGGGCATATCGATGGAATTGGAACCATTTTAAATAAAAAACAGCACTACAATGCTATATATTACAAAATTGGAATTCCAGATGATTTACTCCGTTATTGTTTACAAAAAGGGTCCATTGCTGTTGATGGCACAAGTTTAACAATATTTGATATAGATGAATCTTCCATTACAATCTCGCTCATTCCACATACAGTAAGCGAATCCATCATTGGTAAAAAAGCGGCGGGGGATATTGTGAATATTGAATGTGACATGATTGGAAAATATATCGAACGTTTTATTTCAAAGCCAACAAAGCGAAGCACTTCAGTTACAGAAAGCTTTTTACAAGAAAACGGATTTCTATAAGGAGGAAGCACAATGTTTCATCGTATTGAAGAAGCACTAGAAGATTTAAAACAAGGAAAAGTCGTCATCGTATGTGATGATGAAAGCCGTGAAAACGAAGGAGATTTCATCGCTTTAGCAGAGAACATTACACCAGAAACAATTAATTTTATGATTACACATGGCCGTGGCCTTGTCTGTGTACCGATTACAGAACAATATGCGGAACGCTTACAGTTAGAGCCTATGGTTTCTCATAATACAGATTCTCATCATACTGCGTTTACAGTAAGCGTTGACCATATTTCTACAACAACAGGTATTAGTGCTTACGAACGTGCAACGACTGTGCGCGAATTATTAAATCCGGATTCAAAAGGAACAGATTTTAATCGTCCGGGTCATATCTTTCCTTTAATCGCCAAAGAAGGTGGAGTCCTGCGCCGCGCTGGGCATACAGAGGCAGCTGTTGATTTAGCAAAATTATGTGGCGCAGAACCAGCTGGAGTTATTTGTGAAATTATAAAAGAAGACGGCACGATGGCACGTGTTCCTGATTTAGTACAAGTTGCAAAACAATTTAATATAAAAATGATTACAATTGAAGATTTAATCGCCTATCGCCGCCATCATGAAACACTTGTAACAAGGGAGATTGAAATTACATTACCGACAGATTTCGGTACATTTCATGCAATCGGTTATTCCAACTCACTGGATCAGAAAGAACATATCGCTCTCGTAAAAGGAGACATTTCTACTGGTGAACCTGTTCTCGTTCGTGTGCATTCTGAATGTTTAACTGGCGATGTTTTCGGTTCATGCCGCTGTGACTGTGGTCCACAGCTTCATGCTGCTCTTTCTCAAATTGAACGAGAAGGAAAAGGTGTTCTTCTTTATATGCGCCAAGAAGGCCGCGGGATTGGCTTGCTGAATAAGCTCCGTGCATACAAATTACAAGAAGAAGGATTAGATACTGTTGAGGCAAATGAAAAACTAGGATTTCCTGCCGATCTTCGCGATTACGGCATTGGTGCCCAAATCTTAAAAGATCTAGGGTTACAGCAATTGCGTTTATTAACGAATAATCCAAGAAAAATCGCAGGTTTGCAAGGTTATGATTTAGAAGTTGTCGAACGCGTACCATTGCAAATGCCAACAAAAGAAGAAAACAAAACATATTTACAAACAAAGGTAGAAAAATTAGGTCACCTATTAAACTTATAATCTATTAATTATAATTAAAGGAGAGATATATTATGGTATTCGAAGGTCATTTAGTTGGTACAGGATTAAAAGTAGGGATTGTTGTTGGACGTTTCAATGAATTTATTACGAGCAAACTACTAGGCGGTGCACTAGACGGTTTAAAACGACATGGTGTACAAGAAAATGATATTGATGTTGCATGGGTTCCAGGCGCATTTGAAATCCCATTAATTGCAAAGAAAATGGCAAACAGCGGCAAATACGATGCTGTCATTACACTAGGTACAGTCATTCGCGGTGCTACAACTCATTATGATTATGTTTGTAATGAAGTTGCAAAAGGTGTTGCCTCTTTATCATTACAAACAGACATTCCAGTTATTTTCGGCGTATTAACGACTGAAACAATTGAACAAGCAATTGAACGTGCTGGCACAAAAGCTGGCAACAAAGGATATGAATCCGCAGTTGCTGCTATTGAAATGGCTCATTTATCAAAACAATGGGCATAAAAAAAGAGGCTTTCGCCTCTTTTTTCTTCTATTTATTTTTCCACTTTTTTCCGCACATCTTTTATCAATTCAGCCATCGTTTTTCCTTCTGTCTTAATACGAAGATTTTGAGCTGTTTTCCAGACATTTTCTCGCTTCTTTTCTTCCTCTACAATATGTAGCTCTTTTCTTACTTCTTTTAGATCTTTCCCTTCAGTTTCAATACCAAAATGCTCAGCTTTTGTTCGAAAATGCTGTTCGATTCTTTGCTGCATTTCTTTCTGTTCCGGATTTCCAGCTGCCTTAACAGGGTCAGTACTTATTGCCTTTAATAAAATAAGAAAAGTCATAATAGCTAATATATATTTGTGCATGTGAAATCCTCCAACCCGAGATAAATTACACCTTTACTATGTACAATTACAGGATGGAAAATTCGTCCACACAATTAATTTTTTTCACTAAAATCCGCTTATCCGAAGGCTTGAAGGTACTTTATTACATTTTATTTACAATAAAATTTCACGAAAGACTACATTCATAAAGCTACAATCAATTTTTATCCATCGCTTAATTAAGTAACATCGTTCAAAACTTGCATGAAAAAATGGCTGTTTTGTATAAACTTTATTCGATTATTCTAATCTACAAAGGAGCTTTCCCCCTCATTTTCACAGCGCACATTCCTCAATCTCAAACCCTAAATCTTCAATCATATTCCAATCTGCTGTTGGCTCTTGCCCCTCTGTTGTTAAATAATCACCAACAAAGATTGAATTCGCTGCGAATAAGCCAAGCGGCTGCACAGAGCGCAAATTAATTTCGCGGCCACCGGAAATTCGAATTTCTTTTGATGGATTGACAAATCGCATCATCGCTAGTACTTTTAAACATTCTACTGGTGTTAATTCTTTCTGTCCTTCAAGCGGTGTTCCTTTTACAGCAACAAGGAAGTTACATGGAATAGAATCCGCATCTATACGGTGTAATTCAAGCGCAATTTCAACGCGCTGCTCTTTCGTTTCCCCCATTCCAAAAATCGCACCAGAACATGGGGAAATACCCACTTGCTTTGCTTTTTCTACTGTATCTACACGATCATCATACGTATGTGTTGAGCAAATGCTATCATAATTGTTTGCATGTGTATTTAAGTTATGGTTATAACGGTGAACACCTGCTTCTGCTAAGCGTCCTGCTTGATCCTCATTTAAAAAACCTAAGCAGCAGCAAATTTTTAAATCCGTTGTTTCACGGATTTCTTTCACTGCACCGATAACATGATTTACTTCTTTATCAGTTGGACGACGACCAGATGCAACAATACAGTATGTACCCGCTTTACGGCGAATTGCTTCGTGTGCACCTTCAATAATTTTTTCCTGTGTTAACCATGCATACTTATCGATTGGTGCCTCTGAAACGATAGACTGTGAGCAATACCCACAATCTTCTGGGCATAATCCAGATTTCGTATTAATAATCATATTTAATTTTACTTTTTTACCAAAATGATGATGACGTATGATATAAGCTGCATTCATAATGTCTAATACTTCTGTATCATCTGCTTCTAAAATAGCTATCGCTTCTTCTTTCGTTATACTTCTGCCCTCTACTACTTCAGATGCAATTTGCTTCCAATCTACTTTTGTTTGTACTTGTTTCATTTCTTCTCTTCCCCTCTTTTTCAATATACGCAAATAAAGCATGGTACGTTGCTACAATTTCCCCTTCTTCCGTGAAATCTTTTTCGTATATGCGGAGCATAGTTCGAAAGATAGAAGGGCTTTGACAGTAAGATTCCGCATTGCTATTCGTCGCGCCTACTTTCCGAATCGATTGCAGAAACTCACGAACTGCAGCAAACTTCTCTATGTAACATGTTTCAGAAACATGTACATCTCCTGTTACACTTTCACATACATCTTGCAGCTGTTCTCTCGTTAAAAAATATTGTCCAACAGATGCATCATTTTGCATATTCCTTTCTTCTTTAGCACTTTGAAATGCCGTATGAAGTTCTTGAAATGTTTGCTCTCCAAATGTTGAAAATAACAACAAGCCATCCTCAAATAAATGATGATGATATAAACGTTTCACCGTTGTTTGCAAATCGTTTAGCCATTGAAATGTTGCACTTGAAATAATGACATCAAATGACTCACTTAATGTAAGATATTCAATATCTTCACACCGAAATGTCACAGATTCCACGTGATTTCTCGTTTTCGCAACAGCAATCATACTTTCAGCAAAATCAATTGCAGTAATTGCTGCATTTGGAAAGGAAACAGCTAATTGCTCAGTCAAATAGCCTGTGCCACATCCGAGTTCTAAAATACGGATGGACGACATCTTGTGATAGTGTCTTTTCATTATAGAAAGTAATTGTTGCGCCATCTTTTTTTGTACACTTGCATATTGATCATAGGATACAGCTGCCCCATTAAATCGTTTTTGTAATAACGTTTTGTTGATCATTTTGTATCACCTCTACAAACTGGATGATTTCATTTGCGCAATATTCGGAATCTGTTACACAAAGTGCATGCCCAGCTCCATTTATTACTTTAAGCGCCCCATTCGTATTTTCTTGTATATAGCGAGCAGCAGATAGTGGACATATCGCATCCTGTTCTCCATGAAGAAGCAATACCGGCATCTTTACATACTTTAACTGACTTCTCATATCCATCTCTATTAAATAATCAAGTCCCAGCTGTAAAGATTCAATGGAATCACCTTGAAAACGCTCTGCAATGTCTTCAAATTGTTCACTATCTTTTATCTCTTGTTTTGTAAACATACTTTTATAGAAACGCTCCAATGTGTCGTCCTTTCGCTTCACTAAACTTCTTTTCATCCGCTCTACAAAAGGAAGTTTCCATCCACTCTCGTAATTTTCATCCACTGTAAATTTTGCTGTACCACCTATTAAAATCAACCCTTTTACCCGCACTCTATCACATGCTCGAAGGGCAGCTAATGCACCAAGTGACCATCCAATCAAAATCACATCCTGCCCTCTTGCAGCTTCTGCTACTCGTTCTGCAAACTCACTAAGTTCTTTTACACCACGCCATTCAACATGCCAGACAGAATATTCCTGAAAATATGGAAGTAATGGATCCCATACTTGTTTTTCCATCCCCCATCCAGGAATGAAAATAAGCTCGGGCTGTTTCATCTCATTCCCCCCTCTTCTTTACCAATTCGAATGATTTGCTCAATAGCCCATTGTAAGTCAGCTTTTGTATGTTCAGATGTAACTGCGAATCGAATTCGCGAACTATTATATGGAACAGTTGGTGGCCTGATAGCAATTGCAGCAATTCCTGCCTCCTGCAGTTTTTCACTAAAATGTAGCGTAGCTTCATTCGACGCCACAATAATTGGTACTATATGTGTTGAACTATCACCAATATTGAAACCAACTTCTTCTAAAGCATTGCGGAAATAAGCTCCATTTTCTAAGAGCCGCTGCCGTCTTCCCTCATCTTTCTTCACAATTTCAATTGCACATTTCATTGCGCCAAGTGTCCCTGGCGGTAATGCTGTTGTAAAAATGAAACTCCTCATCGTATTTTTCATATAATCAATGCAAGGTGCATCGCCCGCTAAATAAGCACCATAACATCCTAGCGCTTTACTAAACGTTCCCATATGAATGTCGATTCCTTCAGAAAGTCCCTGCTCTACATGCGCTAAACCAGCACCATGCCTTCCATATATTCCACCTGCATGTGCTTCATCCACCATCAATAACGCTCCGTATTTTTCTTTCAGCATAATCAACTCTTTTAGATGAGCAACATCTCCATCCATGCTGAAAACCGTGTCTGTTACGATTAACTTTCGCTTTGCGACAGGTGTCATTTGTAATAATTTTTCCAGATGTTCCAAATTATTATGTCGATATCTTTTATGTTCTGCACCGCTAAGCATAATCCCATCAACAATGCTGGCATGATTTAACTTATCGCTAAAAACAATGTCGTGACGCCCAACTAAAGAAGAGATTGCCCCGACATTTGCTGAATATCCACTGTTCACAATGATTGCTTTTTCAGTTTCTTTCCAATCACAAACACTCTGTTCGACCTCTTCATATAGTGCATAATTTCCTACAACAAGTCGTGATGCTGTCGCTCCTACTCCATATTCCTTTGTCGCTACAATAGACGCTTCTTTTAATCGTCTATCTCCCGCCAAGCCTAGATAGTTATTCGAAGCTAAATTCAACATACGTTTTCCATTCCTAATAAGCCATGGTTCTTCAGCTTGCTCAGTCATAACTACATGTCGATATTGTGATTTCTCTTTCAAACGATTTAAACTAGAGTGAAAGTGTAGATTCCACGTTTGATCCATGTTTGACGAACTCCTCTAAATTTGAAATCGTAATATTCTCTTCTGCTGCTCTCAATAATTCTTCACGCGTAAACCCTTCTTGAAGCTCTGGTAGTAAACCCAAAACCGGAATACCACTTAACTCCTCAATCATTTCTTTATTCTCTTGCACACGTTCCTTCTCACATTCCTTACAGCCGGATAAAATAACACCCGCAACTGTTAAACCATGGGCTTTCGCATACGAAATCGTTAAAACGGTATGATTCACAGTACCTAACGCCGGACGCGCGACAATAATAAGTGGTAGTTTTAATTCCTTTGCAAAATCAACCACTAACGCATCTTCCGTATACGGAACAGCAAGACCACCTGCACCTTCTACAAACAAACTATCAAACTCTGTCATTAACTCATTATAATGAGCGGTAATTTGTGCTAGTGTCACATTTCTTCCTGCCCGCTGCATTGCCAGTCTTGGCGCAAGAGGTTCTTCAATAGAATAAGGACAAATTCTATTCGTCTCTGTTATTACTCCTGATGCAACCTTCAATCTAGCTGCATCACCTTCTGGGTTCGAATCGATATGACCACTTTGCAATGGTTTATATACCCCTATGTTATATCCACGATTTCTAAGCACTCCTGCTAATGCACCTGTAACAACTGTTTTTCCAACTTCCGTATCCGTTGCAGTTATAAAAAAGCCGCTCATTATTCTCCCTCCGTAACATCTGCAATTGCTTGATATAAGATGTTCAGCATTTCATCAATCTCATCTATCTGAGATGCTAACGGTGGCATAAATACAATAGTGTTACCAAGTGGGCGTAAAATCATTCCTAGTTCTCTTGATCGCTTACACACTTCCACGCCTACTCGCTCCGTCCACTCAAACGGCTCTTTCGTTTCTTTATTTTTTACAAGTTCAATTCCTACCATCAATCCACACTGACGAATATCTCCAACACGTTTGTATTCATAAAGTGCTTCCAATTGTTTCCCTACATATTCTGCTTTGTATGCAACATCTTTTACTAGATTTGTTTTTTCATAAAGTTCTAAATTAGCAATTGCAACTGCGCAACCTAATGGATTGCCGGTATAACTATGACCATGGAAAAATGTTTTCTGCTCTTCATAGCTACCTAAAAAAGCATCATAAATTTCATCTGTTGTCACAGTAATAGCCAACGGTAAATACCCACCGGTTAAGCCTTTTCCAGCTGTTAAAATATCCGGTGTAACATTTTCATGTTCACAAGCAAACATTTTTCCAGTACGACCAAACCCCGTCGCCACCTCATCTGTAATAAATAAAACATTATATGTTGTACAAAGATCTCGAAGACCTTTTAAATATCCTTTCGGCATTGTAATCATACCGCCTGCACCTTGCATTAACGGCTCTACAATAATCGCTGCAACCTCATCATGTTTTTCTTTTAACAACTCTTCCATTTCTTCCAAATGTTTTTGAACAATTTGTTCTTTGTCATCCCCATAAGGAGAACGATATGTATATGGATATGGCATTTTTATCGCGTCAAATAAGAGCGAACTGTACACTTGGTGAAACAAGTCAATTGCTCCTACTGAAACAGCTCCAATTGTATCTCCGTGATACGCTTCTTTTAATGTAATAAACTTTTGTTTTTTAGATTTTCCTTTATGCTGCCAATATTGAAAAGCCATCTTAATTGCAATTTCAACAGCTGTAGAACCAGAATCTGAATAGAATACTTTTTTCAAACCTTCCGGAACAACTTCAATGATCTTTTCTGCAAGTAAAATCGATGGCACATTGGCAAGTCCTAGCATAGTAGAATGCGCGACTTTATTTAATTGTTCACGAATTGCATTATCTAATTCAGGAACATGATGCCCATGAACATTAAGCCAAATGGATGAAACGCCATCCCAATAACCATTTCCATTTACGTCATATAATTTACGGCCTTCTCCTCGCTCAATAATAACTGGATCTTCCGCTAAATAGTCCTTCATTTGCGTAAATGGATGCCATACGTATGCTTTATTTTTCTCAGCCAACTCTTCATATGTATAGGTTGTTCTTTTACTTGTATTGCTACTAACAGTCACAATTGTCACCCCTAATGTTAACTTTTATATAAATATAGTTAACATTAAAATTAAAATACTGTCAATTATTTTAAAAGGTAAATGTTCTTAAAAAAGAACGACTTATCATAAGATAAGTCGTTTTATTTTCCATGCTGAATCTTTCCGATTTCCAAAATAATCTCTTCGTCTTTTTTCCCATCAGTATCAATTCCAAGTTGTTTTGCATGTTCTATAAGCAGCTCATGACGCTTTTCAAACCTTGCTGTATTTAACTCTTTTTGAATTTCTTTTTCTGTTTTTCCTTCAAGAGAAACACCTAATTTAGCAGCTGTTTTCTCTCTATTCTTTTCTTCTTTGACTTTCTCTAATTCCTTTGTTTCTACTTTTTGCTCAACCTTTAATTTCGGTTGATCTGGTGATGCCGCAAATACTGTATAAATTCCAGCACCTCCACCAAGAACAAGTAAGGTTGTCAAAAGAAATAATTTTTTCTTCATTCATTCCCCTCCTTTCTATTTTCATTATAACGCACAAATAAGAACTTAAAAAAACATTCTCTCGTTATTTTCTTGAAAAAAATAATAAATATATGTATTGACATATTAGATAAATATATGATAAAAATTTAACTAACATCATATGAATCGGCGATGATAGGATTTAGTAGTATTTCGTTTCCTGATTTCAGAGAGCTGGTGGTCGGTGCGAACCAGTACAGAGCGAATTATGAATTACCCCCTGGAGCTTCTTTTACGAAACGTTTGGAGTAGTGAAAGACGGTTATGGACCGTTATTTCTACAGAGTGGTGAAATGAAACTGTTTCACAATTTAGGGTGGTACCGCGATTTTTTTCGTCCCTGCATATACTGCAGGGGCGTTTTTTATTTTCTGTTGGTGCATATTATACGACCCTTTATTTTGTGCTACGTTCATTTCACAAGCTAGGGTGGTACCGCGATTCTTTTCGTCCCTGCATATTTATATGCAGGGACGTTTTTTTATGATGCTAAACAATTACCGGTAATTTGTCGCAAAATTCTAAATTTTAGAAGGAAATATACAATATTGGCGAATTTTATATAAAAAAGAACTATTTTAGATTATTAGGAGGGGCAAACAATGGTTTCAAAAATCGAATCTATTCTTTTAACATTTTTCATCTTTTTCTGTATTGGCTTTAGCGTTATTCAATTAGGAACATCACCACACATTCCAATTTTATTTGGCATTATTGTATTATTAGCATTTGGCTTTATTAAAAAAATCTCTTGGTCTACTATGGAAAAAGGAATGATAAGTAGTATTTCAGCTGGTATTCCATCCATTTTCATTTTCTTACTTGTCGGTGTATTAATTAGCGTTTGGATCGCTGCTGGGACAATTCCAACATTAATGGTATACGGATTCGGGCTTGTATCACCAAAGATTTTCATCCCGACAGTCTTTGTTGTTTGTGCAATTGTCGGAACAAGTATCGGCAGCGCCTTTACAACAGCAGCAACAGTAGGGCTTGCCTTTATGGGAATGGGAACTGCTCTTGGATACGATCCAGCACTTATTGCCGGTGCAATTGTTTCTGGAGCTTTCTTTGGAGATAAGATGTCTCCTTTATCTGATACAACAAACTTAGCTCCTGCTGTAACAGGGGTGGATCTATTTGAACATATTCGTAACATGCTTTGGACAACAATTCCTGCTTTCATTATTGCCTTTATTGCTTTCTTCATTTTAGGAAGCGGGTCTTCAGGAGATGTTGATTTCTCTACTTTTACAAATGCATTAGAAAAGAATACAATCATTTCAATTGTCACACTTATTCCAATTCTATTACTATTCTTATGCGCATTTAAAAAAGTACCAGCTGTTCCAACTTTACTTGCTGGAATTGTAGCTGGAATTATCATCCTCTTTATTTTCAAGCCAAGTACATCACTTACTGATTTAATGAAAATTATGCAAGATGGCTATGTTGCTAAGACGGGTATAAAAGATATTGATAGCTTATTATCACGCGGCGGATTACAAAGTATGCTTATGTCAATTGCACTTATTTTTCTTGCTCTTTCTATGGGTGGGTTACTACAAGGAATGAGCATTATTACTCAGCTTATGAACATTATTGCTAATTTTGTTAAGACAAGTACACGTTTAATTATTTCTACTGCTTCAACAGCAATTGGCGTTAACTTCTTGCTTGGTGAGCAATACTTATCTATCGTTTTAACAGGACAAGCATTTGCTAAAAAATACGATGAAGTCGGTTTAAAGCGTCGTAACTTATCACGAGTATTAGAGGATGCGGGCACAGTTATTAACCCTCTTGTTCCGTGGGGTGTAAGTGGTGTCTTCTTAGCAAATGTACTAAGTGTTCCAACATTTGATTACGTTCCATACTCAATCTTCTGCTTAGCTTGTCCGATTGTTACAATCATCGTTGGATTTACAGGATTTGGTCTTTCCTGGCAGAAAGAAAAGCCTGTTACAGTTTCTTAAATGAAGTATAAAGAAAAAGGGGTTACCGCTATCAGTAACCCCCTTTTTTCTTTATTCCTCTATTTGTGATATTACCTGTTTACTTTTTTTCGTCTAAATAACATAAACACGCCTGCTCCAACAAACGCAAGTCCCGCTCCAATTGTAGAGAAGACACTCGCTCCCGTTTTTGGTAAATCACGATCTACTTCGTTTGTTTCTTTATCTTCACTTACATTTGTAGGTTCTTTCGTATCTTTATTTCCATTGTCAGGATTTGTTTGGGGATCTCCATTGTTTTCTCCGCCTGGTGTTGTTGGGTTACCACCGTTGTTCTCCTCACCTGGTGTTGGCGGTGTGGTTGGTTTGTCTCCATCATTCCCTTCACCTGTCGTTGGTGGCGTGGTTGGTTTGTCTCCATCGTTCTTTTTCGTTAAATCAATTGCATATTTCGCAAACTCATTTTCAGATGGACCAACATAAGAGATTTTCCCATCCTTTGTAATGTACTTTTGCGCATTTGGTGAAGAGTCAAATGTAGTATTTAATTTTTCAGCAACAATTGACTTAAATGTCCAGTTTTGATCTGCTGCCGGGTTAATAACTGGTGTTTCTTTCATATATTTCGTAATGATTTGACGCGTTTCATCTTGAGATTGATATACAACTTCACCTTTACTTACACCAGGGAATGTTTGACTGCTGCCACGATAGTTATTTGTAGCAACAATAAACTCTTGATTATCAGCTATCGGTTTCCCATCATATGATACGTTCACAATACGATTCGCATTTGGATTTACTACTTTTCCATCTTTATCATATTTTGCTGGTTGTGTCACATCAATTTCGTATTTTACGCCATCTAAAATATCAAAGTTATATGTAGGGTAGTTTACATTTACTAACGACTGTTCTTCTGCTTTAGCTGGATCAATTTGATTGAACTGACCTGCAGACATTTCAAGCCATTCTTTTACTTGTGCACCATTTACTTTTACAGCATATAGAGTATTTGGATATACATATAAATCAGCAACGTTTTTAATCGCTAAAGTCCCTGCTGGAATATCAGTATAATAAGTTGCACCATTTCGGCCGCCTGCTTTAAAAGGTGCACCTGCTGATAAGACTGGGATTCCTTTATATTTCTTGTACTGTCCATTTTCTGCAAATAGCTTTTCTACATACCATTTTTGGGCATTCGTAACAAGCTGTACAGATGGATCATCTTGTACAAGTGAAAAATAACTATTAATTGGTGCTGTTGTTTCCCCTACAGGTGTATTTACGTATTTTATCGTTGCTTCATGATCACCTTTTATTTCATCAACTAGTCTTTTATCAGATTCTACTAATGCATTTCCTTTACTATCAGAAATCGGACGAACACTTGGAACCGATTTATCTTTTTGTACTTCCCACTTGCCATTTACCTTTTTCAGTTCCATATCAATAATACCGAGATTACTTCCGAAAACACCTGGCATCACAACTGGAACACCGTTAAACTTGTCCGTTATTACCGTATGTGAGTGTCCCATTAACACTGCATCGACACCAGGAACTTCTGTTGCTAAATAATAGGATGCATTCTCATTCTTCATACCAGGTTTATAATCACTTTTATCGACACCAGAGTGAGCTAATGCAACAATAATATCTGCACCTTCTGCTTTCATCTGCGGTACCATTTTTTTCGCTGTTTGTACAATGTCTTCTGCTTTTACTTTTCCTTCTAAATTCGCTTTATCCCAGCCCATAACTTGTGGTGGTACAAAGCCCATTACACCAATTTTCACTGTTTGTGTTTTGCCAGATTCATCTGTTACTTCTTTTTCAAAAACATGATATGGTTTAAAAGCGTGTTTATCGTTCTCTGGATTATCATCATGATCGTCTATATACACATTTGAGTTAATAACTGGGAACTGCGTTTTACTAGTCGCCTTCTTTAAGTAATCCAAGCCATAGTTAAACTCATGGTTTCCAAGAGAAATGACGTCATACTTCATTAAATTCATTAAACGATATAACGGGTGGACATAGTTTCCATCCAATCCTTTTTGCGCCACATAATCCCCAAGCGGCGTCCCTTGTAGAGCATCCCCATCATCAAATAGTACAGAGTTTTTCGCTTTTGCACGTTCCTCATTTACAAGAGTCGCAGTTTGAACTAAACCAACTTTATTATCTGTTTTCGTTTGATAATAGTCGTAGTTCATTAAGTTAACATGAATATCCGAGGTTTCCAATATTCGTAAATTAACTGTGCTTTCTCCTGCTTGTTCCTCTGCATGAGCAATAGTTGGCATTACTTGTGGTGCGATAACACCTAATGCAAGCGTCGCTCCTGCTAGCGCTTTCTTTGATTTCTTCACAAAAAATCCCCCTTATTAAATTGTCCCTAAAAAAACAATAAAATGAGTTTTTCATCAAACTCTAATAAGGTATTCTCTCTACCTTTATTCTCTTCTTTCCTCATATTAGAGTGACGTATATTCATTTATCTGACATTATCATATCTAACTTACTTTCATATCGTCAATATTTTTTGACATACTTCTACAAATTTTCTGTAAAGCTATTGTAAAATTTCCATAAAGATATAATAAGCCCTTCCATTGCTTATACCGTTGAATATGATACAATTACCAATTACAAGGAGGATGAATTTATGAAAAAAGTCATCTTAATTATTGTTTGTCTCCTCCTTCTAATCATTTCTTATTCGCATTTTGAAAAGAACGATGAGACAACAAAACAAAAAGAAAAATCAGTATCATCTACTTCTCATTGGATTGATAAACAAACAAATGACTCTTTTTATCATCTTGTGTTAGGAGATTCGCTTGCAAAGGGATATGGCTCGACACAAGGAGGGTTTGCCGAATTAGCTTCCAAGCAAATAGAGGAACAAATTCACAAACCGATTAGAGTAGAAAACCTTGGAGTGAACGGACTTACAACAGATCGTCTCGTTCAAAAAATTCAGGCAGAAGAAGTGCAGCAAAAAATTAAAGAAGCAAATATAATTACCATTAATATTGGAGGAAATAATTTATTCCGTTTAAATCGTGATGTAGGTGTTATAGATGGTATTAAAATGTTAAATAAAGAAAAAACTCATTTTGAAGAAGACGTAAAAAACATTGTAAAGACAGTTCGGACTCTCAACCCAAATGCTTTACTCATTCTATCTGAGCTCTATAACCCTCTACAACTCGATGATTCAATTGCTTCTTATGCAGATATGTTTTTAGATGGCTGGAATGATGCGGTTTACTCAATTTCAAAAGCGAATCAACCGTCCATTGTTTTACCAATTCGAAAATTAATACCAAATGATAAAAAAGAATTACTGTACGATCAAGTACATCCAAATGATAAAGGTTATGAAATTATTGCCAACGCGTTTACTAAACAAGTTCTATCCTACAAATATTAAAACAAAAACGAACAATTCTATTTTTATACGGTACCTTTTTTTGTTACAATGATAATGGAAGGGGGCCTTTATATGGAATCACGCGAATGGGAACGTATTGTTGATCATCTTCTTTCGTTAGTGCCTCTTTTTTATCGCAAATTTATGCTTCCTGGAGAGTTTTCTTCACAAAGGCACATGCCACCGTCACATACACAGGTGTTACTGCTATTGCATGAACGTGGCACATTAGCAGTGTCAGAAATCGGAAAGCGATTAGCGATTTCAAGGCCCAACATGACACCTCTATTAAATAAATTGATTCAAGAAGAACTTATAGAGCGTCATTACAGCGAAAAAGATCGACGAGTCATTTTAATTTCTCTAACACTAGAAGGGAAATCGTTAGTAAATCAATATCAACAATTCATTTTAGACAAACTAAAAGAAAACTTTCAAACATTATCGGAAAGCGATCGTGAACAACTCATTCACTCGCTTCAAACGATTCAAAATTTAATTTTGAAAACAAACGTATAAAGCTGCTTCCAAAGGAAGCAGCTTTATGATTCATAATAGTTTCCATAATATACATTTGAATACGGCCATGTTGTTAAGTATGGTTTTTGCTCCGGAGAAGGCTGCGCTTGCTGATATGCTTCAAACTGTTGCCTTGTATAAGGAACAGGATAATAATGCACATATGAGTATGCTTGAGGTACATAGTAATAATACATTCATTCTCCCTCCTTTTTTAAGCATATTCAAGGCGGAAAATGAATGTGACATTCTTTATATTTGTACAAGTGGTTCTCTCGCGCGTTTTTTTCTTTTTTTCAAACGTAACTTACGGTTCTTTTCATATAAATAATGCACAACAAAATAAGATATTACTCCAAATACAACCCCGAAAATTGTCATCCCAATTAATACATATACTTCACTCTGTAATAAGCTCTTTAACATAATAAAAATATTACTCGAGAAAAGATCAGATATTGTATATGGTTTATGCTGAATTACCTTTATTTCAAATGGATATAAAGTTTTCCCTAATGCATATGCAAACGGAAACAAAATTACCGGAAGAAATGATATTTTTCCGATAATATTACCAATAACCGCTGCTGGAAAGGATCCCTTTGCTAAGCGTACAATTGGATAAAAAATAAGATAAACAAGTGACGCTGTATAAATCACCAACATTTCTAAAGCAAATCCAATCGCAAATCCACGTGACACTTTCTTCGCTCCTTCTGGCGAACGGAGCAACTTATAATAATGAAATTTCAGCACTCTCCAAATACGTTGAAAAAATGAATATGTTTTTTTACCTGTTTGCACAATTATCATCTCTTTAATAGTTTTTTCTCTTCGTAGTATGAACTTAATACTACGACACAAACAACCCTATTTAACTTCACTTATACTAACTTCATCTTATTATAAATGATACAAAGAACATTCACCAAATATACATCAGACATTTCGTAACAAAAAAACCTTCCCGATTAGGAAGGTTTTTTGATGTTTTGAAGCAGACTTACCAATAATGCTTTTTGAGCGTGCAATCGATTCCCTGCTTGCTCAAAGACAACAGAATGCGATCCATCTATAATTTCTCCTGTTACTTCCTCTTCACGATGAGCGGGTAAACAATGTAAGAAGCGATACGTTGCTTTCGCATGCTGAACAAGTTTTTCGTTCACTTGAAACGGTTGAAATAATTGGTATTTCCCTTCCGTATCTTCTTGCCCCATGCTCATCCAAACATCGGTATAGATAAAGTCAGCACCTTTCACTGCCAACTCCGGATCATTCAAAACTTCAATATTTGCTCCCGTCTCATTTGCAATTTCTAGCGCACGCTTTACAATTTGTTCATTCGGTTCATACCCTGGGGGAGTCGCCACTGTCATATGCATACCGACTTTTGCACTTGCTAGCAGTAAAGAGTGACATACATTATTTCCATCCCCTAGGTAAGCAAGTTTAATCCCTTTAAATGTATGAACTTCTTCATAAATTCTCATCAAATCAGCTAATGCCTGACACGGATGATGATCATCTGTCAATCCATTAATAACAGGAATACTTGCTTCTTTCGCAAGCTCCTCTACATCTGCGTGCGAGAATGTACGAATCATAATTCCATCAATATAATGAGATAATACTTTTGCTGTGTCTGAAACACTTTCTCCTCTGCCAAGTTGCATTTCTTTTCCACTTAGAAACATTCCATGTCCACCGAGTTGTACCATTCCTGCTTCGAAAGAAACACGCGTACGAGTTGAATGTTTATCAAAAATTAACCCTAATATTTTCCCTTCTAATAAAGGTTCATGCTTCTCTTTTTTTAAATACATTGCAAATTCAATTAGCGCAATTATCTCCTCTTGCGTCAGTTCTTCTAATGTTAAAAGATCTTTCGTTTGTAATTTCGGTACTTGTATAGTTGACATAGAATTTCCCCCTTATAATATTGGTGATTTTTGTGTACAAATCACTCTTTTTATCATATTTACTGCTTCGTCTATTTCTTCATTCGTTACAATGAGTGGTGGTAAAAGTCGCAAAACATTCGTTCCAGCTTGCAATACAAGAAGCCCCTCTTTTTCTAACTGTTCTATAATGAATGTGACGTCACACTTACAAACGACTCCAATCATAAGTCCTCTCCCTCGAATATCAGTAATCCATTGAACATCAAGTAATTCTTTCTTTAATTTTTGCAGGAAGTATTCTCCCTTTTCTTTTACTTCTTGTAAAAATGAAGGTTGTTTTATAATTTGTAGTACTTCTTTTGCTGCTGTCATTGCAATGTAATTTCCGCCAAATGTTGAACCATGAGTCCCCGCTGAAAAAGCAGTCATAAGCTCTTTCTTTCCAAGCATTGCCCCAACCGGGATCCCATTTCCAAGCGCCTTTGCCGCTGTAACGATATCTGGGGATGTTCCGGTCTGTTCATAAGCAAACAACGTTCCCGTTCTTCCCATACCTGTTTGCACCTCGTCGATTATATAAAGAGCACCATATTGTCTACATAACTTCTCAATCTCTTGCAAAAAGGAAATATCAGCAGGTAAGACGCCACCCTCACCTTGAACAACTTCCACCATAACTGCAGCTACTTCTTCATTCATTGTCTCCCTGAGCGCGGCTATATCATTAAAGAGAATATGTGAAAAAGATGGAAGAAGTGGACCAAATCCCTTTTTTACTTTCTCTTGCCCCGTTGCGCTCATCGTTCCAAATGTTCTTCCATGGAAAGATTGCTGGAATGTTAAAACAAGAGATTTCCCCGTATGCTTCCGCGCTAATTTAAGCGCTGCTTCATTGGCTTCTGCCCCGCTATTACAAAAAAACACGTAATCTAACTCACGCCCCTCTGTTAGCAATTCAGCTACCTTTTCTTGTACCTTGTGCGAAAAAAGATTTGATATATGCCAAATTTCCTGTAATTGCTTTTTTACTGCTTCTACAAGTACAGGATGACAATGTCCTAAATTACATACAGCAATTCCAGAAGTAAAATCTAAATACTTTTCCCCACTTTCATCTATCACTTTTGTTCCGGTTCCTTGAACAATTTCAACACTGCGTCTCCCATATGTCGGAAATATATGACTACTCATACGATATTCACCCCTTTTGTTACCGTCGTTCCAACCCACTCCCCTGATGTTCCTACAAAATGTTTTGTACCATTTACAATGCTGACATGCTCGACTCCCATCTGTATTGAGGTGAGAGCAGCCTGTACTTTCGGAATCATCCCCCCTGTAATAACTTCTTTTTCTATCAGACGTAGGATCTCAGCTTCATCCGCTTTCGTTAACAACTTCCCTTCGAACAATATCCCATCTACATCCGTAATAAAAATAAGTTCTTTCGCCCCCAGCGTAGCTGCAATTCCAGCTGCGGCTGTATCTGCATTTATGTTATAAACCTGGTTTCCTCTTACCCCAATTGGAGCAATAACCGGAATATAATTCAAATCTAGTAACCCTTTTAATAGTGAAGCCTCTACACCACTAACTTCACCAACATATCCAATATCCTCATCAAGAGGCTGAACTTGAAGTAATTTCCCATCACAACCAGAGATTCCGATTGCATGCAAGCCATGCTTTTGAAAATTCATCACCATTTTTTTATTCGTGCTTCCGCATAAAACCATTTGAACAACATTCATCACTTCTTTTGTTGTCACACGTAACCCATTCTTCTTTTCAATTGGAATATTAAATCGCTTTAGCTTTGCATCAATTTCTGGTCCACCGCCATGAACAACAATAACTTGATATTTTTTCTTCAGCTGCTCTATACATTCAAAAAACACATGGTCTAAACGTTCTAGCATACTCCCACCGCATTTTACTACGATATACTCGCTCATCTTCTCTCTCCTTACGTACGATAACAAGCATTTATTTTCACATAGTCATAGCTTAAGTCGCAGCCCCAAGCTCTTCCTTTCTCCCCTCCAAGGTGCAAATGAGCATCAATAACAATTTCAGATTCCTTTAATTTTTGTTTCATTTCCTCTTGAGAAAAAGCTTGTAGCTCGCTGCTTTGTAAAACAGAAATAGACTGAACAGCAATATCAACAGCGATAGGATCAATAACAACTCCACTTTGACCAATCGCACTAATAATGCGGCCCCAATTTGCATCTTCACCATACATTGCAGTTTTCACAAGACTTGAGCCAACAATTTGTTTCGCAATCTTATTCCCTTCTTCTACTGTTCGTGCTCCGTATACATTTACTTCAACTAACTTAGTAGCACCTTCACCATCTTTAGCAATTTGCTTCGCTAAGTCCTCACATACCTTTTGCAAAGCAAACATAAACTTCTCCCACTCCGTATGATTCGTATGAATAGCAGTTGTTCCTGATAACCCACTTGCCATTACAACGACCATATCATTTGTAGATGTATCACCGTCCACAGTAATTTGATTAAATGTATGATTCGTAACTTGTGATAATGCTAGCTGGAGTGCTTCTTGTTCTATATTTACATCTGTTGTAATAAAGCTAAGCATCGTTGCCATATTCGGATGAATCATACCAGAACCTTTTGCTGCCCCTGCAATCATCACTTCTTTTCCTTCAATCATAAACTGATAGCATGATTGCTTTATAACAAGATCCGTTGTTAATATCGCTTCATAAAAGGAAGCTGCCTTCTCTTTTTCTTTCGATGGTACGAGATAGGAAATACCAGTACGAATTGCTTCCATTGGTAAAGAAACTCCAATGACACCTGTTGAAGCAACTGCCACATGATTTTCTTTTACCTGGAATTGTTTCGCAGCCAACGTTTTCATTTCATACGCATCTTGTAACCCCTGTACACCTGTACATGCATTTGCATTTCCGCTATTTACAACAATTGCTTGTAGCTTTCCTTCCACAGCTATACTTTCTTTTGTAACTTGTACTGGCGCAGCTTGAAATTGATTTGTTGTATAAACAGCTCCGCAATTAGCAGGAACATCACAAACAATTGCTCCCATATCTTTTTTCCCTTTTTTCAACCCAACCTGGGTACCAATCGCTGCAAAACCTTGTGGCGTTACAATTGATCCACTTGCAACTTTTATAATAGAATCTGTTCCAATCATCATTCTTCCCCCTTATGGATAGAGCGGCATATATTGTAATCCCGCCGTTTCCTCCAGACCTGCTAATAAGTTTGCATTTTGAATTGCTTGCCCAGCTGCTCCTTTCATCATATTGTCGATAACGGAAACAACTGTAATACGTCCTGTTCGTTCATCATAAGCCGCTCCAATGTCACAATAATTTGAACCCCTTACTTCTTTTGGACTTGGAAACTCTCCTTTAGAACGGATACGAACAAAAGGAGCATGACAATACGTTTCTTCATATAACTTCTCTAATATCTGTGCATGGATATCTCGTTTTGCTTTTGCATAGAGAGTAACCATAATCCCTCTCGATATCGGAATTAAATGTGTACTAAATGTAATTGGTTTCGCCTGTTTATTCCACTCACCAAGCATTTGTTCAATCTCTGGAACATGCTGGTGCTCATTCACTTTATAAATATGGAAATTATCATACAGCTCTGGAAAATGAGTCATTGTTGTCGGTGTTTTTCCCGCTCCTGACACCCCTGATTTCGCATCGATAATAAGTGAGTCTTCCTCTATCATCCCGCCCCGCATTAATGGCGCAGCTGCTAGTAGTGCCGCTGTTGCAAAACATCCTGGATTTGCAACCAATTCCGTTTCCTTAATAGCCAACTTTTTCCATTCACTTAATCCATACACTGCCTTTTGAAGAATTTCTTCCTTTGCAGCGGGCCTTTTATACCATGTTTCATATGTACAAGGATTCAACATACGAAAATCACCTGATAAATCAATAACTTTTAAACCAGACGCTAGCAAGCGTGGCGTTATATGCGCCGAAACCCCTGCCGGTGTCGCTAAAAATACAATACTAGCCTCCTTCGCTATTACATCCACGTCGATTTCTTGTAACGTATGGACAATAAAATTTTGTAAGTGCGGATATACATTTGTTATTCGTTCCCCTACTTGTGAAAAAGAATGGACAGATGTAATCGAAAAATATGGATGATGATGTAACAACCTTATTAACTCAATTCCTCCATATCCAGTTGCTCCAATAATCGCGACTTTCATATGCTCCTCCTTATATCGATTCTTTAAATTAAATATGATTATAATATTGTATATTTATAGAGTCAATTAAATATTTATTAATTTTAAAACTTTTAAAAACGTAATTTTTCTAGAAAAACAATAATTATAAATGAATTTTTATACACCTTTGATGTGTGCTAGTATTTTTTCTATACTTCAAGTACAATAAAAACAATACATTTATACATGCAAGCGAGGAAAAACATGAATGAAAAATTAATTGAAAAGATGTTGATAAAAAGTTTTCGGCAATATCAATGTAAACCTATTTCAAAAGAGGATCAGGAAACTTTAATTCAAAGTGTCCAAACAACCATTGGTTCGGAACCTGATATCGATGTATATGAAGCAATTGAGGATATTGTTTATGAATATATTACGGGAAAATAAAAAACAGGAGATTTCCAAATGGAAATCTCCTATTTTTTACTTAATGATTTACCTGCTATACGTTCAAAAAAACCTGGAAATAACGCAAAAAATTTTGGTCCAACACTCATCCATTTTGGCAAATTCACTTCACGCTTTTTCGTTTGCATCGCTTTTACAATTTGCTCTGCTACGTATGTTGGCTTTAACATGTAACGTCCCATATTTTTTACATATGTACCTGATTGATCAGCAATATCAAAAAAGTTTGTGTCAATTGGCCCTGGATTAATCGCTGTTACATGAATATTTGTATTTGAGAGCTCCATGCGTAAGCTATTCGTAAATCCTAATACTGCATGTTTGCTTGCTGCATACGCACTAGATTTTGGCGTTGCAATTTTCCCTGCTAACGAAGCAATATTAATGATTTGTCCACTATTTCTCTCTAACATATGAGGTAATACCGCTTTCGTACAAGCTACTAATCCAAATACATTGACCTGAAACATATCTTTCACTTCAGTCATGGACGCTTCTTCAAACGTTTTGAAAATACCAAAACCAGCATTGTTTACCAATATATCAATCTGCCCTGCATCCTTTAATATTCTTGCAAAAACAGTATCAATCTCTACTTCTTCACTTACATCTAATACGTAATAATAGCAAGGCGTATTGTAAGTCGCTTTAATCTTTCCAGCTAATACTCGTAGTTTTTCTTCTGTCCGCGCTATTAATACAGGAATCGCGCCCTCTGCTGCAACTTGCATCGCAACTTGTTCTCCAATTCCACTAGAAGCTCCTGTAATGACGATTACTTTTTCTTGTAAACGTCCCGTCATCGCTGTCACCTACTTTGCATAATAAATCAATTGTGGCGACGATTCATCAATCATCACTTGTTGATTATATGCTAAAAAGTCCAATTGTCCAACTGTTTCCGAAATCGTAAGTGGCAATTGCTCTTTATATAATACAGGGAATAATTTCACACATACTTCGAAGGCTGTCATCGGTTTTTCTTTTAATAATTCTAACACTTTGAAAGCACGTGTTTCTTGTTTTTGCAACCTTCCCTCTATCAGCTCTTTCACATTCACAATGTCTTCTCCATGACCTGATAAAATGCGTGAAATCTTCATGTTACTTAAACGTTTTAATGTTTGATTATATTGTAGTAAAGGTCGCGCTCGCTCTGTCTGTCCTTCATATGGCGGTTCTAGTATCGGATTGGAGGAAATATGACTGATTAAAGCATCCCCACCAATTAATAGTCCATCACGCTCCCTGTATAACGAAATATGAGTCGAAGCATGCCCTGGTGTTTCAATAACTGTAAACTCAGGTAACGCTTCAATACTGTCTCCCTCTCGTACAGTATGTGTTAACGATCTATTACAAGAATATTTAAGTGTTTTCGTCGTAAGTAATGCTTCATCCTTCAAAAATGCTTCTGGAACTCCGAACTGTAATGCGGCTTCTTTAAAAAATTGTTGATAACGTTTCAAAAATTGAGAATCCTGCGTAATCCACGGCTCATTCCAAGGATGGCCTACAATATTTGTCTTCTCAGAAAATGTATTTAAAAGCCCACAATGATCAGCATGATGATGTGTAATCACTACTGTTTCAATGTCTTCTATCCTATATCCTAAAGTCCTTAATTGTTTTTCTAATGCTGCCCTGGCCTCTTTTGTATTTGTCCCTGTATCAATTAATGTTAATGATTCTCCCTTTACTAAAAACACATTAACTGTCTCAACTGCAAATGGAACAGGAATCTCCATTCGATGAATTGTTACCATGTTTATGCCCCCCGTCTCTCTCCGGTTCAAAAATGAATCCCTCTTCAGTTTACAACTTCTTTAAAAATTTGTCATTATTTTCAGATAAAAAGAAGGTGTTTTCTATAATAAAACGAATGTATGTAAATTTATAAGTTTTTCTTACAAAAATTAAGGAGGCTTCATCATGTCTATTCAAAATATTTCCTTTCTAGGTGCCGGATCTATAGCTGAAGCAATCATCGCCGGTTTATTAGATGCGAAGGTTGTAACGGGTAAACAAATTACAGTAAGTAACCGCTCAAATGAAACAAGATTACAGGAATTACATACAAAATACGGTGTCAAAGGAACACATAACAAAGAAGAACTACTTGCTCATGCAGATATTATTTTCCTTGCAATGAAGCCAAAAGACGTCGCAGAAGCACTTCAACCTATAAAAAAATATATAACGAATAATCAACTCGTTATTTCATTATTAGCAGGTGTTTCTACAAGTTCTATTACAAGCCTGCTTCAAAAAAATGTTCCGATTATCCGAGCAATGCCAAATACATCAGCCGCTATTTTAAAATCAGCCACAGCTATTTCTCCATCCTTGCATGCAACAGAGCAGCACATTTACATTGCTAAATCTTTATTTGAAACAATTGGCCTTGTTTCAGTGGTGGAAGAAGAACATATGCATGCTGTTACTGCACTATCTGGGAGTGGCCCTGCGTACGTGTATTACGTAGTTGAAGCAATGGAAGAAGCCGCAAAACAGATCGGCTTAGAAGAGTCTGTGGCTAAATCACTTATTTTGCAAACAATGATTGGTGCCGCTGAAATGCTTAAGGCTAATACTAAGCACCCTTCTATCTTACGAAAAGAAATCACCTCTCCTGGTGGAACGACAGAAGCTGGGATCGAGGTTCTTCAAAGTTTTAATTTTCAACAAGCACTCGTCGCATGTATTACACAAGCTACAAAACGATCACATGAACTTGGAAAAACATTAGAACAATTAACAAACGAAAAATAATAAACGGAGCTCAGAAAATAGATCTGAGCTCCGTTCTTTTATCACGATTGTCTTCTCTTATTTGCTACTCTTTCCAAAAATCTCTTCTTGAAGGCGACGCCCTGTTGGTGTTGCTGCTAGTCCACCTTCAGCTGTCTCACGAAGTGCAACTGGCATTGTTTGCCCAATTCTAAACATCGCTTCAATAACTTCATCGCATGGAATTGTACTTGTTACACCAGCTAGTGATAAATCCGCTGCAATCATAGCATTTGAAGCACCTGCTGCATTACGTTTTACACAAGGTACTTCTACAAGTCCAGCAACTGGATCACATACTAACCCTAGCATATTTTTTAAAGCAATCGCCATCGCTGTAGCTGCTTGCTCTTGTGTTCCTCCAGCCATTTCAACAGCTGCCGCTGCTGCCATTCCACTTGCTGAACCAACCTCAGCTTGACAACCTCCAGCTGCACCTGAAATGCAAGCATTATTGGCAACAACCATCCCAAATGCTCCTGCTGTAAATAAAAATTCAATCATTTCTTCACGTGTTGGCTGTAATTTTTCTTTGAGCGCAAATAGTACGCCTGGTACAGTCCCAGCTGATCCAGCTGTTGGTGTTGCACAAATGATTCCCATTGCTGCATTTACTTCGTTTGTTGCAACCGCTTTGCTCACTGCATCCAACATCGTATGCCCAGATAAACCTTTTCCGCTCTTCATATACTCTTGTACTTTCACCGCATCTCCGCCAGTTAAACCAGTCGGTGATTTCACACCTTTAATACCACGCTCTACCGCTTGTTCCATCACGACTAAGTTTTTCTCCATGCCTGCAAGTACTTCTTCACGAGAGATACTTCTTGTCTTCATTTCACATTGAATCATTATTTCTGCAATTTTTACATTCTGTTCTTTAGCTTGCGCCACTAGTTCCGCTGCGTTCCGAAACATGGTGTGTCCCCCCTGCAATTAATCCATAATAGTTACTTGACAAATATTAGATTGTCCTTTAATTTCTTCGATAACTTCATCTGCCAACAATTCATCTGTTTCAATGACCATAAGCGCTCTTCTTCCTTTTTCCTTACGTGAAACACTCATCGTACTAATATTAATTTCATGTTTGGCAAGTATAGAAGCTACAGATGCAATCGCTCCAAAGCGATCATTATTTACAATAAGAAGTGCCGGACTTGTTCCTGATAGTTGTAAATCAAACCCATTTAATTCCACCACTTCAATCTTTCCACCACCAATTGAACAAGCGACCACTTCAATCTCCTCTTCTCCTTTATACAAACGAATTCTCGCTGTATTCGGATGTGGTGCATTCGCTTCTTCTTCAATAAAGTCCACTTCAATCCCACGCTCTTTTGCAATTTCTAGCGCACTTGGGATACGTGTATCATCTGTTTCAAATCCTAGTATACCACCAATCAATGCTACATCTGTTCCATGACCACGATATGTTTTTGCAAACGAGCCATATAACGAAATCGTAACTCTTTTTGGTTCATGACGGAAAAGTTGACGAGCAACTTGCCCCATTCTTGCTGCACCTGCTGTATGTGAACTGGACGGCCCAATCATAACTGGACCGATAATATCAAATACTGAGCGATATTTCATCATGATTCCCCCTAAATCTTTTATAAAAAATTGCTTACTACTATTCTATTAAGCTGCCGATTCTGTTGCCTTTCCTCCCGTACCACGAATTTGCTCCGCTGTACGAATTGGATAGTTTTTGAATAGAAGTGAGCCAATATATCCTGCAATAATACCAGACACCATAATACATAAGAAACATAGCGTTACTTTCATCGGATCATTAAAACCATACATAACCATAAGTCCGGCAATCGCACCAGCAATAAATCCTGGTAGCAATCCAAATTTTAACACAGAAGCCCCTACAAGCATAGCATAAACAGGTGATACCCCCATTGCTAACGCAACAAGAGTTGCACCAGCTACTCTGCCTAGACTACCTGCTGATTCTCCAACTTCTTTTAAAAACGGTATTCCAATTAAATCCCCACCAACATATAGCTGAAATGCTTCAACTAAGAAACTTGCAACTGCAGCATTTGCTAGAGCTCCCATTGCCTTTATACCATTCGGTGCTTTGAAACTAAAGAGTGAAAAAAGACTGAGTACAAATAATAATAATACGGTTCCCTTAATAATCTCTAGGATGCCCTCTCTCTTTTAGTCAATTTCGTTTCGTTACGAAAAATGGCTAAAATGCACGCTGTAACTCACGACGAATTGTAATTTGCCTTCATTATAGCTTGTTTTTTATGAAACGCTTACTTTTGTTGAATTTTAAAATTTCTGAATTGATTATTTTTTACTTCTCTTGTATTAACAATAAGACAAACTACCTATATAACAGTTTTTCAAAATGACCGATGTTTTGTGTTTTTCTCATATCCATCTGAAAATCTTAAAATCCCTGTATTAGTTCATATAGATATCAAATGATAACAGTTCCAACTATCTTGTAGAGAAAAAAATTTTATAAAAAATAAAACAATGGCAAACTTATGTTGCCATTGTTTGTAAAATGTTATCGTTCTACTGGAAAACATTTCAAATCCATAGCTATTTCTGTATTTGCAAACAACAACTGAGCTTCTTGTAACAATTCCTTATATGTATCTGCTTGATAACGCGAACTAATGTGAGTCAATATTAACCGTTTCACATTCGCTTGCAATGCAATACTTGCTGCCTGTTCTGTTGTTGAGTGAAAATAATCATGTGCCTGGATTTCATCTGCTGCTGCAAATGTTGCCTCATGTACAAGTATATCTGCATCTTGCGCAAGGATTCTACTTGCTTCACAATAACGTGTATCTCCTAAAATCGTAATGATTCTTCCTTTTTGAGGTGGACCAATAAAGTCTTTTCCGTGTAAAACCCTTCCATCCTCTAATTCAACTACTTCACCGTCTTTTAAACGTTTAAAGATTGGCCCTGGTTTTACGCCAGCTTCTAGCAGCTTCTCAACAAGGAGATGCCCTTGTATGTCTTTCTCAACGATTCGGTATCCAAAACATTCAACTCCATGTGACAACCTCTTCGTTTCTACATGAAATTGCTTGTCTTCAAAAACAATACCCTCCTCAGTAATTTCTACAATTTTAAGTGGATATTTAACATGTGTTGTACTCACCGATAATGCGACTTCAATGAATTGCTTAATCCCTTTTGGTCCGTATACTGTTAATGGAGTTGTTCCTCCTTGAAAGGAACGACTTCCTAATAAACCAGGTAACCCAAAAATATGATCTCCATGCAAATGTGTAATAAATATTTTTTCAATGCGACGTGGACGCACTGATGTATGTAAAATTTGATGTTGTGTTGCTTCACCACAGTCAAATAACCACGTTTCACCTCGTTCTTCTAACAACTGCAAAGCGATTGCCGAAACATTTCTTCCTTTTGAAGGGACGCCTGCACCAGTTCCTAAAAATACAAATTCCACTTTCTTTCCTCCAGCTCTTTATAGAATCTATCTTTCATCTTACGGAATGTTATTTCAAATGGCAAATGAATTTCTATGAACTATTCATCTAGACAACTATATTAAACGAACGTTAACGATCAAAAAATAGCAATCGTTCGTGTTTTATAGTAAAATAATTGTATTACAAATAAAGGGAGCGTTTAACTATGAAAGAAGTATTTCGTTTACAAACTGATTTTTCATCTTCATTTGATCGCTGGGTAAGTTCTTTCGTGTCTGATCACCCAGCACCACTAGAATGGACGACTTTAAAAGAGTTAATTCATGAATACACCACATCGCATACAAATCGAACTTTACCGGAATACATTTCTTCATCTATCACATATTATGCACAACGTATTTCAACAACAAACAATTCAGAGATTGTGATTTATGAAAATCCTTCCATCTCATAATCTATAAAGTGAAACTTTAATCAGTGTGGCTTCATCCCCCACTGATTATTAGCCCTCACCAACCGGGCTTTTACGGACAGTTGATCCCAATCTAGCTTTTTTGCTTTCACTGAAATTTGAGATGGGGGTCTTACTGCCTGCAAATAACGGGATAAAAATAAAAAAGCATCGAAAATCGATGCTTTTTTTGTTTTTATAAAATATACAAAATATCATCCCCTTTTTACTATGAATAATAAATGGCCAACTGGTCATTTTAAAAACATAGTATTGTAAAGGAGAGATATCATTGAAAAAATTAAAGATGTTTTCAATCATTTTTTTGGCAATTATTTCATTGCTTGGATGTGCAGGAAAGCAAAAGGAGAAAGCATTGGATAATCGCGAAAACAATGGCGTACAAAATGTTACATACGAAGGAAACAACACTAACCTTCAAAGAGTAAAAAATAATACGAACGGTGTCACGAACAATGAAACACGACTGCACATAGCAAATAAAGCGGCAGATCGAATCATTGAACTAGAAGAAATAGACAAGGCAAATGTAATCGTCACAAATAGAAATGCCTATGTTGCAGTTGTTTTACGTGAAAATGTAAAAGGACAAATCACAAAGCAATTAGAAAAGAAAGTTGCAGATCAAGTTAGAGCTACCGACCCAGATATTCGTCATGTATTTGTATCTTCAAATCCTGATTTTGTAGATCGAATGAGAGACTATGCGGACAAAATTAACCAAGGTAAACCAGTAACAGGGTTATTTGAAGAATTTACCGAAACCGTTCGAAGAGTATTTCCTAATTCTCGGTAACAAATCAAACAGCCTTAATCGAGAAAGTAGTAAGTCGAATGCTTTTGGAATCTGGAGTAACGACTGCAGGTTGGAAAACTTCATTAGATTTAGAAGCGAGTTAAATATAAAAAGTGTCATGAGTACTAAATTGCCATGACACTTTTTTTACATAAATTTATTTTCCAATTTCTGCCGAAAAGATTTCTCCTGCTTTCGAAATAACTGACTCCCTCTTTGTAAAACAGGAGTTCCATATTTATCATTAATCTGGTCAATTACAGCTAATAGTGGCTCTTCTTTCGCATCTTCTTCAAATGAAAATAAATCCAGTTGTTTAATTGATTCTGTTTTCCATTCTAATTCCGTAGCTGTGACACCAAGCAATCGAATCGGATCGCCATCCCAATGTTGCTTCCATAAACGTGAAGCAGCTTGAAAAATATCACGTTCTTCCCAAATTGCATTTTTTAATTGTTTACTCCGCGTTACTGTACGCCGATCATAGTATTTCATCATAATTTGAATGTTATAGCTGACAAGAGTCCGTTTTTGTAGCCTTTTGCTAACTGATTTCGATAAGCGCTCTAACATATCAAGCAATTCCTTCTCTTCATCCATATCCTTCGAAAATGTTGTTGAATTTCCGATACTTTTATGTTGTCCCATTTGATTTGGATCGACTTCTCTATCATCCATACCTTTTGCCCGTTTTTGTAAATCAACGCCGTGCTTTCCTATTTTCGCATGAATCACATGCGCTTCTCCCTTTGCCAACTGTTCAATTGTATGTATATGGATTTCTTTTAGCCTTTCTGCTGTTTTCTCACCAATTCCATGCATTGCTTCAACAGGACGTGGCCAAAGTAATTCCTGAATATCTCGTCTCCGAAACACAGTAATACCAAGCGGCTTTTTCATATCTGACGCAGTCTTCGCTAGAAAAAGATTTGGAGCTATTCCAATGCTGCATGGCAACTGTAATTCTGTTAATAATGTTTGTTGAATCATCTTAGCAATCTCAAGAGGTGAACCTAATCCATAACAATCTGTTATATCTAAGTAACCTTCATCTATAGAAACTGGCTGAATCTTTTCAGTAAAGCGTGAAAGAATTTGAAACATCTCAAACGACGCCTCGCGATATAATTTAAAATTCGGGTGCTTCACAACTAACTCTGGACATAACCGCTTCGCTTCCCAAAGGAGCATTGTTGTACGTACTCCGTATTCCCTTGCTTCATAACTACATGTTACAATAACTCCTTTTCGTTCTTTTTCATTCCCTGCAACCGCTAATGGTTTTCCTTTTAATGATGGATCATGGGCAATTTCAACTGACGCGAAAAAACAATTCATATCAACGTGCAAAATAACACGACCATTTTTCGGATACATTTCTCTCATACTTCTCACCCCTCAAAGAGAACGTTCGTTCCTAGTTTTCATTATATCAAATTCAACGAAAACAGTGGAGCCTTTCAATGACAAAAATCACGTTCTTTCCTATCATATTTTTGATATACTTACATTAAATATGGATATTTTTGTAAAATAGGTGATCGTTATGAACAATCATAATAAGCTCAATTACATATTTCTCGTTATTATTTTAGTCATTGCAATTAGCTACTTGTTACTTCCCATTTTCAATATTAATACCTTCGCGTTTCTCCCTCGTGTAGTGCACATCGCAACAACGTATATACTCCCCTGGATTTTTTTATATTGGCTCATTCGCCTTGTAAAAGCAATTGAATCCAAATAAAAAAACGTGTGAACCTATTATGGTCTACACGTTCTTTTTTGCTAACAATTATTTCGCTACCTCTTCAATAATTGCCACAACTAATTCAGCTGTTTTTGCTAATTCTTCAACAGGAATTTTCTCGTTTGTTGTATGAATCTCTTCATAACCAACTGCTAAGTTTACTGTTGGGATACCATGCCCTGCAATTACGTTTGCGTCACTTCCGCCACCACTTTGGTGAAGAGAAGGTGTACGACCAATCTTTTCAGCAGCACGTTTTGCAACTTCTACAACATGATCGCCATCAGCAAATTTAAATCCTGGGTACATAACTTTTACTTCAACATCTGCTTGACCGCCCATTTCTTTTGCAGTTGTTTCAAATGCTTCTTTCATTTTTGCAACTTGCTCTTGCATTTTTTCATCTACTAAAGAGCGAGCTTCTGCGAAAATTTGCACATGGTCACAAACGATGTTTGTTTGTGTGCCACCTTCGAAACGACCGATATTTGCAGTTGTTTCAGAATCAATACGACCAAGTGGCATTTTTGCAATTGCTTTTGCTGCGATTGTAATTGCAGATACACCTTTTTCAGGTGCTACACCAGCATGAGCTGTTTTCCCGCGAATAATCGCATTTACTTTTGCTTGCGTTGGCGCTGCAACTACGATTTCGCCCACTTTTCCATCGCTATCTAATGCATAGCCATATTTTGCTGTAATACGTTCACGATCTAATGCTTTCGCACCAACAAGACCTGATTCTTCACCAACTGTAATAATAAACTCGATTTTTCCATGAGGAATATTTTCTTCTTTTAAAACGCGGATTGCTTCAAACATGGATGCTAATCCAGCTTTATCGTCTGACCCTAAAATTGTAGTACCATCTGATACAATATAACCATCTTTAATAGAAGGCTTAATTCCTTTACCAGGAACTACTGTATCCATATGAGAAGTGAAGTAAATTGTATCTACTCCTTCTTTCGTCGCTGGCAAAGTACAAATTAAGTTACCTGCACCATGCCCAGTTACACCCATCGTGTCATCTTCAAATACTTCAATACCTAAAGCAGTAAATTTCTCTGTTAACACTTTGCAAATTTCTGCTTCATATTTTGTTTCAGAATCTACTTGCACAAGTTCCATAAATTCATTTACTAAACGTTCTTGATTAATCATGAGAATGCGCCTCCTGCATTGCATTAAGTATGTAACATCGTTAATTATAACAGAATTTCGCAAAAGTTTCGAAAGACAAGCTAAAAAACAGATGGTTCACACATCTAGATAACCACCTGCTTTCTTCTACTCATTTAAAAGGACCCACCGCATATGATCTTCCCAAATCCCATTTACCATTAACATCTTCCGGGACACCCCTTCATATTGAAAGCCAATCTTCGTTACAACTTGAATAGATGCTAAGTTACGGGGCATAATCGGGGCTTCTATACGATGTAATTGGAATTCTTGAAAAGCCACTTCAATTGCTTTTCTAAGCGCTTCTGTCGTATAACCTTTATTTAATTCATCTTTATCTAGTTTATAACTAAGAACACAGGACTGATAAATTCCACGCACAATTAAATTGAAAGAAATACAACCGATAATATTCGTATCATCACCTTTTTTAAAAATCCATAATCGAATAATTTTCCCTTCTACAAATTCTTTCCCATCTTTTTGCAACCGTTTTCTTTGATAATCCAATGTAAAAAAATCATCTGGTCGATATTCTTCCCACGCCTTTAAAAACTCACGATTTTTGTCGTAATATTGAAGAACTTGCTCTGCATACGACTCATCGATTTCTCTTAATTGCAAACGTTCTGTTTCATATACTTTCATTATCGTATCTCCATTCTTCAGCTTGCAAAACTTTTTTAAAAGGCACCGAAAAAACTGTGTCCTATGCTTTTTATATTCTCTGTTTATTTCAAGTTTTCCTGTTATATTTTAGATACACTTCTCGAATTTTGTCTTCTCTATACCCTTGTCCATGTTTCCATTTCTCGATACAATAAAGTGAAACTTTAATTATTGGGGGGATCTCGATTCCCCCAATAATTATTAACCCTCACCAATCGGGCTTTTACGGACAGTTCATCTCCCACCTAACTTCTTTGCTTTTGCTGAATTTTAAAGTGGGAGTGTTACTGTCCGCAAATAGCGGGGGAAAGTTGGAATGATTGTAAGGAGGTTTAACATGAATAAGAAAGCACAAAAAGTTATGATATACGTTATGCTAATTTCAATGCTTGTAACAACATTACTCGCTGGAGCAAGTATGTTTTGGTAAGGAGGACGATATATAATGTCGTCCTTTTTTAGCACAAATAGGCTGTTTATTCTCCTGGATAGAAAATAAACAGCCTGTTCAATCACAATCATTTTAATGAATGATTTATATTTTATTTTATTATTAGTACAAGCGCTACAATACTAAATGAAAAAGCCATCACAAGGGCCATAACAAAGCTCGTATAATGTTTTTGCTGAAACGCTCCTATAACAAAAGTTACATTTAAAAGTGCCATGAATACAATTGACACCAGAAAAGAACATACATTAAAAGTTGCCAATATGAAAGTCACAATGAATAGAAAGCCAATAAAAAACTGCATATAAGAAAGCCTTGGATTCAAATACATACGAGCAACTCCTTTTCCAATAATCTTCGTATATCCTCATTAATACATGGATATGTACACATGTCAAGACAAGTTCGTGGAAAGAAAAAGCCAACTTGTTCGGTTGACCTTTTCGTAAACCAGAGCTCCTTTTTCTTTTGCAAGCTGCTGAAATGTTCTTTTCGATTTTACAATCCATACCTTTGTTCCAATTGGAATGCGATCAAATAAATATTCCACATCATTTTTTTTCATTCTAATGCATCCTTGTGAAATATATTTTCCAATTGAGCTTGGCTGATTTGTACCGTGAATACCATATTTACTCCCGTCAGTATCTCGTGCATTAAACCCCATCCACCTAGAGCCAAGTGGATTTTTTGGTGAACCACCAGGGATATCCTTCGCAATATAATAAGGATTTTTTGCCTTCATTACAATATCAAAACTTCCCTCTGGCGTTAACTCGTTTGTTTTTCCCGTCGCTACAGGAAAGACCTTTTGTATTTTACCATCATCAATATAAGCAAGCTTGTTCGTCTGCTTATTTACAATAATAAATGGATCTCCAGCACGCGGATTATCTCCAAGAGGCCATATCGGTGAAAGAGAAAAACATAATAGTAAGGACAGAAAATACGACATGATTCATTCCTTCCCTATATATATAAATCCATTTTGATTTTTCGACATATTAGCTGCGGCTATGAAAACAAAAACTAATCTCCACTTATTTCCTCTTTTATTTTCACACGGCATGGGTTGAAAAAAGGCACTGACCGCTTCTATGCATGGCCGGATGCTCTTGCCTACCTAAAAAGAATGGTTTGGTGTTGGTTTTTAATTTGGATTTATATAAGTTCTTTCACATTATCCTTCCCTTTAAACCTACTTTTAATAAGTAAATATTGCTCCATTTCATAAACAAGTTGAACAAGCTTCGCACGCATTTCAAATTCTTCGCGTGTCTTAGGAAGTGGCATTTCTCTAAAAATCTCTCGCATTTCTTGTAATTGTCTAAGTGAAATAAGACCCGTACTTTCAGGACGAATAGAATTCCCAACGTTTTCAATTACGTCCGCAATCATATCTGATTGCTCATATGACCACGATAAGGAAGCTGCAAGCGGCATAATCCGCTCTAAAATTTCAAATTGTTGCATGCGCATATCAAAATATCGATAATAATAATCATCTTCTCGCATAAATTGATTTTCAAGTTTTTTAAAAGATAGATCTTTCGCTTGTTTCAATATTTCTTCTGTTTCAATTAATTCTTTTCCAGACCATGTACTATCCCGATTTCGTAAATACACAGCCATCTCAAATAAAATCGTTTTAAAATTCCATTCTATTTTTTCTTGATACCCTTTTAATTTCTTTTCCGCACTTGGCATATACATATTTACCAATAAAGCCACGCTAATTCCAACTGTTAAAACTGCAATTTCATTTCCAATCGCTAACCATGTAATATGTTTCAATGAATATAAATGCATAACAATAACGGAACTTGTAACGATGCCTTCTTGAATTTTAAACATAACAGCTGTTGGGATAAAAGTAAGAAGTAACAAACTAATAGAAAGCGGTGTATAACCAATTGTTTCAAAAATACAAAACGAGAATACCATTGATAATAAACAGGCTAAAAATCGGTGCAAAGAGACTTGAAGTGATTTTCGTTTCGTATTTTGCACACACAAAATAACCAAAATGCCCGCAGAACTATAAAATTCCAAGCCGAATAGCTGCGCAATAAAAACTGCCGCACCTGTTCCAACTGCTGTTTTCACTGTACGATATCCAATTCTAAACATATCATTGCTCCTATATGTATAAACGTAGTTACGATAAGTATAAAAAAAGGATGACAAGCTGTCATCCTTTTCTCCTTATTATTCACGTAACTTTTACATATTACAATATTTTTTGTAAAAATTCTTGTGCGCGTTTACTTTTTGGTTCTGTAAAAAACTGCTCCGGGCTTGTATCTTCAACAAGCTTTCCGCTATCTAAAAAGAGCACACGATCAGCTACTTCTTTTGCAAATCCCATCTCATGTGTCACAATTGCCATCGTCATTCCTGTAGTCACTAAAGATTTCATTACTTCTAATACTTCTTTTACCATTTCAGGATCTAGTGCCGATGTTGGTTCATCAAAAAGCATAACTTCCGGTTCCATTGCCAATGCTCTAGCAATGGCTACACGCTGCTTTTGTCCACCTGAAAGACGGTTTGGATATGCATCCTTTTTATCGAGCAATCCTACCTTTTCAAGAAGTTCCTTCGCCTTTTTCTCTGCTTCTGGTTTTGCCACACCTTTTACATTTACTGGTGCGTACGTAATATTTTCTAATACTGTCATATGAGGGAATAAGTGAAAATGTTGAAACACCATTCCCACATTTTCACGAACACTCATAATATTTGTTTTTGGATTGGTCACTTCTTCATTCCCAATCCAAATGTGACCATTTGTAGGTGTTTCTAGTACGTTCATACAACGTAAAAATGTTGATTTTCCTGACCCAGACGGTCCAACAATCGCAACAATTTCGCCCTTTTCGATTGTTGTCGTAATTCCTTTTAGTACTTCATTTTGTCCAAATGATTTATGAAGGTTTTCAATTTTAATCACTTTTCTTCATTCTCCCTTCAATTGCTTTCCCGACTAATGTAAGAATAATTACTAGAATATAGTAAACAAGTCCGACAAATAGTAACGGTTCAAGATATTTAAACGTTTCACCGCCTACAATATATGCACGGCGCATTAAATCAGTCGCACCAATTACTGTCACTACTGCCGACTCTTTCGTAAGTGTTGCAAATTCGTTCACAAGCGCTGGTAATATATTTTTTAATGCTTGTGGTAAAATAATATTTTTCATCATTTTTCCATATGGAACACCGAGTGCCATCGCAGCTTCTGTCTGTCCTTTATCAACAGCCTGAATTCCTGCACGAATTACCTCTGACATATATGCACCCGAATTTAAACTAAATGCAAGTACTGCTGCTAAAAATGCTGGTATATCATATCCAATCATTTGCGGAACACCGAAATAAATAATCATTAATTGCAAGACAAGTGGTGTACCACGAAATATCGATGTATATAAATCAGCAGCGATATTTAACACTCTTACTCTAGCAATTTTACAAAGTGCTAATAGCGTTCCAAGTATAAAACCAACTAAAGCAGATACTGCTACAATTTTCAGTGTAACTTCTAGTCCCTTTAATATATATGGTATCGACGGAGTAATTGCCGAAAAATCTAAGTTCATCTTTTGTCATTCCTCTCACAGAAAAGAGAAAGGCAGCTTATTTTTTGCTGCCAAACCATTTCTTCACTAATTTGTCCATTTCACCATTTTCTTGCATCTTCTTAATCACTTTATTAAATTCCGCTGTTTTGTCACTATTTTTCGGAAGGGCAATTGCTGCTCCTACTTCTTCTGGAGCTTCCTGAATTTCAATTCCTTGTAAATCTTTCATTTTATCTAAATAATTTTTAGCAACTGTATCTTCTAAAATAGCAGCATCAAAACGTCCAGCCTGAATTTCTTGTACGATTTCTGGTATACGGTCACGCCCCTCCGCCTGGAAGTTTACTTGTTTTTTGAAGTCGTCTGCTTTTTCTTCTTGAATAGAACCTGTTTGTACTCCTACTTTTTTATCTTTTAAATCTTGTAATGATTTAATACCAGAATCCTTTTTCGAAACGATCATGTTTTTAGCAACAAAATAAATATCTGTAAAATCCGCATTTTCCTTACGTTTTGGATTTGGCGTCATTCCCGCCATAACGAAATCAACTTTTCCCGAGCTAAGCGATGCTAACAATCCTCCAAAATCCATATCTTTCACTTTCACTTCATAACCAAGTTCTTTCCCAATATACTTTGCAATATCAACATCAAAACCGATAATTTCATCACTTTTTGAAGCTTCCACATATTCATAAGGTTTATAGTCTGCTGAAGTACCCATAACGAGTACTTTCTTATCTTTCTTCGTATTCGATTCCTTTGTTTCTCCCTTACTACAAGCACTAAACATACTTATTATTAAAATAAGTGCAAATGAAATTGATAATAACTTCTTCATGTTTCTTCCCCCTAATAATGTATATTTAAAAGTTTTATAGAATTTTTATTTGATGTTTGTATTGTAGCAGTGATTTTATTTTTATGCAACAATTAAAATAAAAATAAATTACAAATTCTATTAAAACGGTTTTTCTAGGTTAATCAATGTATAAATTATTGTATAAACTATGCATTTCATGTATATTCCCTCTCATTACAAATGATTATAAACAAATGTTATTAATTATACCTCCTAATAAAGTGAAACTTTAATCAGAGGGGGATTTTCTTCAACTTCTATTGATTATTAGTCCTCACCAATTAGGATTTTACGAGCTGTTAATCCCCCTCCTAACTTCTTTGCTTTCACCAAAGTTTGTTGTGAGGATTTTACTGCCCACAAATAGCCTAATAAATGGAACAAAATAAAAAAGCGGTACATACACTTATAAGTGTATGTACCGCTTTTTTATTTTCTATTAAACCTCTTTACAATTCTCTTCAAAGTATGATTGTAATTTTACAATGACTTGCATTGGCTCATGGCCTTCGATTTCATGGCGTTCAACCATCGTTACAATCTTTCCATCTTTTAATAATGCGAAAGACGGAGAAGATGGTGGATATCCTTCAAAATATTCACGTGCACGTGCTGTTGCCTCTTTGTCCTGCCCCGCAAATACTGTTACAAGGTGATCTGGACGTTTATCATAATGTACGGAATGCGCAGCAGCAGGGCGAGCAATACCACCTGCACAACCGCATACTGAGTTTACCATTACAAGTGTCGTACCTTTTTGCTTAAATGCCTCATCAACTGCGGATGGTGTTGTTAATTCTGTATATCCAGCGGAAACAATTTCTTCACGCGCTTGACGGACAACATCATTCATAAAAAAGTTAAAGTTAATCAATGTTTTCCCTCCTCTAGATCTATCTCTCTGTATCTTACCAGTTACCGTTTTAGAAATACAAGTAAACTTACTTGTATTCTTCTTACATGTATAGAAAAAACGTCCTAGAACAAGTGTCCTAAGACGTTTTTTCTTAATGTCCGCGATGCTTTTGTTTTGCTTTTTGCACTTTGATAAGGCGTTTTTTCTGCTTTTCTGCTTCACGCTGTTCCTTAGATTGCACTCGCTTTTCTTGCTTATGCAATTCATAAGATAAACTAATTGCCTCTTGTGCCTTCGTAAAGCTTTTTGTATGCATTTCTTTTGCAGCTTCTCTTATGATACGTTTTATACTTTTCGGACGCTTTTTCTCTTCCACTTTAACACCACATTTGGAAAAGTGATTAAAATACGTTAGCATCGTATTATTTACAAATACAAGTATCTCTTCGTCTGATGGATCAGCACCAAAAATATACCTCGCTGCATACAAAATCCCTTTATGTGTGTCCTCAATCATTCCTACAAAAAACTGACCATCATGATATACTGTCAATTTCATCGACAGCCCCTCCTTAGAAAAAAAATTAGAAATACTGGACATCCCGGAGGGGAAGGTTACTGACATACTAGTATGTGCCTGGACTACCAACCAGAACTGTGTTTTTGTATTTCTATAGCTATTATATATTATTTCTACTTTCTTTTTCTATCTTCTCATATGCTTCAATCATTTTTTTATGTGATCCTACAATATACGCAGGCAATTCTGTAACGGGAAAGAATTTAAGCTGAACCGCTTCCTCTTTATTGACAGCTAGCAAACCTTCATATTCATTTGTATAATAGGCAGTCGTTACGGATTGAAATTCATCACCATTCGCTAATTTTATAAAATAATTAGCTCCAGAGAACACATTAATGAGTCTTAAATTTTTCACATAAATTCCTGCTTCTTCATATACTTCACGGCAAGCTGTCTCTTCTGGGGATTCTCCAAGCTCCATTAAACCACCAAGCAATCCCCATTTTCCATACGGTTCTGTTCGTTGTTGTAATAAAACATGTCCATCTTCATTCAATACGAGAACAACAGCACCAACTAAAATTAAAGGGCGATGACCAACTACTTTTCGTAACTCCTCTACATATCCCATCGAAACAAACCCTTCTTTTTTTATTTCGTTGTCCACACTATTGTATCATATGTAAGAAATGGTAAAATGCTTATATTTTTCATTTTTTTAATAAAATATTAATTTGTTTATTTTCATCTATAGTTGCTAATTGTACCAATTCAACTGATATTTTTTTTGATAATTCTTCCTGCGCCCATGTTTCCGTTTTTCCTAATAAAGCAAGGACATCCTTCTGTATATTTCCATTCTTCACAAGAATAAATGAAATAGGTGATTTTCTACCTGCTACTTTCATATCAAGCCGTGAAACAGTTTCATGTTCTGGATATTGAAACACCGAGACGGTACCACTTGCTTCCCATAATGCTAATCTTATCGTTTTAATATCACTGACATTTTGTAAGCGTAGTTCAGAGAATAAATACTCTACTGTAATTCTTGCTTTTTTCAAATTACTAAAATCAATTGACCCATTATGTATAAGTATAATAGGCGATGGTTCTAAAAAACGTCTCCATCGATCCCATTTCAACGTTAAAACCGAACTTACAATATGAAGAACAATGAGCACACATGTTGTAATCATTGATCCCAGTAAACCGACTCTTTCATCAGATAGTGCGTTAGAGAGATTTCCTTCCAACAATAGCACTAATACGACATCTAAAAAACGAAGCTGTGCAATGGAGCGTTGTCCCATTGCTTTAGCAACAAAAATTAAAAAAACATACGCTGTTATAGCTCGAATCATCCATTCTATATAAGAAAGATGATGTGCCCCCTCAAAAATATGCATATGCATGAATCTGCACTCCTTAATCATCACAAATTTCCACACTCCCTTTAGTTTGTGATGATTACAATCCTCTATGCAAAAAAGCTGATCCGTGTGTGAACGAATCAGCTTTTTATATAAAAATCAACTAACCGAAAACATATACTTTTTATAAGTTTTCCGTACCGATAGAACGAGCCCCATCATCATCATATTCGAAAACAAGGAACTTCCTCCATATGATAAAAACGGAAGCGCAATTCCTTTTACCGGCATTAATCCAACAATCATACCAACGTTTTGGAAGATTTGTAATGTTAAAACACCAATTACTCCTGCACATAATAATGTACCAAACAGATTATCTGCTGAATACCCAATTATAATTGTACGATAAAGAAGTAACAGAAACATAAATACGACGAAAGCTGCAATTAAAAATCCACCCTCTTCAGCAATTGTAGCAAAAATGAAATCGGTATGCTTTTCAGGAATATATACACTTCCATATCCAAATCCTTTTCCATCCATTCCCCCACTACCAACCGCTAAAATCGATTGTTGTGTTTGATAACCTTGATCCACGTGCTCAAATGGGTCTAACCAGCCCAAAATTCGTGACTGTTGATGCGGCTTTAGTAAAGTAACCAATTTGTTGAAAAAAATGTCTGGGTATTTCAAAAATATAAATATTAACGTGGACAATATGGTCAGTGGAATAACTGTACATATTGCAATTAATTTCTTTTGAATACCTGACATAAACAAAATACATGCAATCCCTGCAGCATATAGGAAAACCATCCCTGTATCAGGCTGACTATATACAAGTAGAGCAGGTGGAATCGATACTAAAATAATTTTACCTATTAATCTTAAATCCGTTTGAAAAGTCCGTACCATATATTTTTCATTATGCTTGACTGCTAAACTAGCAACTAAAAGAAGCAACGCAATTTTGAAAAACTCTGATGGCTGGATCGCCCCAAGAACTGGGACTTTAAACCATCTTTTTGCCCCTAATATTTCAGGTGTTAAAGCTTTAAATGGTGAAATCTTAAGTATAATAATCGAAGCAAACCCAACAATATAAAATGGCCACGCTAATTTTTGCAGTTGATCTAAATCAATACTTGCAACAAGTAGTAATAAAACAATACCGATTACATAGTTAATCCCTTGTTTCATTGCAAAATTTGAATTTCCATATTGTCCTGTTTGTTGACTGCTATATATGGCAGCTATACTCGTGACACATAATATAAACAAAATTAAAATTAATTTTACATCTAAACTTTTTAGAAATTCGGTACTTCTCTTCATGACATCCTCCTGAAACATTGTTAAGGCAAAATAAAAAACCAGGAGTCAACATTCTTTATATCTTGACGACTGATTGCATATTAATCTATAAAATACTTATATAGAATAACTTTCTTTTTTAAACAATACAATACATTATACTACAGTTTCATCAGTAAGATTTTCCAAAAAAATATTCTTTTCTTATTGTATATCTATATACTGGATATCAGCAATGTATTTTCGTAAATTCATAATACATTATTATTCATTGTCAGATTAATGGAAGGCATTTTTTATTGTGGGATAAAAAGTGAAGAAATATATCTTTTCTAAAGTAAAAAGCTCGCAGACGCGAGCTTTTTATTAATATACAGACGTATTATTCTCTGATACATTTTCAAGAATTTCTTTTACACGTCCTAAGAATTTACCACAAATTAAGCCATCCAGTACACGATGATCAAGGGATAAACATAGGTTAACCATGTCGCGTGCACCGAACATACCATTATCCATAATAACTGGACGTTTTACAATAGATTCTACTTGTAAAATAGCAGCTTGTGGATGGTTAATAATACCCATAGATTGAACAGAACCAAATGATCCTGTGTTATTAATTGTAAATGTACCGCCTTGCATTTCGTCTGCTTTCAATGATTTTGTACGAACTTTTCCTGCAAGTTCAGTAATTTCACGAGCAATACCTTTAATTGTTTTCTCATCTGCTTGTTTAATAACTGGTACAAATAATTCATCTTCTGTTGCAACAGCGATAGAAAGGTTAATATCTTTCTTTTGAACAATTTTGTCACCAGCCCACATTGAGTTAATTTGTGGGTATTCTTTCAATGCTTGTGCAACTGCTTTAACGAAGAATGCAAAGAATGTTAAGTTGAAGCCTTCACGCTTTTTAAATTCGCCTTTAATTGAATTACGGTATGATACAAGATTTGTTACATCTACTTCAATCATCATCCAAGCGTGAGGTGCTTCGTGTTTACTACGCAGCATGTTCGCAGCAATTGCTTTACGCACACCTGTTACCGGAATTTCAATATCGCCAGGCACTGTCGGTACAGATACAGGTTTTGCCGCTTCTGTTTTTGGAGCTGATGGTGCAGCCACTTTTGGTGCTTCTTGTGATGCCTGCACAGATACAGGTGCTTCTTCTTTCTTCGCACCAACTACCGGAATGTTTCCAGATTCCACAAGCTTCAGAATATCTTTACGTGTAATACGACCATTTGCGCCCGTACCTTCTACTGCATCTAAATCAATATTATGCTCACCTGCAAGTTTTAATACCGCTGGTGAGAAACGAGGTTTGCCATCAGTTGGTTGCTTCACTTTTGGTGCTTTTTCAGCTAAAGCCACTTCTGTTTTTGGTTCCTCTTTTGTTTTCTCTTCTACAGCTGTCGCAGCTACCTCATCTGCGCCCTCTACTTGGATCACACAAACGACTTCACCTACAGCAAGTGTATCACCTTCAGCAGCGACTAACTCCTTCACAATTCCTGTGAAAGAAGATGGTACTTCTGCGTTTACTTTATCTGTCATTACTTCTGCAAGCGGATCATATTTATTTACGTGATCGCCAACATTTACGAGCCATTTACTAATTGTACCTTCCGTTACACTTTCCCCAAGCTGAGGCATTGTGATATTTTCTACAGCCATGTATAGTCCCCCCGATTAAAATTCCGCAAGTTCACGCATTGCTTTTTCAACCTTATCTGGATTTACCATAAAGAATTTTTCCATTGTTGGTGCATATGGCATTGCTGGAACGTCTGGACCTGCAAGACGTGCAATTGGTGCATCAAGGTCAAATAAGCAATTTTCTGCAATAATTGCTGCTACTTCACTTATAATGCTTCCTTCTTTGTTATCTTCCGTTACAAGAAGAACTTTACCTGTTTTAGAAGCTGCTTCAATAATCGCTTCTTTATCTAATGGATATACAGTACGTAAATCAAGAATGTGAGCAGAAATGCCATCTTTCGCTAATTTTTCAGCAGCTTGAAGAGCAAAGTGAACACATAATCCATATGTGATAACAGTAATATCATCACCTTCACGTTTTACATCTGCTTTTCCGATTGGCAATACATAATCATCTTCTGGTACTTCGCCTTTAATTAAACGATATGCACGTTTATGTTCAAAGAATAGTACTGGATCTTCATCACGAATTGCCGCTTTTAATAATCCTTTTGCATCATATGGTGTAGAAGGAATAACAATTTTTAAACCTGGTTGGTTTGCAAACATTGCTTCTACAGACTGTGAGTGATACAATGCACCGTGAACGCCGCCACCAAACGGTGCACGCACAGTGATCGGACAAGTCCAGTCATTATTAGAACGGTAACGAATTTTTGCTGCCTCAGAAACAATTTGGTTTACTGCTGGCATAATAAAATCAGCAAATTGCATTTCAGCAATTGGACGCATTCCGTACATCGCTGCCCCGATTGCTACCCCTGCAATTGCAGATTCTGCAAGCGGTGTATCAAGCGCACGATCTTCACCAAATTGATCATATAATCCATTTGTCGCTTTAAATACGCCACCTTTTTTACCAACGTCTTCTCCTAATACAAATACTTTCTCATCGCGTTCCATTTCTTCGCGCATTGCTAATGTAATCGCGTCAATATAAGACATTACAGCCATGAAACGTTCCCCCCTATTCTGCGTATACGTGCTTCAATGCATCTTCAGGTGCTGCATACGGAGCATTTTCTGCATATTCTGTTGCTTCGTTTACGATATGCATAATTTCATCTAACATTTGTTTTTCAGATTCCTCCGTTAACACGCCAACCTCTTTTAAGTAAGCAGCAAATGTAAAGATGGAATCTTTTTTCTTCGCTTCTTCTACTTCTTCTTTATCACGATATACAAGATCATCGTCATCACTAGAGTGTGCTGTTAAACGATATGATACTGTTTCAATTAAAGTTGGACCTTCGCCGCGGCGGCCACGATCCGCTGCTTCTTTTACAGCTTTATATACTGCAAGTGGATCATTTCCGTCCACTGTGTATCCTGGCATACCGTAACCAATTGCACGATCTGATACATTTTTACATGCTAATTGCTTTTCAACAGGGATAGAAATTGCATATTTGTTATTCTCACACATGAAAATAACAGGCAATTTGTGTACGCCAGCAAAGTTAGCACCTTCGTGGAAGTCACCTTGGTTAGAAGAACCTTCACCGAAGGTAACAAACGTTACTAAATCTTTCTTTTCCATCTTCCCTGCTAGTGCAATTCCTACTGCATGAGGCACTTGTGTTGTAACTGGTGATGAGCCTGTCACAATACGGTTTTTCTTCTGACCGAAGTGACCAGGCATTTGACGGCCACCAGAGTTTGGATCTCCTGCTTTTGCAAAGCCAGACAACATAAGCTCTTTTGCTGTCATACCAAACGCTAGTACTACACCCATATCACGGTAATATGGTAATGCATAATCTTTTTTACGATCAAGTGCAAATGCTGCGCCTACTTGTGCAGCTTCCTGTCCTTGACAAGAAATTACGAATGGAATTTTCCCTGCACGGTTTAACAACCACATACGTTCGTCAATTTTACGTGCAAGCAACATCGTACGATACATTTCTACTACTTGCTCATCACTTAAGCCAAGCTCTTCATGGCGCTTTTCTTTTACTTCTGCCATTTTCATAACCTCCTAAATCCACATTTTTATGCGTGTAACGCTTTTCCATCTACTGCTAATGCAGCTTCACCAATTGCTTCTGATAATGATGGATGCGGATGAATTGTATGTGCAACTTCCCAAGGTGTTGCATCAAGTACTCTTGCAAGACCCGCTTCAGAAATCATATCCGTTACATGTGGGCCAATCATATGAACACCGAGAATATCATTTGTTTCTTCATCAACTACAAGTTTCACAAAGCCATCTGATTCTCCATATACAAGTGCTTTTCCAATTGCACGGAATGAGAACTTACCTACTTTTAACTTATAGCCTTTTTCTTTTGCTTCCTGTTCTGTTAAACCAACAGAAGCTACTTCTGGACTACTGTATACACATTTCGATACCATAGAGTAATCGATTGGCATAACTTCTTTACCAGCAATATGTTCTACAGCAACAATACCTTCATGAGAAGCAACGTGTGCAAGTTGTAAACCACCAATTACATCACCAATTGCATAAATATGTGATTCTTTCGTTTGATAAAACTCATTTGTTTGAATGTATCCTTTTTCCACAATGATATCTGTATTCTCTAAGCCGATATTTTGCGTATTGGCTTGTCTTCCTACAGATACAAGCATTTTTTCTGCCTTGAATTCTTTATTTTCACCATTGTGTTCGGCTTGAATTGCTACTCCATTATCTTTTACCAATGTTTCTGGTAATACTTTTGCACCTGTTACCACTTTAATTCCCTTTTTCTTCAAGAGACGTTGCATTTCTTTCGAAACATCTTGATCTTCAAGCGGTAAGACATGTTTTGCATATTCTAATACGGTAACTTCAACACCGAAATCAGCAAGCATAGATGCCCATTCAATTCCAATTACACCACCACCAACAATGATAATTGATTTAGGAAGCGTTTCCATTTTCAGGGCATGATCCGATGACATTACGTATTCTCCATCTAGTTCTAACCCTGGTAAAGAGTTTGGACGAGAACCTGTTGCAATAAGCACATTTTTAGGAATCAACATTTCATTCTCTTCTCCATTTGCCAATTCAACCGAAATTGTTCCCGGCATTGGAGAGAAGATAGAAGGTCCAAGAATGCGGCCGATACCTTCAAACACATCAATTTTACCTTGCTTCATTAAATGCTGAACGCCTTTATGAAGCTGCGTTACAATCTTTTCTTTACGCTCTTGCACTTTAGCAAAGTTCAATTCTACATTGCTCGTTACAACGCCAAACTCTTCACTCTTTTTTGCCGTTGCATATACTTCAGCACTACGCAGCAATGCTTTACTAGGAATACAACCTTTGTGTAAACAAGTGCCACCAAGTTTATCTTTTTCAACAAGCGCTGTTTTTAGCCCTAATTGTGATGCACGAATAGCAGCAACATATCCGCCAGTACCGCCGCCAACGATGACTAAATCATATTCTTTTGCCATTATCTCAACCCCTAGCTACCGTTTCTTTTTCTCGTACAACATACTCTTTTGAAGCTTCTTCCTCACGTAATACACGAAGTGCCCCTTCTGCTAATGCTTGTAATTCATCTTCACCTGGATGCACAATCACATCAGCAATCCAATGAACGCGCTCCTTGATTTCATCAACAAGAATTTTGCTATATGCGAGTCCTCCTGTTAAAACGATTGCATCTATTTTCCCATGAAGAACCGTGCTAGCTCCGCCGATTTCTTTCGCAACTTGATATGCCATTGCTTTGTAAATAAGTGTTGCCTCAGGGTCACCTTTCTCAACCATGTTTTCAACTTTAATTGCATCGTTTGTACCAATAAGGCTTACTAATCCGCCTTGTCCAACAATCTTTTTCATCATTTCATCGCGGTAATACTCACCTGAGAAACACATTTCTATTAACTGTCCAACCGGCACTGTTCCAGAACGTTCTGGACTAAATGGACCTTCACCATTCAAACCATTATTTACATCAATAACTTTTCCTTGCTTATGAGCACCAACCGTTATCCCGCCACCCATGTGCGCAATTAATAGGTTTAAATCTTCATATTTACGACCAAGTTCCTCTGCAACTTTACGCGCCACAGCTTTTTGGTTTAACGCATGAAAAATACTTTTTCGCTCCATGCCAGAAATACCACTAATACGAGCAATTGGATCCATTTCATCAACAACAACTGGATCGACAATGAATGCTGGAATATTTAATCCTGAAGCGATTTCATACGCCAAAATACCTCCAAGATTTGAAGCGTGATGACCGCTATATCCATTTTTCAAATCTTCTAACATTGCTTCGTTCACTGTATACGTACCACCTTCAATGGGACGAAGTAATCCCCCGCGGCCGCAAACAGCGTTTAATTTCGAAATATTAATGCCGTGAGAATGTAAAACTTCTAAAATTGTTTCTTTTCGAAATTCATATTGATCAATAATTCGTTTATATTTACCGATTTTATCCACATCATGACGAATGGTTTCTTCTAAAACGGGTCTTTCATTATCAAAAACACCTATTTTTGTGGATGTACTACCCGGATTAATAACAAGGATTCGATTTAAGGACAATGTTGCTACCTCCACCTATAAATTCAAAAGGCAGTGGAGACCTCGTAAGAGGTAACCACAGCTTTTGTAGAAGTTGTATATGATAGATTAGCGACGGCTAATAATGTTATGGCCGTTGCGTAAGAACGTGCTACGAGTATTTTTCAAGCTTGCAATACGCTCTTCAGCTAGACGATCTGCTGCAACATAAGTTGGTACACCATCACGTTTTGAAATCTCAATTACTTTTGCAATTGTGTCATAAATAGACTCTACACGTTTTAATGCACGTTCTCTATTGTATCCATATAATTCATCTGCTACGTTAATTACACCGCCTGCATTAATTACATAGTCTGGTGCATATACAATTCCCATTTCATGGATTGCGTCACCGTGACGATCTTCTTTTAATTGGTTATTTGCAGAACCTGCAATTACTTTTGCTTTAAGTTGTGGAATTGTTTCGTCATTTACTGTTGCACCTAATGCGCATGGTGCATAAATGTCACATTCTACACCGTAAATTTCATTTGGTTCAACTGCTGTTGCACCAAATTCTTCTACTGCACGTTGTACCGCTTCTTTATTAATATCTGTAACGATTAGTTGTGCACCTTCAGCGTGTAAATGCTTGCATAAGTGATATGCTACGTTGCCAACACCTTGAACAGCAATTACTTTACCTTCTAGGCTGTCTGTACCAAATGCCTCTTTCGCCGCTGCTTTCATACCGCGGTAAACACCATAAGCAGTTACTGGAGATGGGTTACCAGAAGAACCGAATGAAGGTGAAATACCTGTTACAAAATCAGTTTCTTCGTGGATAATATCCATATCATCAACAGTTGTACCAACATCTTCTGCAGTAATATAACGCCCGTTTAAACCTTGGATGTAACGTCCTAATGCACGGAACATTGCTTCACTTTTATCTTTACGTGGATCGCCGATGATAACTGTTTTTGCACCACCTAGGTTTAAACCAGCTGCTGCGTTTTTATATGTCATCCCTTTTGCAAGACGCAATGCATCTTCAATCGCCGCTTCTTCAGAATCATATGTCCACATTCTTGTTCCACCAAGGGCTGGTCCAAGTGTTGTATCATGAATTGCAATGATTGCTTTTAATCCAGATTCTTTATCTTGACAAAATACTACTTGCTCATAATCATATTTTTCTAAGTATTCGAAGATTTCTAATGTCATTGTCATTTCCCCCTAATTGTTTTACCCTTTTGGTTTATTTAGAAGCAGTCGCAACTGCTAAAGCTAATGAATATACTTTTGTTTCTGCTGAATCTGCACGAGATGTTAAAACAATCGGTGCTTTTGCGCCAGCAATCATCGCTCCTACATTTGCATTTGCAAAATAGACAAGCGATTTATATAGCACGTTTCCAGCTTCAATCGTTGGGACGAGTAAAATGTCTGCCTTACCTGCTACATCACTTACTATGCCTTTGTGCTCTGCTGCAATTTGTGATACAGCATTATCTAAAGCAAGCGGTCCATCAACGATACAATCTTTAATTTGTCCACGACGATTCATTTGGGTTAACATCGCTGCATCGATTGTCGCCTGCATTGCTGGATTAATAACTTCCACCGCTGCAATCGGAGCCACTTTTGGCAATTCGATTCCTATTGCCCGGGCAACTTCAACAGTATTTTGTATAATAGCAGCTTTTTGCCCTACATCAGGTGCAATGTTCATCGCTGCATCTGTGACAAAGATAAAGCGATCGTAATTTGGAACTTCAAACGCTGCAACATGTGATAACACACTACCTTTGCGAAGTCCCCACTCTTTATTTAATACTGCTTTTAAAATACTTGCTGTTGGGATGTTCCCCTTCATAAGTACGTCTGCTTCACCATTTCTTACAGCTTTAACAGAAAGTTCCGCGGCCTCAGCACTTGATGATGTCGCAATCACTTGAACGTGTTCTGAAACTTGTAAGTCATGCTCTTGTAGCATACCAATAATTTTTTCTTGATTTCCATATAGACGAAATTGAGCTAACTGTAATTGAATTGCCTTAGCTACTGCTTCAATTACTTCATGATCTTCAGCCACTGCTACAGCCACAGTTTTTTTAGGCTGCCCTGCTGCTTGATCAATTAAGTGTTTTAACTTCATATCTTGTAATCAACCCTTTCCGTCGTCCCTCGTCTATTTAATAAGCAAATATCGTGCCAACTTTTCAAATTGGTCATACCAATTATGAAAACGCATACAAAATACAGCGAAATCAGTACTTTAGAAAATTACATAATATTCTGTCTTGATTTGTTGTTTTTTACGTATCATGCAATAAATTGCACGGTACGCAATTTATTGCATGCTATTTTTTGCACGGTCATACTTTTCTAACTTGTAATATAAATTTCGAACTGAGATTCCTAACACTTTCGCTGTCTTTGTTTTATTCCCACCAAACTTCTCTAAATATTCATGTATGATGTTCCCTTCAAACTCCGTAACCAAATGTTCAAGGGGCTTTTCTTCTAATTCCGGCAACAAATTATTTCCTTTTAATTCCACTTGGTCCTCCTTATGCAAAGAAGGCAAATGATGTACATCAATATACATCTCATTATAGTTCATAAAAATAATCGCCCGCCCCAAAATATTCTCAAGCTCTCTAACATTCCCTGGCCAATCATACGATCGCAAATATTCAATAGCCGCTTCCGTTAATCCTTCTACAGTCCGACCATAATCTTGATTAATTTTTTGAATCAATCGTTCTGATATAACCGGAATATCTTCCTTTCGCTGACGAAGAGACGGAATTTGAATTGGAATTTTATTTAGGCGATAATATAAATCTTCTCTGAATTCACCTTCCAAAATTGCTTTTTCTAAATTTACATGCGTCGCTGCAATCACCCGAACATTAATAGGAATTGGTTTCGTTCCTCCAACTTTTACAATTTCTTTTTCCTGCAAAACGCGCAATAATTTCGCTTGCGTATTCGCAGACAGTTCCCCAATCTCATCTAAAAAAACACTCCCATTATTTGCTTCTTCAAAGAAACCTCTTTTACCGCCTCTTTTCGCACCAGAAAAGGCTCCTTCTTCGTAACCAAATAATTCACTTTCCAATAAAGTTTCCGAGATAGCAGCACAGTTTACACGAACAAACTTATTGTATTTCCGATTACTCCCGTTATGAATAGCGTGCGCAAATAACTCTTTACCAGTCCCTGACTCCCCGCGAAGTAATACGGTTGCTGGTGTATTTGCTCCAAGCTTTGCTTGCTCTATTGCAGCCATCGTTTCATCAGACGTTCCTACAATATCCTCAAAAGAATATTTCGCTTCTAGCGTCCGAATAATTTGTCTTGCCCGGTTTAATTCATGCGTTAATTTTTGAATTTCGGATACGTCACGAATAACACCAACGCTACCTTTCAATATACCATCAACAATAACCGGTGCGACATTTACAATGACATCTCGTTTTTTCTGACCAATTTTCATATGAATCCCTCGTACCGCCCTACGCGTCCGAAGTACTTTCATATGCATACTTTCCCCCTCTACAATATCAGTCGTTGCAGGTTTTCCAATTATGTCATCCTCTGTAAGGCCTGTTAACTTTGTATAAGCAGGGTTGATGACAAGACCTCTTCCTTTCTCATCTACAACAGAAATCGCTTCCTCAGATGAATGAATAATCGCTTCCAATAAGGTTTGAATTTCTTTTAAATCCGTAACTTCTTCTGCTAGATCTACAACTTCTGTAATATCTTTAAAAATTGCAAATGCCCCTTGCACCTCTCCATCTTCTTTTAAAATTGGAATCCGCGTTGTAATAATCTTCTTTTCATTCCCTAATGTCAACTCATGATTCACTTCTATTTGTTTCGTTCGTATAGTACGAAGTAACTTACTAGTCGGAATTACTTCTAAAATATATTTCCCAGTCGCTTCTTTCGCTTTATAACCCGTTATACGTTCTGCACTTTTGTTAAATAATTTCACATAACCTTCTGAATCAATGACAATCATTCCATCATGAGTAGAATTTAAAATCAAATTTCCTTGCTGCGTTTGGCCTTTCAGTTTTTCAATTAAATTCTCTTTCTCATGTGCCAACTTCGTAACGATTTTCGCAACATCCCCTGGTATAAGGAGTGTATTTTCTTGTTTTTTTGCGAATAGAACCTTATGTAAATGGTAATCACCACTCATATCAAAAATTACATCCACATCCACTGTAAGAAAAGAATCTAAATCTTCTCCAACTGCAATACCTTGTTCTTGCGCAATCTGTAATCCTTTTGCATTCGGATTTATATCGATAACGCCAACGACTTTAAATATATTCGAATTTTGCAGCAAACCAAGAATCGTACTTCCACCTTCGCCCGCTCCAATAATTAATACTTTTTGTTTCACACATCCCACTTCCTCTCGAAGTATCTCTGCAAAATTTTTCACACCTTTATCTTACTCGTTCAGCAATCACTTGACAAATCCCCTTTCAATATAACATCATTTGATATATACAAAATCATCTGAAAAGGAGCGTTATCTATGCAGCGTTACCTTGCTCTTCTATTAGCACTCATCCCTATCTCATTAGCAGTGCTAGGTATAAAATTGATGAGAGATACTGTATTTGGTATTCTTTTATCTCCAATCCCTGTATTATGGTTACAATTTTTAATAGGTGTATTCTGCTTTGCAATCGGTTTTTATATCTTTGGAGGCTTTGTTGTACATCGTGATCGTAAACGAAACAAAGTACAAGCTCGTTTCAGAAGATAAAAGAACATAAAAATGAGACCTTTCTAATGTAAGGTCTCATTTTTCCACTTGTAATAACACTCTCGCTGTTTCTGGATAATCAGTAATAATCGCCGATATGTTCATATCAAAATACTTACGCATAACCGTTTCATCATTAATTGTATAAGGCCGCACTTCAACTCCGCTCTCCATTGTTAATTCAGCTATTGCATCCTGAAGATAACGATAGTTCGGATGAATCGCAGTAGCCCCCATTTTTTGCGCATACGCCCACGGGCTATGTAAACCTTCTCGATACAAAATAGCCGTTTGAATATCCGGAGCCATCATATGACATCTTTTCATACTGTAATGATTAAAAGAAGAAAAAATAACTCGATCTTCTAGGCCAAACTTACGTATAAGTGTTATAACTTCTTCTTCTAAACCACAATATGGAATTTTATTATTTTTAAATTCAATATTGAGCAACAAACAATTCGATTTTAGCCATTCTAGCACTTCTTCTAATAAAGGAATTTTGCAAAAACCTACCTTTTCCGAAAACTGGTGACTCGCATCCAATTTTCGCAAATCTTCATATAAGTAATTACGAACGGCACCTTTTCCATTCGTTGTACGATTGACAGTTTCATCATGAATCACAACAACTTTTTTATCCTTCGTAAATTGAACATCTAATTCTATCCCGTCTGCCTGAAACGATTCCGCAGCTTTAAATGAAATCATTGTATTTTCTGGATACGCCCCCGCCGCACCGCGGTGCGCGAATATAAGAGTCATCCTCACTCCCCCAATCTTATGCTATACTATACGAAAAAGGAGGTACTTCTATGAAACCATTACAAATTTCTCCGGATACTGCAATTCGTTTATCAAAAGCTCTAGGTGTTCCACTTGAGCAAATTATGCATATGCCGCAGCACATTTTAGTTCAAAAGTTAGTTGAGCTAGAAAAACAAAATAAAGATGAAGAATAATCCAGTCCTGTTTTGCAGGACTGTTTATTTTCTCTATTCACCATATTTCCGCCCATATATATCATAATATCATAAGCGGATTCTTACATAAACTCCTAAAATTCCCAGATTGAAATATACTGTCCAACGACATACTTTAATTTAACGACAACACTAAATTTTTTTCTTTTTATCCTATCTGTAAAACTCATTCAAAACAAAAACACCGTTTTTCATTCGTTTGATTTACAAACGAATGAAAGACGGTGTTGATCGAAATATATTAACTTTACTTGTTGATAACTTTACATTACGAAACTCTCAATACAATAACGTTTATGAAGCCTTATGTTCAAGCCTTAACTTATCTGCAACCATTGCGATGAATTCGCTATTCGTAGGTTTTGCTTTTGACATCGATACAGTATAACCAAATAAGGACGAGATTGAATCAATATTCCCACGACTCCACGCTACTTCAATCGCATGACGGATTGCGCGTTCCACACGGCTTGCTGTCGTATTATATTTTTTCGCAATATCCGGGTATAAGACTTTCGTAATAGAGCCAAGAAGCTCGATATCGTTATATACCATAGAAATCGCCTCTCGCAAATACATATATCCTTTAATATGAGCTGGTACACCAATTTCGTGAATAATGCTTGTAATACTCGCATCTAGATTCTTCGGTTTTCCATCTACTGTTGTTGCAGATCGGAAAGATGGTAGTGGACGTTTAATTGTAGTATTCGTTTTACCGCTTACTTGACGAATATGACCCGTTAAATTTTCCATATCAAATGGCTTTAAGATGAAATAAGAAGCGCCTAAATCAACTGCTTTTTTCGTAACATCTTCTTGTCCAAATGCCGTTAACATAATCACATTCGGCTGTCTTAGTCTTTCAATATGACGCATTTTTTCCAGCACCGCTAAACCATCTAAATGTGGCATAATAATATCTAAAACAAGTACATCAGGTTGTTTCTCCCTCAGTAAATTCAAACACTCTTGACCATTATAAGCAATTCCGATTACTTCCATATCATCTTGAGCAGCAACATAACTTTCTAGCATTGATACTAGTTCCTTATTATCATCCACAAGACACACTTTAATTTTCTCCACAGCTTTTCCTCCCTTACCGAATCGATTCTCCCGACATGTGTAAGCTTCTAGGCTACATGAATTGTTCGACAATTGTGTGAAATTTCCCTTTTAAAGTTTCTTAATTTCCGATAAAATCACAAAAAAATATGTTTATCGTTCATTTATTTTCTTTCTTTACACATTCCATCATAGGTTTACAACGAAACGTTCACTCTTTTCTTTTATTTTACAACAAAAAACAGCTCTTGCGGAACTTTTACAAAATTTCAACGAATTTCTCAAGAAAAAAGCAAGCTGACTAACATCAGCTTGCTTTTTTCTCTTGCTCATAAATATTAATTCCAGCTTCATGTAACATCCATTCAATATGGACACCATACCCTGAAGTTGGGTCATTCACAAATACATGTGTAACAGCACCAATCATTTTTCCATTTTGAACAATCGGACTACCACTCATCCCTTGAACAATACCACCTGTTTTAGCCAACAAACGTTTGTCTGTAACTTTTACAACCATTCCTTTTGTAGCTGGGAACTTTTGTGGTACCGTGCTTACGATTTCAATATCAAATGCCTCTACTTTATCTTGATCGATAACTGTTAATATTTTCGCTGGCCCTTCTTTCACTTGATGAGACAATGCAATCGGCATTGCTTCATCCATTATGCCATTTTTTATACCTGTATTTAATTTACCAAAAATACCAAAAGGACTATTTGTTGTAATATTACCAATCACTTCACGATCCGGTGAAAATCTTGCTAATTTTTCTCCTGGATTTCCATGACTACCGCGTTCAATAGAAGTAACTGTCGAACGAACAATCTGTCCATCTTCTACTTGAATTGGTTTCTTCGTATCATTATCAGAAATAACATGACCAAGCGCTCCATATTTCATCGAATCCGGATGAACAAAAGTCATCGTTCCAATACCAGCAGCTGAATCACGAATATATAAGCCAATCCGATAAGACGATTCACCATTATCTTTTTCTGGTGTTAGTTTCGTACGAATATACTTACCATCTCGTAATAAGACGAGGTTAAGCGGTTCACCTGTTTTTCCGCTATCATGAATAAAAGGTGCCACATCGCTCATTCTTTCAATTGTTTTTCCATTAATTTCGGTAATCATATCCCCAACTTGTACACCAGCCATTTCCCCAGGCGATACTTTCCCTCTCTCTGTTTGAATTAAATGATGTCCAACAACAAGTACACCTTTTGTATTCAATTTCACTCCAATTGATTGCCCACCTGGAATCACTTTAAAATCTTTTAATACTTTCACATTTACCTTTTTTACTGGAAATCCAGCAAGTTGAAAAACCATATCCGCTTCACCATTTTGATGCGAATTTACTACAAGTTCAGATTTCTGTTCTTTATTTGAACTCACTGTAAAAACATGATGATTTGTCGATGAAGCCTGGAAAACTGGAAATGATGCTATTTCGGATTGTTGACCCTCAAAAATAACGAGTTGCTTCGGGGATGAAATAAACGTACGAAGCGGTTTAAAACATCCCATAAAAATTAATGAAACAAGGAGGCAAAGACCTATTATTTTTCGGAATTGCTCTAATTTCAATTCGTTCACTCTCCTCGCTCCTACCCCACATTCAGCCTAACGACTTCATCTTTTAATTTCTCCTTGTAACGCTTTGTTTATAACCGGAAGAATCAAGAAATCGTCATTTGAGCAAAAAAGCTATCCATTATTGGATAGCCTCTGCTGTCTGTTTAAAACGATGTGCTTGCGTAAGTAACTCTTTCGCATGTTCCGTCGTTAAATCGGTAATTTCCACGCCAGAAATCATTCGAGCAATCTCCGTCACCTTATCCTCTGTACTTAATACAGTAACTGATGTAATCGTCCGATCATTTGCAACTTGTTTACGAATAAATAAATGTGAATCCGCCATCGATGCTACTTGAGGTAAGTGCGTAATACAAAGTACTTGCGAGTTTACAGATACACGATAAATTTTTTCCGCAATCGCTTGTGCCACTCGTCCACTCACTCCCGTATCTACTTCATCAAAAATGACAGATGCAACACCTTGATGTTTAGAAAAGATACTTTTCAGAGCTAAAATAATACGGGATAATTCTCCACCAGAAGCTACTTTTGAAAGTTGCTTTAATGGTTCACCTGGATTTGTTGAAATATAAAATTCCACATGATTGTATCCATCTGCCGTAAGTTTCACTGGTGCCCCTTCTACAAGTGGATCATCATTGCTTCCTTCTTTTTTCTTAATCCTCACTTCAAATTTCGTTTTTTCCATATACAGTTCTTTTAATTCTTGGTGGATTGCGCTTGTAAGATGGTCTGCAAGTTGATGACGCATATCACTCAGTATCGTTGCTTCCTTCAAAATTACGCTTTCTAATTCTTTTAATTTCTTTTTCGTCGTTTCAATATGTACATCTTTATTTTCAATTGTAAAAATTTCTTGCTCTATTTTATCAGCATACGCTAAAATCTCTTCTACAGTATTTCCATACTTTCTCTTTAGCATACGAATTTCATTCAAACGTGTTTCAATTTCGTCTAAACGATTCGGATCATACTCCATCATATCTAACTTTTCACGGAGCTGATAGGCAACCTCTTCTAATAAGTAGTAGCTATTTGCAATCGAATCATGGTTCTCTTGATACGCCTCATCTAGGTGTGTAATACTCTCCATTTGTCCCATCGCATTTCGTACATGATCAAGTCCACTACCATCTTCGCTTAATGAACGGTATGCATCACCAAGCGCTTTATAAATCTTTTCGAAATTGGAAATTTTTAATCTCTCTTCTGTCAATTCATTTTCTTCATCGACTTTCAAATCCGCTTTACAAATTTCTTCGTGCTGGAATTGAATTAAATCTAAGCGATGTGCCATCTGCTGTTCATTCTCTGTTAAAGATTTGAGTTGCTTTTTTAACTGCTCATATTCACCATATACATCTTGATATATTTCTAATTGGTTCACGATACGATTTCCGTCGAAATGATCGAGCATAAACAAATGGCGTTCCTCATTCATCAAATCTTGCGTTTCATGTTGTCCATGAATATCAACAAGTGTTTTCCCAATTTCTTTTAATATACTCAATGTAACAAGTTTACCATTTACACGACATACACTTTTTCCATTCGCAGCGATGTCACGTTTTAAAATGATCATCCCATCTTCAATTTCAATGTCCAGCTCTTCAGCTTTCGTAATACATGGATGTTTATCATCCTCTATATAAAATAAACCTTCAATTTCAGCTTTTTCTGTTCCATATCTAACAAATTCTGCTGAACCCCGGCCACCAACAAGTAAGCTGATTGCATCAATAATAATTGATTTTCCGGCACCTGTTTCACCACTTAAAACTGTTAAACCTTTTTGAAAAGAAATATTTAATGACTCAATAATAGCAAAGTTTCTAATCGATAATTCCGATAACAATGCCCCATTCACCTCGTTATAAACTAATCCCCTAAAAAGGGCTTTCGCTAAGCGCTTTTCACTCTGCGTTTATCATATATATTGTATGTATAAATTACTCTTCTAGCCCGCTCCATTGTACCAAACATTTGTTTTACGGGTCAATCCATCGATTTCCTAACTTCATTCTAGAAAAACACCATATTTCACTTCACATTCATCTATTTTTCCTATAATAAAAAATATCTTGTTTACTTTCTGCTTTTAGCAAAGGAGTAAACAAGATTCTTTTGTTACAACATATTTAAGAAACGATCTGATACAACACCTGTATCCTCAGGCGTACGGCAAATAATTAAGCAAGTATCATCACCACAAATGGTTCCAATAATCTCATCCCATTCTAAATGATCAATAAGTGCTCCGAGCGCGTGCGCGTTACCAGGTAATGTTTTTAACACAAGCATATGTCCTGCTGTGTCTAACTTTATAAACGAATCGACTAGATTACGTTTTAATTTTTGCAACGGGTTAAATCGTTGATCTGCTGGTAAGCTATATTTATAGCGACCATCATGCAATGGCACTTTTACTAAGTGCAACTCTTTAATGTCACGTGATACAGTTGCTTGCGTTACATTAAAGCCTTCATTACGCAAAATATCAACTAGTTCATCTTGCGTTTCAATTTCTTTATTCGCGATAATTTCTCTGATTTTAATATGGCGCTGACCTTTATTCATACATTTGCACCTCACACTATCTCTTACCATAGTTTAAATATTGGTATACTTCACTTATTTATGTTAACTTATAATCGTTTACTTGTACATAATTGTTTTTACAATCATTATACAATTCCAGCAAAAAGAGGAACAACAACCGTTATTCCTCTTTCCCTTTTTGTTTTAAGACCTCATGAGCTTCTGTTACAACTTGCTCTACAGAAACCAGAGAATGTTTTTCGCCAATCTCACGTTCACCATGCCACTTTAAATGAATTAAAAACTCAATATTTCCGTCCCCACCTGTAATTGGAGAAAATGTTAAGTTTTCAACATCATACCCTTCTTTTATTGCGAAATCAACAATCATTTCTACGACAGCTTCATGAACTTTACGATCACGAACGATGCCCTTCTTCCCGACCTGCTCTCTTCCAGCTTCAAATTGTGGTTTAATTAAAGCCGCAACATCACCATTTGGAGTCAATATCGTTTTTAAGACTGGAAGAATTAATTTTAACGATATAAACGAAACATCAATGCTAGCAAACTGCGGCAAGCCACGCTCTAAATCAGCCGGTGTTACATAACGAAAATTCGTCCGTTCCATAACAACAACGCGCTCATCTTGACGAAGCTTCCAAGCAAGTTGATTGTACCCTACATCTAAAGCGTAAGATAACTTCGCACCATTTTGCAGCGCACAATCTGTAAAGCCACCAGTTGATGAGCCAATATCTAACATAATTTTATCTTGTAAATCAAGATGAAAAGTCTCTAATGCCTTCTCTAACTTATAACCGCCACGGCTCACATATGGCATAACTTGTCCTTTTACCGTAATCGGTGTATCTTGCGGGATTTTTTCCCCTGGTTTATCGAGTCTCATTTCATTTGCATATACAAGACCCGCCATAACAGCGCGTTTTGCCTTTTCACGCGTTTCTATAAGTCCTCGTTCTACTAATAGTACATCTACTCTTTCTTTTTTTACACTCATTTGTTACGCCCTTTTTTGTTTTGATGGAATCATTGTATGAATACGGTCTACAACAGCATCTGTCGTTAAACCAATTTCTTCTAACAACTTTGTAACACTACCGTGTTCAATGAAATGATCTGGAATTCCCATTCGTTCGATTAAAGCACTATGATACCCATGCTCAGTAGCAAATTCTACTACACCTGTACCAAATCCACCGATTAAACAAGCTTCTTCAATTGTTAAAATCGGCATATTCTTGCCTAGGAGTTCATGTAAATATGATTCATCCATCGGCTTAATAAAACGAGCATTCACGACTTTCACTGAAACTCCAGCTTTTTCGAGACGCTCCGCCGCTTCCAGCGCCATCGAAATCGTTGTACCAAATGTCAAGATTGCTGCTTGCGTACCTTCTTTTAAGGTTTCCCATGTACCAATTGGAATAGCTTTGAGTTCTTCATCCATTTTAACTCCAAGTCCATTTCCGCGCGCATAACGCAGGGCAATTGGACCATCTTCATATTGCATTGCCGTATATACTAAATGCTGCCCTTCATTTTCATCTTTTGGCATCATGAGCACCATATTTGGCAAGTGGCGTAAAAACGCGATATCAAATACACCTTGATGCGTTTCACCATCTGCTCCGACCAATCCAGCACGGTCAATTCCAATGAAGACATTTAAATTTTGACGGCATATATCATGAACAACTTGGTCATATGCACGTTGTAAGAATGTTGAATAAATCGCTAAAAACGGCTTCATTCCTTGCGTTGCCATCCCAGCGGCCATCGTTGTGGCATGTTGCTCAGCAATTCCCACATCAATCATACGATCTGGAAATTCTTGATGAAACTTTTCAAGCTTAGAACCAACTGGCATTGCTGGTGTAATCGCAACGATACGCTCATCAGTTCTTGCAAGCTTCCGAACTGTCTCACTTACAACCGCACTCCACGCCGGTGCAACTTCTTTTGGCTTTACAAAATCACCAGATTCGATTTTATATGGTCCTGTTCCATGCCAAGTTCCAATCACATCGCTCTCTGCTGGTTTATAGCCTTTTCCTTTTTTCGTAATCACATGAACAAGTACCGGGCCTTTTGTTTTCTTTGCATATTGAAGCGTTTCAAATAAGTTTTCATAACTATGCCCATCAACAGGACCTAAATATGTAAACCCTAACTCTTCAAAGAAGACACCTGATACAAGTAAATATTTTAAGCTATCTTTTACTTTTTCTGCGGTTGCTGCAACTTTCCCGCCAACTGCTGGAATTTTCTTGAGTAAATACTCTAGTTCATCCTTCACCCATTGATATTTTCCAGCTGTACGCAGGCGACCAAGAACGTTATGAAGAGCTCCAACATTCGGAGCAATTGACATTTCATTATCATTTAAGATAACAATCATATCTGTTTTTTCATGCCCGATATGGTTTAATGCTTCTAAAGCCATTCCACCAGTCAAAGCACCATCCCCAATAATTGGTATAATACACTCTTTCGTTTTCTTTAAATCCCGTGCTAAAGCCATTCCCATTGCAGCAGATAATGAAGTCGAACTATGACCTGTTTCCCATACATCATGCTCACTCTCGCAACGTTTTGGGAAACCACATAGACCTTTATATTGTCTTAATGTGCCAAACTCTTTTGCACGCCCTGTTAAAATCTTATGCACATAGGATTGATGTCCTACATCCCATAAAAATTTATCTTTTGGACTATCAAATAATTTATGCAGAGCAATTGTGAGTTCTACTACACCTAAGTTAGGAGCAATATGTCCACCTGTTTGAGAGAGCTCTTCAATTAAAAACTTCCGAATATCCTCACTCAATGCCTCTAGTTCGCTGATAGACATATCTTTCAAAAAACTAGGGTTTTGAATTTGCGTTAGATCCACATGGATCACTCACTTTCGTTTCATAATCTGTCAATATGTCAAATATCACAAAAAATATTTGCACAACACAAGAAATTCTTCAATATCATTCCTATTTTCTATCCTGCTTGAACAGACAATTCGTCATCTTTCTCTACGTTCTTAGAAAACGAAGTATCCCTTTCAAGTAAGAAGCCTACATGAATCATAGCTCCTCTATCCGATGAAAAAAGAGCCGCTAACACAAAGTGATAACGGCAACGTAATCTAGATATATTTTTGCCAATAACAAGAAAAGAAAAACCTTTTTCTACATTTATACCACAAAATAATAAATGACTCAACAAATGAAAACGTTCTTACATTAGTTATTACGCTTTGCGATCAAATCACAAATAGATAATAAATACTCATCTTGTAATTGTAAAGATGCTATCGCATCTTTCGCTTTAACAATTGTTTCTTCTAAGATACATTTTGCCTCATCTATAGTAAATAACGTCGTATATGTACTTTTTTCATTGGAAGCATCACTACCAATTGGTTTTCCAATTTCTTCTTCCGTACCTTCTACATCTAAAATATCATCTCGAATCTGGAAAGCCAGACCAATATATTTTGCAAATGCAAGTAGTTTCTTCTCTTGTTCTGGTGTTGCTCCTGCAAGTACCGCTCCTGCAAGCACGGCATATTCTAATAACCGCCCTGTTTTATGCTTATGAATATATTCTAATTCACTAAGCTCAAGACGCTTGCCTTCCGCTTCCATATCCGCTACCTGTCCAGCAACCATTCCTTCTGGTCCAGCTGCTTTTGCAAGTTCAAGCGCAAGTCTTAGCTTTGTTTCTGTAGAAATGTCTTGATGATGATACGCTGTCACTACTTGGAAAGCATGTGTTAACAAGCCATCTCCCGCTAAAACGGCCATCGCTTCACCAAACACTTTATGGTTTGTTGGTTTTCCCCGTCTTAAATCATCGTCATCCATACATGGTAAATCATCATGAATTAACGAATAGGTATGAATCATTTCAAGAGCACAAGCTGCTCCTATGCCCAGTTCTCTTTCCTTTTCAAACGCTTGCAACGTTGCAAATAAAAGTAACGGACGAAGACGCTTTCCGCCTGCTTCCAATGAATATGTCATCGCTTCGCGAAGTACATTTGGACATTGTAATTGATTTGCATAGCGTGCAAGTTGCTCCTCGACGAAAGTTTTACTTTCTTTCACAAAAGCATCAAAAGCTACATATGCCACTATGCTTCATCTCCTACAGCAGTAAATGGTTTAAGTTCTCCATCTTCTCCAAGGATAACTGCCATTTGTTCTTGTACATCTTTCAATTTCTCATCACATAGCTTAGACAACTCCATACCTTCTTTAAAATATGAAATCGCCTCTTCTAAAGGAACATCGCCTTGTTCGAGCTTAGAAACAAGATGTTCAAGCTGAGAAATTGCTTCTTCAAAGCTTAATTTATTTTCCATTGTTCAATTCACGCTCCTCTATGCCCGATACGTTACAATCTAACACTCCATCTTGTAATTGTACTGAAACAACATCACCAAGGTCGACATCTTTCACACTTTTTAACACTTGCTTTTTTTCACTATATACGAGCCCATATCCTCTCATCATTACTTTAAGTGGACTTAGTGCCTCTAATTTTTGAGCCGCCCTCATAAACGCAAACTCTTTCGTTTGCAGTAATGTTTGCATTTCACGTTGCAATTGCTTTTGCAACGTTTCTACCCTTGTTTTTGTTTGTACAATCTTTTGAGAGGGATGATGCTTCTCCAAATAAAATGAGAGCTGTTTTAACTGATTTACCTTTTTCTCTACATAGCGTTCTTTCACTAAAATAAGCTGTTCAAGAGTACGATCTAACTGTTCTTCTTTTTGCTCATACACTTGCTTTGGATAACGAAACGCATACGATTTTTGAAGTGTTTGCAGTTGTTCTTGCTTTTTATGTAACATCTCTCGCATTGCCCTTTGCAGGCGAAGGGTTCGTTGTAACACTTTCTCTTGTAATTCAATTATATTTGGTGCTGCAAGTTCTGCTGCTGCCGTTGGGGTTGGTGCACGTAAATCTGCTACAAAATCAGCAATTGTAAAGTCTGTTTCATGTCCAACTGCCGAGATGATTGGAATTTCACTTGCAAAAATCGCCCGTGCAACTATTTCTTCATTAAAGGCCCATAGCTCTTCAATGGAACCGCCCCCACGACCGACAATTAAAGCATCTATATCCTTCATCTCATTCGCTGTTTGAATCGCTTGTACAATTGAGGGAGCCGCAGACTCCCCTTGTACAAGTACCGGAAATACAATCACATTCCCAATTGGATAACGGCGTTTAATCGTCGTTATAATATCACGAATCGCCGCTCCCGTTGGTGATGTAATGACACCAATTGTTGTTGCATATGCAGGAATTGGCTGTTTATACACTTGAGAAAACAACCCTTCCTCCTCTAGCCTAACCTTTAATTGCTCATAAGCTAAGTGAAGATTACCAATTCCATCAGGCTGCATATCATGAACATAAATTTGGTATGAACCACTTGCTTCATAGACAGAGATTTTCCCTTTTACAAGTACTTTCATCCCATCTTCTGGTCTGAATTTTATATTGCGATTATGACCCGCAAACATAACCGCTGCTATTCTTGCATTTTCATCCTTTAATGTGAAATACATATGGCCACGGCTATGACATTTAAAGTTTGAAATTTCTCCTTTTAACCAAACAGACTGCAAATGCGGGTCATACTCTATTTTTGTTTTTATATAGCGTGTTAATGCTGTAACGGTTAAATATTGCTTTTCCATCTTTCTCTCCTCATAGCCGATTCAAATTATTTACAAACAACTCCTGCGCGTTTTGCAGATTCTACTGTATTATGAAGGAGCATTGTAATTGTCATTGGACCGACTCCTTTTGGTACCGGTGTAATATAGCCAGCAATATCTAATACATTCTCAAAATCAACATCACCGCATAATTTCCCTGTCTCTAGACGATTGACACCAACATCAATTACAACTGCGCCTTCTTTTATATAGTCAGCTGTTACCATCTTCGCTCTTCCAACAGCGACAATTAGAATATCAGCTAGCTTTGATAATTCTTTTATATTTTTCGTTTTGGAGTGACAGTATGTTACAGTCGCATTTTCATTTAAAAATAACTGTCCTACTGGTTTTCCAACAATGTTACTTCTTCCAATTACAACAACGTGTTTTCCTGAAATATCAAGATTTGTTTCTTTTACTAACTCCACAATGCCATGTGGTGTACATGGAAGAAATGTATCTTGCCCCGTCATCATACGGCCAACGCTGATTGGATGGAATCCATCTACATCCTTTTTAGGTGAAATTCTTTCAATGATAGCTTTCTCTTCAATATGTTTCGGTAAAGGTAATTGTACTAATATTCCATCAATACGGTCATCCTCATTTAAGCGATCGATTTCAGCTAACAAACGCTCTTCTGTAATTGTATCTGGAAACTCAATTAACTCTGAATAGATCCCAACTTGTTCACAGCCTTTTTCTTTTCCTTTTACATAAGAACGAGATGCTGGATCTTCTCCAACTAAAATAACCGCTAATCCTGGTACAATCCCTTGCTCTTTCAACTTCACAACTTCTTCTTTTAATTGTGCTCGTTTTTTCTCCGCAACTTCATTTCCTTTGATGATTACTGCTACCATTTAAGATTCCCCCTTAAAGAAATTACAGTGTATCTTTTATATTAGATAAAACGCCGTTGATAAAACGACGAGATTCCTCATCCCCAAATGTTTTGGCAATTTCAATTGCCTCGTTAATTGTTACGTTATGTGGAACTTCTTCCATGTACTTCATTTCATACACAGCTAAACGTAAAATACTACGATCCACAATACTAATACGTTCTAATTTCCACTTTTTTAAATTTTGACGAATTGCTTCATCAATTGCTTCTTTATGTTCTACAAAACCAACAACAAGTGATTCTAAAAACTCATTTGTTTCTTCGCCTTCTTCTAGCGTATTTTCCACCGCTACTTTCGGCTCTAATTCTCCAGTAATATCCATTTGATATAATGCTTGCATGGCTCTTTCTCTAGCCGTCCTACGTTTCATTGTAACTCTCCTTTATACTTCAAGTCTTTCCTTATGTTTTGTTATATTGTTATAATTTATAAGCCGTCAATTTACTTACTCTTACAGTTTTCATTGATTTTTCAACCTTATAATACAATGATAATAACACAATTTATCATTTCATACACGAGTTACAAGGCTGAAAAATAATAAAAAGATTAACTTCAAGTTCCATATCCTATCACAATGTACGTTTTTTGAAAAAACGCATCATTCCCTTTTTATATTTCTCATTTTTTAAAATAGTATAATAATTCGAAGGTTTTGTGTAAGAAGAGATAAAACGAGAAAAAAGGTGCCCATTTGACAAGGCACCTTCTCATTCTTATACTGGCTCGATTTCTGTTTTTTGCGTTTCGAATGTTACGCCAACGATGTGAATATTTACTTCTTTCGGCTCAAGACCCGTCATTGTAAAGAGTGCTTGGCGAATATTATCTTGAATTTTTTGTGCAACAACTGGTATTGCTACACCAAAATACATGACAACATAAACGTCAACGATAATATCGTCGTTTACTAATTCAACCTTCACGCCTTTACCGTGATTTTTCTTTCCTAACTTCTCAACAACATCTGTAGCAAAGTTGCCGCGCATTGCCGCTACGCCATCTACTTCAGCAGTTGCGATACCTGCAATTACCTCAATTACTTCTGGTGCAATTTCTACTTTTCCAAGGGTTGTATCTTGACCCATATCTAACATATGTTCAGCCATGAAAAAAACCTCCTTTAAATGTATCACTGCGTCACAAGTTCATGCTCTTCCAAAAATTTAGTATTAAATTCCCCTTTTATAAAATCAGGATGATCTAGCAATTGTAAATGGAACGGGATTGTCGTATGTACGCCTTCAATGACAAATTCACTAAGTGCTCGCTTCATTTTTGCAATTGCTTCTTCACGTGTTTTTCCGTGAACAATTAATTTCGCAATCATCGAATCATAAAAAGGTGGAATTGAATAACCAGGATAAACAGCTGAATCGACGCGAATACCAAATCCTCCTGGTGGTAAGTACATTTCCACTTTCCCTGGAGATGGCATAAAGTTTTTGGCAGGGTTTTCCGCATTAATTCGACATTCGATTGCCCAACCTTTAAATTGTACTTCTTCTTGCTGTAGCGATAACTTTTCTCCTGAAGCAACACGAATTTGCTCTTTAATTAAGTCCATCCCTGTTACCATCTCTGTAACTGGATGTTCTACTTGAATTCGCGTGTTCATTTCCATAAAGTAAAAGCTTTTCGTTTTATATTCATAAATAAACTCAACCGTGCCAGCACCTGTATAATCAACCGCTACCGCTGCTTTTACTGCCGCTTCACCCATTTTCTCACGAATATTTGCATCAAGAACAGGAGAAGGACTTTCTTCTAATAGTTTTTGCAAACGGCGCTGAATTGTACAATCACGCTCTCCTAAATGAATCGCATTGCCATGTGCATCTGCCATTATCTGAATCTCAACATGGCGGAAATCTTCAACGTACTTTTCTAAGTATACACCAGGGTTTCCAAAAGCGGTACTAGCTTCTTGCTGTGTAATTTGAATTCCCTTTATAAGCTCCTCTTCATGACGTGCAACACGAATACCTTTTCCGCCGCCGCCTGCAGTTGCTTTAATAATAACGGGATATCCAATTTGATTTGCAAGTTCCATCGCTTCTTCTGTGTTTTTTATAATCCCTTGTGAACCTGGTACAATTGGAACCCCTGCTTCTTTCATTGTATCACGCGCAACGTCTTTTGTACCCATTTTTGAAATTGCTTCTGGGCTAGGTCCGATAAAAATCAAGTTACATTCACGACATAGTTCTGCAAAATCAGCATTTTCGGCTAAAAATCCATAACCAGGGTGAATTGCATCACAACCCGTTAATTTTGCAACGCTTATAATATTCGTCAAATTTAAATAGCTTTCTTTCGACATTGTTGGCCCAACGCAATACGCTTCATCTGCGATTTTCACATGAAGTGATTCTTTATCCGCTTCTGAATAAATAGCTACTGTTTCAATATTCATCTCTTTGCAAGCACGAATAATTCGCACAGCAATTTCCCCACGATTGGCTATCAATACTTTTTTTATCATCACAAAGACTCCCTTATTACGCTTTTACAAGAAATAGCGGTTGTCCATACTCAACAAGTTGTCCGTTGTTCACAAGAATTTCAACAATTTCTCCATTTACTTCTGCTTCAATTTCATTAAAAAGCTTCATCGCTTCAACGATGCAAACGACTGTACCTTCTGAAACGCGATCCCCAACACTTACATATGCAGGCGTATCTGGTGAAGAAGAGGCATAGAATGTTCCAACCATCGGTGATGTGATTGTATGTAAATTCTCATCTTGAACAGCTTTCTTCTCTTCCTGCTTCGGTGCTTCTACCTGCGCCGCTGCTACGGCTGTTTCCATTTCTACCGCTTGCGTTTGTAATGCTTGTTTCACTACTGGTGTTGTCTGTACAGACACAACTTCATTCCCACGCTTTTTCATTTTAATTGTCGTACCATCTTTTTTGTATTCAAATTCATCAATGTTAGAGCTATCAATTAACTTAATTAATTCACGAACTTCTTGAATTTTAAACATATAAAATCCACTCCCATACACTTGTTTGTCCCGTTCTTACAGATACTGAACATATAAAAGCAAACTATGTTGTCTGTAAAGATACGATTCATTCTACTAGAGAAATCATTCCTATAACATTTACTAATAGAAACTTTTGCTACTCTCATCTTACGATAAATATTTTCAACATTCCAATTTATATTTCTTTACGATAAATCGAAACTCCTGTAAAAAATATTATTCCACTAAATAATTTATTACCTAGTAATAATACCAAGTTTCACTCAAAATTGGCAAGACCACTTCATAAAAAACATGTTTTTTCTCTTTTTCCATTTAAAATATAGAGCTCCTGACTTATTATTCTCATCTCATTTTAACTATGTACAACAACATATTTTACAAAATATTATTTTTTTATTTACAAGCCGTTCATCCTTCCTTCACATACGAATAGTATGTTCAAAGTAAAGTAAAATATCTTAATAGTGAGGTGCAGAAACATGATATGGCTCATCTTGTTCTTACCAGCTGTATTAATCTGGCTCATCGTTGTCTTCACTCATATAAAATACGGAAAAAGCAACCACCATTACCACGAACCTTTAATTTTTTACTCTCAGCGCATTTCTCCTTTCCGAGGAGAAAACATTGAAATAGCACAAAAAGATGAAATAGAAAAAAGCTATCGAAAACGATAGCTTTTTCTATCCGGCTGTTCGCGAGTAGTAATCCTCCAGCTTATCATAGCTCGTAATACATATTTAAATTTTATTTTACTGGATCAAACTTGACGCCTACATCCTTGGATCCTGCCTCAGCACGAACAAGTTGGATAATTTTATTTGCTTCTTTTTGAGAATGCTTCGTAGCTTTTACTGTTACTTTAATATCAGTTCCATCAGCCCTTACAAGCGCATCTTTATAGCCACCTTGTGATTTAATAACTGTTTCAAGCAACCCTTCCTTTGTTTCCATCTGATCGATTGCGTTTAATTCATCTTTCGCTTTACTTATTTCTTCAGCGGAAGATTTCGTTGATTTCATAACATCTTGTAATTTTTCTTTCTCTGCACTGCGTTGATCTTCCATTTTCAAACGAAGTGCTGTAAAGTTTTCATCACTTGATTGAACTGTTACATTGCCTTCTTTTTTGCTTGTCTCTTTTTTACTATCATCTTTTTTCTCTGTTTCTTTGCCCGATGTTTCTTTCGTTGTTTCTTTTGGAGTAGCTTCTTTATTAGATGTTTCTTTTGTCGTTTCTTTTGTCACTTCTTTTTCAACACCTTGCTTTTCTTGTCCAACCTTTTCACCCGCTGTTGGTGTTGCAGTATTCATTTTGTCAGGCGTTGTTACATAATAAACAGATAACACAACAACTAAACTTAGCATTGTTAGTAACCAAACTGTTTGTTTTTTCAACACTTCATTTCCTCCCTAACCCTTTTTTGGTAGTACTGCTACGCGGTGTGATGGTACATCAAGCATACGTGTCACCGCTTCCTTTACCATTGCTTTTACTTGTATATTATCCACCCCTTTTGCTACGACAAGGACACCTCTCACTTTTGGTTTCTCTGTTCGCAATACAATCGGGGTTTCTTTATCACCTTCGCGTATAATCACCGTTTTTTCATCAGTTGATTCATCTTCAACTTGTCTTTTCCCTCCAGTTTTATCTGTTTCACCTGTTGTTTGCGATCGTTTCACAATATTTTTTTCAAGTATTTTTTCTTCTGATGAGTCCAAATTCACTTCAATAGACACATCTTTAACCCCTGTTATATCTTCTAATGCCGCTTTCAATTCTTGTTCATATGCTTTTTCGTATTTTTCTACAGCTGACATGTTCTCGCTCTTTTTTTGTCCAAAAGTCGGCACTTCTTTTTCTGAATCTTGACTTGTCTTTTCTTTAAACACAGGCACTTCTTCTTTTTTCGGTTGAAAGAAATTACTAAAAAACATAAGCAACATTCCAAGTATGAGTAGGACAAGCAAAAACTTAGGTGTTACTTTTTTCCCTTTCTCCTTATCATCTTTTTCGTCCCCTTTCAATAAGTTGCGAAAAAATGAGAATTTCGAGTTTTTATCTTTATTGTCCATTTACTCTACCTGTCCCCCCTCCATTTGAACTTGGATTTGTTTATCCTCTAGCTGCCACCTGCTTGAAAAGAACTGTTTCATTTCCACATTTGTTTCTTTCGAAGTTTTCCGAGGCGCTCTCGTATTAATTTCAACTGGCTTTACTGTTTCAATTGCATCGTTTTTCTTCACTTCAGCTTCTTTTAGCGTCACAATAACAGATTGAATATCTTTTGCCGCTTTTACTTCTCCCTTAGTTTCTGCTGCAATTATTTTTATTTCAGACACTGTCACGCCATACTTTTTCTCAAATTCTTTTCCAACTTCTTTTTTCATTTTGACAGCCATCTCTTCTAAACTATATGCACGTGTTAGGGCTTGTATTTCTTTTTTCTTTGTATCAATTGAATTTTTTATCGATCCGTCCGCTACGTATTTTTCTTGATTAAAATTCGCAATCACTTCATTTACATCCGTTTGTAATAACTTAAATAGCGGTGTCAAGATTAAAACGACTAACAATAAGCTCACAACAAATTTGACATACTTTTGTAAATTTGAATTAGGAAGGATAAGATGCAGCATCGTCGCTAAGAGCAAAAAGACGATAATATTTCTAATCCACTCTGTAACAAATTGCATACTCGTCACCTCCTATCGCATCATGAGGGTAATGTTCCCCGCGGCAATAATAATAGTAATGCTTAAAAAGAACATAAAGGATACGATAGCTAAGCAGGCAAATACATAAATGATACTTCTTCCTATAATATCTAAACATTTAATAATAGCTCCTCCGCCAACTGGCTGTAGTACTGCCGCTGCGAATTTATAAATAAACGCGATACAAAAGATTTGAATCGCTGGAAAAGCAACGATTAAACATAAGATAACAAGCCCGATAATCCCGACCGTATTCTTTAATAACCCAGAGGCGCTAATAACAGTATCCGCCGCTTCTGTAAACATCCGCCCTACCACAGGAATAAAATTCCCCGTTACAAACTTCGCTGTTTTAACAGCTATACCATCAGCAACTGCTGTCGCTGTCCCTTGCACAGATAATACGCCTAGAAATACTGTTAGAAAGATACCAATAATCCCAACACTTACATTTTGCAGGAGCTTGGACAATTTCGTAACTTTATATTGATCACTCATTGTACTTACAATGCTTAAGATGGTCGCAAGTAATAAGAGCGGAAGAACAATATAGTTCATAAGCAGCCCACTTGTATTCATTAAAAAAATGATAATCGGATGGAAGAAGGATACTGATACAACCCCACCTCCGGTCGCTATGAGTGCTAGGAGAATAGGAAGTAAAGCTAATATGAAATCTACCATCGTTTGAATCGTTTCTCTTGCATACGTCATTACTACATAAAAACTATTTAAAGCAAAAATAATTAGCACCATGTATACAACGGCATCTGCAATTTTACTTATGCTACTCTTCGAAAAGGCAGATTGTAATGATTGTAATAATGCACTGAAAATTGTGAGCATAATGAGCGTTCCAAGTAGCTTTCCATTTGCAACAAGCTCATGAAATAAATATTTTAATAGCCCTATCATCCATTCTTTTATAGAAAATTCCTTTTCGCCCTTTACAAATTCCATAAAACTTCCCTTTTGACTCTCTGGTAAATAACCTCCATATTTTGTGACAAGCCCGTCCCAAAACTGCTTCACATCTTCGATTCCGAGTTTATCCAATTGTTGATCTACGACGGTTTTTTCTACAGGAGAAGCTTGTACGACAATTGGTAAAGAAAAGAAAAGGAAGCAAGCAAACAGCAGCTTAGCTCCAAACCTTTGCAACATTCACTCCCCCTTATCCCGTAGGTAAAAAACCAAGAATTGTTTCAATTACAACCGTTAAAATAGGAATAGCCATAACAAGAATTAAAATTTTCCCTGCTAATTCAATTTTTGAAGCAATTGCACCTTGACCAGCATCTTTTGTAATTTGTGCCCCAAACTCAGCAATGTAAGCAATTCCAATAATTTTCAGCAGTGTCTCTACATAGACATTGCTTACTTTCGCCTCACTTGCAACTCGCTCAATCATTCTTAAAATAGAATGAATTTGATCGATTAGCAGCAGAAACATGACACTCGCGATGAACACAATAAACAAAGAAGTGATACTAGATTTATGTTGATTTAGCACAGCTGCTAAAAATGTCGCGACGAGGCCCAATCCGACAATTTGTAAAATCTCGATTCGAACCGCCTCCTTTACTGGAAGAGAAAGACACTTTTAATCTTGTCAAACAAAGTATTAATCAAAAATGCAACATGAAATAAAATAACGACAAAACCGACAAGAATCACCCAATTTGCAATATCCTCCCGCTTTAACTCTTTTAGTACTGTATGAATGAAAGCTAAAACAATGCCGATTCCGGCGATTTGAAATATTAATCCAACATCGATGGACATCGTCTTTCTCCCCCCTATAGCAGTAAAATTACGATAAGTAGTCCTGCTAGTACACCCAAACTCTTTATCATCTTTTCATATTGAAGTTGAAGTGCTTTCGCTTCACCCTCTTCTCTTTCTAGGTGCGTAATACATAAGCGAATATGCTTTTGCTGCGATTCACGGTCATGCTGCCCTAACGTTTCACCAAATTGCTGCAAAATCTCATATTCAGTTTGTTTAAATGCAGTGAGTTTCCAATTTTCTTGTAAACTTTCAAGCCAAGCCTCTCTAACTGTTTGTTCGCCGCTTTCTAGTCGCTTTGAAAAACTTTGAAATATCCAGTTTAAAGGCTTTGGCATTTGTTTTACTAAGCGCTCTGCTGCTTCTGATAAGGGCGTATGCCCATACATGATTTCAGCTTCTAACGATTGCAGCGCTGCTTTTAAAAGCCTAAGTTGACGCGGGCGTTCACTATATCTTTTGGCATACGAAAAACCAAAGAAAGTGCTCACCGCTACAATTAACACCGCACCAAATATTTTCACCATACGCTTTGAACCTTTCCTCGCCTTTGAACAGGCTTTCCATCTCCATCCTTGACTTGAACAATAGTTCCAGGTCCCTTCGCTTTTGATAGTTCAATAAAGCGATCAAACACGCCAAGCTCCATCACAGCCTTTAAAGATGGTCGTTTCATTACATCATCAAAAGAAAATCCGTGAGCGCTTATAAAAAGCTGAACACCTGCATGGACTGCCTCCATAATTGCTTCGCTATCTTCCATACGCCCAATTTCATCCACTATTAATATATCCGGACTCATAGAACGAATCATCATCATCATTCCTTCTGCTTTTGGACACGCATCCAGCACATCAACACGTGGACCAAACTCATATTGCGGAATCCCTTTTACACACCCGGCAATTTCTGAGCGCTCATCAACAATCCCCACTTTGCAAGAAGGAATTTTATAAGAACGAACTCCTTGACTCATACAACGTGCCACATCCCTGAGAAGTGTTGTTTTTCCTGTTTGCGGCGGACCAATTACCATTGTGTTTAACCAACGTGAGTCGTACAAATAAGATAAGAGTGGCTCAGCTATCCCAATTTTTTGACGGGCAACTCGAATATTAAATGATGACACATCTCGAATCATCTTCACTGCACTTTTCTCTGTAATTACTTTTCCAGCTAAGCCAATCCTGTGACCACCGCGCAAAGTAACATACCCACGCTTTAACTCTTCTTCCATCGTATAAATAGAATATTGACTAAGCTTATTTAATAAGTAGATTGCATCCTCTGCTGTAACGACATAGTCATAAAAGAACACTTCTCCACGAGCAATACATTCAAGTGGCCTTCCTATCCGAACCCTAATTTCTTCTAACGCGCTATATTGTTCACAGCCTTCAATAAACTGTTTCATCGCTTTTGGTAAAACCTCTAATACTTCTTTCATCTGCTTCTCCCCACCATACTTGACTTACTATTTCAACACTGCAATAAAAATACAGCCAATTCCGAGAGTTAGAAAAAAGAGCTTCAAAAAAGAAATTTCATTTGCAACGCTCGCAATGCCAATCGACATCGTTAAAATTAATACAGTCGGTCCAACAAATGCCAACATACCATTTATGAACAATGCTTTTTTCGCATCATTCACATAGAGCATAAGCAAAGCGGCGAATATCTCCGCACTACCTGAAAACAACCGAAGCAATCCCATGACAAGCACGGATGTTTCCATTGCCGCCAGCCATTGTTTCATTCTCCCACCTTCTCTCCTACCAATTACTTTTCAGTTCACTAACAAAACCCTTATTCCAAAAAGAATATATTTGTACAACCATATGCAGAGGTTGTCTATTTCAGAAGTAAAAACATAATTTTTCTCTATCGATTTTATTTAAATCTGAATATTCATATTGTTTTATGGTATATTTAATAGAAAAAGAGCATAGACGATGAAGCAAGTTACTTTATTACCACTCGATTTACGATATGCAAATGTGATTTTTGAACTATCAAGCAATCCACATGTAAAAAATGCATTAGGGCTAAAAGTAGAATCAGTGGAAGATACAAAAACATTCATTCTTTTTGCAATTGGAGAGGAACGAAAAAAACACTCCGTATCAAGAGTGGTTGTAAATGAAGAAAATGAAATAATTGGCCTCACTACACTTAAACACATTAATTACGAACAAAAGTACTCACATATTGGAAGTTGGCTCGGCTATCAATATTGGGGAAGAGGATATAACGAAGCTGCTAAAAAAGAGATCTTTAAAATCGCTTTTTTAGACTTGCAACTTACATACGTATTTGCCGGTGCTAAAACGACTAACATTCGTTCGTTAAAAGCACAAGAAAAACTACCTTACATTTCATTACATGTGGAAAAACAATTTCCAGACGAACATGCTGCATTGGAGAAAGAAGTAAAGTCACCTTGCGTACTGCATGTTGTATCACGTGAGAAATTTTCAAATTGGTTGGAAGCACAAAATGAGGGGGGAAAATATGAAGGTATTGAAAATTAGTTTAACAATTGTAGTAGAATTAGCTATTATTTATCTTTTTTCAAAAATGGTCGGTTGGTCATTTATGGAGAGCTTTTTCCTTGGCAGTTTAGCTATATTTGCAATTACATGGTTAATTATTATGAGTAACTTTAGAAATAACAATATGGATCATGCAACGAATAAAACTTTTACCGGTGTTGAAACTGGTGAAATACGCCCGTTTCAAATCGTGTTCACTCCATATATTGCAGGTACCCTTTCACTCGTCACAGTTAGTTTTGTTATAACCGCAATTTACTATCTTCCCTACTTCCTATAAAAAAAGCACTCGTGTAATCACGAGTGCTTTTCTACTATGCACGAGAAACGTATTTACCTTCACCAGTGTTGATGATAAGCATTTCGCCTTCGTTAATGAAGATCGGTACTTGTACAACAAGACCAGTTTCTAATGTAGCTGGTTTTGTTACGTTAGAAGCTGTGTCACCTTTAATACCAGGCTCTGTTTCTACAACTTTTAACTCAACTGTGTTTGGAAGTTCAACACCAAGTACTTCGCCTTGGTATGTCATAATTGCTACTTCCATGTTTTCTTTTAGGAATTTAAGTTCGCGCTCGATTTGGTTTTCGCCAAGTTCGATTTGCTCATAAGTTCCGTTATCCATAAATACGTGAGACTCACCGCTCGCGTATAAGTATTGCATACGACGGTTTTCGATATGTGCTTTTTCTACTTTTTCACCTGCACGGAATGTTTTCTCTTGAACAGATCCTGTGCGAAGGTTACGTAGTTTAGAGCGAACGAACGCAGCACCTTTACCTGGCTTTACGTGTTGGAAATCAAGTACTTGCCAAAGGGCATTGTCCACTGAAATTGTTAAACCTGTACGAAAATCGTTTACTGAAATCATGTAAAAAAATCCTCCTGTGTATTACAAAATAATAAGTTCTTTTGGTGATTTCGTAATTACTTCATTACCTTCACTCGTTACAATGATATCATCTTCAATACGTACCCCGCCAACACCTGGAATATAAATACCTGGTTCTACTGTTACAGCCATACCTGGTTCAAGTACTGTATCAGAACGGAACGCTAAACCTGGTGCTTCATGGATTTCAAGACCGATTCCATGACCAGTAGAGTGTCCGAAGTATTCACCATATCCTTTTTCCGTTATGTAATCACGCGTTAATGCATCAGCCTCGCGACCTGTTAAACCAGCTTTAATACCGTTCACACCACGTAGTTGTGCTTCTAAAACGATAGTATAAATTTCTTTTAATTTATCAGATGGTTCACCGACTGCAATCGTACGAGTAATATCAGAGCAATATCCTTTGTAATAAGCGCCGAAGTCTAATGTAACGAAATCTCCTTTTTCTATCACTTTTTCAGATGCCACGCCGTGTGGTAATGCCGAACGAAGACCTGAAGCAACGATAATATCAAACGAAGAAGATGTTGCTCCTTGTTTTCTCATGAAAAATTCAAGTTCATTTGACACTTCAATTTCAGATACGCCTGGGCGAATGAATGATAGAATATGCTCAAAGGCAGCATCTGCAATCTGTGCAGCTTCCTTTAATATCTTAATCTCTGAATCAGTCTTTATCAAGCGTAACTTTTCTACAAGCCCAGAAGTTGGGATGAATTCAGCTTCGATCGCTTCATTATGCGTTACGTAAGAGCTATATGTAAGAGTATCTTGCTCAAAGCCTAGCTTTTGAATTCCAAGTTCTTTAACTTGTTTCGCAACCTCATCAAGAATTAATCCTGAATGCTGTACTATTTCATATCCAACCGCTTGCTTACTAGCTTGCTCTACATAACGGAAATCTGTAATAAATAGAGCACGCTCTTTTGAAATTAATACAACACCAGCTGTTCCTGTGAAATTCGCCATATATCTACGGCTATGTTCATTCGTTAATACGATACCGTCAATACCAGCCTCATCAAACGCACTTCTTAATCTCTCGATCTTTTCCATTACTTTATACCTCCCTCAATTTCTCCATTAATGCAAATAGCGCTAGCTTATAGCCATAAAAACCAAATCCAACAATTTGTCCCGCACAAACAGCCGCTGTCACAGATTCATGACGAAACGACTCACGTTGATGGATGTTAGAAATATGTACTTCAATAACTGGAATCGAAACACTTGCGATAGCATCTCGAATCGCGTAGCTATAATGCGTAAATGCACCCGGATTTAGAATGATTCCTTCATATATGTCATCCGCCTCATGAATAATATCAATAATTGCTCCTTCATGATTCGATTGAAAACATTCTAACTCCACTCCCATTTTCTCTGCTTCTTGTTTCATATCTGTTTCAAGCGTCGCTAACGTTCCTTTTCCGTATACATTTACCTCTCGAACACCGAGACGATTTAAGTTAGGACCGTTAACGAGGAGTACTTTTTTCATATACTTTAAACTCCTTAATATAAAAAATGTCTATACAACATTCTAACACAGGAGTCACTTATTTGAATAGTTTGTCTACTCCAGCCCTTCCCCTTGATTCGCATTGTTCGCTTCAAATGAAACAGAATATGTGATAAACACACCGTATAAAATAAAAATACATATTGTTGTGACAATTGTTTCTTTCGGTAAATGAAGTGCATTTTTGATAACAGGTGCAATAGAACCCAGTCCGAAAAATAAAATGCCCCACCAAAACAGTCCATAGAGTATTCCCGGTAGTACCCCTTCAAATCTTTTGAAAAGAGCCCTATAGAGAAATGCCACTAAAATAGAAAGAAGCCCTATACAAACAATACCCAATACATTTCCCCAAACTCCTTCTTTCCACGATCCAAACGCAAATGGTAAAAGCAAATAGTTTGGTCCGGCTTCTGTAAATGAAAAAATATGAAGAAAATACCATATGCATCCCCAAAAAACACCACCAAATAAACCAATCTGTACAATGTTTTTTGTTATTGATTGTTCTTGCTTCACATCGACACCTCCGCTTACTAGTATGTCCGAAACTATTTTGAAGCATGTTTAAATCATGCGAAATTTGTCTATAAAAAGAATAAGAAATGTCTGGCTTCCGTAACATTTTTCCTTGTCAGCAGCTTGTGTTTGTCGATAAAATAAAGGAAACTCGGTGATTGTCAAATCTCACAATGACAGAACCAAGTGTGACAATTGCCTCTTTTCTACATAAGAGAGAAACAAATACAGGTTGGTGTTAACATGGCAGAGGAGACAAAACAAATATACGGTGGGCAAGCGGTCATAGAAGGAGTTATGTTTGGTGGTAGAGAATATACTGTTACAGCGGTTCGTCGTAAAGATAAATCAATCGAATTTTATCGATTACCACGCGTGCGGAATAAAGTATTATCTATGCTAAAGAAAGTTCCATTTCTACGTGGTATCGCCGCTATCGTTGACGCAAGTGCCAATGGAGCAAAACATTTAAACTTTGCTTCGGAACGATTTGACGTTCATCCTGCAGACGATGAACAACTCGCACACAAGAAAGAAGAGCAATCAAAATTAACGATGATATTAGGAGTAGCCGCCGTCGGAGTCTTATCGTTCATATTCGGCAAAGTCATTTTCACAGCAGTTCCCGCACTTTTAGCGGAATTGACACGACCGATTTTCCCATCTCACACTGGGCAAATTATTGTCGAAAGCATCATTAAGCTCATCCTTTTACTGAGCTATATATATATTGTGTCACTAACTCCGCTCATTAAGCGTGTGTTTCAATATCACGGTGCGGAACATAAGGTCATCAATGCTTACGAAAACAATCTTCCGCTGACAGTAGCAAATGTACAAAAACAAACTCGTCTCCATTATCGTTGCGGTAGTAGTTTTATTATATTTACAGTCATTATCGGAATGTTTGTCTACTTTCTTGTTCCAACTGATCCCCTTTGGGTCAGAGTGGTAAATCGAATTTTATTAATTCCAGTTGTTCTAGGGATTTCTTTTGAAGTCTTGCAGTTTACAAATCGATTACGAGATATTCCGATTTTGCGCGCATTGGGATACCCAGGGTTATGGCTTCAACTATTAACAACAAAAGAACCAGAAGATGATCAAGTTGAAGTTGCAATTGCATCCTTTGAAGAATTATTACGTTTAGAAGAAAAACACTAATAATTTTTTTAAAATGGTACTCAACTCCTTCCCTTGTCGCTAATATACTAATTTTAATATATGTTATTTAGGAGGTGTTCCCTATGAACGGTCGTTCGTTTACGTTCGCTTTATTCATGCTTATTATTGGGTTAGCAATATTCGGTCTCGTATCATCTGCAATTACGAATCCATACGGAATGGTAAAAAACATTGTCATCATGTTACTTGTTGTTGGTGTCTTTTATTTATTATATAAAATGTTTACAAGTTCCAGCGGTTCCGCCAATTCGCAAAACTCTTATAAGCGTGCTGCGAAACAATCGAACCGAAAATACGGAAAACAAAACGTAGCACCCCTAAGCAATTCTTTATTAAAACGAAATGCTTCTGATGACAAAGTTAAGAAAGGCAATTCATCATTGTTAAAAAGGAAACGAAAACAATCTCATTTAACCGTGATTGAAGGTAAAAAAAATAAAAAGAAAGACCGCGCTTCTTTTTAGGAAATGCGGTCTTTCTTTTATTTATGCTCCCTCACATATTGAAGTACTTCTGTTAAGCTTTTTTCTTTCATACTTCCTAAGCGAAGATGGTGATTTTCAAACTGCAAAGCCTTTGTAACTTCATTTGGAACAACGACACATTTTAATCCTGCCGCAATCGCTGCTTTCAATCCATTTACTGAATCCTCAAACACAACAGCTTCTGAAGAATCAATTTTCAGTTCTTCAATAGCCGCTTTATACAGTGCTGGATCTGGTTTTACTTTCTCCACATCTTCTTTCGTTTTAATAACTTCAAAATACTCCCGAATCCCTAAATCTTCTAAAAACCCAACAACCCATTCTCTTGAAGAACTAGAAGCTAAACCAATTTTTACTCCAAGACCTTTTGCTTCTTCTAAGTATTCTTTCACACCATCACGGGCTACTGGTATTTTCATTTTCTCTTGATGTAAAGCCGAAACTTTTTCTTTTAGCAAGTTCTTATTAAATTGCTCTTTCAATTGTTGTTCAATATATGTATAAAGCACTTCATCTGTTGTTCCAATACATTTTGCAAACTCTTCTAGAGACAAATCTCCACCATATTCGCGAATTACTTCCTGAAAAGCTTGGAACCAAATTGTTTCTGTATCTACAATTAATCCATCAAAGTCAAAAATAATTGCTTTCATTCCGATCCCGCCTTTTACAAAACAATTTTTCACATCTCTATACATTCAACTTAAATAAAGTAAATTCCTCTTCTAAACAAAAAAGGAAACGCCTCTCGTTCCCTTTACTTCCCCTGCTCTTCATTTGCTTTTTGAACACCGCGAAGTGTTTCAATTCGAAGTTCATCTTGCTCAAAATATTGCACTAAATCACCAATGCGGTCAATAGCTTCCCAACTTAAATGATGCTCAATTCCCTCTACATCATTATAGATCTTACTTTCATCCACACCGATGATACGCATAAATTGTTCTAGTAACTCATGACGATATACAAGACGCTCCCCGATTTTTTTCCCTTTTGATGTTAATACAAGCCCTCTATATTTTTCATAAATTAGATACTCATCTTTATCTAACTTTTGTACCATTTTCGTTACAGAGGATGGATGTACACTAAGCGCTTCAGCAATATCAGATACGCGGGCATATCCCTTTTCATCAATTAACAAATAAATTTGTTCAATATAATCTTCCATACTAGGGGTAGGCATCGGTTTCCTCCATCCAATTTCATTTTGTGTTTTCCGCACTAAGCAATCAATAAAATGATACACCAGAAAGGGTATCATGACAAGGGCGGAAACAGACCAAAAGCTATGAAACATAAAAAGAATCTGTATGTATATACAGATTCTTTTATGTGAAATATTGAATTTCAGTATTCGGAAAATATTCGGCAATATATCTTCTTATCGTTTCCTCTAACCTCACTGCATCATCTTTCTGATATACATATTTTCCGATGCCATATCGTCCCCATTTATATTTTCGTTTCTCCTCATCCATTTCGAGTTTCGTATTGGGATAACGTTGTTGTATTACCTTTTTCGCCGGCCTAGTAAAGCGATGTTGAATCAATTCGAATGATAAATTTAGTAGGGCTAAATCTTTTAACGCATCAGAAAGTCGTTCAAATAATTCACGATACCCGTCTCACACCAACAACAAGTGTCGTTTTCGCATTACGATATTTCTGCAAATCATTATCTCCAGGTAAATCGCGAATTTGATTATGTGATGTTGTTTCTCGAATTTCTAGACCCATCTTTGCAAACTTCTCATGCAACTTTTTTCCAAGTGGATATTGGATTGCCCCTGGTTCAAAATAAACAAGCTTTGGCATAAATGGCTTCATACGAATTCCCTCCCTGCTTCTAGTATGAGCAGACGAACGATAACAACACTATTTAAAGTTTTCCGCTCCAGTAACTTGTGTTGCAAGTTACCGAATGTTATAATTCAGATAACAACTACCTTGCACAACAAGTTACTTGAAGGCGGTGACGCAATTGCATAGTCAAATGTTAAAAGGTGTGCTCGAAGGATGTATTCTATATATCATTTCGCAAGAAGAAGTGTATGGATATGAACTGAGTACGAAATTAAACCAACATGGCTTTACATTCGTAAGTGAAGGTAGTATCTATCCTCTTTTGCTACGAATGCAAAAAGAAAAACTCATTGCTGGCACATTAAAAGCTTCTAGCCTTGGACCAAAGCGAAAATATTATCATGTAACCGATAAAGGGTTCGAACAGCTAGAAGAGTTTAAGAAGAGCTGGGGGATAGTTTCGACAACGGTAAATAATTTATTGCAGGGAGAGTGAGATCGATGAAAGCGAAAGATTTAATTGAGCTGAATAATAAAAAACGCAAATTATTGACAGAGGAAAATAAAGCGACTTACGGGGATATGCTCGTTTACATTCGATTAGCTAATATCCCAGAACAGCAAGTAGAAGAACTGCTATTAGAGATTTTAGATCACTTGCTTGATGCACAAGAAGAAAAGAAAAATGCTTATGATATTTTCGGAAATGACTTACAAGCTTACTGTGATGAAATAATCACTGCACTTCCAAAACAAAATATATGGCAGAAAATAGCCACACCAGCCTTTATGAGTAGTTATTTACTCGCTATATTTTTCGCTATTAATTCTCTTGCGGCTATTATTTTACCCTTTTTCTCTGACAACAAACGCTTTCAATTTGTACAGATAAATTTCATATATGTATTTGTAATCATTATCGCTATACACCTTGCTATCCGTTTTGTATTTGACTTTATCAAAGGGGATTTATTCAATAACCATATGGGTAATTGGAAGCGCATAACGAGATTCATTTTCCAACAAAGTCTATGGTTCATACTCATTGTCATTTCTTTATTTTTTATAGACCGTCCATTTATAAAGTATCAACTTTCCCCTTGGATTGGGGCATTCCTTGCCATCATTTTGTATCTTTTTTATAAGTTTTTTTATAGACGCGTAAACTTTTAATTATACAGGGAGTGAGAAAATTGAACGCAAAAGACATGGTTGAGCTAAACAATAAAAAACGCAGGCTTCTAACCCCCGAAAACGAAAATATTTATGGCGATATGCTTATATATTTACGGTTTACGAGCACTCCACAAAAACAAATGGAAGATCTATTATTAGAAATATTAGACCACCTTTTAGACGCTCAAAAAGATGGAAAAAATGCTTACGATATTTTCGGAGAAGATTTAAAAGCGTATTGCGATGAATTAATTAATTCCTCTGAGCACCAAACTACTTTCGAAAAAGGTGCAGTTATTGGCTTTGTAGTTAGTTTATTGTTAGCTATCCAATTTGGATATGATACATTTACGCATGTATTTTTTAATCATGCAAATAAACCAGGGATTCCATTTAGTATCCTAGGCACAATATTGTCAGCTATTATTTTAACCACTGGTACTTTTTTAACTTTTTCCGTATTAAGACGATATTCTTTCACAATATTAGCGTCTTGGAAGCAAAAAATTATACTCATATTATCAGCTTGTATACCACTTGGATTATCATTTGTTTCAAACATTTATTTTGAAACAAAACCTTATTTATCCTATAACTTAACAGTTTGGCAAGGTGCTCTTATTACAATTTCCTTTTACATTTTATACAAAATTTTACATAAAACCTCTAGATTTTAACAGCCTCCCAAAAGGCTGTTTTTCTTCTGTCTAATTTTACAAATTGAAAAATTTCATAAAGAAAATAAGAAAAATGCAAAATAATTAAAGTTAATTGTTGACGTGATGCTTTTATTATCGGTATCATATTTCTTCGTGAGCAATTATTTTTCGTTATACGATTTTTTTATTATTACTGAATTTTTGAGAGGGGAAATTTGATGTCACTTAAGAAGAAAACGCAAGTACGCACCGGCAAAATGGTACGTGAACTAATGTTAGCAGATGAAGATGTAAATGCTTCGCTAATTATGGTATATAGTGAAAACGGTGTAAACGCAGAAATTAAAATCGAGGGCTTAACGCCAAAATGTAACGAAGAATTATTTTTGAGCGGAAACGTAGATTGGAACAAAAGTGTGATTTATAAGATTGTCGATTTCACAGGTAACGCTGAAGTTGGTAAAGTTACATTAACAGCAATGAACAAAAACAATGTTTCCCTAGAAATTGAACGCGTTATGTGGAGTAAAGAAAATAAAGAAGCTGCTGAACAGGAGGTAACACCTGTAGAAACTGCTCCCCCAAAAGAAGTAGTGGCAGAAAAGGCACCTAAAGTAGTCACAGCGGCTCCAAAACCTGTTACACGTGTTGAAGAACCGGTTGTAACCCCTAAACCTACTTCGGCACCAGCGCCAAAGCCAGTACGTTCAGAGACAGTTGTAGCGGCACCTACTCCAGCTCCTGTAAAAAAAGCAGTACCCACTCCAGTTACAAAGCAAGAAACGGTTACGGCTATGCCTACCAAACCAAAACAAGTGGCTTCAACTGAAGCAAATTCTAAACTACAAGAGAATTATGTGAAGCTTGTGAAAAAGACAATCGAAGTATGTCAAGATTACGAGCTTGGCATCGACATAGATGATTCTATTGAGAACTTAAAAGAAGAATTACAAAGCCAAGGTATTAGCGTGACTTTTGATAAAGAAATTATGGATGTTGTAAATCGTCTTCGTTCTTTACAAGACAAAGGAATTAAAGTAGAAAAAGTACTTAATTTATTATAAAGAAAATAAGGAGATGGCAAATGCCATCTCCTTATTTTTTATAATTCCACTCATCACTTTCGTACTTTTCTTTCGCTAATGTTTGCACTTCCTGAAGCTGTTCTTCTGTTAGTTCATACGGAACTAGCTCCACATCTAACCCTTTTTCAAATCCAACTTGGAACGCTTCAATCAACTGTTCAATTGTAAACGTACGATCTGTTAATTCATTGATTGCGACCGCTTTAGAAGAAAACATGCTCTTCATACGCTCTTTCACTCGCTCATTTGGGAATAAGAATAAATCATACAGCTCATCTAAATCGATTTCTAGCGGAATAGATCCATGCTGCAGGATAACACCTTTTTGACGTGTTTGTGCACTTCCAGCAATTTTTCGGCCTTCTACAACAATTTCATACCAAGATGGAGCATCGAAACATACGCCTGAGCGTGGATTTTTTAAATTCTCACGGTCTGCTTCCGTTTTTGGAACCGCATAGTAAGCTTCTAATCCTAACGCCTTAAACCCGTCTAATAACCCTTGCGAAATTACTCGGTATGCTTCCGTAACTGTTTTCGGCATATTCGGATGATCCTCAGAAACGATAACACTGTACGTTAATTCCTTATCATGCAATACACCCCTACCACCTGTTTGACGGCGAACAAAACCATATTTCTTTTCATTTACTACATCCATATTAATATCTTTTTCTACACGTTGAAAATACCCCACTGTTAATGTTGGCACTTCCCATTCATAAAAACGAATCGTTGGCGGCATTTTCTTTTCGCTTTGCCAATTTAATAAACATTCATCTAACGCCATATTAAATGCTGGTGAACATTGACCAGAGTTAATATAACACCATTTTTCTTTTCCCATCCTGCACCTCATATAACCAATTATTTTTCACAATCTCTAGTCTAACAAATTCGACAAAATTTGTGAAAGAATACGAAATTTCTTCTTCTTACCAAACGAACCTGTTGCATAAATACATATGGGCATTATAATATTGAAAGTAGGATAAGAAAAAAGGGAGCGATAGAATCGTGTCAACAAACTTAATTATTATACTAGCCGCAGTTCTAGCATTCATCGGCTACTCTGTATGGATGTTTTTCTATCAGAAGAGACTAATTAAAACACTTTCAGAAGAAGAATTTCGCGCTGGCTACCGTAAGGCACAGCTTATCGATATTCGTGAAGCAGATGAATTTAACGCTGGTCATATTTTAGGTGCTCGTAACATTCCATTATCACAAATCCGTATGCGTTACAAAGAACTACGTAAAGACCAACCTGTTTATTTATACTGCCAAAGTGGATTCCGTACAGGACGTGCAGCTCAATATCTAAAAAAACAAGGTTACAAAGATTTCTACCAACTACAAGGCGGATTTAAATCTTGGACAGGAAAAATTAAAAAGAAATAATATTGAAAAGAACTAGCATGACTCATCGGCTAGTTCTTTTCTTCCATATTGTTCGCAATATACAATAAGTTTTGTTTTACTACTTTTTCATTTCTTGATTCTACATTGCGATATAGCAATTGGTACTCTAACCCCTTCTCTTTCCATATGAGCGTCGCAAATTCTTCCCCCTGTTCACCCTCATCCCTATTTTTAAAATAGGCAGCTGAGCCATTATCCAATTTCATTTTTTCATGAAATCGATTTCGTTCCACAATATAAGGAAAACTGTAGGAAAAATTAGCAACAGTTAATTCTACATAATCTTTTCTTCCTTTTTCTTGTTGTCTATATTTTATCGTCAAGACAGCGTTCTTCGTCCCAATTGTTCTTACTTCTCCCTTTACATCGTTCATAACATCGTACGGTAAATACGTCGGAGCTTTAAATGATTCCGGAAAATATTTTTTTGCATTCTTTAACGAAACAGGACCAGATACACGATCTACAGCTCCATCCGCATTTCCTACAAATTGTTTTTCTTCTTTCACTGTCTGTTGGAATGAACATGAGCTAAGCAAAATACTAGAAAACACGAAACAAATGATTCTTTTTTTCACTTTGTTTCCGCCCTTCATACCGCTCTCTTTACTGACAAAGCGTTAATATGTTGTTCATATTCGCTTCACTTGTTCACTCTCCCTTTGAAAACTTTCCTCGTTTATCTCTCACATTTTGACATGTCGTATCTTTTTAGACAAAAAAACTTTTCACTACCCTTACGCCCTAACGCAAGGTTACGCGAATAGTGAAAAGCTTTGTTTATAAAATAGATTATGAAAAGCTTTTCAGGTCAAGCGTTTTTTAGTAATGTTCCATTCCTGTCCATTTCCACTTATAATGAAATGAGAGGTGAAACATATGGCAAATATAAAACAAATTGCGAAAATTGCGGGAGTATCCATAACGACCGTTTCACGCGTATTAAACGATCATCCATATGTAAGCGATGAAAAACGAAAACGCGTTTTAAATGCTATTGAAGAATTAAATTATGCAAAAAACATAAATGCAGTTCATTTAATAAAAGGAAAAACATTTACAATCGGTGTCATGCTTCCTTTTATCAACTTACCTTACTTCAGCACGATTCTTGAGGGAATCGGAAACGAAGCCCTAGCCGCTGGATATCACATTAATTTATGTCAAACGAATTACGATAGTATCGAAGAAATTCGAGTTCTTGAAATGATGAAGATGAAACAATTTGATGGCATGATTATATGCTCCCGAACAAGCTCTTGGGAGCATATTGAACCATTCGCAAAATTTGCTCCTATCACCTCATGCGAAAAAATGAAGCATCCCCTTATTTCCTCCGTCTATGTTGATCATTATGAAGGGTTTCGCATTGGTACGGAATATTTACTAAGCAAAGGACATGAGCGAATTGGCGTTTGTTTAGCAAGACAAAAAAGTGTAAATACAAAGCAGCGTGAAAAGGCCTTCTCTGATGCTCTCCATACTGCCAAAAAAAGACTTCAACCAGATTGGATGTTTTACCAATGCTACACGATGCAAGATGGTGCAAAAGCTTTACACAGCATGTTAAACATGAAAGAGCGTCCAACTGCTATTTTTACTGCTAATGACCAAGTAGCCGCTGGTTTATTAACAGAAGCAAGAAAAAACGGCATACGCGTTCCAGAAGATTTAGCGATTCTCGGTTTTGATAACCATGAGATTTCGGAGGCATTAGAAATTACAACGATTGAGCACCCCGGATTAACAATGGGAGCTCTTGCTTTTTCTTTATTTCATAAGCAAATACTTGGTGAACAAATCATCGGGAACTCCAAAGAACTCCCTTTCCGTTTAGTCGAACGAAAAACTGTGTAAAGAGTGCCTGCTGAATTTGGCACTCCTTTTCAACATCTGACTTATTGACTTTATTTTGATTATTTATTACAATTACCCTAACGAACGGTAGGTAGGGGATGTAAATGACAGCAAACCGCATTAAAGCTGTAGCACTTTCTCATTTCGCACGCTATAGCTACGAAGGGACTTCGTTAGCAAATATTGCACAGGAAGTCGGGATTAAAAAACCATCGATTTACGCACACTTTAAGGGAAAAGAAGAATTATACTTCATCTGCTTAGAAGCTGCACTTCAAAAAGATTTACAATGCTTTACAGACGATATAAAAAAATTTTCAAAGTCATCTACTGAAGCATTACTTGTAAACTTGTTAAAAGGTTACGCAAAACGATTTGGTGAAAGTGAAGAATCGATGTTTTGGTTACGCACTTCCTATTTTCCGCCTGATGCATTTCGCGAACAAATTATTAAAAAATCAAATGCTCACATTGAAAACATCAGAGAACTTTTATTTCCTGTATTCAAACGAGCAAATGAACAAGGTGAACTGCATAACCTTGAAATACAAGACGCTTTAGAGGCTTATTTATGCTTACTTGACGGTCTGATGGTTGAACTATTGTACGCAGGCTTAAATCGCTTTGAGACCCGTTTAAGTGCTTCTTGGAAAGTGTTTTGGCGAGGGCTTTCACAATGACGGATTGCAAATAGCAATGCGTCGTTTTTCAGCCCTTCGCCTAACGACTGGTAGGAAGGAGAAATAATATATGGCATGGATTTATGTAATTTTAGCTGGCATCATTGAAATTTTTTGGGTGATTGGACTAAAGCACGCAACTACTCCACTTGAATGGGTTGGTGTTGCTCTCTTAATCGCAATTAGTTTCGTCCTATTATTTAAAGCTTATAAAGATTTGCCTGTAGGAACTGTATATGCTGTGTTTACAGGAATCGGAGCTGGCGGAATCGTTCTTACAGAAATCTTTATTTTCGGAGAACCATTTTCAATTGTAAAAATCTTATTTATTGGTTTAATCTTCTTTGGCGTTATTGGATTAAAACGAGTAACGGGTGAACAAGAAGAGAAGGAGGTCGCATAAAATGGCATGGGTATTTTTAATTATTGCTGGTATTTGTGAAATTGTTGGTGTACTGTTTATGAAAGTAGCCACCGAAAAGAAAGGCTGGGCACCTAAGCTTATTTTAATCGCTAACTTTGCCGTAAGCTTCTTCTTCTTATCACTTGCAATGGACTCATTACCGATGGGAACAGCTTACGCGATTTGGACTGGAATTGGAACTGCTGGAAGTGCGCTTCTAGGTATTCTTATCTTCCGTGAATCAGCTGATTGGCGTCGCCTTGCCTTTTTAAGCTGCATTTTATGCGGTGCAGTTGGCTTAAAATTAATGAGCTAACGTGAGGTGAATGTCATGTGGAAAGAAAAAGGGAAACAAATTGTAACTGGAATTATAATTGGAATTGTGCTCCTACTACAAATGAGCTTTCATTTTATCGAATGGTTATTCCATAAAGGAATTTCTATTCTTACATTCCTTCCCAACATGGCACTTGAAGTTGTATCCATTGTTTGGTCAATTATCGCTTCCATCATGATTATTATCATTTGGAGTATCGCTAAACTTTGGAATAAAATAACCAAAAAAGACAGTTCTTCTGAAAAGAAGTAACTGTCTTTTTTATACTTAATGATTCGCGTTGCTTGGCAACCTAAAGAAATTGGATGCAATAAGACATAGTATTCCAAGAATAAAAACGCCAGTCCCAATACCCTTATTCGAGCTTTTAAATAAGTTAATATCCGAGTAAAAATTCAGCATCATAAGACCTAAAGAAAACAAAATCAATCCAATTCCAATTAATATTCTTCCTATTGGCGTCCGTTTTCTCATCATTACATCTCCCCCTAATTTCTTTAAAATCTAATAATATTTCCAATCCAACCGGACATAATATCAACAAGGAGCTGATTATATGCAAAATTCCATACATAAACATATCCTATTGTTATTTTTCTTATTTCTTTTCTTTGTTATATGTTTCAGCCTTATATTACATGCACCAAAAGAGATGCCGAGCACCGTTTCTGTTTATAAGTTACTCCTGTGTTATTTTCCCTATTGAAAAAGGTGTCTTGTGATGAGACACCTTTTTTCCTGCTATATGTCCATTCGCTCATATAATTTCACACAAGCCAACATTGAGAAAACCAACATGCAAGTTGCCCCCATGCATAAGAACCCACTATGTAAATTCAATTGCTCTATATTTACTTTAAAGAAAACTTCTAAAATAAATATAGGTGCGATTAATAGAAAACAAGCTATCATAAACGTTTTCTGATAGCCTAACAGAAAGTAAATTGGTAAAATCAAACTAAAAACAATAAAACTGAGGCTCATACTAGTTACAACCGTCGTTTCTATAAAATCCACTGTCTCATTTCTTAACTGAATACCTACTGTAAAGTAAGCAATGATAACACTGGTCATTAAAATAATCAGCGCAAACATATACTTTGCCAATATCATTTGTTTTCTAGATATCGGTAAACTATTAAACATCTTTTCGCTTTGATTTTTTTCATCACTATAAAAAGTTCTCATCATCAATATAACAGGAATAATAACTGTCGTAAGTGTGAATGTACTATGGTTATCTCGCGTCGCCATATAGAATAAAAAAGGATAGATTATATACCAAATGAGCATTTTCCTTTGCACAATAAAATCTTTCATGATTAGTTGTTGCATACTTCTCCCCCCTCCTAGCGCACAAACCACTGCTCTTATAACTCTTTTTCTCGAAACATTTGGATTGAAAAAACTACAGATACCATATATATCACTAACACCCCAATACCAATTGTCCCCATAACTACTATAAGATTCTCAGAATGAAAAACTTTTAGCATAATCGCTTTATCACCGAGAACATTACACATAAAACCAATAATTCCGACAAGCGGAAATATGATAATAATATTCAATATACTAACAGCCGAATAATCACCCATATATTGGATAGGGAGTGCTACTAGACTATAAATAATCGCCGTTATCCCAGCTGAAAATATTACATATCCCGGGATATGCACATTCTGATTCAAAAGACTATTTACTAATATCGCTATCATATATGTTAGAGCCAACCCCAGTATAATAAAAAACACGTTTGATATGTATTTGGCTATAACGATGTCCCTTCTCGTCACCGGTAAACTCGCTAGCACCTTTTCTACCTTGCTTTTATCTTCAAAATATAAAGAAATGAATAGAATCATACCGCATGTAAAAAAACAACCTATTGCAATTCCTAATGGTTCGGTAGGATTCCTCAATAAGGAATAAATAGGAATTAAACTATACAATGGCCATATCTTTCTCTGTAAGAAAAATTCTTTCCAAATTAACTGCTGCATATAGATTCTCCTTTTTATAGATCACGTTTTTCATAAAGTTTAACGGTAATACACATTTTGTAAAAAAGAGCAAATCCTTATATACGAGTTGACGCATAAACACTCCTCCCCTTCGCCGTATACACAACGATGTCATCTAAAGTCGGTTTTTCTAATACAACTTCGTTTCCAAACCAATCTTCAATTGCTTGCTTATCTTTCACCAATCCTTCAAAACCAAATTTATTTTTGCGTAATCCGATAAAGAGTTCTTTTCCTTCAGGATCTAATAAGTCATTACTACCTTTTACCAGTACATATTTTTCTAATATTGCGTCTTTTTCTCCCGTAAAAACAATCTCACCTTCGTGAATAAATGTAATATAATCAGCAATACGCTCTAAGTCCGTTGTAATATGTGTCGAGAATAATACCGCTACTTCTTCTTCCATCACAATTTCTTGCAACATATCGAGCAGTTCACTACGGACAACTGGATCTAAACCTGATGTCGGTTCATCCATAATAATGAGCTCTGCATGATGCGATAAAGCCATCGTAATCGCAAATTTCATTTTCATTCCTTTCGATAACTGCTTAATCCTCTTATTTTTTGGTACTTGTAATCGGTCCATATACCATTGATATTTTTCTTCATCCCATTTTTTATATAACGGTGCGATAATTCGTTTCATTTGTTCACACGTTAACTCTTCATAGTAATGATTTTCGTCATATACAAATCCAATGTTTTGCTTAATTTCTTTTTCAGCTTTTTTATTATCCTTGCCAAAAATGGTAATATCACCGCTATTTCGTCTTACTAAGTTCATGATCATTTTTATGGTCGTACTTTTCCCAGCACCATTTGGCCCAACAAACCCCATAATATACCCACGTGGCAATGTAAAACTTATATTTTTCACTGAAAAATCTTTATAATTTTTACAAACGTTTTTTAACTCTAACATGTCACTTATTCCCCCTTATATGAAAACGCAATCATTTTTTGCAACTCTTCAAGTGAAAGCTGCAAAAACTTACTTTCATTCACAATTTCTTCCGCTTTACTTTCTAACAAGCGCAATCGTTGTTCTCGCAAGAGCTCGTTATTTTGCATGGAAACATATGTCCCTTTTCCAGCAATGGTTTCAATATACCCTTCTTTTTCAAGCTCTTCATACGCACGTTTCGTCGTAATCACACTAATCTGTAGTTCTTTCGCTAAGCTACGGATAGACGGCAATCGATCTCCACCCTTAAGACCTCCATTTAAAATAAGCTGCCTCAATTGCTTACTAATTTGTTCATAAATAGGGTCTGGGGAAGAATTTGAAATAATAATATTCATGTTTTCCTCCACTGTATATATACTGTATATACCTTATATACACAGTATATACACATCGTCCTATTTTTGGCAAGAAAAAAAGACCAACATTTCCCTGTTGGTCTTCCATATATGTATCACTTCTCAAAGCGATCTAGCATTTCATCTCTCATCCCAAAACTAACAACCGCGATTCCTACATACATGAAAATAAGAAATGCTGGATGCACTGCATTGTACCAGCTGCTATCAACAATTAAATATACCGTTAATGCTACAACAAGTACAAATGCCAAAATAAACATATAAAAGTGTCTTGTACTACCCATGATAAACTCCTCTCTTCTCACTTCTCTCTTCTCACTTCACCATTCAACAGTATATTTTATCGAATAATTCGATATGACTCAAGGCTAACTTTCTTTTATGTAATCAAGTTCTACCTTTACAATGTCATCACAAGCTATTGAAATAATTGTTCCTTGTTTATCAATCGCTGTCACTTCTTCGTTATCCATTACCCGATGTGCTACACACTCTAACATTTTTCCATAATCTCGATAACAAAATTCCTTTATATCTTTAATTTGTTTACCGTTTTCTAAATGATACACCATCCTATAACACTTATAGCCCATTCCTTCACCCCAAATTGTTCGTTTTTTCACATATACGTAAAAATGAGTTATTCTCCTCATTACACCTTCTTAATTTCAATAAAATTCTAACAAAAATACACAATTTTATCAAACCTACTTTTTCAACAAAAAAGCTTAAAAAACAACTTTCTTCCACACTGTTACATGAAATACAAAAATTCTTCACATTATTTTCATAATCTCTGCACAATTTCTCCACAAAAAAAGAACCCGCATATAGCGAGTTCTTTTCATTTTACATTTACTCAAACTTGTACAGGAGCTGGCTTTTGATAACGTAAAATCGGTTTACGTGCAGCCATTGTTTCGTCTAGACGTTTAATTACCGTCGTATGTGGTGCTTCTTGTACAACTTCTGGATTTTCTTCTGCTTCTTTTGCGATTTGAATCATCTTATCGATGAAACCGTCTAATGTTTCTTTTGACTCTGTTTCTGTTGGTTCAATCATAATACATTCTTCCACATTTAATGGGAAGTAAATTGTTGGTGGATGGTAACCAAAATCAAGCAGACGTTTTGCGATGTCTAGTGTACGTACACCAAGTTTCTTTTGACGACGACCTGATAATACAAATTCATGCTTACAATGTCTATCAAATGGAAGATCATAGAACGGCGCTAATCTTCTCATCATATAGTTTGCATTTAATACAGCATATTCTGTTACTGCACGTAGTCCATCTGGACCCATAGAACGAATATACGTATAAGCACGAACGTTGATACCAAAGTTTCCATAGAATGGTTTCACGCGTCCAATTGCTTGTGGACGATCGTAGTTAAAGTGATAACCATTTTCTGTTTTCTCTAAAATTGGTTTTGGTAAAAATGGAATTAAATCAGCTTTTACACCTACTGGACCAGAACCTGGGCCACCGCCGCCATGCGGACCTGTAAATGTTTTATGAAGATTTAAATGCACAACGTCAAATCCCATATCTCCAGGACGTGCTTGGCTTAATACCGCATTTAAGTTTGCACCATCATAATACAATTTACCGCCTGCATTATGAACGATTTCTGCCATCTCTAAAATATTCTCTTCAAATAAACCAAGTGTATTTGGATTTGTTAACATAAGTGCTGCTGTTTCTTCGTTCACAACACGTTTTAAATCTTCTAAGTCAACAAGACCGTGTTCATTTGATTTTACTGTAATTGTTTCAAAACCTGCTACTGTTGCAGATGCTGGGTTTGTTCCGTGCGCAGAGTCAGGAACGATAACTTTTGTACGGTTATAATCACCGTTTGCTTCATGATATGCACGGATTAACATTAATCCTGTCCATTCCCCATGCGCACCAGCTGCTGGTTGAAGTGTAACAGTATCCATACCTGTAATTTCGATTAAATGTTCTTGTAAGTCGTACATTAATTCCATTGCACCTTGCACTGTTTTTTCATCTTGAAGCGGATGAATGTGTGCAAAGCCTGAGAAACGAGCCACGTTTTCATTGATTTTTGGATTGTACTTCATCGTACAAGATCCTAATGGATAAAATCCAGAATCAACGCCGTGGTTACGGTTTGAAAGTGCTGTGTAATGGCGCATAATATCAAGTTCAGATACTTCTGGAAGCTCTGCATCTTCAGTACGGATATAATCGCTCTCAAACACATCTTCTAATTTCACTTCTTCTACATCTAATTGGGGTAAGCTATATCCTACGCGTCCTTCTCTACTCATTTCAAAAATAAGTGCTTGATCTTGGTTCTTCATTGGATAGCCCCCATTTCGTTTACAAGTGTGTCAATTTCTTCTTTTGTACGAAGTTCTGTTACTGCTAGAAGCATATGATTTGTTAATTCTTTATAATCACGGCCTAAGTCGTAACCACCGATAATATTCATTTGTACTAATGCATCATTTACTTCTTGTACTGGACGTTTGCAATCTACAACAAATTCATTGAAGAATGGTCCAGCAAATGTTACTATAAATCCTTTTCCCTCAAATTGGCGTTTTGCATATTGCGCTTTAGAAATATTTTGACGTGCCATTTCTTTCACACCTTGTCTTCCAAGTGCTGTCATTGCAACAGACGCTGCTAATGCATTTAACGCTTGGTTTGAACAAATGTTAGATGTCGCTTTGTCACGACGAATATGTTGTTCACGAGCTTGCAATGTTAATACGAAGCCACGTTTGCCGTCTGAATCCACAGTTTGTCCGACAAGACGTCCTGGGATTTTACGCATAAATGCTTTCGTTGTTGCAAAATAACCGCAGTGTGGTCCACCAAACTGTGTTGGGATACCAAATGGTTGTGCATCACCAATTACAATATCAGCACCAAATTTACCTGGTGGTGTTAAAGCGCCTAATGATAATGGGTTTGAAGAAACGATAAATAATGATTTTTGCTGATGAGCAATTTTCTCAATATCAGCTAATCTTTCTACCTGTCCAAAGAAGTTTGGATATTGAACGATTACGCAAGCGACTGTATCATCTACTTCACTTTGTAATACGTCTAAATCTGTTACACCATCTTTATGATCAATTTCAACAACTTCAAGATGTTGACCTTTTGCATATGTTTCAAGTACTGCTCTTGATTCTGGATGAACTGCTTTAGAAACAAGAATTTTCTTTTTGCGCGTATGACCAGCTGCTAACATTGCCGCTTCTGCTAACGCTGTACCTCCGTCATACATAGAGGAGTTTGCTACATCCATTCCAGTTAATTCACAAATCATTGTTTGGAATTCAAAAATCGCTTGTAATTCCCCTTGTGAAATTTCTGGTTGGTATGGCGTATAAGCTGTATAAAATTCTGAACGAGAAATAACATGATCAACAATTACTGGAGCGTGATGATCGTATACACCTGCTCCTAAGAAAGAAGCGTATTCTTTTAAGTTAGCATTTTTACGAGCCATATCAGACAGTTCTTTTAAAAGCTCTGGTTCTGACTTTGCTTGTTTAATCTTTAAATCCCCTTTGAAACGAACACTTTCTGGAATATCAGAAAATAATTCATCGATCGTTTGAACGCCGATCGTTTGTAACATTTCTTTTTTGTCTTCTTCTGTCATTGGAAGATAACGATGCAACATGAAATCTACCCCTCTCCCCGTTACTTTGAACGTTTGTAAAATGGTGTTGGAACGACTACTGCTTTAACGCGTTTATTACGAATCTCAATTTCTATTTCTGTATCAACTGCTGCGTATTTTACATCAACTAATGCTAAACCAATGCTTTTCTTTAACGTTGGAGATTGTGTACCACTTGTAACTTCCCCGATTTTTTCTTCGCCTACATATACAGGATAATGCGTACGAGGAATACCGCGTTCAATTACTTCGATGCCGACTAATTTACGAGGTGCACCGTTTTCTTTGTATTCTTTTAATGTTTCTTTTCCAAAGAAATCTGCCTCTTTATTTGTTTTTACTGCAAAACCAATTCCAGCTTCAATTGGTGTAATATCTTTTGATAGTTCTTGACCATAAAGTGGAAGTGTCGCTTCAAAACGAAGTGTGTCACGTGCTCCCAAACCACATGGTTTTAAGCCGTCTTCTGCTCCAACTTCAAGAAGTTTCTCCCAAAGTTTTGGAGCATCTTCACTCTTGCAGTAAATTTCAAATCCGTCTTCACCTGTGTAACCTGTACGAGATACAAGTGCAGGAGTTCCATCTACAAGAACATCATTTTTAAATTTAAAGAACTTAATTTCTTTTAAATCTTCTGACACAACTTTTTGTAAAATGCCTTCTGCTTTTGGACCTTGAATTGCAAGTTGTGCAATTTCACTAGAAACATTGACTACTTTCGTATTGCCAATGACATGACTTGCTAACCACTCGTAATCTTTTTCGATATTCGATGCGTTGATTACTAATAAGTAGTCTTCTTCACCACGTTTGTAGATTAATAAATCATCTACTGTACCACCATTTTCGTAACACATTGCTGTATATTGTGCGCCTCCTACCTTTAAGGTAGAAACGTCATTTGTAACAACACGTTGTAAAAATGCCAAACTATCTGTACCTGTTACTTCTACTTCCCCCATGTGAGACACATCAAACAGGCCTGCAGCTGTACGAACAGCTTCATGTTCTTCTTTAATGCTTGAAAATTGAACTGGTAATTCCCAACCACCAAAGTCGATTGTTTTTCCACCATACTTCGCGTATACATCAAATAGCGGTGTACGTTGTAATGTAATCATGTTCTTTCCCCCTTATGCTGTCTATGACAAATCAATAAAAGTTGGCTTCCCGTATCTAAACATTTTTCATTCAGAAAAGATGGGATATACGGAATCTCAATGTATTTTTTTATGAAAGCGTAAATAAAAAAGTACTTTCTTGGATAAAATACGAAAGATTCCACACATTTCACACCATTATCCTAACATTTTTCGATCTATTTCATCAATATTCTAGCATAAAAAATAATTTAGAATTTTTCATCCTTATACTTGCAAAAACAACTTCACCTTAAAATGTTAGAAATCAGGATTTTTGGTGAGGGATGTAACAATAAGCGTTTTAGTTTACAGAAGGTGGGAGAGTTTCAATGAATGTCGATATTTCCGTAGATCGGACATGGCAAAATAATTTCTTAAAACGAATTGATGAAGATGGCCCTTGGACAAATTGGGAACTATATGATTTAGCCTATAAAACAGAAAAATCATTGCTTGTCCCTACATTTGATGGTTTGCAAGCCCCTAAACATTTATCGCATTTCACACCGCTTCCTCATCAATTAGAAGTAGCACAAACTGTTATTGAACAAATGAATGGAAAAGCGATACTAGCAGATGAAGTTGGACTTGGAAAAACCATTGAAGCAGGTCTTATTTTAAAAGAGTACATGGTGCGCGGTCTTGTAAAAAAAGTACTTATACTCGTTCCAGCCTCCCTCGTTTCACAGTGGGCATATGAACTGAACACAAAGTTTTTTATTTCTGCTGTTGCCCAAAGAAAAAGCTACTCGTGGGAACAAGCTGACGTTATCGTTTCATCCATTGATACAGCGAAGCGTTCACCGCATCGTGACATCGTTTTAAACTTGGAATACGATCTCATCATTATTGATGAGGCACACAAACTTAAAAATAATAAAACAAAAAACTATGAATTTGCACAACGTCTTAAAAAGAAGTTTTGTTTATTACTAACCGCAACACCTGTCCAAAACAAAATTGATGAAATCTTTAATCTCGTTTCCTTATTAAAACCAGGACATCTAGGCAATCAATCTAACTTCGAAGAATATTATGCATCGAAAAATCGCTCAGCAGAGTCAGATGAAGATTTAAAAGCACTCATTAATAAAGTGATGGTAAGAAATCGGCGAAATGGTACAGGTATCGAATGGCCGAAAAGGCACGTTCGGACAATATTTGTTGATTTTAATGAGGAAGAGCAGGCTCTATACAATGCGATTGAAAATTGGAAAGGACAAGACGCTTTTACCTCTGCCTTTTCATCATTAACTTTGAAACGAGAAGTATGTAGCAGCCGTGAAGCAGTTTATTATTCACTCAAAAAGCATGTAGAAAAAAGACAAAAAGAAAATGAGAATTATATACCAGACCCATATATCGATGTTTTAATGGATAAAATCAATCATATTCCTTTTAATACAAAAGCAAACCAAGCACTGGAGCTTATAAAAGAAATTGATGATAAAGTCGTCATCTTTACAGAATATAGAGCCACACAAATGTATTTACAATGGTTTTTAAAACAGCACGGTATTTCATCAGTCCCTTTTCGTGGTGGGTTTAAACGAGGGAAAAAAGATTGGATGAAAGAGCTCTTCCAAAATCATGCGCAAGTGTTAATTGCAACCGAAGCTGGCGGTGAAGGGATTAACTTACAATTTTGTAGCCATATGATTAACTATGATTTACCTTGGAATCCAATGCGGCTTGAACAGCGAATTGGACGTATCCATAGGCTTGGCCAAAAAAATGATGTTCATATTTATAACTTAGCAACGAAACATACAGTTGAAGAACATATTTTGAAACTTCTATATGAAAAAATCAATTTATTTGAGCGAGTCATCGGTGAACTTGATGAGATTTTAACAAGAATTAATATGAAAAATATCGATGCACATATTCAAGAGATTTTCGCAGGATCAAAGAGCGAAGGAGAGATTCGAATTAAGATGGAAAATTTAACATCTATCATCGACTTTGCGAAGAGAAACGAAGCTGAGGTGCAAGGCTATGCAGCAACATGAAATTCATAATTACTTATGGAATTTTTTCCAAGCAAATGACTGTGAAATTTTGGGGCGTTCCCCGCATCTACTAGATGTACAATTAACAATTGAAATGGATAAACTATTGATGAATCGCCCTTTTTACTGGCACTACCTTGAGAAAACGGGTGGCATCCCAAATCCGATGCGACTTACTCTCATTACGGATCCAGAGAATGATGAAGAAGAAGGTGAGCCTATTCACTATGGCTCTCCTCGTCTGCATCAAATCTTCCAAACAACAAAAGAACTGGGATCCTACATACGTTTATTCGAAGAAGTAAATTCAAGTGGTACAACTCATATACCACTTCATCCATGGCTTGGCGTCAATGTAAAAGTATGTTATCAATGTGATCGAAAGAAAGATATGCTTCATTCCATCGGGATTCATCTTATTTCTGGAACAATGATTACAAATTTTCATGAAACACTAGCAAAAATTCGACTCACGCCAAAAATACCAGATTTTAGTTTTACACTTACTCCCATTATTAAGCCGCAAAGTGGATTACAGCGGATAGAAGATGCATTAAAAAATCTCATTGCAGCTGATGATCATACATGGGCTGAAGAAGCACGTGTACGCTGGAATCATGATTTAGCGCTTCTAAATCGATTTTACGAAGAAAGTGAGGAACTCCCCGAAAGCTACGAAATAGAAAAACAAGCATTACAAGAGCAATATGAACCGCGTATTACAATGCAAATTATAAATGGTGGGCTCTTTTATGTAACCGCTAATCATTTTTTTTCATAAGAAAAGCCCCTTCATATGAGAAGGAGCTTTTCTTATATTTTTCCATTATACTTTCGACCATCGTTATGTTCTTGTTGTTTCTTTTCTGTCATTCGCTTTTGATATTCTCTATCTTTTGCACTCACATGGTTTGCATCTGTTGGAAGATTTTTCTTCGAACGCCCTACACCATTACTCATCTTTTTCACTCCTTGCTCTTTTAAATCCCCCCTTATTTTCAGCTATAGAAGCATTCCTTATTCAATAAAATAAGAGAAGCTTTTCGCTCCTCTTATTCCTTCACATATTTCTGAAACATATCGTGTAAGCCTTGATTTACGAGATGAGAGATCTGTTCGTCAGATTTATGTGGATAACGATCACGCAACCTGATAGATGCTTTCACCATTAAATTTTCTAATACAGAACGGCCGCCTTCCCCATAAATAATTTCAGCATATTCTACAAGCCTTCCGTCCTCTAATGTTGCTGGATTATGATTGAAGAAAAATTTACTCATTGTCTCCACCTCTCTCTTTGATAACGTTTACATTTATATAGATTATTTATGTTATTTATTTCACAATATTGTATGCATGTATAGATGATTAGTTTCATTATAAAACAACATGACGATAGGAATAATGTATTTTTTCGTCAATTTTGTGAACAAATTCTTAAAAATGAAAGCGTTTTAATTATTATATAATAAAAAAGATTACCATGCTAGAGGCAATCTTTTTTATTTCTACTAAACTATAACTTACGCTTCGTTTGCTTCGTTTAGTACACGCTCAAGACGTTTGCGAAGCATTGGCATACCGCTGCCGCCTGCTTGGAAATGACGAAGTTTTCCTTCTTTATCAAATACGTAGTAAGCAGGAACATATTTATTTTCAAATGCATCTGTAATCGCATGTTTACTATCAACTAAAATTGGTTGAATGATATCGTGGCTTTCTGCCATTTTTTCAATTACTGCTAAGTCTAAATCTTCTTCTGAGCGAGGCATATGAACTGCTACAACGTTTAAGTGATCATCATACTCGTCACGTAATTCATTTACTTCTGGCATCGCTTCTTTACATAAGTAACAGCTTACAGACCAAAAGTGAATTAATGTCGGCTTATCTCCAATTAAATCTTCACGCGTTACTGCGTCGTTTAAAATTTCTGTTGCACCTTCTAATGATGGCATTTGTTCACGTAATTTCATTTTATCTATTCCTCCTACGACTTATAAATTATAAAGTTTCTTGTCCTGGTTTCCAATTTGCTGGGCAAAGGCCGCCTGTTTGCAATGCTTGTAATACACGTAATACTTCGTCTACTTCACGTCCAATATTGTTATGGTGTACAACTTGGTACATTAATTCGCCTTCTGGACTAATGATGAATAATCCACGTAGTGCGATTCCTTCATCTTCTAATAACACGCCGTATTCGCTTGATACAACATGGTTTGTATCAGCTGCTAATGGGTAACGTAAGTCGCCTAAACCATTCTTTGTACGATCTGTGTTAATCCATGCTAAATGTGTGTGTACTGTATCTGTAGAAACACCGATTACTTCCGCATCTAAATCTTCGAACTCATCGTAGCGATCAGATAGTGCAATGATTTCTGTTGGACAAACGAAAGTGAAGTCCATTGGATAGAAATATAATACTGTCCATTTATCATTTTTCATGTTTTCTTCTAAACTAACATTTTTAAATTCTTTATTTGGCATTACTGCACTCATTTCGAAACGTGGTGCTTGTTTCCCTACTAAACGTTTTGTCATATCTATATTCATCCTCCCGAAGCTAATTGAGATTAATTTCTAATTTGTAATGATTATAATTTTTATTATATATAAGTTATCAAATTAAAGTCAACACTAAATTAAAATAATTTTAATTTGATTGCAATTATCAATTAATCTTGTACAATATTCAGAAATTGTATTGTAAAATATATCTATAACTAAGGAGGCACAAAATGAATCAAAATAAGAAAGCTATATTCGATATTGTATTTTATCTCGTCTTCCCTTTTCTCATTTGGAAATTTGCAAAAACACATATTGATCCTTATTATGCAATGCTTATTTCCTCAGTACCGGGAATTCTTTATACACTGTACTGCTTTAAGAAAGAAAAGCAGTTCAACGTTACAGGGTTCTTTATTCTTATTACCCTTATTGCTAACACGACAGTAGACTTACTATCTGGTTCTGCTGAGAGAATGCTATGGAATGACGCATATTATCATATCGTACTCGGATGCATTGTCATCTGTACAATCTTTATTAAAAAACCACTCATGTTATATTTCGCAGCTGATATCGCAGCCTTGCAAGGACATGACCGAGATAAGAGCCGCGCTCTTTACCGTGACAAACGCATATATCCAGCCTTGCAATATTTAACACTATTTTTTGGTCTCCAATTCATTTTAAAAAGCTTTTTAAAAATCTATTTCATTTCTGTTTTTGGTGTAGAAGGATATGGTGAAATGAGAGCAATCATGACCGCTGTTGGCTGGGGAATTTCCATATGTATTGGGATAGGATTTGTATGGGTTAATAATAAAATACACTCAGTAACTGAACAGAAAGAATCTACACAATAAGTTAAAAACTATCACAAGAAATAATAAAAATCCCCCTGTACAATATGTGTACAGGGGGATTTTTATAGGTTTATCTGTCGAATCGATGACAAGTATACACTCATCGCAAAAATTGTACTATACCGCCTAGCATCATTACTAGCGGTAAATCATTCCAATTTTTATTAACTTGATTTTTTTCGTTTCTTCTTAACGTTTTGATAGAACAAAGCAGCGCTAAGCGGCATCATACCGAACCATCTATTTAAAAACGGCGCTTTTTCAGCACGGCGCTGCTCTTTCTTTTGCTTTCGATCCTCTTTTGGAGCATCCATATACGATACAAATTGTTGCGTCATAAAACGCACATAATCATTAGTAGACATATCATCACCTCTACTTGATTAGTATGTCCACTTTTTTACGCATTAATCTTACGCAGTAGCTCCCCCATAATCTCTTCCACACTTTTATTTGTCGTATCAATATATATATCCGCTTCTTCATAATATGCCCGGCGGTTCTCAAACTTCTCCACAAACGCCTCAATATTTTCTTTTTGAAATAATGGACGTGTCGTATCTTCACGAAGGCGCTCTGCAATAACATATGGATCACAATATAAATACACGACGGTTCCATTCTCTTTCATCCACTGACGATTCTCTGCGCGTTCCACGATGCCACCACCCGTTGTAATAATTACATTACTCGTTAATAACGAACGCAGCATTTCACTTTCATATTGACGAAATGCATTTTCCCCTTCTTCTGCAAAAATATCGCGAATTTCCTTCCTTTGCTTCTCTTCAATTTTTTGATCTGTATCTACAACTGGAATATGGAGTTGCTCACTTAGCATCCTCCCAATTGTTGTTTTTCCGGCTCCCATAAAGCCTGTTATGTAAATGGATTTCATTTTGTTACCTCTTTTCTGTCTGTTTAATTATTTGTATTATAACGAAAGATAAGCTAACGTGGTTTATTTTATATACTACTTGCACAAATTAATAAAAAACGTTTTGTTCTTAATTTGTTATCAAGAACAAAACGTAATGGTAATGTAACTTCTCCCTCATCTCTCTTCCACCCAATTCATAACTCTTTTATTTATTTTATCGTACTGAAAGTTCACTTTATAAGAGCGATTTTGTTTCGTCATACACTGCAATGCGACAAATATAATTTCATTTTCAAATACGTAATTCCCGCTCGCTTCACCATTTTCGTATCGAAACGAAAATACAGCATTTTGTTCTTTTTCCTGCAAATCATCCTTTATAGAGGAGACTGCTTGATCAGCAATCTCTTCTAACAAAAATTCTTGCTGCGCCTCCTTATAAAATCTTTGATCAGATTTCAACATATTTATTTCATATATAAAGAATGAGAATAGTAAGAAGAGAAGAATTAACGTTCCTGGCATCGCAAAACCATCTTGTTTTCTCATGTCTTCAGCTCAATGGGTGTGTAGCGCGTTGCTACACCGTGATACATTTTACCGCTTATATCTTGCACATGTATAATTAACATATGAGGTGTTAAGTCATAAGAAACCGAATTTACCTTTTGTAATATAATTTCCATTCCTAACGTATTTACTTTTCTCACGATATTATTTCCTAACATTTCATATGTTACATTCGCACCGTTACTCATTTGAAAAAGTATTAGAGCTTCTTTATTCTCTAACTCGACACCTTTCCCGGCTTTACTCTCTCGAAACTCTAATTGTACTTGTTCCAGGAACACATTCCATTCCCAACTGTTTATTTGCTTTGAATATGGTTTCTCGATAAATAAACTATGGAGGCGCGGCACAAGAAGAAAGAAAATAGATAAAAACAATAAACATAACATCATTTCTAATAACGTAAATCCTGCTTCTACCTCTTTACTTTTTGACATGACGACATTGTTCCATCCTTCTTTGTTTGGTATCTTTCCAAATTGTACAAACTTCTTCTCCCCGCCAATGTATCCAGTACACAACGCCATCTATCACCTCCTCTTTTTGCTGCTTTAGCTGATTTTGATACATATATAGTGCTGCTTCCCTCTTCAACAATGAATGTGCTTTATACCGAAATTGAATATTTTTTCTTTCTTGCATGATTAGGAGTGTTTGCGGAAGTAATAGCGACACAGCCATCATTAATAAACTTAACGATACAAGCATTTCCAGCATAACCGACCCTTTTTGACACTTCACGATACGTAAATCTTCCTCTCCCAAGTTGAAATACAATTTCATAGGTGCGCGAGCGATAAGAAAGTAGAATTGTACCAGCTTTGTTTATATTTCCATTTGCATTATAGGTCATTGGATTTGGAAAAGTATTCAAATCAATTTTTATATCTCGTTCATATTCCCGGATAAAAAGGGAACGCTCATCCCCAGACTTCCAAATACTGTACATATGTTTCTCAGGACTCCATCGCAACATATGAAGATTCCGGCGGTTTATAGCTAACTGCTGCATATACAAAATATCTTGTGAAAATTGCTTCAAAAACTGCTCTACCTTTTGCTTTTCATATAACGGAGCAACATTAAAGTAAGTGACGACGCTTAATATAGAAATGATGAATAAGACAAGAAGCATCTCTAAAAATGTAAATCCTTTTTGTTTCACGATTTACCAACAGATACTGTGCCGTCCTCACTTGAAATACTAATCGGTTCCCCTTTTGGACACGTTGTAGAAGTAATGTACTTTTCTTTCACTAATTCATCTACTGTTGGTATCTTATTCTTTTCTAATTGATAAGCTTGCACTTGCGCTTCGACAGATTTCACGTATGCATCGCAACCTTTTCCTTGTACGGAAGAGCGCTGTTTAATTACATTTGGAATAATTAATAAAAGTAATACCGAAATAACGACCATCACTAATAACATTTCTAAAAGAGTAAATCCTTTTTCATTTTTCATTTAAACTACCTCCTAAATAGAATTCATCATTTGAAACATCGGCATAATCATCGCTAAATACATAAGAACAACAATTATGCCAATACATGTAAACAAAAGTGGTTGAATAATGACTAAAATACGTTGAACCTTTCCTTCCATTTTTTCAATCGTTAATTCGCTATAGTCTCCTAATTCTGTCGCTAAGTTTCCGTTTGCTTGTCCATGCGCAATCACGTAAGACAGTTCCCTCTCGTAATAACCGCTCTTCATAATAATAGAATCCAACTGTTCTCCCGCGATTAATAATTCTTCAATTCGAGTGGCTTCACATTGAAAAAACGGGTGATGTTTTTGTTCAACCATTAACGTTAAGGCTTCTAGTACCGATAGTCCTCCTTGTAATAAGCCGCTTAATTGAACAGAGAAATAATGAGAATTTGTTAAAATAAGAAATATTTTTATAAGAGGAATACGAATCATAATATTCATTCTTTGAACTGGGGGAAGTTTTTGTATATAAAATACATATATACATGTTCCTAAAACGAGGCAGAGAAAAAATCCTCCAATCATGTACGGGAGCATTCGAATAAGGAGCATAATATGATCGGTAAATGAAACAGAAGAAGCCCGCAAGGAACTATATAATGTTTCAAATTGTGGAAGCAAAACGAAATTGAATACAGCAAGTATCCCTAATAGAAAAAAAGATAAAAATATCGGGTAACGAAGCACTTTCATCATATCTTTTTGATGTTTATCTTTTCTATGCAGTAGTACACTTCCTTGTTGCAACGCAAAAGAAATATCCCCATGCCGCTGTGCATAGAATAAATAACTTAATATGTCTGGATGAAACATAAGTTGGTGAAAAGCATCATGAATGCTTTGACCATTTTTTAATTCTTCTGCAATATGTTGCAATTGAATTTGTTTTTGAGAAGATAACTGAAACTGCAGAAACTCTAATGCTTGCAAAAGTGAATAGCCCTTTTCTAACAATTCCCCAAGTCTTCTTAATAACAAGACTTGTTCATGTAATCGCCACCCTTTTCGTTCAAACATAAACATCCTCTTCTAAAAAGCCTAAGGCATATCCTTTTCTTATACATGATTGCAACGTTTCATAATGATAGGTTACACGCTCTCCATTCGCTTCACGAATAGCTTTTTTCAATTCATGGCCATATAACAACTCATAAACGCTTGCTTGCCGCACTTGCCTCATTGCTTTACATAACGGCGAACATTTCCCTTTGCAAAATGGACACTTCAATTCAACAAGACGCTGTGCTGCCACAGCAAGCAATGATTGCTCAATTTCTTGCCGCGTAATCCCATAGTCCATCAAACGTAACACAGCTCCTTTTGCATCGTTTGTATGCAGTGTTGTCATTACTAAATGGCCTGTTAAACTCGCACGCACAGCTACTTTTGCTGTTTCTTCATCACGAATTTCACCAACTAAAATAATATCAGGATCATGGCGCAAAATCGCTTTTAAACCAGTTGTATACGTGATACCTGCTTTTTCATTAATCTGAATTTGTAACAAGCCATCCTTTCTCTTTTCGATCGGATCCTCAAGTGTAACAATACGACGTGTTTGTCCCTTTTTGGCTACCTCTAACAAAGCATACATTGTCGTTGTTTTCCCAGATCCTGTCGGCCCAGTAAACACGAGTAATCCATGAGAATGATGTACAAAAGAGAGAAGTGTTTTTGCCGAGCTTGGAAATAAAGAGAGATGGGAAAGTGGTTGAACCGACGCTTGCAAGTGTAAACGAATGACGAGACTTTCTAAATACACAGTTGGTAGTGTAGAAAGACGCAAGTGCACTTCTTGCCCATCAATTTGTAAATACAATGATCCATTTTGTGGCTTACGTCTCTCCCCTATATCCATAGATGCTAAAAATTTAAAATGCGAAACAAGTCTTTCTCCAAATTCTTTTCCAATACAATGCTTCGTTACTAAATCTTTTCCAATGCGCAATTGTATGACTGCATCTGCTTGTCGCGGCACGATATGTAAATCGGATGCCTGTAATGCACATGCTTCCTTCATAATTGTATTGGCAAAATGTTCAACACCATTCATAATGATCTCCTCCTCACTATGTATATATCATGCGGAAATATAAAAGAAAAATAGCGACTTTCGTATTTTCAACAGAGAAAAAGGGGAAAATATGTTTGTGAAATTATGAACAATTTCTGAATTATTGCCTAAAATTAACTATAAGCAACTTTATCTGTATTATAATGTTATTATCTTGGATAAAGTGATAAAGGTGGAGATCCTCATGGAACAAGCTTTAAAAATTACAGGTGTACTATCTGATCCAACTCGTTATTATATTTATAAATATATTTCTCAAAAACATAGTCACGTAACTGTACAAGAAATCGCAGATGAATTTAATATCCATCCAAACGTAGCACGTCTACATTTATCAAAATTAGAAGATGTCAATATGTTGCGATCTGAAACAAAGAAAACGGGAAAAGGTGGCAGACCAAGCAGATTCTATGTATTATCTGAAGACTTAATTCAGCTGCAATTCCCATTTCGCGATTATCAATTATTAGCGAAAATCGCTTTCAATTCATTACTTAGCCTTGGCGTGGCCGGTGAAAAGGTACTATACGAAACAGGCAAACAATTTGGTAAAGAATTAATGGAACAACATATGCAGCGTTTAAATGTCAATGAAGATTCATTAACATTAGAACATAAAGTACAAATTGCAAAAGAAGCATTATCAACTGCTGGCCTATCCCCTTCATTTGAATTAAGCACAGATGGTACACAAATTTTCTATGACGTGTACAATTGCCCATTCAAAGAAGTTGCTGTCCATCATCCTGAAGAAGTTTGCCATATGCATAGCGATATGATGAAGGGGATTTTTGGAATCCTATTCCCGAGCATGGAATTAACACGACATGATACTTTATTAGACGGATGTAAATCTTGTAACTACAAAGTTCAGCTATAACTTGTTTTCATATGAAATTGTGTCAAAAAGAAGTCAATTTGATTTGGCTTCTTTTCTTTTTTCGCAAATATTTACAATAGTAAGAAAAATAAACTATAATGAAGAGAGGTTTACTTTTTTAGAAAAGGAGGGAGATTGCATGGAGCGCATGTTTCGCGTTCTCGGCTTTTGGACTGGAATTTTCTCGGTTATGTTTTACTTAGGGGATATGCACGCAACTGCACTATTATTTTTAGGACAAACAGGATTCTTCGTACTTTTAAGCTATTTAAAATTAACAGAGCGTATGTATATATACGTATTCGGGGCATATTTAACTGTTTTCTTCATTGGGTTTACATACTATACAACATTTCTACTTGTCCCTGGCGCTGGGCATTAAAAAGATGGCAAATTGCCATCTTTTTTTATTTTCTCTAATTACCTAGTTGACTTATAGGTTTTATTGAAATATATTCTATATAACAGATTGGAATTAGGGGGAATCATCATGCATACACTGCTAGTCGGTATTAACATAGCGGTCATGCTCGTATTAGTTGGCATATTGTATTATATGCAGCGCAAGCATGTATCATTTAATAAACGCGTATTTACTGCTTTAGGGATCGGAATTGTATTTGGCCTTATCTTACAATTTATCTATGAACCTACTTCTAAAATCATCGTGGATTCGAATAACTGGTTTAGCTTAATTGGTAGTGGTTACGTGAAATTACTACAAATGATCGTTATGCCACTTATTCTAGTTTCTATTATCTCAGCATTTACAAAGTTAAAATTAACAAGTAATCTTGGTAAAATTAGCGGACTTATTATTGGAATTTTAATTCTTACAACTGGAATCGCTGCAGCTGTTGGTATCGCAGCAAGCGCAGGGTTTGACGTTCAAGCAACTGGCTTACAACAAGGTGATGCAGAAACGGCTCGCTTAAAATTAGTGGAAGAAAAATTCAGTTCAATTGAACAAACACCCGTTCCACAAAAATTATTGGAATTATTACCTACAAATCCATTTCTTGATTTAACTGGTGCACGTCCAACTTCGACAATTTCTGTTGTAATCTTTGCAGCGTTCATCGGAATCGCCTTTATCGGTGTGAAAAGAAAATATCCAGAACAAGCAGAGTTATTTAAGAAAATGCTTGATGCTGTCTATGCAATTGTAATGCGTATGGTAACATTAATTTTACGCCTTACTCCATATGGCGTATTAGCTCTTATGACAAAAACAGTCGCTGGTAGTGATGTAAGTGCCATTTTAAAACTCGGTAACTTTGTTTTAGCATCTTACGTAGCACTTATCGTTATGTTTGTTATTCACTTATTATTAATTGCTCTTTCTGGTTTAAATCCAATTCAATATTTGAAAAAGGTATTCCCAGTATTAACATTCGCCTTCACTTCTCGTTCTAGTGCAGGTACAATGCCACTAAATATTGAAGCACAAAAAGAAAAACTTGGTGTTTCAGAAGGAATTGCAAACTTTGCTGCTTCCTTCGGGGTATCTATCGGTCAAAATGGTTGCGCAGGTATTTATCCAGCTATGCTGGCGATGATGGTCGCTCCAACTGTAGGAATTGATCCATTACAACCACAATTTATTTTAACTTTAATCGCAGTTGTCGCTATTAGCTCATTCGGTGTTGCTGGTGTAGGCGGCGGAGCAACATTCGCAGCATTAATCGTACTTTCAACAATGAACTTACCAATCGGGATTGTTGCTCTTCTTATCTCTGTTGAGCCATTAATCGATATGGGTCGTACAGCTCTTAACGTAAGCGGATCAATGACAGCAGGTCTTATTTCTAGTAAATGGCTTGGTGAATTAGATCATGAGACGTATAATCAAGAGGATGTAAAAAGTAAGGAAGTTGCTTCGTAAGAAGGAAGAATTCTCATAAAAAGGAATGCTAATTGATATAGCATTCCTTTTTTTATTCCCTATACCTGTTTTAAAAAATTTAATACTATTTTAGGAACATCCCCATTTATTTGAATTCCTTGAACAGAACCTTTATCTACATCTTTTGCGATTATAATGTTATTTTTATCATCTACCCAGACTAACAAACTTTCCTTAGAATCATCCTTAAAAATAACTTCCATATTAGCATGTACAGCATCCCTTGCTTTTTTATCTAAAGATATTTTTTTAGATGTACCAGCTTTGATTGCTGTAACAATTTGATTTACTAGATCTTCATTATCCGTTCCTGCTTTAGAAATATCATCTTCGTTTATATTTATTAATGTGATTTCTTTTATTTCTTTTTTCTCAAATACCATTAATGTTTCTTTTATCTCCTTTTGTTTAGCTGATGAAGAAGATTTTGAAGAACTTGTGATATTAGAACATCCAATTAAGTTCAAAAACACTATAACTAAAATAAACAAATACATATTTTTTCTAATTTCCTTCACCCCTTTATGAAACATAATATTTAACACCACCACTCTATCATCATTACTTCACATAACTAATCTGTTTCTTTTGCTCCCGAAGATCCAATTCTGGAATTTGTTTCTCTGCCAAAATTAATGTTTCTTTGATTAATAATTCCAATTCCTTTACGCTGTTTTCTGGATTTCCCATCAGGATATTCGTCATTTTCTCATAAAGATTTTCAGGTTTTATTATCATTCGTTCGATATTAAAAGCCATCCATTTAAATGCAGGGTGATTCACATACATTTTATTAAGGCCGAACAAAACACCGAATACATTCTTCTGTACTTCACAAATCACATCATATAGCATCAGCCAATCTTTTCGCCTTAAAAGTGCTTCGCGGTTATTCCAACGATTACTTAGCAACAGATTCTCTTCAATCATCTGTTTGGAAAGTTCTAAAGGATATTCTGCAATTCTATCTTTTAGCTTTCTAATTATTTCTTCTCCATGCAAGCTCACACCATCCTGAACGGAAGCCACAATACATTGTTTCTCATAGTCCGTTTCGTACTTATCGACTACATCTGAAATAAACTTTTTAACCGTTACAGTTAAAAAGTTACTTATTTCTAACTTAACTCCATCTCCCGTTAAATAGGATTCAGACCACTCTTCCTCTTCATACGGATGATATGACAAAATGGTCCCACCAATATTTTTAATAGGACCTCCGCGATCTTCATCTTCTGGCGGTGCTGACCATAAAATATGTAACTCTATATCTGAATTTTCATCTTGCCAGTTTCTTGATACGGATCCTGCCAAAAGAATTGCTTCTACTTTTGGATTTTGTTTATAGATTTCTGCCATGTCTATTGCTTTTTGCATTAAGTTCATTTGATTTCCCCCACGGTTGATTACCCATTTGAACATTTTATTGTAGCGTTATTACACTGTTTCTATTTATAGCTTAATGGAAATTTATTACTACATCAAGTAATTTTCTTTTATTTCTGAATATTACAGATAAAAACTTTCTTCGTTACCAAGTGTATAAACAGAAAAAGGATATATGCTCCTATATTGAGCATAATATCCCCATCATCATTATCTATTGATATAACCTTTTCAAGCACATAGTAAAAATAAAAGTTCCTCTTCACAGCCCGTCCCTTTTACAAATAGCCATTGTGTTCGCACCATTCATGAAATTGCCGCACATCTACCCCTACTAAAACAATATCTTTTAACTCTACATCGATGTTTTGGTCGTCAATTACAATGATAAAATTTGGTTCTGCTTGCTGTTCCTTCTGTTTTACAATTCCAATCCGATTCCGGTACGGCCCATCTTTTACATATGCTTTTTGCCCTGTAATATCAAAATCCAAGATTCTCACCTCTTTTACTACGCTCAACTTGAAAATACGTTTCCTTTTATTACACCTATTTCTGTATATATATGATGAAACAGTAAAAGAGTCCTTCCTTTATTACAATTATTTTTTCTTTGTTTCATTTTTATAAATTATACGTGAAAATTAGGAAAAACTGCACTTGGAAACGCTTTCTTAAATTTATTTCATGTTATAATGGAAAAGCAGAACTGCGTAAAGAGGGAGAAAAATGGATATAACAATTATTACAAAAGTAATCGAAGCATTAAAATCATATGGATTTCAAGATGTAACATACTGTGAGGAAACAAAACAATTCTTATTTCATAACCAAACCGATATTATGAGCGGCTATGCAGAAATAACATACAGCAGCCAATTTGAAAAGTTTAACGTGCAAATTCATCCGATTGAAACCCATCATCAAGCAGAGTTACAAGAAGTTGAAAAACACATTCAATCTTGTATACGAAAAGTCGAGTATTTAAATGCACTTCTTACAGGACAAAAAAAATTAACTGACAAAATTATTATTATGTAAAAAAGAACGTGATTATCTCACGTTCTTTTTCATTTTCATTATTGTATATTCATCTTCTCTTTCAATTGTAAACTCGTCACAATCTCTAATGCATCCATTGCTTCTCCAATTGTCATATCAAAAATTGTCTTATCCTCTATGTATGGAAACTGTCTAAAACGTTTTTCGAGCATTTTCACTGCATCTGATGTAAACGCTGCACTATCTATACCAAATTCTGTTTCAAGAAGAACGATCCAATCTAAGATATGAAATCCTAAACCATTTACAAATGAAATAAGTTTTTCTTCAGGTTGTGAAGATAGAAATACATAACGTTCCATTTCACTAAAGAGTTCTTCACCTAAAATTTCTGCGAGTTCTTCATCATGTTCACGATTTACAATTTCATCATATCCATAATCGTCTGCAAGTTCTTCTACTTCTTCCCCGTCTGCACAAAGTAGCTGACTACGCAGTGCACCTTTTTTGAATTCACTTTTTTGTATAACTTCTAAGAAGCTTGTTTCCCATCCTTGTTCTAAGTTCATATTTATAACTCCTTTATGCTTTCTTTATTTTTAAATATATATTTTGATTGAAGTTCTCTTTCGCATTTTGATTGCATAACCTTACATGTTCAGATAAACGAGACGCTTTATATATTTTACCATTCATATAGACATGTGGATCAATTAAGCGTTGCTTCCCACCCGAGTAACAAATATCATACTCTTGATTATTCTCTTCTACTATTACATTTGGATGTAAAGTAGCCAATACACTCGTTATCTCTTCATCACGACAACATTTCAATTTTTGAAGCACTGCCTCATCATCGCACAAGAAATCTTCAGTATGTATCACATGCTTTTCTAACGCTAGTTGCAAAACTTTTGTTAATACATGATAACTATATGAGCCTAATGGATGTAGAAAGAAATCAATTGTTTCTTTGTAATAGACTGTTGTAAACCACTCTGCCGCCTCTAGCGTACTAAGACAGATTTGTTTTTCATGGACAATTAATTGATTTAAAAATGTAAGAACTTCTTGTTTTGAAATCATTCCATATGTATATAAATCGCGAAGTGTATAATCTATACGATCTGCGCATAGAGCTGGTAGTGGTTGTTCCAACAGCATCCATTGTTCCCAGTTTTGAAACATTTTAGAATCATACCCATATTTATAAAAACTAAAGGGAAACTCCTTTTTTATCGTTAATGATAATAATAGAGAAGGATTTCGCCAAAAGAAATCCCCACCTTCAAAACTTATTTTGCGTTTAAGTGGTGGGGCGCCTCATGCTCTTCTCTTATTTTTTGCTTTTTATCACTTTCATCGGCTAACATTTCTAACTCAGCTGTTATTTCCGATTTTTCTAAGTTTCGTTCTTGTGAAAATTTTCTTGAAATGTAAATAATAACACTACCAACGTATAGCACAAAACATATAATCAGAGCAGTATTTTCATAAAGACTCAGCTCCAACACAGTCACTCCTAATCCATTCGTATTTTCACGCTTAAAGAACTGGAATTCCCCTATTAAATCTCTGTTATTGTAACATAAATAAAGTAATTCTTCGAACCTTTCATTCTACTAAAAAAGACATGATTTTTTAGAAATCATGCCTCCGTAATATATTTCATAATGGTCTGTACTGCTTCTTTTCCACTATACTTTTTTAATTCTTTTTTATACTTCTCACAATTATGATTTAACTCTTCTATATGCTTCATAAGGGATGTCACTGTTACAGTTTCTTCATATAAAACCGCTGCATACCCTTGTCTTTCAAACGATTGTGCATTTAAAATTTGATCTCCGCGGCTTGAAGCTTTCGGTAATGGAATTAAAAGCATCGGTTTTTGCAATGTTAAAAATTCAAAAATCGCATTCGATCCAGCTCGTGAGATGACAAAATCAGTTGCCCCTAACACATCTGGCAATTCTCCGTGCACATATTCAAATTGCCTATACCCTTCTATACCTTGTAACGTCTCATCTAGATTTCCTTTTCCGCATAGGTGAACAACTTGATAATTTTTAAGGAGCTGTGGCAATGCTTCTCGTACTGTTTCATTGATTTTCTTTGCCCCTAGACTTCCTCCCATAACCGTGATAACTGGTTTTCTAGTATGGAACCGAAGAAAGTGTAATCCTTTTTCACGATTTCCACGTAGCACTTCTCCCCTCACAGGCGAACCAGTATAAACCACCTTTTCTGTTGGCAAATGTTGTGCAGCTTCTTCAAACGTAACAAATATTTTTGAAGCAAAACGGAGTGCAATTTTATTCGCTAGCCCTGGTGTCATATCCGATTCATGTAACAAGACTGGAACACGATTTAACCATCCGCCAATTACCACTGGTACAGATACAAAACCACCCTTTGAAAAAATAACATCAGGTTTTAATTTTCTTATTCGTACATAAGCATCCATAACACCCTTCATAACGAGAAAAGGATCTTTTATATTTTTTAAATCAAAATAACGGCGTAACTTTCCGCTCGCTATACCATAGTATGGAATTCCTTCGTTCTCTATAATCGTTTTTTCAATCCCTTGATGAGAACCTATATAAGAAATATCCCAGCCCTTTTTTTGCAAATGTGGAATAATTGCTAAATTAGGTGTCACATGTCCAGCCGAACCACCGCCTGTAAAGACTATTCTTTTCATACCTCTCCCCCTTCTACACTATAGTACACTAAAATATCGTGCTTCAGGGTGAGCAAATACCATTGCCGTTACAGATGCTTCTGGCTCCATCATAAATCCTTCTGTTAGTGAGATTCCAATCTCCTCTGGCTGAATTAAGCGAAATAGTTTTTCTTGATCAGCAAGTTCTGGGCAAGCTGGATAACCAAAAGAAACACGAATTCCCTGATATTTTGTACGGAATCGCTCTTCCATCGTCATCTCCGGTGAATCCGGAATTCCAAAACGATCACGAATCAACATATGTGTTTTTTCAGCGAGTCCCTCTGCTAGCTCTAGCGCTAACGATTGAATCGCATGGCTGCGTAAATAATCCCCTTTCTCTTTCCATTCTTCCGCAATATCACGAACACCTTGCCCCACTGTAACAGATAAAAAGGCGGCATAATCCATTTCATCACCGACAGGACGTAAGTAATCCCCTAATGTACGGTACGGAGCTTTCCCTTGTCTTGGGAATGAAAAACGCTCTAGCACACGTGTACGATCTTCTGGATCATAAATAATAATAGTTTGTCCATCACTTTGGGCAGGAAAAAATTGATAAACTGCTTTTGGACGTAGCCAAGATTGTCCTTCTTGTAATAGTTCATCAATTAAATTGTTTAACTCATGCGCTCTCTTATCACCTTCTTTTAATAATTTTTTCACATTTCCTTTTAAACCAAGGTGATGACCAATTAGCATTTGCCTGTTTAAAAATGGTGCAAGATGTGAAACTGGAATATCACGAAGTACAACCCGTTTTGTTGAGTCCGGCACCATAACTTTTGCTTTCGGCAACGGTTCAATGACAGCTGGTATCTCCACTTTTTTCTCCTCTTGTTTCACGACATGAATGTGGCGATTTTTTTTATCCTGCTTCATTTTTTCTCGTTCTTCTTCTTTTTGCAATCGATTGATAAGATCGAGTCCTGTCATCGCATCACTTGCATATAATACAAGTCCATTATAGGAAGGTGAAATACGGTTATCTGTAAACTTTCTTGTCAATGCTGCACCACCTACAACAATGGGAATATCAATATTTGCCGCTTGTAAATCTTCGGCAGTTGCTACCATTTGCTGCGCCGATTTTACTAATAATCCAGAAAGTCCGATAATGTCTGGTTTCTTTTCTTTTACCTCTTGCACAATGCGATCAGAGCGTACATTAATTCCTAAATTGACAATATCATAGCCGTTATTTGATAAAATAATCTCTACAAGGTTTTTGCCAATATCATGTACATCACCTTTTACAGTTGCTAATAATACTTTTCCTTTTTTCGCACTATCGCTAGATTCCATATAAGGCTCCAAATACGCAACAGCAGCTTTCATACTTTCTGCACTTTGCAATACTTCAGCAACGATAAGCTCATTGTTATTAAACAAACGACCCACTTCGTCCATCCCCATCATAAGCGGACCGTTAATAATATCAAGGGGCTTTCTTTCTTCTGTTAGTGCGAGACTTAAATCTTCATGTAAACCCTGCTTCGTTCCTTCTACAATATAATTTGCTAACCTTTCATCAAGTGTTAATGTTTCTTGTATGACTGCTTCTTTTTTCTTAGCAACCCGGTAAAAGTTCGTAAATTCTTCCAGTGTTTCTTTCGTTGTTTCGAATAATAGTGCATCTGCGAGTTCCTTTTCCCCTTCTGGAATGGATGCATAGCGCTCTAGCTTTTCAGTATTCACAATTGCGTAGTCAAGCCCAGCCTTTGTTGCATGATATAAAAAGACCGAGTTTAGCACTTCGCGACCAGCTGGCGGTAAACCAAACGATATATTACTTACTCCTAAAATTGTTAAACATTCTGGCAGTGATTCTTTAATAAGACGAATCCCTTCTATCGTCGCTGCTGCCGAACCAATATATTCTTCATCACCAGTTCCTACCGGGAAAACGAGTGCATCAAAAATAATATCGGATGGACGTATACCATATTTCTTCGTTAATAACTCGTAACTTCTCTTTGCAATTTCTAACTTTCTTTCTGCACTAACTGCCATACCTGCTTCATCAATCGTTCCTACTACAATTGCCGCACCATATTTATGAAGAAGAGGTGTTACTTTCTCAAAACGCTCTTCTCCATTTTCTAAATTAATAGAGTTAATAACCCCTTTTCCTTGTATATACGTGAGAGCTTTTGCCATAACATTATCATCCGTTGAATCTATCATAATCGGAACTTTTAATACTTTCGTTACTTCTGCCAAAAAGTTCTCCATATCTTCCACTTCATCACGATCTGGATCCGCCATACAAATATCAATAATATGGGCATTTTTCTTCACTTGCGCCCTCGCAATTTCAGCAGCTTCTTCAAAATTCCCTTCAGCTACTAATCGCTTCAATTTTCTTGATCCAATAACATTTGTTCTCTCTCCAACAAATAATGGCCTCATAGAATCATCATATTGCAACGCTTCTAAACCACTAATACCGTGGCCTTCTCGTTCATGATTCTCACGTGGTTTAAGGGACTCAAGTGAAGCTTTTATCGCTCGTATATGATCAGGCGTTGTCCCGCAACAACCACCGATAATATTGATCCACCCTTCTTCAGCAAATTGTTTCACCTTTTCTGCAAGTGAAGTCGGTGACTCATGATAATGTCCATTCTCGTCTGGAAGACCAGCATTTGGATAACAAGAAATATAACACTCTGATAAGTCAGAAAGAGAACGAATGTGTTCGCGCATAAATTCTGGTCCTGTAGCACAGTTTAATCCGACAGATAATGGTTTCATATGCTCAATTGATAAATAAAATGCCTCGATTGTTTGCCCCGCTAACGTTGTTCCCATCGGTTCAATGGTTCCTGAAATCATAAGCGGAACCGTATGATTTGCTTCCGTAAACGCTTCCTGAATCCCTAAATACGCCGCTTTCACGTTACGCATATCTTGGCTTGTCTCTACAAGCAATACGTCAACGCCACCTCGTAATAAGCCCCGAGCTTGTCTCGTATAAGCTTCAATTAGTTCTTCAAATGTTACACCGCCTGTTACACTAATTGCTTTTGTTGTTGGCCCCATCGCACCTGCTACATATACTTCTTTACCACTCTCCTTTACCGCTTGCTTTGCTAAAAACGCCGCTCTTTCATTTAACTCTTCATCTAAATGAGATAGCTCATAATCATGCAATACGATATTCGTAGCACCAAACGTATTTGTTTCGATAATATCCGCACCCGCTTCAATGTAAGCTTTATGGATACCTAAAATAACATCTGGCCTTGTTTTTACTAAGTATTCATTACAACCTTCGTATTCTTCGCCTCCAAAATCTTCTGCAGTTAAATCTGCCTGCTGAATCATCGTTCCCATCGCGCCATCTAATATTAAAATATCATGTTGTAATCTCTCTTCTATCGGTCTCATCAGTTGATTCCCTCTTTCACTTCTTGCTTTTCTTTCACATACTTAACGAGATTTTCTGTAATTTCATATTTCAAAAATGGCGTAATAAGATAAATACCGTTAAAGTATTTCATTGCGGCATTAATTAATTCTTGAGAAATACGAATTCCTTCTTCAATTGCAGACTCCTGCGTTTCATGCCCATCCATTCTCTGTCTTACTTCCTCAGGCAATGTAATGCCTGGCACCTCAAAATGAAGGAAATCAGCATTACGTTTACTTACTAAAGGCATAATTCCAATAAAAATTGGTTTTTCTAAATGTTTTGTCGCCTCGTATATTTCTTCAATTAAGGCTACATCGTAAATTGGCTGTGTTAAGAAATACTCTGCACCAGCTGCAATTTTCCTCTCCATCCGCTTCACCGCTGCTTTTAAATGTCTCACGTGCGGATTAAAAGCTCCTCCAACAGAAAACCTTGTCGCTGAACCAATGGATTTTCCTAAAATAGATCGACCATCATTCATTTCTTTAATCATTTTAATTAATTCAATAGAAGACAAATCATATACAGAAGTCGCTCCAGGAAAATCCCCCACTCGCGCTGGATCACCTGTTAAAGCTAACACTTCTTCCATTCCTAAAGCTGATAAACCAAGTAAATGAGATTGCAAACCAATGACATTATGATCACGGCACGTTAAATGCGTCAGTACTGGAATATCATGCTTCGTTAATAATGCCCCCATTGCCATGTTTGAAATGCGCGGGGATGCTAACGAATTATCTGCTAACGTAATGGCATCTGCTCCCGCTCTTTTCAATGCCCTTGCCCCTTCAAAAAAACGCTGCGTATCTAATGTTTTTGGGGGATCTAGTTCAACAACCACCGTTGTTTGCTTCCTCGCTTTTTCTGCAAGGGTAACATGAGTGCTAGCACGTTTTGTTTGGATATGAACTACTTGTTGTCTTTGAACAATTTGTTTTTCTGTAACAGGCGTTACATTCGCAATTACACGCTTCATCCCTTCAATATGTGCTGGCGTTGTACCACAACAGCCCCCTAACAAACGAATACCTTGCTCAATAAATTTCGGTGTCATCTCTTCAAAATAAGCAGGGCTTCCTTCATATACGTAACATCCTTCTACATAGTTTGGAAGGCCTGCATTTGGATAAGCCGACAAATAACCATTTTTAGGAATCGATATCATTTTGAAAGCTTCCGTCATATGAAGCGGTCCTAACTGACAGTTTAAACCGACTATATTTGCACCGTAATCTAAAAGCTGCGTTAATATTCCATTTACATCATTTCCATTTTGCGTTGTGCCTGCTTCATGAAGCGCTAGCTGTGCAATAATTGGAATATCTGTTTGTTTTCGCAATACTTTCACTGCATGTAACAATTCGAACTCATCATAAAATGTTTCTAATAATAATCCGTCAACCTTTTCTTCTAATAATGCTCCCGCTTGCTCAAGTAGCATAAACTCTCGTTCCATATCAGTCGTTGTAACGGCTCCGATATGCTTCATCCCACCGATGGTCCCTAAAATGGCGTTCTTATCTGTTACAGCTGCTTTTGCAAGTTTAACCGCTGCTTTATTAATTTGGGTGACCTGGTTTTCCAAACCATACATGCGCAATTTCGCTTCATTTGCACCATATGTATTTGTTTGAATAATATCTGCCCCAGCAGCTACATATTGTTTATGAATAGATATAATAAGATCTGGATCAGATAAGTTTAATTCTTCAAAACTACTTTGCAAACCATGAGAATGTAATAACGTACCAATTGCGCCATCACCGATAACAATTCCTTTTGATACTAAATCTAGAATTTTCACTTGTCTCCCTCTTTTCTATCAATATAAAAACCCCCTCTTCATCTTGAAGAGGGGGACATCATCAATCCTCCTCTTATCATGCAAAACAAATTGTTTTGCAGGTATTAGCACCGTTTCAAACATTTCGTTTGAAGGTTGCCGGGTTTCACAGGGCCTTTCCCTCCACCGCTCTCAATAAGAGTTTTTCTTTATTATTCATCTATGTTTTAAAAGGAAATACGTGTACCTTTTAACAATCTTTGTTAATTTTCTCATAAATTTAGCATGGGATAGACTAAAAGTCAATTGAATTATCAGAAGAATAAAAATTGTTTAAAATAAAGTTGCAATTCAATTATCTTTTGTTGTAAAGTTAAAAGCATAATAAAATTTCATACAAAATATTCTTATCTAGAGAGGTAGAGGGACTGGCCCTATGACACCTCAGCAACCATTAACATGTTCGTTAATAAGGTGCTAATTCCAGCAAATTGTGAAAAGATTTGACAGATAAGAAGAAGACTATATTCGCATGAAAGCCTTCTTCTTAGAAGGCTTTTTTTATTTTTATAAAGGAGGAATTTCACATGTCAACAATCGAAACAAAACTAGCACAAATCGGAAATCGAAGCGAAACTACAACAGGAACAGTTAATCCCCCTGTTTACTTTTCAACAGCTTATCGTCATGAAGGAATTGGAAAATCAACAGGCTTTGATTATTCACGAACAGGAAATCCAACACGTGGTCTTTTAGAACGCGCAATTGCTGATTTAGAAGAAGGTGAACAAGGCTATGCCTGTAGTTCTGGAATGGCAGCTGTTCTTCTTATTCTTTCCTTATTCCGTTCTGGAGATGAACTTATCGTATCAGAAGATTTATACGGAGGGACCTACCGCTTATTTTCGGAACATGAGGAAAAGTGGAATATTCGATGTAGATACGTAGATACACAATCTATTAAACAAATAGAACAAGCTGTCACTTCTCAAACAAAGGCTATTTTTATCGAAACACCGACCAATCCATTAATGCAAGTCACTGATATTGCAGCTGTCGCAACTGTCGCAAAACGGCACGGCCTACTTCTAATTGTCGATAATACTTTCTACACTCCTTATATACAACAACCATTAACAGAAGGCGCAGATATTGTCCTTCACAGCGCAACAAAGTATTTAGGTGGACATAACGATGTACTAAGCGGCCTTGTCGTTGCAAAAGGTCAGACACTTTGCGAAGCACTTGCCCACTATCATAACGCTTCTGGTGCTGTATTAAGTCCATTTGATTCGTGGTTATTAATTCGTGGTATGAAAACATTGGCTCTTCGTATGAATCAACATGAAGAAAACGCAAAGAAAATCGTTTCTTATTTAAATGAGGAGAATGGTGTAACCGATGTTTTTTATCCAGGAAGGGGCGGCATGATTTCGTTTCGTCTTCGCGATGAAAAATGGGTAAATCCTTTCTTACAATCTTTATCGTTAATTACATTTGCAGAAAGTCTTGGCGGGGTTGAAAGTTTAATGACATATCCAGCAACACAAACACATGCAGATATCCCGGAAGCAGTGCGTACAGCACGCGGGGTATGTAATCGTCTTCTCCGTTTTTCCGTTGGCATTGAAAACGGGGATGATTTAATTCAAGACTTAAAGCAAGCTATTAAACATATAAAAGAAGGTGTAAGAATATGAGTTATTCGTTAGATACACTCTTACTTCATAACCAATATAAACATGATTCACAAACAGGAGCTGTTAACGTTCCCATTTATAATACATCAACATTTCATCAATTTGATGTAGATGCCTTTGGAAAATACGACTACAGTCGCTCTGGGAATCCAACACGTGAAGCACTTGAAGACATAATCGCTTTATTAGAAGGGGGAACAAAAGGATTTGCCTTCGCATCTGGAATTGCAGCGATTTCTACTGCCTTCCTCCTTCTCTCACAAGGCGATCATGTTCTCATTTCAGAAGATGTATACGGGGGAACATATCGCATTGTAACAGAGGTTCTGTCTCGTTACGGTGTTTCACATACATTTGTTGATATGACAAATGTAGAGGCAGTAAAACAAAACATTAGACCGAATACAAAAGTCTTTTACATTGAAACACCCTCCAATCCATTATTAAAAGTAACCGACATTCGTACTGTTTGCGAATTAGCGAAATCTACTGGAGCTCTTACTTTTGTTGATAACACATTTTTAACACCACTATTCCAAAAACCACTCGAACTTGGAGCAGATGTGGTTCTCCATAGTGCGACAAAGTTTATTGCTGGTCATAGTGATGTTACAGCTGGATTAGCAGTTGTAAAAGATGAGGAACTTGCTAAAAAACTCGGCTTCCTGCAAAATGCATTTGGCGCTATATTAGGCCCACAAGATTGCTCTCTCGTTCTTCGCGGTCTGAAAACATTACACGTACGTCTCGAACACTCAGCAACAAACGCGAATAAAATTGCTCTTTATTTACAAAAACACTCGAAAATTCAGAATGTGTATTACCCTGGATTAGAATCACACCTTGGCTATGACATACAACACTCACAAGCACAATCTGCCGGTGCTGTTTTATCTTTCACGTTACAATCTGAAGATGCTTTGCGAAAATTTTTATCACAAGTCAAACTTCCTGTATTTGCAGTAAGTTTAGGAGCTGTGGAATCCATCCTCTCCTATCCTGCAAAAATGTCACATGCAGCATTATCACAAAAAGCACGCGATGAAAGAGGTATTTCTAATTCATTGCTCCGTTTATCAGTTGGCCTTGAAAATGTAGATGATTTAATTACCGATTTTGAAAATGCGCTTTCTTTTGTAGAGGAACCTGTGAATGCATGAGAAAATTCCCATCTGATACAGAAATAAAATGTTTCACATAATAAAAAAGGATAGACCACCATAAACTCATCATATGCACTTAGGCAAAGTCCCTCTATTGAAGATAATAAGCCATTAATATATCCTCTCCATAAGAACCATCTTCATATTTAATTTACTTCCGTTGTCTACCTTCTTTTCATCCAAGATTATATTCTATAGAAACATATAAAATCCTTTTTTCTTATTATTTTTAAAATTTCGTATATTAATTGAAAGAATAAAAAAATCATGATAAAATTGTGTTACAAATGTATCTGTATATTCACGATTCTTAACAAAAAATACTGTGTTACAAACGTACAAATTTTGCAAAGTTATTTACATCATGTTCTCTTTTCTTACAATTTCTTTACTTTAGAACATTTTTTCTGCAACAACTATTTTCTTTTCTTTAGATTTTTGGTATGTATAGTATGGGTATAACAGCTCGCATGGAGGTGGAAAAAACATGTTAGAAACCTTTCAAAAGGAATTAGAACTATACGAAAATAATGCAGAATTACTGAAAGTTCTTGCTCACCCTGTTCGTTTATGTATTGTAAAGGGATTGATCGAACGCGGTCCAAGCAATGTTTCGACAATGTACACAGGATTAAATATGCCACAATCCACAATTTCGCAACATTTAGCGAAATTAAAAAGCGCTAAAATCGTTTCTAGTGAAAGAAAAGGATTGGAAATTTACTACAAAGTAGAAAATGAAACAATTATCCAACTTGTTCGTGTATTACTAGGTTAGGGGTAACCAAACAAAAAGGGCGTATTCTATATTTTCTATCTCATATCTTTAATATAAATATATATCATGAGAGAAAATATACAATACTACATATCCTAAAGTCGTATCAAAAAACAAGACGCAGAATCATTCTGTGTCTTGTTTTTTTCTATATATGTAAATAATGCTTTAAATCAAAATGTGGCATTCCTTTTTTTTGCATAACAACATCAAAAGCATCGCTTATTCCCCCATGTAAAATCATGGAACGAACCGCTCGATTTTGTTTCTGTTTCTCAGAAAAAGGATCGGAATCTTGATGACTAGCAAGTTGTTCTAATATACCTGCCGCAAGTAAAAACCCCCTTTGTTTTGTATGCCACACTGTATGAAGACTGCTTTCTTCTCCTATTTTCTTCAATTCATCCCAATGAATATGCGCTGTAATATCCATTTCACCTGGATACTTCAGAGGATTCTGAATGAGCCTATGGTCATAATACCCCCTTAGACTCCCTTCATGATGCGCAGGATGCATCCACTCCGCTCTTGTATACCCATAATCAACCGTGATGAATAAGCCTTCCTTGAGCCATCCTATAATCTCTTGTAAATAGGTTTCCATTGCTATTGGTACTTCAAAGCGCTGTCCTTCATAAAGCTCAATCTTATGTCTTCGTAAATAGCATCGTATTACTTCTTGTTCTAACGGCCGCAATACTTCTGTAAGTTCCCGCTGCTCCGTATACGTAATACGAACTTCATACAAAATACCAGCTCGCTTCTCTATCACTTCAACAGGAAATGCATCAAACAATTCGTTTGAAAAAACGATTCCTGTAAAAGACTCCCCTAATTCCTTATAGGACTTGTACTGCGAAATATTTTGAAATGAACCAAGTTGACGTTTTTGCAACCTTCTATGAAAAGGACTCACTTCAATAATAGAATATCGTAACTCTGCATAGGTTACTGGAGATAACTGTTTCCATTCCTGTAAAACATCATAAGCAAATCTCCCTGTTCCCCCTCCAATTTCACAAACATTCGGGGGGATCTCTCCATTTTGGACAAGTCGAATAAAAAAACGAGCGAACGTCCTTGCAAATACCGAAGAAATATTACTACTCGTAAAAAAGTCACCATTTCTTCCGATTTTTTCACGTTCTTTCATATAATATCCGTACTCCTCATCATACAGTGCAAGGTTCATATATGTACTATATGAAATCGAATAATCCTTTTCTTTTTCCATCCATTTTCTTAAAACGAGCTCCATCCCCATATAGCTCCTTATTGTAAAAACGGATTATTTTCTTTTTCGGAACCAATATTTGTTTCTGGACCATGTCCACATAATACTGCTGTGTCATCTGGCAGTACAAATAATTTTTCTTCAATGCTTCCAATTAATTCTGCAAAACTTCCACCTGGTAAATCTGTTCGACCAATACTCATTTGGAATAATACATCTCCTGAAAATACAGCATTTGCCTCTTTGCAATAATATGAAATACTGCCTGGAGAATGCCCTGGCGTCTCAAACATTTCAAATGTAAAGGATCCAATCGTTAACATTCCTTCGCCTTCAATAATTTGATCAGCGGGTTTCGCTGTAATGCTTCGATTCATCATAAAAATTTGCGAACCATTTACAGTCGCATCTCCTAACCAATCCACTTCTTCTTTATGTACATATACTGGGATATGAAAAGCATCTCTCACAGCATCAACTGCACCAATATGATCGAAATGAGCATGTGTTAATAAAACAGCCAGCGGCTTTAATTGTTCTTCTTGTAAATACGTTACAAGCTTCTCTCCTTCACTACCTGGATCAAAAATAATACATTCTTTTTGATCATTACTTAAAATATATGCATTTGTTTGTAATGGTCCTAATGGCATTTGTATCCATTCCATTTTTAAATCTCCTCCAGTTATTGAACTTACTTTTATGATACAACATTTCTTCCCCTTAGGAAAAGAAACGATGCTATCTCGACAATCATTTCTAAAACATGTACAATAAAAAAGAAGAAATATTGCAAAAACTCAAACGAAAGAATGAGAGAGCAGAGGGGGATTATATATGGGTCTTGTTATCATTTTTGCGCTAGTCACTCTGTTAGCTGTATTCGCAACCCTTAGAACGTTACGTGAAAAAAATTTACTAGCAGGCGGTTTTGCTGTTGCAACTGTACTTGTTTTTGGTTGGTTTACAGTCATGACTGTCCTTTATAGCGGGTACCCACCAACTCATTAATTCACTTACAGTTCTATTTCCCATCAAGATTTTTCATAATGAAAAGAGGAAGGGATCTCCCTTCCTCTTTTCATTATTTTACAAATACCAGTAGTCTCACCTTAATTCCGATTCGCCCTGACTGATTCTATTCTTTTTACTTCATAACTTCATATTTATGCTTCTTCACAAGCCAAGCTCCACCAATTACACCAGCATCATTCCCAAGCGTTGCAATTGCTAGCTTCGTGCTCTTAACAGCACGAGAAAATGCATATTGTGCAAAATAGCGCTGAATTGGTTGTAACAATGCATCGCCAGCTTTAGATACACCACCGCCAATTACAATCTTTTCTGGATTTAACGTACTAGAAAGATTTGCTACAGCTAACCCTAAATAAGAAGCTACTTTTTCTACAACTTGTTCCGCTAAAGCGTCACCTTGTTCAAGCGCTTCAAATACATCTTTAGATGTAATACGTCCCTCTTCTTCTAACATAGAGTGAAGTATGCTTGGTTCATCTGTATCTTGTAATTTTTGCATAGCAACACGTACAATACCCGTTGCTGAAGCTACTGTTTCTAGACAGCCAGATTTCCCGCAGTTACAAGGAAATCCATTTTCTGTTACGACTGTAATATGTCCGATTTCACCAGCAGCACCACTTACACCGTGCACAATCTCACCATTTGCAATTACACCGCCGCCAACACCAGTTCCAAGCGTCATACAAACTAGATCTTTTGCTCCTTCACCAGCACCTTTCCACATTTCACCAAGCGCAGCTAAGTTTGCATCATTATCAACCACAACAGGTAAGCCTGTTTCTACTTCTAATAAATCTTTTAATGGATAGTTTTCCCACCCTAAATTAACAGCTTCATAAATCATACCAGAAGCGACATGAACAGGTCCAGGAGCGCCCATACCAATACCAATTAGCTTGCTCTTTAATTCTCCTAGTTCTTCTAACTTTTTATCAATTGCTTTCGCTACATCTAATGTAATATGTTTGCCTTGCTCACTTGCATTCGTTGGGATTTCCCACTTATGTAAAATTTCACCATATACATTAATAAATGCTAATTTAATCGTTGTCCCGCCAAGGTCAACACCAACTAACCACTTTTCTTCCATTTTTGCTAACCTACCTTTATCTAATTCTTGCTCATCTCTTTTTGAATCTCTTGTTTCAATAAAAATAAAGCTGTTTGATAGTCTTTTGGCTCAATCAACTGTGATTGATTTAATTCACGCAATTCATCTTGCATTAATTGTAAATCAGCGATTCGATCACCTGTATAAATGATTGTTCCAAATTTTTTTAGCAATTGCTGAATATCATAAATTGATATCATTTCATCACCCTCTATGTCCACTTATTATGGAAATATAATAAGAAAACGTTCACATATTTTATTATAATCAACAAGAAAAAGTCTCGTCAATTTTTATTTGTCTATACAAGTCCATTTTGAAGAATTGTTTCTTTTTCTGTAATAATTTTTTGTACATTTTGATCAAACGACTCTATTGGAATATAACTTACAATTTGAAAATCAAAAGCTAATGATAACGTTTTCCCTTCATACTGCAGCAGATAACGATCATAATAACCACCGCCGTACCCAATACGTTCCCCTCGTCTTGTATACGCAACTCCGGGTACAAACAGAAGATCAATTTCATTTGCCTCTGTTTCTACTGTTAGCGCAGGAATTGGTTCACGCAAGCTCATATATACTGTTTCTAATTGATCAAAATTTGTAATTTGACGAAAGATCATTGTTCTTGTCTCTCTATTACACTTTGGTACAACAACTTTTTTTCCTTCTCGCCATGCTTGTTCAATAATTACATATGTATTCACTTCATGTTCCATCGAAAGAGTAATTCCGATTGTTTTCGCTTCTCTCCACTCTTTTTGTTCATATAAAGAAAATACAATTTGTTCTGATAAAGTTTTGTGCTGTTCTTTCGATAAAAAATTCATTTGCTCTACTATTTTCTTACGTAAACGTACCTTCTCCTCTTTCACACGCTTTTCCCCCTATAAAGTGATCCTTTACTTACTTTATAATTATTAATCGCAAAAATGAATTACGTTCTTGTAAACAGTCTATCATTTTTTTCATGTATCATCACTTTTCAATAAGGGTTATAACCATAGTAAAAAAAAAGAAACAGTAGGAAATTTCCTACTGCTTACTTTGTTTCACGGTGTAACGTAGACTTCTTGTCACGCTTGCAATACTTTTTAAGCTCAAGGCGCTCCGTGTTGTTACGTTTATTTTTCTTTGAGATATAGTTACGATCTCCGCATTCTGTACATGCTAGAGTAATATTCACACGCATTCTTATTTCCCTCCAGTCACTAATAACTTAAATCAGACTATACTATAATACCACTTTTAAAATAAAAATTCTACACCTTTTGATATTGTCTAATTTTTTCTATAAGAGTTTTCATATTTTCCTTTGCTATTACTGGGTTTCTCGCGTGTGAATATACAAGAAATTTAGGATGTTTTGCATCAGAAACAATATAAGACCACTCTTTTTCTGTATATTTAAATTGGATTCCCTCTAATACTTCGACTTCTCTTTTTTCCATATCCTGCAATAACATTCCCATTACTTTCCCTTTCTCTTTCCACGAGCAAACAACTTCATCACATAATAAGTAAAGGGGTGGTGATTGCTCTAACATCGTCGACAAAGTATTTCCTTGCCGAGCAATTAGTTCAAATAATTTTCCAATCCGATATAAAATATCTTGCTGCCATCTCATCTGAAACTTACTTTGTTCACCATACATATAAAAAAGAAGATAGCACTCTCCTAATTTTAACGATAATGGATAAACACTCTCTGTCGTCTCAAGTAATAAATCAGGAACATCGATTTCTTCACAATTTGCACTTTGGTAAATCCCACCATGATTATCATATAATTCAAATTCATTTCCTTGTTCATAAAACATAAGAGCCATATGAGCTCTACTTGATTTCATTAACAATTTAACATGTTCTTTTTGCTCATTAGCATAAACCCATGTAATTGTGCAACCTAGTTTTCGCAAGAAGGATATGAGTAGGAACTGAAACATTTCATCTCTTTTATTAATAAGAAGGTGAAATGTTTGCTTTTGTATCGTTTCGATATCCAAATACGCTAATAAAGATTCAACATATTTCTCTAAACAAACATGTACCGTTTCATTTCGTCCTATGTCTTTATCATATACATAATGAAATGCTTCTGACATATACAAGTGTTCCATTTCTTTTTGCTGTTTATACGATAACCTTATGCCTTCCTTACCATATAGTTGAATGACAATTCCTTCTTCTTGTTCAAAGCGAATAAAAATGCCCCCTGCACATTCGAGTTCATTGATCGCATACCGAAAGGCCGAATCGTTCATTTCTTGACATTCCATCGTATACAAGCCAACACTATGAATTGCATGTAGAAATAGCTTTTTAAAAATATCAAGTTTTACATCATCATATCCCCCTATCAATATACGCTCCCCTTTTGAAAAAAGAGAGCCATATGCCATTGCTATTTTTACAACAACTTGAGGTGTCATTTCTATATTGCCCCTACCTACTACCCGGCTTTTTTGCAGCCAACCTGAGTTTTTTTCATTTTCAGTAATTCCTGACGAGGCAATAATAGAATGACTATCAACAACTTTATTAGGCCATATTTTCCCATTGTGTTGTATCACTGTATTTTTTCCAATCTGGCAACGGTCTGCTACCACACTTTTCTCAAATAAAGTTACATCATCTTTAATCATCGCATTTTCTCCAACGGTCGCTTCTAATAGCTCACAGCGTTTTCCTACATACGTATGGGCAAGAACAATACTTTTTTGAACATGCGTATGATCTAATATTGTGCTGCACTTACCGATAATTGAATATGGCTCAATTATTACCCCTGCTCCGATGAACGCTCCTTCTCCGATAAAAGATGGACCGTGAATTTTTGTTCCCTTTTCAATCGTTACCCCTTCTCCCATCCAAACCATCGGTAGTACTTCCGTATAAGAAATGGGTACCTGTACTTTCTTTGTAAGTAAGTCAAAATGAGCCTGCCGATATTGATCTAATGTGCCAATATCTAACCAGTATCCTTGCGCTACATATCCAAAGAGTGCTTTTTTATTTTCCAGCAAAGGAAAGACATGGTGACTAAAATCAAAAAACTGCGCTGATGAAATATAAGAAAAAATTTCGGGGTCCATAATATAAATGCCTGTATTTACAATATTTGAAATCACTTCGTTCCAACTCGGTTTTTCCATGTAACGTATAATTTCATGCTCTCTATTCATAACGACTGAACCAAATGATAGTGGGTTTTCCACTTCCTTCACAAACATTGTGACCAGTCTATTCCTGCATTGATGGAATTCAATTCCTTTTGATAAATTAAAATCCGTCAATGCATCTCCACTAATTACAACAAATGGCTCATCTAAAAACGCTTCTGCTTGTTTAATGCTTCCTGCCGTACCAAGCGGTGGTGAATCTTCGAAATATTGCAACTTCACTCCCCATTTACTTCCATCACCAAAATATCGCCTAATTGCCGTACTCATATATTGAACTGTAATTGCAATCTCATGAATACCATGCTGCCTTAGTAACTCAATATTATATTCTATAACTGGTTTTTCAAGTAATGGTAACATTGGCTTTGGAAGATTACATGTTAACGGTCTAAGACGCCTTCCTTTTCCTCCAGCTAAAATAACCCCCTTCATATACATTCATCCTCCACGTTTATAATGTTGAACGACCTTGTATATCATATGTATGTCACTTATGTAGAAATTAACCTTTTCACTTCACTGAATCACATCAGTAAGCGCTTACTTTATAGCTTAATAAAATGAAATTTTAATCAGTGGCGTTTTTCCTTGTCCTTCACTGAGTGTTCACCTTCACCAATCGAGTTTTTTACAGGATAAACAATCGCTTCCTATATTATTCCATATCATATTATGATACATCTTATCATCATAGAGAGGACAAGACAACGAGCTTTTTTTGTCATGTTTTGACTAAAAAAGCAAGTGATATTCCATCACTTGCTAACATTTTTTCCTATTCATTTAATAAATAATGTTTTCCTTTCACCAAGTAAAAAACATTCTCGGCAATATTCGTAATGTGATCTGCTACACGCTCAATGTAACGTGCAATAAAAGATAATTGTGTAATTTGCGTAATTGCTTCAGGATGTTCAGGGATAGAGGAAATAAATTCACGAATCGCTCTCCCATATATTTCGTCAACAGAATCATCCATTTCCGCAATTTGTTTTGCAGAAGTTAAATTTTCTTCTTGATATGCTTCTAACGATAAATTTAACATATCCATGGCAATCGTAAACATTTGTTCTAGACTATGCAAGCTAACAGATACATCTTTTTCTCCGAGCCGAATTGTTGATTTAGCAATATTTACGGCATGATCTGCAATACGTTCTAAATCTGTTGCTGTCTTAATCGAAACAAAAATTCTTCGCAGATCGCTTGCAACAGGTTGCTGTTTTGTAATTAGCATAAGTGCAAGGTCATTAATTTCTTCTTCTAAATTATCCATACGGTAATCACCATCAATGACTTCTAGCGCTTTTTCTACATCTTTCTTCTGAAGCCCTTCCATAGAACAAGAAAGGGCTTCTCTTGCCAATTCTCCAAGTTCAATTACCTTTTGCTGCAATGTGTGTAAATCATAATGAAATTGCTCCCTTACCATGTTGTTTCCCCCTTTAGCTGTTACATATATGAAAACTCCCACCACTTAGCTCCTTTGGATCTTGAAGTGGGGGTTTCTCATGTGTCTCCTCTAACAGATGCGTAACACGAGTGGAGACCTGATGCCCCTCTATTTCATTGGCAAACGCCTTTGGAACCACCTTTTTAATATATTGTACAAAGCGTTCAAGAATGCGGTTACTAGCAATCCAGCTCCCCACTCAAGGACTGTGCTGAGCATAGTCCTTGAGTGGGGAGTTTTCTTACTTGATTTTTGATAAAGTGATAAAAACCCCTTATAAAGGGGCTTTTACTCCCAAAAACATTAACCAAATCGTCCCGTGATATAATCTTCTGTTCGTTTATCTGTAGGAGTAGTGAATAATTTGTTTGTATCTGTATATTCAACAACTTCACCGCTTAGGAAGAACGCTGTTTTATCAGAGATACGTGCCGCTTGTTGCATATTATGCGTCACAATTACAATACTAAAATCTTTCTTTAGCTCTTGAATCAACTCTTCAACTTTCAATGTAGAAATCGGATCCAATGCTGATGTCGGTTCATCCATTAAGATTACATCCGGTTCAATCGCTAAACAACGCGCGATACATAAACGCTGTTGTTGTCCACCAGATAAACCATATGCATTATCGTGTAATCGATCTTTTAATTCATCCCAAATCGCTGCACCACGTAAACTTTTTTCAACAATTGCATCAAGTGTCTTCTTATCACGAATACCATGAATCTTTGGACCATAAGCAACATTCTCATAGATAGATTTCGGAAATGGATTTGGCTTTTGGAACACCATTCCAACATGCGTACGTAATTCCTCAACAGGATATGACTTATCAAAAATATTTCGATCTCGATATTCAATTACTCCCGTTGTGCGAACGATAGGTACTAGCTCTACCATACGGTTTAACGTTTTTAAATATGTTGATTTTCCGCAACCACTCGGTCCAATAATTGCTGTTACTTCATTCTCATGAATACTTAAATTAACATCTTTTAATGCATGATCTTCTCCATACCATAAGTTTAAATTTTTTGTATCGAATACAACCTTCTTCGTTGCTGACTCAATTTTCTCTTCATTTTTCACCTGTACATTTACTACTGTTGCTACCATTTTGAATTCCCCTTTCATCCACTACTTACGATTTCTTAACCATAAGACAACCACATTTATAATGAGCAACAATCCTAATAAAACGATCATACCGGCTGCTGCTACATGCTGAAATTCCTCTTGCGGTCTACTCATCCAATTAAAAATTTGAATCGGTAAAACTGTGAATCTATCAAACATGTTAAGTGGAATATAATTAGCAAAAGCAAGTGCCCCAATGACTAATAATGGTGCCGCTTCCCCGATTGCCCTCGATAAAGCCAAAACACATCCCGTTAAAATTCCTGGCAAGGCAGTTGGCAATACAATCTGATACATTGTTTGCCATTTTGTAGCACCAATGCCATACGAAGCTTCTAACAGAGAAGCCGGCACCATACGAATCGCTTCTTGACTCGATACAACAACTGTTGGTAATACAAGAAGACTCATCGTAAACGCTGCTGTTGCTATACTCTCCCCTAAATGAAGACCGTATACAAAAATTGTTAAACCAAGCAATCCAAACACAACAGATGGCACACCCGCTAATGTTTGAATATTTAATTCTATGATCCTTGTGAATACAGAGTGCTTTGCATAATGTTCTAAATAAAGAGCTGTACCTACTCCAAATACAAAGGAAACTGGCACTACTATACTCATAAATAAAATTGTTCCTGACAATGCAGCGACAATACCAGCTTGCTTTGGATTACGTGAAGCAAAGTTCATAAAAAAATCTATTGAAAGATAACCTACACCTTTTTCAAAAATTTGATAAAGTAATAAAATTAGTATACAAATAGAAAATAGCATTGCCATATAGGAAATAGACTTATATATTTGATCCTTCCAAAAACGAGATGCCATATTTTCTTTTATTCTCTTATGATTCAGCATTCGCATCTTATATCGCCTTTCTAAAACGGTACATAATCTGCTGCGAAATCATATTCATCATGAATGTAAACATAAGTAACGTCGCGCCTACAGCGTACATGCTATAGTATGCGATCGTTCCATGGGGGGCATCACCTAAGCTTACTTGCACAATATAAGCCGTTAACGTTTGAATGGAGTGCGTCGGATCTATAGATACATTGGGCGTTGAACCTCCTGCAATGACAACAATCATCGTTTCACCAATCGCACGTGAAGCCGCTAATAGGATTGCAGCCATAATACCGGTAAATGCAGCTGGAAACACAACCTTTCGTACAGTTTCAAAACGCGTTGCACCTAGCCCAAGTGAAGCCTCTTTTATTCCTTTAGATACAGCTCCCATTGCATCTTCAGAAAGAGAAGCGATTGTTGGAACCATCATAATTCCTATAACAATGCCTGGACTGATTGCATTAAAGAACTGTAAATCCGGAATGACACGCTGCAAGGCCGGTGTGACAATCGTTAAAGCAAAAAATCCATATACAATTGTAGGAATACCTGCTAGTAGTTCTAAAATGGGCTTTAACACTTTTCTAACAAAGTGTGAAGCATATTCATTTAAAAATACGGCACATCCTAATCCAATTGGAATAGCTACTATCATAGCGATTGTTGTTACAAGTAAGGTCCCACATATAAGAGGAAGTATCCCAAACTTAGGCTCTTCAAAAAATGGTAACCATTCTTTTTCAGTAAAAAAAGAATACATTGATATTTCACGAAAAAACATAATTGTTTCATTCGCTAGCGTAATAACAATACCGATTGTTGTTATAATAGATACGCTAGCAATTGCCTTTAATAGTAACGGAACCATTCGATTGATTCGCTGCGTTTTTTTTCTTTTGATTGTATTTCTTTCAATCAAATGTTGCACAGAAAATGTAAATTGACTTTTGTCATTTCGAGCCAAAGATGAAAACCCCTTCCCATCCTGACATTATCTTTTTATTTCTGTTAACATTCGCAGCTGTTCACTATATTTCTTTTGTGGTAATTTAACATATCCGACTTCTTCAGCAAGTCCGCCCGCATGTTGCATCATAAACACCACATACTCTGCCACACTGCTTTTATTTCGAATCGAAGCATGGTTTACATAAGCAAATAGCGGCCTAGACAATGGCTTATAAATACCAGATTGAATGTTTGCTTTCGTTGGTGGTACACCATTTATTTTTACGGCTTTTACCTTATCCCGATTCGCCATATAGTACGCATATCCCACAAATGCAATTGCATTTTTATCATTCATTACCCCTTGCATAATGACTTGATCATCTTCAGATAAAGCAACTGTTTTTGCAAGACGATTGTTTCGCAAGACAACACTTTGAAAATAATCATACGTACCGGAATCAACACCTGGCGCATAAAATTGCACCTTTTCGTGCGGCCATTTCGGATGAATATGTGACCATCGTTTCGTTCTCCCATCTTCGCTCCATAATAGACGTAATTCTTCTATTGTCATATTATCAGCCCATGTATTTTGACGATTCACAATGATTGTGAGGCCATCATAAGCAATTTCAAATGGTGTAAACTGGATGGAATTTTCCTTCATAAAATTTTCTTCTACTTGTTTCACCTGGCGCGATGCATTATTAATATCTACTTCGCCTTTGCCAAAACGATGAAACCCTCCTCCTGTCCCAGATATACTAATAGAAATTTTCACACGTGGTTCTTTTTTTGTGTACTCTTCCGCTATAGCTTCCATAATTGGAAAAACGGTTGAGGATCCATCAATTCTCACTTCCCTCACATCATTAGCAGCGGATGGAGTAGACACATATAAAAAAATGAAACATGTCGATATTGCTAAAATCTTGATAGATTTTTTTGTCCATTTCACGTGTAGCTCCTCCTAGAAGTATCCCGGAGTAACAGGATTACAGATATAAGAATAATACCCAACTATTAATTCGGTTTTAATAATTTGTAAAAGTTTTGTAAAGTTCAACATAATGTGGAGGAATACGATACTTCTTTCTCATTTTCACTTCTTTTCTCAAAAGTAAATATATGACCGGTCATACTATGAGAGAGTTCACTTTTTCAACCCCCTATTTCGCGTATGGGATATGCTCGTCCACAATTACTAAAACCTATGCATAAAATACAAAAAAAAGCACACTATCTTTTAAGATAGTGTGCCAAATTCACATATTTTTATTCTTCTTTTCCTTTTTTACCTTTTTCATCTTTTGGTGCTTCACCTGTTACTTCTTGTTTTTTCAAGTCAAAGTAAGCATCCATAATTTCACGACCGATATTTCCGTTAATTCCAGACTTATCATCGTGTACCCATGGAACAACAACAGAGAATGCAACTTCTGGATTATCAAGCGGCGCATATCCTACTAACGTTAAGTTATAAGTTGGTACCGGTTCACCTTTTGCATTTCTTCCAATATCTTTATTGCCACCATAAAACGTTTGTGCTGTTCCTGTTTTTCCGGCAGCTGTATATTTTGCACCTGTAAAGTATTTTGTACCTGTACCACCTGAATCATTAAACACTTGTCTAAATCCTTCTTGCACTCGCTGGATTTGATCTTCAGGCATATCAATGCGATTTAATACTTTTGGTTCCATCGATTGAATCACTTTCCCAACTTCACCTGGCTTAGATGTTGGTTGACGAATTTCTTTTACGATTTGCGGTTGCATACGATAGCCGCCATTTGCAATTGTAGAAACATACTGTACAAGTTGAAGCGGTGTATACGTATCATACTGTCCGATTGCTAAGTCTAATAAGAAACCTGGTTGAAGACCTGAACCTCTCTGACCAGATATTTCGTTTGGTAAGTCAATTCCTGTTTTCACGCCAAGCCCAAACTGTCCAAAATAATAACGCATATCATCGAATGCCTTTTTCTTAATATCTAATGTACCACCTCTAACATATGGCACTCCAGCAATATTCATAGCTGTTTTAAACATATATACGTTAGAAGACATTTTCAAAGCGGTAAGGTCGTTAATGCTGCCCATCGTTTTCCAAGAAGCTTTTACTGGTGTACCTTTTAGTTGAATTGGTTCATCCACTAGTACTGTTCCAGGCGTAATTGCTCCTGTTTGATATCCTGTTAACACCGTAGCCCCTTTTACAGTTGAGCCCATAGGATACGCACTTGTCATTGTTCCTAATGCATAGTCTTTTACCTCTGTTGTTCCATTTTCTTCTACAAGCTGTTTTCCAGCCATAGATAAAACTTCACCATTTTTCGGATTCATCATCACAACAAACGCACGATCTAAAAGTGGTTCTGCACCTTTATATTGCTTTAAATTCTTCGTGAGAATATCTTCTACACGTTTTTGCAGTTCCATATCAATTGTTAAATTCAAATCGTTTCCTCGTTGTCCTTTAGAAACGTTTATTGTTTCTAAAATATTCCCGTCTTTATCTGTAATATTTCTCACTTCTGCTTTTGTACCATGAAGCGTATCCTCGTACTGTTGTTCAATATAACTTTTACCAACGCGGTCGTTACGGTTATAATCTCGAACAAGAAAATAATCTAGTCGTTCTCTTGGCAACCCTTCATCTGAGCTTGTTACACCACCAAGTACACTACGGAACATATCATCATAAGTGTATTTACGATCCCAATCAACTGTCGTATCTACACCTGGCAACAATGCTAAATTTTCACTAATGATTGCATATTCTTCTGGTGTTACATCTTTTTTTATGATTTGCGGTGTCATTGCATATCCGCCATCCATTTTACTCTTAATTGCAAGTATTTCTAAATCTTCGGGTGTTAATTGATTTATTTCTGCCTCTGTCACGCGATTACGCTGACGCTCTGCCATTTCTTTATCATCAATTTTCTTTGCTTTAAATTCAGCTTGGTCTTTTTTTGTAATCTTTTCCTTTGCCTCTTTTTCATGTAAAGAAAGCCAATAATCTTTTTTATCACGTTCTGTTAATTTATCTGGTGATACTTCAATTAGCTTCGCCAGTTTTTTCGCTGTTTCTAAACGCTCTTCCGAAGTTGAACCCTTCAGTCTTGTAAACGTAATGGTACGAACTGGGTTATTATCCACAACCGCACGACCATATCTATCAAAGATCTTTCCGCGTGGAACTGGATTACTTACTGTTGAGTTTTCCTTTTTTTCAACTTCATTTTTATAGTCCTCACCATGTACAATTTGTACCATTCCAAGCTTTACAATGATCGCTGAAAACATTAAAAACACACAAAAAAACAACACGTTAAGCCGAAACGGAACGTGGGTTTTCTTTTTTTTCTTCTTTTTACTCATACGAACCCCCTCTACCAACAGCTATGTAATAGGAAAGGGACACCTTATTACAGGTGTCCTCACTGCTGTTTTACATGTCTTTTTATTCTAGCATAAAATCCAGAAGAAGTTAACCTTCTCGTTCGGTATGATTTTGTGTTGTTTCAGGTGCTGGAATCCTTGGTTTATTTGGATTCCCTTCCCCGTATTTGACATTTCTAACAGCAAAATAAATAAGTAAATGTCCAGCTCCAAGAATACATAATAGAACAGGTAAGCTTTTTTCTGGCTGGAAAAATGATACTGCACATAAAAAACTTAAAATCGAACAAATTCTTCCGCTGTTTAACCATAATTCTCGAACAACAATATACTCGACCCGCCATTCTCTCGCCTGCTTTGCTCTTCCGATTACATCGTATGTCATCGATCCGTACGGAACAAGTAAAATCGGATAAGCTATTGCAATACATGCTGCATAAATGAGTAATTTTACATATGTAACATGAAAAATAACTAAAAATACAACGACATACAAAATAATTCCACCAAGTAAAATCGCCTTTTTTCTCCACTCCTTTTTTAACATACGCGCAACCAAGTAATAGCATACAAATGAAACAGCGGAATTGACTAAACTATACTTCCCTAGTGCAAATTCGCTCCCTGATGCCAAATAGACATATACAGAAATAACAAAAATAAACGTCCCTTCCCTTAATCCTTGAAAAAAGTGTGCGCGTGTAATCCTTCCCCAGTTTTTATCAACCTTACGTTCTTTCAAAACTTGAACAATTTCATAGCGCCCCTCACATTCTCTTTTCGATAAAAAGAAGCTTATGACAACAGCAATTGCAAATAAAGTTAATGAAAGAAAAAAGATAACTGTATAACCGCTCCATTTCTCCATACGTGAAATCGTATATCCCGCTGCTATTGGCCCAATCATTCCAGAAAAGGATGTTAGAAGACCAAGAAAACCGTTAAAAAAATCACGTGTTTCCGGTTCCGTAATCTCAAATGTCAACAGATTAAATGCAAGCCAATAAAAACCGTATCCAATTCCAAGAAGACCACCAAGTAATAAAATGTAATGTGAAGCATGCGTTCCTGCGAGTAAAACAACAATAAAAAAAGCAGCTAATGTTCCCACACCGATTCGCAGTAAAATAGCACGATCTATCCGTTTTGCCAATTTTCCTGCAAAAAGAAATGTTAGTGGCTGCAATACAACGCTTGCTAAATTATACAAACCAAGATTCACATAGTTTTGTGTTTGTTTCCATAAATAAATGTTAACAAACGTGTTGGATAAAGAAATTGCGAGCGTGTATAACCCCCCCATAACAAGTAACAATATTAAATCACGATTCACCTCGACATCGCCAATTACATGTTTCCACTTCATACATAACTCTCCTTTACTTCATGTTCTAGTCTTCCAAAGACGAGCACAATTATGTAAAAGAAAGCATACAAAAAAAGCTAGGAGAATATCCCCCTAGCTTCTTCAATATCGACTTACCTAAAACGGAACAAGCGATATTATTTAGCTTCTTGGTAACGTTTTTCAGCTGCGTTCCAGTCTACAACGTTCCAGAATGCACCGATGTAGTCAGGACGACGGTTTTGGTAATGTAAGTAGTAAGCATGCTCCCAAACATCTAAACCGATAACTGGAGTTTTACCTTCTGTTAAAGGTGAATCTTGGTTTGGAGTGCTTGTTACTTCTAGCTCACCATTGTTTACTACTAACCAAGCCCAACCAGAACCGAAGCGAGTTGCACCAGCTTTTGCGAACTCTGTTTTGAATGCATCAAAGCTACCGAATTTCGCTTCAATTGCAGCTGCAAGTTCACCTACTGGTTGTCCACCACCATTTGGAGATAGAATTGTCCAGAAGAAAGTATGGTTCGCATGTCCGCCACCGTTGTTGCGTACTGCAGTACGAATTGCTTCTGGTACTTCATTTAAGTTTGCAACTAATTCTTCAACACTTTTGTCAGCTAGTTCTGCATGACCTTCTAGCGCAGCGTTTAAATTTGTTACGTAAGTGTTGTGGTGTTTTGTATGATGGATGTTCATTGTTTCTTTATCAAAGTGAGGTTCTAAAGCATCATACGCATAAGGTAAATTTGGTAATTCATGTTTTGCCATTGTTACATTCCTCCCAGTTTATGTATTGCCAAAATGACTTGGCATACAACTTCATTTTACCCTAATTGCCATAGGGTGAAAACAAATTAAATCACATTGTCTTGCTATCATTAACGTAGCAAAATCCCCATTTCTTTTCAAATAAAATGCTCATATATTTCGTAAAAAAAGCTTCCTTCTACAAGGAAGCTTCCCGTCTACATGATGAACATGTGAAATGGATATGGACCCTGTAGGACTCGAACCTACGACCGGACGGTTATGAGCCGTCTGCTCTAACCAGCTGAGCTAAGGGTCCAGAATTATGTATATATCGGTGGCTGAAATTTAAATCACACCACCAAGTCTCCACAGAACTTTCATACAAGCTGAAAACTGTATGATTACATGGTTGAGTCACTGCGAGATATATCGATTAAGAAATGTAAGATAAATTTACCATATAAAAAAGAAAAGTGTCAATTGTATTTTTACTTTTCTTAAAGTCAAACTTCCATCAGTAAACTTTTCCTCATTTCTCAATGATGGTGAGCTCTCGTCTATTTTACATTTACTGAAGTCTATCTTTTTTATTTTCAAATCTTAAAAAATACCTTACTGCAAGCGAATAATTATATAAATCCATTTTGTTTTTTCGATATATAATAATCCCCCACTACGCAAAACAAAAAGTGACCTGCACTTGTTTTCTCTCTTTGTTTTACCATCGGACGGGACAGGAAAAAGGATCTGATCGCTTCTATGCATAGCCAGTTGCCCTCTCCTACCTAAAAGAAAGGTTTTATGTCAAGGTTTCAATTTATATTGATATAGCAAAAATTCCTTTATAGCTCCCACTTACTGGGGTATCAATCTTACTTCACACGATATAACTTGTGGTTCTCTAGATTCGTACGTTACAATAATTTTATGCATCAATCTATCATACATATAGCAAAGGAAGTGAATAGATGTCCGTATTTATGCAGCTAGTAAAAAGTTTATATTCGCCAAAAGACATGGCACTTTTTCGTTTTCAAAAAATCGGGAAAACGATTCTGTATATCACGTTATTGTGTTTAATTGCAACAATCCCAAAAACTTTTACATTTGAGAAAAAAGATATTAAAGATATTATATCAGCCATTGATAGCATTTATCCTATTCTCATGCTTGTTGTAGGAATAGGCATTTACTTGTTCCAATTATTCATTTCATTCCTAGGGGTAACAATTTTAGCCTTTATTGGTTCTGCAATGAGCGATCAGCGGAAGTTATCTTACACACAAATTTGGACATTAACAGCTTACAGCTATACAATTCCAACAATTTTATTTATGATTATGGATTTATTAAAAATAAATGTACCATGGTCATTCCTTTTATACACTGCAATCATTTTAATTGTTCTGTACTTAACCATTAAAGAAATACCAAAACCTAAAGAAAAACACGAACTATAAAAAATGCCATTTTGGCATTTTTTTTTTGGACAAGCATATATTTCCTAACAAAGGAGTGAGGAATATGAAAAGACTTGGTACACTCTTACTTGTGCTTGTTCTCGGTTACGTGTTTTATTACGATATAAAAATTGGTACTTTGCCAATGTTAAGTTCATACAAAAAACCATCAGCTGCCCAAACTGTAAAAAAAGAAAATGTTGATACAAAATCCAAAAAAGAAACGGATGCACAATATAAAGCGATTGAAGTAAAAACAGGAGATACTGTTTTATCCATTACAGAAGCGATTAACAAGAAAAAAGTTCCTTCTATTGAAAAAGTAATCGATGATTTTAAACAATTAAATAAAAATACATCTTCTACAAAAATTCAGATTGGAAAATCTTACAAATTTCCGCTATATCAATGAACCATCACTTAATCCTTGTCAATTACATAAAGGCGCTGATACAATAGTAAAAGTGAAACCGAGCATATAGGTTTCTATCGCTCCATATCACATATACTATATTTGATATGAGGCAACAAAATAAGAAACTTCTTTTATAAGGAGAGCGATCTATTCGTGAATGAAATGACTCATCGTACAAAAACACGTCCTGTTAAAGTCGGTAATTTAACAATTGGCGGTAATAATGAATTAATTATACAAAGTATGACAACAACAAAAACGCATGATGTAGAAGCTACAGTTGCTGAAATTAAACGTTTAGAAGAAGCGGGTTGTCAAATTGTCCGCGTTGCTGTTCCAGACGAACGCGCAGCAAATGCTATTGCTGATATTAAAAAACAAATTAACATCCCACTTGTTGCTGATATTCACTTTGATTATCGTCTTGCTTTAAAAGCAATTGAAGGCGGCATTGATAAAGTACGTATCAATCCAGGAAACATTGGGCGTCGCCATAAAGTAGAAGCTGTTGTAACTGCTGCAAAAGAACGCGGTATTCCAATTCGTATTGGTGTAAATGCTGGTTCATTAGAGCGCCATATTTTAGAAAAGTACGGCTATCCTACTGCAGATGGTATGGTTGAAAGCGCACTGCATCATATTAAAATTTTAGAGGATTTAGATTTCCACGATATCATCGTATCCATGAAAGCCTCTGATGTTAACTTAGCAATCGAAGCTTATGAGAAAGCAGCTCGTGCCTTTGATTATCCATTACATTTAGGCATTACAGAATCTGGAACACTATTTGCTGGAACGGTAAAAAGTGCTGCTGGTCTTGGAGCAATCTTAAGTAAAGGTCTCGGAAATACACTTCGTATTTCATTAAGTGCTGATCCTGTTGAAGAAGTAAAAGTTGCTCGTGAACTTTTAAAATCATTCGGTCTTGCATCGAATGCTGCAACACTTATTTCTTGTCCAACTTGCGGTCGTATTGAAATTGACCTTATCAGTATTGCAAATGAAGTAGAAGAATATATTTCTACGCTGAAAGTACCAATCAAAGTTGCTGTACTTGGATGTGCTGTAAACGGACCCGGTGAAGCTCGTGAAGCTGATATCGGTATTGCCGGTGCACGTGGAGAAGGTTTATTATTCCGTAAAGGAAAAGTCGTTCGCAAAGTACCAGAAGAAACAATGGTAGAAGAACTCAAAAAAGAAATTGATGTAATTGCTGCTGAAATGGCTGCAAATCAAGAAAAAGAAAAACAAGAGCAATAATAAAAACGGCTGCCTGGATGTCACCAGCAGCCGTTTTATAACTACAAATAAAAGCTTGTCAGTCTTTACGCTGACAAGCTTTTACTTTGCACACTTCGGGCAACGCCCATATATTTCAAACTTATGCCCTGTTACTTCGTATCCTTTAAAATCTTTATTCATAAAATCCATTGGACAGGAAGTAATTTCTTTCGTACCACCACAATCCAAGCAAATGAAGTGATGATGATGTTCCATAATTGAACATGTAAAACGAAAATGCTTTTCTCCATTTAATTCTGTTTGCTCCAAAACACCAATTTCAGCAAATACCGTTAAATTACGATAGATTGTATCAAAACTTAGTCCTGGGTAATCATCCTTCATATGCTCTAAAACGTCTTTTGCGGTTAAATAACGATTATGAACCGCAAATAAACGTAACATTTCTTCCCTTTTTCCAGTGTGTTTATAGCCTTTTTCTTTCATAAGACGTAAAGCTTCAGTCAGATTCATAACTATCCCTACTTTATGCAGTTTTTTTCTTCTTCCATAAGATTGCACCGATTAAAATAAGAACCGCTAGCATAACAATTGTACCACCTGGAGCTAAATCAAGTTGATAAGAAGCAAACAGCCCACCTATCACGGAAATTTCACCAAATAAAATGGAAAAGAAAATTGTTTGTTTAAATCCTTTTGCGATGCGGATACTTGCGGCAACTGGTAACGTCATTAGGGATGATACGAGAAGAACCCCAACAACACGCATTGATACTGCAATGACAAGCGCAACTAAAATAATAAAAATAAAGTGAATCCATTTAGTACGAAGACCTGTTGATACAGCATATTCCTCGTCAAATGATAATAAAAATAACTCTTTATATAATAAAACAATTATTGCAATAACTACGATTGCTACAATACCAATAAGAATTAAATCCGTGCTTGTTACAGCACTCACGCTACCAAATAAGTAACTAAATAAATCCGTATTAAATCCATTCGCAAGTGAAATAAAAACAACTCCGATTCCCATCCCTGCTGAAAGAATAATCGGAATCGCTAATTCTTGGTAATGCTTATATACAGTACGTAATTTTTCAATTAATAGTGCTCCACCTATCGAAAAAATCATTCCCATATATAACGGATTTAAAAAACCACCTGTAAAAATCGTTTTTTCTAGTAACAAACTTGCGGCAATCCCTGATAATGTCACATGACTTAAAGCATCTGCAATCAGTGACATGCGACGAATGACAACAAATACACCGATTAACGGGGCAACAAGCCCTATTAAAATACCAGCGTATAAAGAATTGCGTAAAAAATCATATTGTAAAAAATCCTGTATCATTATATCCTCCCGTGATGCTCATGATCATGTTCTAAACGATGAACATGATGTCCATATAAAATCGACATTTCTGCATCTTCTAACTCTCGGAATTTCTCAACATTTCCATGGAAATGCAAATGCTGATTTAAACATGCAACATGCGTCACCTTCTCTGTTACAGCTCCCATATCGTGTGTAACCAGAATCAATGTGATACCTAGTTTTTTATTTAAATCTTCTAGTATCTCATAAAAGCTCTCTACACTCTTTACATCAATCCCCACTGTAGGCTCGTCCAAAATTAGTAATTCTGGATTACTTACAAGCGCGCGTGCAATAAACACACGTTGCTGTTGTCCACCGGAAAGCTCTCCGATGTTACGATTTTGAAATTCACTCATTCCTACATCTGCGATTGCCTTTGTAACCTTTTCTTTATCTTCTTTCTTCAAGAAACGAAATAGGCCTTTTTTTGAAACAAGCCCCATTGAAACAACTTCAAAGACAGTTGCTGGAAAACCAGAGTTAAAGCTGTTAGCCTTTTGTGAAACATAGCCAATTTTATTCCACGCTTTAAACTTCTTGCTATCAATACCAAATAACCGAATACTCCCTTTCTTCGGCTTCAAAACACCTAATATACACTTTAATAGGGTCGATTTACCAGATCCATTCGGTCCAACCAAACCTAAAAAAGCTCCCTTAGGAACTTGCAAATTAATATCTTCTAATACATTTCGATCTTCATACCGAAATGTTAGTCCTTCTATTTCCAACATATTCTTCATAGCATCTCACCTATTTTAATTCAGAATGATTCCGATTTACCTCTATTTGAATTATAGTATAACTTATTATAGTTGTAAACCAATCTGCCCAAAAATATATTCTTTATTTCGGACAACCTTATTATTATAACAAAAAAGCAGAGAAAATCTCTCTGCTTTTTAAGGATATTCAAAAATTACGGCAAAGATTGCTTTCACATTTCTTCATACTTTGGAACTGATTGGCTTTCTTTATCTTCTTTTTTGAACACGTACTTTTAATGAATAGCGGATTTAAATTTACCACCATTTGTCTCTTGCGTACTCATAATTGTAATAAAGGCATTTTCATCAATTTCATGAACAATTGATTTTAATTTTGTTACCTCAAGACGTGTAACAACTGCATAAATTACTTCTTTCTCTTTATCTGTATAACCACCTTTAGCAACGAGTTTCGTTGTTCCACGACCAAGGCGGTGTAAGATGGCATTTGATACTTCTTCATACTGATCTGATACAATCAGTACTGCCTTTGTCTCATCCAACCCTTGAATAACCGTATCAATTGTTTTAAATGCGATATAGTATGTCATAACAGAATACATTGCCTGTTCGACACCAAACACAAATGCTGCCCAAGCAAAAATAAATAAGTTCACAAACATAACAAATTCACCAACAGAAAACGGTAATTTTTTCGTTAATAAAATCCCCATAATTTCCGTTCCATCTAATGAACCACCATGCCTAATAACAATCCCTACACCAATCCCTAAAATAAGACCACCAAAAACGGTTGCCAAAATCGGTTCCGTCGTAAAAGGCTTGAAAGAATGTAATGTTGACTCAATAAATGCTAAAGCGACGATTGCAAAAGCAGAAGATAACATAAAAGTTTTCCCGATTTGTTTATACCCGGAATACATAAACGGTAAATTGAGGATGACAACTAAAGTAGAGAAACTTAACCACCAAATGTTTGGAGTAAGATAATCTAGTATGAGGGAAATACCGATAATACCACCATCAATGATTTTATTTGGCATTAAAAACAGTTCAATAGCAACCGCCGCACACGTTGCACCAAAGACAATCATAACTAAACGATACAATAGGTGAATAATACTTTCTTTTCTATGTTGTTTTTTTTCCATAAACCCTCCTTATATACTTTTTATATAGTTTTGTTCTTTTATTATAACATAGTCTTCTTTTACTTATAGAAAAAAGCATCTACTATGCGAATATATACAAGCATCCCGCACATATATTTCGATATAAGAACAACTGAAGGAGGACTACATCATGAACCTCATCAAGCACATTGTAAACAAAAAATTAAATCATATGACAACAAAAGAATTATTGAAATATAGTAAAGAATATGAAGTTCCCATCACAACTGAACAGGCTGAGCAAATTGTCCCTTTAATAAAAGGGAAAAACATCAACATTTATGATACAGGAGAAAGACTAGAACTTTTAAAAAAGATTGCAAAAGTCACTTCCCCATCTACCGCTCAACAAATAAATACGTTATTTCAGAAACTATTAAAATAAGGAGGTGGAAATCCCCCTCCTTATTGTTCTTTAATCTTCTCAAGAAGACCTTCATCAAATGAGCCACTCTTCAACATTTCAATTTCAAACTTATATGGTGGTTTTTTATCTTTCTTATCCTCACCTACATACGGTGTTTCAAGAATTTTTGGTACATGCTGTAATTGTGGATGGTGTACGATGTGGTGTAACGCTTTATAACCAATATGACCGAAACCGATATTTTCATGACGGTCTTTTCCAGCTCCACGTATATTTTTACTATCGTTAATATGCAATACTTGCAAACGATTAATCCCAACAATTTTATCAAATTCATTTAATACACCGTCAAAGTCATTCACAATGTCATAACCTGCATCATGCGTGTGGCACGTATCGAAACATACAGATAACTTTTCGTTATATTTTACACCATCAATAATTTTTGCAATTTCGTCAAAGCTGCGTCCGCACTCTGTTCCTTTTCCAGCCATCGTCTCTAGTGCAATATTCACTGTCTGTTCTGGCGTCAATACCTCATTTAGGCCTTTAATGATTTGCTGAATACCAGCTTCAGCTCCCGCGCCAACATGAGCCCCTGGATGAAGTACGATTTGCTTCGCTACACCTAACGCTGACGTTCTTTCAATTTCCATGCGAAGGAAATCAACACCTAATTGAAACGTTTCCGGTTTTGTCGTATTACCAACATTAATAATATAAGGTGCATGGACAATAATTTCTTCAATACCATTGAGCTCCATATGTTTACGCCCTGCTTCTATATTTAACTCTTCAATTGGTTTTCTTCTCGTATTTTGCGGTGCACCTGTATAGATCATAAAGGTTGTCGCACCGTATGAAACAGCCTCTTCACTTGCTGCTAATAACATTTTCTTACCACTCATAGAAACATGAGACCCAATCTTTAACATATAATCACCTCTTCAATATACAATAGCTATAATGATAGCATAATTTGTAGAAATATGTAGTGAATTGTTTGTTCACAAAACAATAAACATACTGCTAAAACAGATTCACAAGTTACGCTCCCACGCTTCTAAAGCATGGAACTCTTCTTAGTATATCAAGATTAGTGGAGTTTTTCTTAATTCCTGCTGGTTATTAGTCCTCACCTAACACCTTTATTTTTGCTACAGGAAAGATTCACATTCGTAAATAAAAGGATAAAAAAAGATAAGGGATCTCCCCTTATCTTTTTTTATTACTGTATTTATTCTTCACTTTTGCACGTTCTGTTGCCAGTTTTCTCTTATAATTAGGTTTTACTTTTTTCGGCTTCTTGACAACTTTCGTTGCCATAATATCAAGTTCATCATTTGGCTTTTTACGACTTTTACGACGACGGCGGTCACCTAAATCAGCCCATTCATCTCCACGTAAGTCTACATGATTAAATATGATATTACGTTGTTTTTCTAAGCTATCTAACGCTTCTTCATTTGCTGGATCATAAATTGTCACTGCAATTCCTGAATATCCAGCACGAGCTGTTCTTCCTACGCGGTGAACAAAGAAATCTAAATCAGATGGAAGTTCATAGTTAATAACATGGCTAATCCCTTCAATATCAATACCACGTGCGGCTAAATCTGTAGCGACAATGTATTGAAACTCTAAGTCACGAACTTGTTTCATCATTTTTTTACGATCACGTGGTGATAAATCACCATGAATTCTTCCTACTTTTAATCCACGCTCTGCTAATCCGTCCGCAACTTCATCCGCTTTTTTCTTTGTATTTGTAAAAACGATTGCTAAATACGGCTTAAATTGAAGTAACATATTTTTCACTAATTCAATTTTATTACGATGTCTAGAAGGAACTAAATAATGCTCAATATTCCCTGCTGCAACTTGTTTTGGATTAATATGAATATGCTCTGGATTCTCCATATACTTCTTCATAAACGGTTTTAATTTTTGAGGAATCGTTGCAGAGAAAACAAGCATTTGCAAGTTTTTAGGCATACGCGCTGCAATTTTATCTACATCTTGAATGAATCCCATATCAAGCATCAAGTCTGCTTCATCAACAATAATCGTAGTAGCTTTATGAACGAATAGCGCTTTTTCTTCTACTAGATCTTTAATACGCCCGGGTGTCCCAATAACAACATGAGGTTGTTTTTTCAATTTTTCAATGGATCTTTGCTTATCTGTTCCTCCGATTAAGCAGCGTGCTGTAATCATTTGATCTTCTTCACAAAACTTTGTTAACTTTACAATCTCTTGATAAATTTGTTGTGCTAACTCACGAGTAGGCGCTGTAATGACAAGTTGGACCTCTTCTCGTTTCGCATCAATTCGGTTTAATGTTGGAAGTAAATATGCGTGTGTTTTACCAGAACCCGTTTGGGACTGTCCAATTACACTCACACCTTTTTTCACAACAGGAAAAATTTTCTTTTGAATTTCTGTCGGCTCTGAAAAGCGTAGTTCACGAACTGCATCTATTAAAAACGGTTGAAAATTATATTGTGTAAATGTTGGTAGTGTCATAAGTTACACCTTCTTTCTAAAATTTCTACTGCGCGCACAAATCAGTCAAGTCTACATTATATCGAAATCTAATAATAAAATCCATCTTTAGTTTAGGTTTTCACTCCAAAAACTAACCTTCTTTCTTTTCATTGCATATTGTATGTGTATATACCTAACTGAAGAAAGGAGGAGTTCTCTTATGTATCCGAACTCTCCTATGGGCCAAATGTATACAGGACAGCAACCGTACACCCCGTATCCTATACCTAATTTACCTCCTATGATGCAAAAAAAGAAAGGATTTCTCTCGAAGCTATTCAAAAAACACGATCCGACTCAGCCTTTTATGCAAATGGTTCCTCCCTATCGACAAATGGAGGGACAACCGATGATGCATCAACATCAGCAGCCCTATATGCAGCAGTCACAACAAATGATGCCACCTCAAATGAACAATCCGAATGAAATCCGTGGCTCAGCACCGATTATACCTAGCGCTAGCGGTGGCGGTGGCATTGGCAGCTTTTTTTCCAACTTAATCTCCAATCCAACAGGTATGTTGAATAACATTGAAAAAGTTGCTCAAGTCGCTCAATCTGTTGGACCTGTCGTCGAGCAGTATGGACCCATTGTGCGCAGCATACCAAGCATCGTAAAAATTCTCACTTCTGGAAAAGGTGCTGCTGAAGAATCAGCAGAAGAGGTGGAAGTAATTACTACACCTCCACCACCTTCAAAAAAGAAAAAAAAGAAGAAAATAATTTTAGAACCAGTTATTGAAAGAGCCTTACCGAAAGAGGATATCCCGCGTATGGCACCAAAACCAAAACTATATGTCTAACAATCCTTTGTTTTCTGTCCGCTCCTCCTTTATAATGGAAAAGACTATGTACAAAAAGGATTCCTTGTTTAGAAGGAGAGGATTACTCACATGAAAATTGTTAAAATTTCCCCTCGTGGTTATTGCTACGGTGTTGTTGATGCAATGGTCATTGCACGCAATGCTGCACTAGATAAAACATTACCGAGACCGATTTATATTTTAGGTATGATTGTTCACAATAAACATGTAACCGATGCTTTCGAAGAAGATGGCATTATTACATTAGATGGTCCAAGTCGATTAGAGATTTTAGACAAAATTGATTCTGGTACTGTTATTTTCACAGCACACGGTGTTTCTCCAGAAGTTAAACAACGTGCAAAAGAAAAAGGGTTAACGACAATCGATGCAACATGTCCAGATGTTACGAAAACACACGACCTTATCGAAACAAAAAAAGCGGAAGGATACCATGTGATTTACATTGGTAAAAAGGGACATCCAGAACCAGAAGGTGCCGTTGGTATTGCACCTGACATCGTTCATCTTATTGAAAAGGCAAATGATTTGGAGACACTAGAAATCCCAACAGAGAAAATTTTAGTAACAAATCAAACAACAATGAGTCAATGGGACGTTCAGCACCTGATGGAAGACATTCAGAAAAAATTCCCAACAGCTGAATTTCACAAAGAAATTTGTTTAGCAACACAAGTACGTCAAGAAGCAGTTGCTAAGCAAGCAGATGTAGCTGATTTAACGATTGTTGTCGGTGATCCAAAAAGTAATAACTCAAACCGTTTAGCCCAAGTATCACAAGAGATTGCTGGTACAAAAGCATACCGCGTTGCAGATGTAAGCGAAATTCAATTAGAGTGGCTGCAAGGGATCGAAAATGTCGCTGTTACTGCAGGGGCCTCTACACCAACGCCAATTACAAAAGAAGTAATCGCCTTTTTAGAACAGTACGACCCAATGAACCCAGCAACTTGGGAACGTAAACGAAACGTACCACTTCAAAAAATCTTGCCACGTGTAAAAGTAAAAAAACAACAATAAAAAAAATCCGTTGCTAACTCACTAGCAGCGGATTTTTTTATTCAATATAAATCTATTTTGATTTTTTCACATATAAGTCGCTGCTACGAAGAACAAGAAAATTACCTATACTCTTTTTTCTCTTTGTTTTCACTTGGCATGGGGCAAAAAAAGGCTCTGACCGCTTCTATGCATAGCCGGATGCTCTCTTCCATCTAAAAAGAAAGATTTTATAATTTTTCTTTTTAGAGCTTATACAAAAGTAAACGGATCTGTATGTAACTGAGAAGCATGAATTTGCACAGCAAATTTTTTCTCATCTACTTTTTGCTGTAATTGCTTTTGCACACCTTGTTTCATCACTTTTTCAACATTATGTCCTGGATCCACAATATTTAATCCGAGCATCATCGCATCATGTGCAACATGATAATACATATCGCCCGTCACATACACATCTGCCCCTTTAAATTTCGCTTGCGTAATATATTTATTCCCATCACCGCCAAGCACTGCTACTTTCCGCACTTTATCGTCTAAATTCCCAACAACTCGCGTACCTTTTACATCTAATGCCGATTTCACATGTTCAGCAAACTGGCCTAATGTCATTTCTTCTTGCAAATATCCAATTTTACCAAGTCCTAACGTTTCTCCCTTATTATCAAGGGGGTATACATCGTAGGCAACTTCTTCATATGGATGTGCTGTTAACATTGCTTTTACTACTTTCCGCTCTAGTGGGGCTGGGATAATCGTTTCAATCTTCACCTCTTCTACACGCTCTAACTGCCCAGTTCCGCCTATATAAGGGTTTGTCCCCTCCCCAGGCATAAATGTACCTATTCCTTCACTATTAAACGTACAATGGCTATAGTTACCGATATAACCAGCTCCAGCACCCCCAAGAGCTTTGCGAACTTCTTCAGCATGCGTTGCAGGCACACATACAACAATCTTTTTCATTTCTTCCGAGTATGTCGGAGCAAGCACTTCTGTATTTTGTAATCCCAACGCCTCAGCAAGCAAGTCGTTCACCCCGCCTTTTGCTACATCGACATTTGTATGCGCTGCATAAACAGCGATATCGTTTTTGATACACATTTCAATAATTCGACCATACGCCTTATCTGTATGGATTGCTTTTAGCGGACTAAAAATAAGCGGGTGATGAGCAATAATTACATTCGCACCTATTTGAATCGCTTCTTCTACAACCGCTTCTGTAACATCTAGTGCAATCAATACATGCTGGACTTGCTTATTGAGTGCACCAATCTGCAAACCAATTTTATCGCCTTCCATCGCTAAATGCTTCGGATACATACTTTCAAATAAAGAAATCACTTCATGCCCATTTGGAATTTTACTCATGATAAAACCTCCTCTATCATTTTCATTTTCTCGACTACTTCAATTTGTTTTGCCTTTGTATCTTCTGATTCTGTCGCACGCTCTATTTGCTTCAGGATATTTTGAAAGTTTTTCAGTTCATTTTCCCATTTCTCTACAAACGCATCACTTTTTTCCTTCATCAAAAATGGTCCAATAAATATCTCTGCTTGCTTGTTTTCATGATAAGGAGTTAGCGGTTCTCCTTTTTCCCCAACTAAAATCTCATAAATCTTTCCGTCTTCTTTTATAATTTTTTCATGAATAAGCTCCCAACCATTTTCAATAAACCATTCACGAATATGATGTGCAGCAATATTAGGCTGTAAAATTAAACGTGTTACACCATTTAGCTTTTCTTTTCCATTCTCTAAAATATCACGAATTAGTGCTCCACCCATACCAGCAATTGTAATAACATCGACTTCTCCTGGTGTAATAACAGCTAAGCCATTTCCTTTACGAACATCTACCTTTTCTTGCAGGCCACTCTCAGCCACTGTAGCCTGTGCAGAACGGAATGGCCCATCTACCACTTCTCCCGCTACTGCCTTTGTAGCAATATTATTTATGATTGTATAGCACGGTAAATACGCATGGTCGGAACCAATATCTGCAACTGTAGATCCTACTGGAATCTCCCGCACTACTTCTTCTAATCTTTTTGAAAGCTTCACTTCATTCATTTATTTCCATTACTCCTTCTCTTGTCAGTCTGTCTCCATGATAATGAATTTACAGTAGTTGTTGCAAGTAAAGAAACAAAACAATTCATTTATTTCATCGTATTTTAGAATAAAAGGAAAAACAAGCTCCCTGCCATAAGCAAAGAACTTGTTTTATCGGTCGTATTCCACTACATGCGAATCATACAATTCTCACGGATTAAAGGTTCACTTTATTTTTTCTTTGATAACCAATCAGCTACTTTAGAAGCCTGATCTGCTGGAATTATATTCGCTGGCATATTTCCTTTCCCTTTTGTAAGCACTTCCTTAATTTCATCTTTGGAAAGTTTCCCACCAACTTTTTGTAAGTTAGGCCCTACTGCACCTTGCAACTGATCACCATGGCAGCTCGTACAACTTTGTTTCACAATATCTTCTGGTTTCGATGCCGTTTGCGCTGGTTTCCCACCATTTTTTGCATCAGCAAGCTCTTTAGATTTATGTAACCCCTGAAACGAAAATACAAACATAATGATAATGCCCAGTGCTGCAATAAGAGCGAATGGAATCAACGGATTACGTTTCATATTTCTTCTCCCCCCTCTACACCCCCAAATAGTTAGATGATTCAGTTACTTCTATTGTACTTGAAAACGTTCTATCAGAAAAGACAAAACTATCAGTTGTTAAAAATATTCCATAAATTCAGTTTATTGATTCTCTTCCTTTTATCCCATATTATTTTGATAAATATCAACGCTTCTCATCATATTTTTTGTTTTTCTACATATATTTTTGTATAGAATAAACGAAATTAATCGAAAAATCGAAAAATGAGCATTTGCAAATCAAAAGACAATTCTGTAAAATAAATTACAAGAATTGTAATCGTTACTGACAGCTAAATTTTAACAAAAATTAACAAAATAAAAAAGTTTACTTCACAAATGTGAAGTAAACTTAAAAAGAACCCTATTCTAAGAAATCTTTTAAACGTTTGCTACGGCTTGGATGTCTTAATTTACGAAGCGCTTTTGCTTCAATTTGACGAATACGCTCTCTCGTTACGCCGAATACTTTCCCAACTTCTTCAAGCGTACGAGTTCGTCCATCATCTAAACCGAAACGAAGACGTAGAACATTTTCTTCACGATCTGTTAGTGTATCTAACACATCTTCTAATTGTTCTTTTAGCAATTCATACGCTGCATGGTCCGCAGGTGATGTTGCTTCTTGGTCTTCAATAAAATCGCCTAAATGTGAGTCATCCTCTTCACCAATTGGTGTTTCAAGAGAAACTGGCTCCTGTGCAATCTTTAAGATTTCGCGTACTTTTTCTGGAGCAAGATCCATTTCTTCTCCAATTTCTTCTGGAGATGGTTCACGTCCTAAATCTTGTAATAATTGACGCTGTACACGGATTAATTTATTAATTGTTTCAACCATATGAACGGGAATACGAATTGTTCTCGCTTGGTCTGCAATGGCACGTGTAATCGCTTGACGAATCCACCAAGTTGCATACGTACTGAATTTAAAACCTTTACGATAATCGAACTTTTCAACAGCTTTAATTAAACCCATGTTTCCTTCTTGGATTAAGTCTAAGAAGAGCATACCACGGCCTACATATCGTTTTGCAATACTTACAACAAGACGTAAATTCGCTTCCGCAAGACGGCGCTTCGCTTCTTCATCACCTTCTTCAATGCGGGTTGCAAGTCGAATTTCTTCTTCAGCAGATAGTAGATCCACACGGCCGATTTCTTTTAAATACATGCGAACAGGGTCATTGATTTTTACACCTGGTGGCACACTTAAATCATTTAAATCGAATTCTTCTTCTGTCTTTGTGATTTGGTGATTATTCGGACCTTCATCGTTGTCGCCAACTAAATCAATTCCTTGTTCACCTAAATATTCATAATATTCATCCATTTGATCGGATTCAATTTCAAATCCATTCATGCGTTCTGCAATCTCTTCATATGTAAGAACGCCACGTTTTTTTCCAAGCTCAGTGAGTTGTTCTTTCACTTGCTCAAGAGTCATATCAGTTTCAATTTGTTTAGAACGAGCTGGTTTATCAGCCATCTGTTCCCCTCCTTACGCGAGATACAAACATTCATTATAATAAAATTTTATACAAAAAGCTATCTTCTTGCTTTCTGATTTTGTAAATATGCTACATAAAATTTTGCAGCTTCTACTGGATCTGTTTTTTCCATTTGCTTTAATGCAAAAATGGTTTCCATCTTTTTAAGCTTTTGCTTATGGCGGCTTAGCGCCTCTAAGTGACCTTGCAATATTTCATCACTGTATTCTGGATTAATGAATTCATCCGTTGAAATATTGGTGATAATATTTTTCAATTTCTCATCAGAGAGCCAGCTCAAGAAATTCCCGACTGAAGGTTCATTTCCCTTTTCATAATATGCATATAGTTCATATAAAATCCCTTTATGTTCTTCCGTATGAAAATCTTCTATATGAGGTTCAATACGGAAAGCAACTTCGGCACTTTGTAACATATGGTAAATGAGCTCTCTTTCTGCCCTTTCAAAACCTGAAAATTTCGGTTTTGCCTGAACAATTTGAGGCGGCTTAGAAATTTGTTTCGTTTGTTTTTGCTGTATCTTTTGTTCTTTGCGATATTGGTGCAATTGACCTAAAAGTGTTTCCATTGAGTAAGAAAATTCTTGCGATAATGATTTTAAATACGACTCCGCTTGCATTGCATCTTGCAATAATGCTAGCTCTTTTAAAACACTTTTCACATATTCTTCTTTACCAGACTCATCTTGCAAATTTTTCCCTAAACGCAAGTAATTTATTTTGAATCCAACAAAACTTATACTAGCCTTTACAAGATTTTCAAACGCCGCTGTTCCATATTGTTGCACATATTCATCAGGATCAAGCTTATCTGGCAATGAAGTAACCTTCACATGACAACCAACTTGCGATAACAATTGTCCTGCTTTCATCGTCGCTTCTCGTCCTGCTTTATCACCATCATAGCAAAGAACAACAGTTTCAACATTACGCCGCAGAAGTTTTGCCTGTTCTTCTGTTAAAGCTGTTCCCATCGTCGCAACTGATTCTTCAATCCTGCTTTTTACAGCAGCTAATACATCAGCATATCCTTCAAATAGAACAACTTGCCCTCGTTTTCTGATAAACGGTCTTGCTTGATGGAAGTTATACAGCAATTTACTTTTGTAAAAAATAGGTGTTTCTGGGCTGTTTAAGTATTTTGGAGTATCATCCCCCAACGCCCTTCCACTAAACGCTGCGACTTTTCCTTGTAGTGTGTGAATGGGAAACATAACCCTTCCGCGAAAACGGTCATGATGACTGCCATCCCTTTCACTCCGCACAAGCAAGCCAGCTTGCTCCATGGTCGATAACGAAAAACCTCTTTTTTGTAATATTTTTGTTGCTGCATCCCAACCTGGAGATGCATAACCAATTTCAAACTTTGCAATCATCTCTTTTGTAATACCTCGATTTAGTAAATAAGAAAGAGCTTCATTTCCCTCTTCAGTATTTACTAAAAGATGGTGATAGTATTTTTTCAAAAGTTCGTGAGCCTGTAACATAATGACACTGTCATCAGATATGTTCTCTTGTTGATCTTGTCCTGATGTATAATCTACAACCGAAATATTATTTCTTTCTCCTAGCTTTTGCACAGCTTCTATGAAAGAGAGCCCTTCCATCTTCATGAGAAATGAAAAAACATTTCCTCCCTCTCCACATCCAAAGCAATGAAAAATTTGCTTGTCTAATGAAACAGAAAATGAAGGTGAATTCTCACCGTGGAATGGACAAAGCCCAAAATAATTGCGCCCTTGCTTTCTGAGCTGAACATACTCACCAATCACTTCTACAATATCAGATGATGTCCGAATCTGTTCAACAACTTCTTCGGGAATTCTGTTCCCCATAACTCCATCTCCGTGTCGTATTTTGTATTCGATACAAATTAAAGGATTCCTTTATAATTCGACAATATTTTTTCTAAATTTGTTAAAAAGCATTGTCGATCATGGGTTGAAAATGCTTTTGGACCTTTTGTGTAGGTCCCTTGTCTGCGTAACTTCGCAGATACATACCTACTATATAAAATTGTATCCATTTGCTCATCAGTCACAAATGTACCTCGTGGAGATAATACATATACTCCCTTTTTTACAAGAAGACCAGCAAGTCCCATATCCTGTGTGATTACGAGATCTGAAGCTTTGGCGTGTTTATAGATATAAAAATCCACCTCATCTTGCTCAGAATCCACATATATCCAATTCCCTTGCTGTTTTTTCGAACGATGGGCGTAGGATGCGACAAACAAAATTTCGACATGGAATTTTGTTCCACCTTGCACAATTTCATCCTTCACAGGACATGCATCTGCATCAACTAGAATCTTACTGATGTTTTGCATATTTCTGTATTCTACATCCCTTCTGTGAATCCTTCCATAATGTGCGTTTTCTTGTCCAGATTTTTGTCGATTTTACGTAAATGCATACCTTTTCCGTAAATCCTATCCCTAGTTTATTCTGAAAAATTAAAGTCTAAACGTAAAATGTACCTTTTTATCACAATTTTTTATTATAATATATTTTCTCTAACTTCGCTACATATCCTTTTAAATTTTATCCAGCTATTCACGGGCAGTAATACTCCCATTTCAAAATTCAGATTAAAGTAAAAGGTTAAGTGAGGGACACCCTACCCGTAAAAGCCCAAATAGTAAAGGATGAAGAACTCCACTGATTAAAGTTTTTCTTTATCTTGAGCGAAAAAAGCACATTCACCCTTGGTAAATGTGCTAAAACATTTTTTGGTTTTGCACTGCATTCACAATAATATTCGCTGTCTCCTCAATTGCCTTATTTGACACATCAATAACTTGACAGTTTATTTTACTTACTACCTTCTCAAAATGATCAATTTCTTCTTTAATACGATTGATGTTCGCATATGTTGCTCCATCATTTAGCCCAAGTGATTTTAATCGTTCTTTTCGAATGTGATTTAACTTATCCGGTGTAATTTTCAAACCGAAACATTTCTCTTTTGCAACTTGATATAATTCTTCAGGCGGATCCACTTCTGGTACAAGTGGTACGTTCGCAACCTTCAATCGTTTATTATGAGCTAAATATTGTGAAAGTGGCGTCTTTGATGTACGTGATATCCCAATTAAAACGATATCAGCTTTTAAAATCCCACGTGCATCTCTACCATCATCATATTTAACAGCAAACTCAATTGCTTCAATCTTTTTAAAATATTCTTCATCTAATCTACGAACAACACCAGGTTCATACCTTGGAACTTGTCCTGTAATCTCTTCGATTTGATCGATAAGAGGCCCGATAATGTCATATGCCTCTACACCCTCTTTTGCCGCTTCTGCTAGCAAATACTGACGCATTTCTGGTTTTACTAACGTAAAGCAAATAAGTGCTCGATTACTTTTCGCAATTGAAATTACCTCTTTTAATGTCCCTGTATCTTCCACATACGGTACACGTCTAATATCAGGAGCAAATGGGAACTGTCCCATTGCAGCTCGAACAACTAAATCAGCCGTCTCTCCAACAGAGTCAGATACGACATATACGATTTTATTATCCATTACATTACCTCACTTTAAACAAATTACACTTATTCATTGTTTACTAAATTTACAAACGCACGCGTAATATTTGTTTTTGTAATTCGACCAACAACTTCTAACCCTTGTTTCGTGTCTTTTACAACTGGTACAGCATCAATCTGTCTTTCTATTAATTCCATCGCAACATCATATAGAGAATCCTCTCTACGGCACATTGCGATGTTTGGCATCCTTGTCATGATAATATTAACCGGAAGCGATGTTAAATCCTGCTTTCCTAAGCTTGCACGTAATAAATCTTTACGAGAAACTACCCCAACTAGAAGCGTCGCTTGATCTACAACAAATAAAGTACCAACATCTTCTAAAAACATGGTACAAATCGCATCGTATACGGAAATATTTTTATCAATTACAACCGGTCTAGATTGATAATCTTGTACCTTAACTTTCTTAACAGCTTCTGATAATAACTGTCCCCCAGTTTTTCCTGTATAAAAATAACCGACACGTGGACGTGCTTCTAAATAACCTGCCATCGTTAAAATTGCTAAGTCAGGTCTTAATGTTGCACGTGTTAAATTTAATTGTGCCGCAATTGATTCCCCTGTAATAGGACCGTGATCTTTTACAATCTGAATGATATGTTCTTGCCGTTTATTCAGTTCTATGATAATCACCACCTTCAATGCAAAACGAAAAAAGTTATACTATCTCTTAAATATTATATACTAAATATGCTTTTTGAAAAAGAAAGTATGTAAAAAGGACCTATATATGGTCCTCATTATATTTGAAATTTATCAAGTTGTTCAAGAAAACGCCTTGATTTCAAATAGATTCCGCAATATTCATCATAATATGTATTTAATACTGTACGTATTTGCCGCTTCGTTCCATCCTTAACAGATACATTACCAAGGCGAGCTAAATCAAAATGATAAAAGAGGCGTAGCAATTTATGAACAGCCTCTCCCACCGGAATACGGTATGGATCTTGCTGCGCATGACGCGAGCACAGAAAACCGCCTTCTCGGACAGAGAAGGCGACAAAATCTGCTTCTTGGTGACAAATTGCACATGTATCAAAGTATGGATGCATCCCTAGTACTGGGAGCATTTTCGTTTGATAAATTAAAGACAATACTTCAGCATCAACACCCTCACACATATAGTGCAACGTTTGATGTAACATTTCAAATAAATACGGATTATGTTTCTTATCTTCAGTTGCTTTATCGGTCAATTCCACGATAAATGATGCATAAGCAGTTAAAAATATATCTTCACGAATTTCTTTCATAGATGAAATTATTTCACCTTGTTGCAAAGTCCCAAGTCCAGACCCCATTTGAATCAGAAAGTGACCATGCATCATAAGTTGCGAAATAGATGCTAACCTACTTTTCGGTTTTTTCGCCCCTCTTGCCATTGCACTTACCTTTCCAAGCTCACGGGAGAATATCGTAACAATTTTATTCGTTTCTCCGTAATCTGTTGTCCGGATGACAATTCCCTCAACTTTTTGAAACATGTTTGTCACCATCCAAGGTTTGAACAAAACGGGTCAAGAAATTGGAGAATCTAGATGCGCTAGCTCCTCTTCATGTTGATCCATCTCATCGGTTACGTCTTTTTCCATTTCCTTCAAAAGCAAATACGTTTCAATGCTTCCTGTCTTGGAGAAAAACTTCCAGGTAAAATCTAGCATAAGAATCCACCTTTCTCAGTAAGCGTAGCATATAAACCAATTTCTTTTGTTGTTATTAAAATGACCCATTTTGTCCATTTTCATGTGAGAAAAATTTTCCTAATTTCTATTAATACTCATCTTCACGGAAACCAAGATCGCGAAGTTGTGACATTTTATTACGCCAATCTTTTTGTACTTTTACCCACACTTCTAAGAATACTTTTGAACCAAGAAGTGCTTCAATATCAAAGCGAGCTCGCTTTCCAACTTCTTTCAGCATTTTCCCTTGTTTTCCGATAATAATTCCTTTTTGCGATGGACGCTCTACAATAATTGTCGCATTCACATAGACCGCTCCACCTTCACGCTTTTGAATCGCATCAATCACAACCGCTACCGAATGTGGTACTTCCTCACGTGTTAAATGAAGTACCTTTTCACGAATAAGCTCAGCAATAATAAATCGCTCCGGATGATCCGTTACTTGGTTGTCTGGATAGTATTGTGGTCCTTCAGGTAAATATTTTTTAATCGCACCGATTAACGCCTCAATATTATTACCATCTAATGCAGAAATCGGAACAATTTCTGCAAATTCATGTAACTTACGATATTGATCAATTAATTCCAGCAATTGTTCCGGATGAACTTGGTCAATTTTATTGATTACTAGAAATACCGGTTGCTTTGTTTCTTGTAATTTTTCGATAATAAACTCTTCACCACGACCAAAACCTTCAGCAGCATTGACCATAAATAATACAATGTCAACTTCTTTTAATGTCGTTTGTGCCATTTTCACCATAAAATCGCCTAATTTATGCTTCGGCTTATGTATTCCTGGCGTATCAATAAAGATAACTTGTGAATCATTTTCTGTGTATACACCTTGAATTTTATTACGAGTTGTTTGTGGTTTGTCGCTCATAATTGCAATTTTTTGACCGATAATTCGATTTAAAAATGTAGACTTTCCAACATTCGGTCTTCCAATTATAGAGACAAAACCTGATTTATAACCTTTTCTATTCATGTAAATCCTCCGCTAAAAATGCTCCTGGTAACAATTCTCCAACTGTCGTCTCCTGAACGTCACCATGTAAATTTGATAAGTATACTTTCGTATCCTGTTTACATAATTCTATCATAACTTGACGGCACGCTCCACAAGGAGGTACTGGACGCTTTGTATCCGCTACTACCGCAATGGCTACAAATGCTTTATCTCCTTCAGAAACTGCTTTGAATAAAGCTGTTCTTTCTGCACAATTACATAATCCATATGATGCATTTTCAACATTACATCCTCGGTATACTTTTCCATCTTCCGTTAATAATGCTGCACCTACTTGAAACTTAGAATATGGTACATACGCTTGTTTACGCGCTTCGATTGCTTCTTGAATTAATTCTTTGCTGTTCATGCTCTCGCATCCTTTCCATTCACAATTGTGAAAAGATAAAATGAAACTTTCATTAACGGCGTTCTTAACGCTACCAAAGCATAACAAAAGCTTTGGAATGCAACTATACCATATAAGGTAAAAAGATAATAGCACCAATTATAACAGCTATAACAGTAAATAATAGCACTGCACCAGCAGCAACATCCTTTGCAATTTTCGCAAATGGTTTAAAATCCGCTGTGACTAAATCAACTGTTTTTTCAACTGCCGTATTGACCATTTCCAAACCCATGACAATTCCAATTGTAATGAGTAATATGAGCCATTCCGTTCTCGTTACACGGAAATAAAAGCCGCAGCATATAACAATAACTGCGGCCCAAAAATGAATTTTCATATTTCGTTCGTGACGAAGACAAAAGTATATACCAGCTATAGCATATCCAAAACTATTTATAAGTTTTCCTTTTTTCATCTACCTAATCCGAACGCCTCTAAAATTTCTTTTTGCTTTCCAAACATTTCTTTTTCGTCTTCATCTGTCATATGATCATAACCAAGTAAATGCAAGAATCCATGCAAAGCTAAAAATCCTAATTCACGATCAAAGGAATGCCCATATTCTTCAGCCTGTTCTTTCGCTCTTGGAATAGAAATAATAAGATCTCCTAGCATACGCGGCATTTCCCCGCCAACGATCTCCATCTCTCCTTCTCCCATATCCTCCATTGCAAAAGAAATAACGTCTGTCGGTTGATCTTTGTCGCGATAATCACGATTAATTTCTTGAATACGTTCATTATCAACAAATGTAACAGAAAGCTCTGTTCCATCTTCTACGTTCTCCATTCGTGCAGCTTGCTCTAGCAAATCGTGAATCATATTCACATATTCTTCTTTCACTTCTTCTGTTTCATCAAAAAAATCTATTAATAAACTCATTCTGTCCCCTTTTCTTCCGGCGGTTCCGGATATTTAATACGAGAATGAAAAATACCATTTAACGTTTCACATAAAGTTTTCCCAACAATTTGTAATTCTTTAAACGTCAAATTACATTCACTAAATTGTCCATCCTGCAAACGATCTTTTATAATACTTTGTACTAAATTGTTTATTTGTTCTGGTGTTGGATGGTTCATAGAACGCACTGCCGCTTCGACACTATCCGCAATCCCAACAATTGCAGACTCTTTTGACGTTGCTTTTGATCCTGGATAACGGAACATTCCCTCTGTATATTTCTCTTTATCTTCTTTAATTGCTTTGTAGTAAAAATATTTAAGTAACGTCGTTCCATGGTGCTGTCCTGCAATATCAATAATTTCTTGCGGAATATGGTGTTCTTCTAACATTTTCACTCCATTTGTCACATGAGCAATAATAATATCTCTGCTCGTTTCAGGATCTAATTTATCATGTGGGTTTTCAATCCCCATTTGGTTTTCTATAAAGAAATGAGGCTGCACTGTTTTCCCAATATCGTGATAATACGCACCAACACGTGCTAAAACTCCATTTGCCCCAACAGCCTCACAAGCTGCCTCAGAAAGGTTAGCAACCATAACGCTATGATGATATGTTCCCGGTGCTTCTAGTAAAATTTTACGAAGGAGTGGATGATTCGGGCTTGAAAGCTCCATAAGCTTCATACTTGATACAATACCAAGACCACTTTCTAAATACGGTAAAATCCCCATAGCTAAAATGGACGAGATAATACCAGAAGCTGCAGCCATTAATAATTGTGAACCAATTTCAAGCGGTGAAAAATTACCATTGCGTAAGAGTAACAGTGCAGCTAATACAACTACATTTAAAACAGAAACAAGTATACCTGCCTGCAAAATCATCGTACGTTTGTTTTTCTCTCTCAAAAAGATGCTAACAGATAACGAACTTAGTAAAACATAAATACCTACACTATAATTCAGTGTACTCGTTACACCTTCATTAAACATGATACTCCCACATACCGAGAAAATCATACTTGTTATAAAAACAAAACGATCACCAATCATTAATTTTACCAGTATTGTTCCCATCGCGACCGGAACAACATATGCGATACCTGCGTATTCCAGCTTTTGAAACAAACTAATAATTTTCATCAAAACAACTGTAATCGCTACAATTGTTGTATATGCTAAAATATATGGCTTTTCTTCTCTTTTCAATTTTAAAAACGATTCAAATTGTTTATGCATAAAGAATAAGAGCACACCAATAATGATTGCTAATCCCACAAATGGTTGAAATGTATTTCCTTGTTCAAGAAGTCCCACTAATTTCAATTGATCGTATACTTCTCTTGTAATCGTGTCGCCTTCCTTCACAAGAATTTGACCTTGAAGAATATAAACTGGCGCGACTGCGTCTTCTGTTACCTTTTTTCGGTCTTTTGTAGCGGTTGAATCATAGAAATAATTTGCTCCAATTGCATATTTCCCAAGTGCGTTAAGCGCGTCTTTTAAATCGCTATTTACATTAACATTGCGTATTTCATTGACAAATCGCTCTCTCGCATTGTCTTCCTCGTTCATTTTAATATGCTCGCTCATTATATTATTAATCGCTGTTACCACAGCATCTCTTGCCAATGACAATTGATCTGGCTCGGCATTTACAAACTGTAACAGCACAGAATCAGATAAGCTTTTTGTTAAGTCAGTAGGCAATTTCTTTTTTAGCTTTTCTAATTGTTCCGCAGCAGAAACCTTTTTCTGTTCATCAGGACTGGCAGATTTCGTCTCATCCTTCACTTCATTTATCGCTAAAAAGACAGAATTTACAATCTCCACTTTATTCTGCTTGTATTCGCTTCGATATGTATATTGATCTTCAACCTTTTGAGTGGCTTCCCTCTTCTTTTTATCCGTCGTTACTTTATCTTCAATTTTGATAGGAGAGTGGATTGTTTGTTTAGAAATAGATAGCATTTTAACATCTAGTTGTTCTGGTTTTACATTGTACATAAGTGCAAAAAACAGTACCGCTCCTAATAAAATATAAGAAATCCAGCTTAATTTTTTCGAATGTTGTATATTACGAAACCACCTAGAAATTTCTTGAGATCTTGACATGATTTCAATACCTTCTCCTCTCCAGACATAAAGTGAATCTTTAATCAACGGGAGTTTTTTTATCCCCACTAATGATTAACCCTCACCAATCGGGCTTTTTATAAGCAGGCTTCTAAATTGCACTGCACATTCACAAGTAAATGAATCTACTTGTCCATCCTTTAATGATAGTAAAAAATAGGCTATTCGCCAACCCTTTCATCTATCTCTACCATACAAAAAGAAATGATCCTTACAAATAGGATCATTCCATTTTATCATATGCCTCGATAATCCGCTGCACAAGGGGATGTCTTACAACGTCCGATTGCTCTAATTTAACAAATGAAATCCCTGATACACCTGATAGAACATTCGCAGCAATTGAAAGCCCCGACTTTACCCCCTTCGGTAAATCAACCTGCGACGGATCGCCAGTAACAACCATTTTCGAACTAAAACCTAGGCGAGTTAAAAACATTTTAATTTGAGCACCAGTTGTATTTTGAGCTTCATCTAAAATAACGAAAGAATCATCCAGCGTACGTCCCCTCATATATGCAAGAGGTGCAATTTCAATCGTTCCTCTCTCTAGCATACGCTGTGTATATTCTTGCCCAAGAATATCATGAAGCGCATCGTATAAAGGACGTAAATAAGGGTCTACCTTTTCTTTTAAATCACCTGGTAAAAAACCTAAGCTTTCCCCTGCTTCTACAGCTGGTCTTGTTAAAATAATCTTTTTTACATACCCTTGCTTTAATGCTCGTACAGCCATTACCACAGCTAAATATGTCTTCCCTGTACCAGCAGGCCCTATTCCAAATACAATATCATTCTTCTTCATCGCATGAATGTACTGTCTTTGACCCATTGTTTTCACACGGATGGATTTACCTTTTGCTGTTTTAAAGATCTCCTCTTCATATAGCTCTTCAAAATGAGTTATTTTCCCTTGACGGCCAAGCTGAATTGCATATGCAACATCTCGTTCAGAGATTGATACACCTTTACGAATAACAGCAAGTAATTGCTGTAAAATTTTTTCAACAAGCGCCACGGTTTCATCTGTTCCAGATACACGAACAGATTCACCTCGCGTTACGATAGATACAGCAAGTTCTCGTTCAATTACTTTTAAATGTGCATCATTCACCCCAAATAGAGCAATTGCTTCATTAGGATTTTCCACTTGTTGATTCATTTCTATTAATTGTTCTGCCATTACTCAGTCTCCTTGAATATCGGATTCAGATATCGGTTGTGGCTCTGCAATATTTTCAATCACTGTATAATGTAATGTTACTCTTAGATGATTCGCCTCAACCTCGTTGTGCAAAATCTTATCACTTACAATCATAGCATGTTCATCCAATTTTTTCTTTAGTTCTTTTTCAGCCATTTCTTTCGCTACTCGCATTGCTTGTTTTTCTGTATATTCACGATTCGCTTCTTCCTCTTCACGCACAATTTCCCTTTCATAAGAAATAGGCAATATAAAACCAAACAGTTTCACATCATGTTTGACATTTTCAGTACGAGACCGCTTATACTTATCATGCTGAAATCCCCATATTTTTATTTTAACACTTCCAAGACGAAGATAATGCTCATTATATGAATTTCCTGTATACACTTGAAATGTTGTTTTTAAAGGAACTGTCACTTCAGATTCATACCACGTTTCTCCATATACAATTCCTTTAGCAGAAACAATCGTTGGATTATCCTCTTTTCCAAACATCCCTGATACAAGAAGTTGTCCCTTTTGCACATAATCATTTTTCATTACAACTGGTTTTCCAGTTTCCACAAATGTTTTTGTAATGATCGCCTCTTTTTTGGCAACTAAATTTTGTGGTTTTTGCTCTTTCTCCTTCTCCGGCTCATTTTTTTCAACAATTTTAAAATGATATGTTGTCCCCTTTATCTCTAGGCCAGCCCATGTAATCGCATTAATATTATCTGTCAAATGACGCTGAACATCTTCTACATTCGGCATTTGAAATTGCAGTCTTCCTTTTTTAATGCCCATTTTATCCAATTCTTTTATAAGAATATATTCCGTTTCCGGTTTTGCCCCTGTAATCTCGATTTTCCAGACCATATTTGATAAAGCAATCATACCGAAAAAAAAGATAAGAAAACCGATTAAAAAACCACTATTCTTAAGCAAACGCTTATTCAAAAACGGAAAACCGAAACGTCCAATAAAGTATAGCTTACATTCATTTTTTCGATAGATCGGTCTCAGTCGCTTCACATCACGAAGCAACATACAAAATACTAATGTATCTTCTGCAATCTTCTTTACATCCCATACAACTAAATTTCTGCGCACACATTCATTAATAAAACGCTCCGCTCCTCTACCTTCAATTCGAACTTTCACATACCCAAGCCATCGTGTGAACCATTGATTTTTCATCGTCCGTCCCACTACCTTTCTCAAAAGCACAAATGTTACGCCACTATTTTCGTAGTGCTTTCTTCAGCTTTTAACATTCAAATAGCTCGTACGAAACGAAATAAGAAGAAAAACTTCACTAATGGAAGTTTCATTATAATTTATCTTTCTTCTCATTTTCTAAAAACGTTACTTGTTCAATAATCCCTTCAAGCAAAAGCTCTTCTGGAAGAATTGTTTTAATAACAAACGATTGCCCTTTTATTAATAGTTGACCATGTTTTAATAACAACCGCACCTCTTTATCTGTAAATACTAATAACCCTCGATGATTTTCTATATAAATATGTACTTGCCCGACAAGGGTAATACGAGGTAGATCCATTAGTACATCCACTGGTAGGTCTATTTGCTTCGTTAACCAATTTTTCATTTGCACTAATTTCTTCATCTCCAAGACCCCCCTCTCATCCCATATGTATGAAAAAAGAGCTTGTAATATCACGTCCAAAAAGAAAAAAGCATAAAAAAACGTCTCATTTCTCATGAGACGCTTTTTTATGCTAATAGCTGTGCAACCAGCTTATTCACTTGTGATCCGTCTGCTTTACCTTTTACTTTCGGCATAACAGCACTCATCACTTTACCCATATCTGCTTTAGAAGCAGCACCAACTTCAGAAATAACTTGCTTAACTACATTCGCTAGCTCTTCTTCTGTTAGTTGTTCAGGTAAATACGTATTTAAAATCTGAATTTCATTTTGCAGTTTATCAACAAGGTCATCACGACCCGCTTTTTTAAATTCAAGGAGGGAGTCCTTATGCTGTTTTACTTCACGAGTTAAAACTGTTAATTCCTCTTCTTCAGTAAGAGTATGTTGCAGTTTAATTCCTTCATTTTGCAAAGCAGCCTTAACCATACGAATAACGGTTAATTTTTCTTTTTGTTTATTCTTCATCGCTTGTTTCATATCATCGTTTAAACGACCGAGAAGACTCATAACTTACACCCTCTCTTAGAATTTACGCTTTCTTGCCGCTTCAGATTTCTTCTTACGTTTTACACTTGGTTTTTCATAAAACTCGCGCTTTCTTGCTTCAGCAAGTGTACCAGTTTTAGAAACCGATCTTTTAAAACGGCGAAGTGCATCCTCCAAAGACTCGTTTTTACGAACGACTGTTTTTGACATTCTCTTTCCCTCCCTCCGAAACATCACACTTACATACTAACTTCAGCATGCAAAAAGAAACACTTCTTCAGCATGTCTTTTACGATTATAATACATTTTGTTACTTCAGGTCAACTATTTGACAGAATAAAAGAAGAGTAGATGCCCTTCTTCTATCTAAATTTGTTCAAATCATGCATTACAGCTAATGTATATTTTATTTTTTGAACAATTCAATCCATCTAGCTATAATAGCTAGATGGATTCGTTTCTTTTACCTTCCATACAAGAAGATAACAAGCTTATCAGAGAGGACTAAACAGTCGGCTCCGCTTTTAAATTAATAATCCGTTGTTGCTGTTTTCCCGCTTACTAGTGCAACACCAGCACTTGTACCAATACGTGTTGCTCCCGCTTCTACCATCGCGTCCATATCTTCTCCGTTACGAACACCACCAGAAGCTTTCACACCGATTTCTGGCCCAACTGTTTTTCTCATTAGTGCTACATCTTCTACTGTCGCCCCGCCTGTTGAGAAGCCAGTCGATGTTTTTACAAAATCTACACCTGCTTTTACAGATAATTCACAAGCACGAACTTTTTCTTCTTCTGTTAATAAGCATGTTTCAATAATGATTTTCACAAGCGCTTTTCCTTTTGCAGCTTCTACAACCGCACGAACGTCGCGCTCTACTAATTCATCATTTTTATCTTTTAATGCACCAATATTAATTACCATATCAACTTCTGTTGCACCTTTTGCAATTGCATCTTGCGTTTCAAACGCTTTTGTTTCTGGTGTATTTGCTCCAAGAGGGAAACCGATTACTGTACAAACTTTTACATCTGTACCTTTTAACAATTCTGCTGCAGTTTCAACCCAAGTAGGATTTACACATACAGACGCGAAGTCATGTTTCTTTGCTTCCTCACATAATGTAACAATCGCTGCTTTTTTTGTATCCGGTTTTAATAATGTGTGGTCAATTAACTTTGCATAGTTCATTTTTTATATGCCCCTTTCTTCACTACACGGTTGTCTGACAACCATAACGGTTAGCATTATAGCATGAAATATTACAACTTCATATCTTAACTTCTCCAGCAAAGAAAAAAGCATGCAAACCCTTTTCGTTTGCATGCTTTTCTCTTACGCACTTGCTGATTCTTTTTTTACATCATCTTCAAGAACACGAACAAATTGCGCTTCGTTATATGGATAACCAGCTTTTGTGATCTTCACTTTTACTAGTTTGCCGATTAATTCTTCAGATCCTTCAAACACAACTTTTAAATAGTTATCTGTATAACCTACATACAATCCTTCACGATCACCGTCTTTGAAAGGCTCTTCTGGAATAATCTCAAGAACTTCACCTTCAAATTGAGATGCGTATTCTTTCGCTAACTGATTCGATAATTCAATTAAACGGTGAACACGATCATTTTTTACTTCTTCAGGAATTTGGTCATCCATACGAGCCGCAGGTGTTCCTGTACGTTTTGAATAAGGGAACACGTGCAATTCAGAGAAACGGTTTTCTTTAATGAAATTGTATGTTTCCATAAATTCTTCTTCCGTTTCACCAGGGAAACCAACAATTACATCGGATGTAATCGCAAGGCCTGGTAACGCTTCTTTCAAGCGATCTAAACGCTCTTGGAAAAATTCCATCGTATACTTACGGCGCATACGTTTTAGTACAGTGTTAGAACCTGATTGTAGTGGAATGTGCAAATGACGGACAACTACTTCAGATTTATCTAATACTTCAATTACTTCATCTGAAATTTGACTCGCTTCAATTGAAGAAATACGAAGACGTTTCAAGCCATTTACCTCTGCTTCCATATCGCGAAGCAATCCAGCTAAATTGTAGTTTTTCATGTCTTCCCCATATCCACCTGTGTGAATACCAGTTAAGACGATTTCTTTATAACCTGCATCCACTAATTGCTGCGCTTGGTGAATAACTTCTTTTCCATCACGAGAACGCATTAAACCACGTGCCCAAGGAATAATACAGAACGTACAGAAATTATTACAACCTTCTTGTATTTTTAAAGATGCACGTGTACGGTCAGTGAAATACGGTACATCAAGCTCTTCATATACACGTGTTTTCATAATGTTACGGACAGCATTGATTGGTTGACGTTCTTTACGAAACTCTTCAATATACCCTAGCATTTTCTCACGATCTTGCGTACCAACAACGATATCTACGCCTGGAATCGCCATAATTTCCGCTGGAGATGTTTGTGCGTAACATCCTGTTACACAAATAACAGCGTCTGGATTTTGACGTACAGCACGTCGAATAACTTGACGGCTTTTTTTGTCTCCAGTATTTGTTACTGTACATGTATTGATTACATACACATCAGCTTTCTTTTCATATTCAGTTCTTTCATAACCACCTTGTTTAAACAATTGCCAAATTGCTTCTGTTTCATAGTGGTTTACTTTACAACCTAACGTGTGAAACGCAACAGTTGCCATTGATCATCACCCCATCAATTCAAAATGATAAGAAGCGGCACTTAACGCGTAAAGCGGCGCCGTTTCTGTTCGTAAAATCCTCGGCCCTAAACTACATGGTATAAATTTATGTTCACGAAGCGCAGAAATTTCTTCCTCAGATAAACCACCTTCGGGGCCAAATACAATCAACAGTTTTTGACCACGTTCAAGTGCCGTTAAAGCCTTCGCAAAATTAGCTTTTTCGCCTTGCTTTGCTTCCTCTTCATACGCAACAAGACAAACATCATAATCACTGCTCATCGCAAGCAATTGTTTAAATGATGCCGGAGCATGTACAGCTGGAATTTCACTTCTATGCGATTGCTCTGCAGCTTCTTTCACAATTTTTTTCAAGCGCTCAACTTTTTTATCTGCTTTTTTTGCATCCCATTTTACAATAGAACGAGATGCTTGAAATGGTAAAAATGCGGCCGCCCCAAGCTCAGTTCCTTTTTGAAAAATTAACTCTAGCTTATCTCCTTTTGGCAGTCCACTTGCAATCGTCACGAACACTGGCAGTTCACTTGACGCCTCTACCCATTCTACAATAGCACTATCCACAAATTCACTGGTAATTTCAGCAATTGTACACATTGCTGTTTTACCTTTTACACAGCAATAAATGTGATCACCAGCTGACATGCGCATCACTCTTACGATATGATGTACATCATCACCTACAATACGAATACTTGCATCATTTACATACTTCTCTTCTACAAAATAACGTTGCATCTCATCACCTTAGTAAAGTTTCGTTCCTTTCGTAAGTCCTCCCTTACGAAAAGAACGAAACGTTATCATTTTAATATAACAAACGGCAAGTCTCTCACTTCATATAGCGAGAGACTCTTTCGTTCATTATTAACATAAATTATATATTACGCATTTCGTGCAATGATTGCTACCCAATCTTCCATTCTTAACACTTCTTCAATTGTAAATCCAGCTTTTTCTAACGCCTCAGAGATTACTTTTTCTTTTGCTGCAATAATACCAGATGTAATAAATAGTCCACCCTGTTTTACAACTCTCGCTGCGTCTTCAGGGAATAGAAGAATAATTTCTGCAAGTAAATTTGCTACAATCAAATCTACTGGTCCTTCAATACCTTCTAATAAACTATTTTGTCCGACAGATACGATACCGTCCGTTTTATTTAAACGAACATTCATCTCCGCACTTTCAACTGCAACTGGATCTAAATCATACGCTTGAACAGATGCTGCACCTAATTTTGCTGCAGCAATACTTAATACACCAGAACCTGTTCCAACATCAATTACGGTATTACCTGGCTGCACTGTTTTCTCTAACGCACGAATACACATCGTTGTTGTTGGATGTGTCCCTGTACCAAATGCCATCCCTGGATCTAATTCAATAATTTTTTCATCTGGAGAAGAAGGTGTATATTCTTCCCAAGTTGGCACAATTGTGAATGTATCAGAAATTTGAACTGGATGGTAATATTTTTTCCAAGCAGTAGCCCAGTCTTCCTCATCGACTTCATTAATCGTAATATTTCCTGTACCAATTTCGATGTCGAAAGATGGAAGTACATCAATAGATGATTTTACACTCGCAACTGTTTCATGTAAAGAATCCGTTTGTGGGAAATATGCTTTTATTAACACACCATCTTCTGGATATTCAGATGGATTGAGCGCATAAATTTCACCATACTGTTGCTCACGCTCTTTTGTTAACTCTGCCGGGTCTTCAATCGCTACACCGCTAGCACCTGCTTCGTGTAAAATATGAGAAACAGCTTCTACTGCTTCCTCTGTTGTATGAATACTAATTTCTGACCATTTCACAATTTACCAACTCCATTTTTTATTTCCATTATTCCCCTTTAAAAGCTCGTTTAAGCTTTCCAAATAGGCTATCATCCTGATCTTCTTGTCCTGCAAATTCACGCAATAATTCTTTTTGATGTGATGTTAATTTCGTTGGTACAACAACACGAACAACTACATATTGATCACCTTGGCCATATCCACGTACATTTGGAGCGCCTTTTCCTTTTAGGCGGAATTCCGTTCCTGTTTGCGTTCCTGCTGGAATTTTCAATTTCACTTTTCCATGAACAGTTGGAACTTCCACTTCAGCACCAAGCGCTACTTGTGTGAATGTTAATGGCATTTCACAAATAATATGATCGCCATCACGCTCAAAGAACTCATGGTCTCTTACATGAACAACAACATATAAATCACCAGCCGGCCCACCGTTTACACCCGCTTCACCTTTACCAGACACACGGATTTGTTGACCATTATCAATACCCGCTGGAATTTTAACGTTAATTTTTTTACGTTTACGTACTTTTCCAGAGCCATGACATGTTGTACATTTCTCTTTAATCATTTGGCCTGTTCCTGAACAATGTTTACACGCTTGACGATTTACAATACGACCAAATGGTGTATTTTGTTCTACGCTCACTTGACCTGTTCCTGAACAGTGTTTACATGTTTCTTTTGAAGTTCCTGGTTTCGCCCCATTGCCATGACATGTGTCACATGGGTCTTCAACTGGAATTTCAACATTTAATTCCTTACCAAAAATCGCTTCTTCAAAGCTTAAAGTAACTTGATATTGCAAGTCAGCGCCTTGACGCGGTGCATTTGGATCACGGCGTCTGCCGCCACCTCCGCCAAAGAATGAGCTAAAAATGTCTTCAAATCCGAATCCACCACCAAAGTCTCCACCGCCGAAGCCGCCAAAACCTTGATTTGGATCAGCATGACCAAATTGATCGTACTGCGCACGTTTCTGATCGTCACTTAAAACTTCATATGCTTCTTGTACTTCTTTAAACTTTTCAATTGCATTTTCTTCTTTGCTTACGTCTGGATGATATTTTTTAGCCAAACGACGGTATGCTTTTTTGATTTCATCTTTTGAAGCGCCCTTGCTAAGGCCGAGCACCTCATAATAATCTCTTTTATTCATAAATTTGTAACCCCCGAATCTTTCACATAAACGTAATTTTAACACCGAAAGAAAGTGCTTTGCAACAAAGTTTCCTCACTTACAGTATGCAAAAAGAAAAACTTAAGACTCCCATATGAAAGAGCTAACCTGCCCGAAGCACTTTCTTCATTCATGAAAAAAGCCAAAGCCAAGGCACGCTTGACTTTGACTTTTTGTCATCTTACTTATGTTTTTTTACTTTATTACTTATCTTCTTTTACTTCTTCAAACTCAGCGTCAACTACGTTGTCATTTTTTGCACTAGCGTTACCTTGTGTACCTTCTGCTTGCTGAGCACCAGCAGCTGCTTGAGCTTGTTCATATAATTTTACAGTAAGTTGTTGTACGATTTCTTGAAGTGCATCTTTTTTCGCACGAATTTCATCAAGATCATTTTTCTCGATTGACGCTTGTAATGCTTCTTTTGCTTCTGTTGCTTTCGCTACCTCAGCTGCATCTACTTTACCTTCTAAATCTTTTACAACTTTATCTGTTTGGAATACAAGTTGGTCAGCTTCATTACGAAGTTCAACTTCTTCCTTACGCTTTTGGTCAGCATCAGCATTTGTTTCAGCTTCTTTTACCATACGATCTACTTCTTCATCAGAAAGACCTGAAGAAGATTGGATTGTAATTGTTTGTTCTTTACTTGTCCCTAAGTCTTTCGCACGTACATTTACGATACCGTTCGCATCAATATCGAATGTTACTTCGATTTGCGGAATACCACGTGGTGCTGGTGGGATATCTGTTAATTGGAAGCGACCTAGTGTTTTGTTGTCAGCTGACATTGGACGCTCACCTTGCAATACGTGAATGTCTACTGCAGGCTGGTTATCAGCAGCAGTTGAGAACACTTGTGACTTACTTGTTGGAATTGTTGTGTTACGCTCGATTAACTTCGTGAATACGCCACCCATAGTTTCAATACCTAAAGAAAGTGGAGTTACGTCTAATAATAGAACGCCTTTTACATCACCAGTAAGTACACCGCCCTGAACTGCAGCACCTAATGCTACAACTTCATCAGGGTTAACGCCTTTATATGGTTCTTTACCAGTTTCACGTTTAATCGCTTCTTGTACAGCTGGAATACGAGTAGAACCACCAACAAGAATAACTTTATCTAATTCACTTGGAGAAAGACCAGCATCTTTTAATGCACGACGAGTTGGCTCTAATGTTCTTTCAACAAGGTTAGCTGAAAGTTCTTCGAATTTCGCTCTTGTTAAGTTTAATTCTAAGTGTAATGGACCAGCAGCCCCAGCACTAATAAATGGTAATGAAATTTGTGTTTGTGTTACACCTGAAAGATCTTTTTTCGCTTTTTCAGCTGCATCTTTCAAACGTTGAAGTGCCATTTTATCTTGGCTTAAATCAATGTTATTTTCTTTTTTGAATTCAGCTACTAAATGATCGATGATAACTTGGTCAAAGTCGTCACCACCAAGACGGTTGTCACCCGCAGTTGAAATAACTTCAAATGTTCCATCTGCTAACTCAAGAATAGATACGTCGAATGTACCGCCACCTAAGTCATATACTAGAACTTTTTGTTCTTCGTCTTGTTTTTCTAAACCGTAAGCAAGCGCAGCTGCTGTTGGTTCATTAATAATACGTTCTACTTCTAAACCAGCAATACGGCCAGCGTCTTTTGTTGCTTGGCGTTCTGCATCGTTGAAGTATGCTGGTACTGTGATAACAGCTTTCGTTACTGTTTCACCTAAGTACGCTTCAGCAGAAGCTTTTAAGTTTTGTAAAATGATTGCAGAAATTTCTTGAGGTGTGTAGTTTTTACCTTCAACTTCTACTTTGTAGTCTGTACCCATATGACGTTTAACAGACATGATTGTATTTGGGTTTGTAATCGCTTGACGCTTCGCTACTTCCCCAACTTGACGCTCTTCATTTTTGAAAGCTACAACAGAAGGTGTTGTACGGTTCCCTTCTGGATTTGGAATAACCTTTGGTTCTCCACCTTCCATAACAGCTACACAAGAGTTTGTTGTACCTAAGTCAATACCGATAATTTTACTCATGGCGAAACCTCCTACATTTATGTAAATTATTGATTTACTTTTACCATTGATGGGCGAATCACACGGTCTTTCAGTTTATAACCTTTTTGGAATTCTTCCACAACCGCGTTTGATTCAAACTCGCTGTCTTCTACTTGCATAACAGCTTGATGTTCATGCGGATCAAACTGTTTACCAACAGCTTCAATCGCTTCAACACCTTCTTTAGTCAGCGCTTCTAGCAATTGACGATATACCATTTCCATCCCTTGTAATAAGGACTTCATCTGCTCGTCGCTTGCTTCCACTTGCATCGCTCTTTCAAAGTTATCAAGAGCTGGCAAAATGTCTGACACAAGACTTTGCGATCTATATTTTTCAGCCGCTTGCTTATCCAGTTGAACGCGGCGCTTATAGTTTTCAAAATCAGCTTGTAGACGTAGTGTGCGACCTTCCGTTTCCGTCAATTTCGCTTGCAATTCATCTACTTTTTCTTGTAAAAGAGCCGCTTCACTTTTTTCTTCTACTACAGTTTCTTCACTGTTTTCTGCTGTAATAGATTCCTCAGTTTGCGTTTCTTTCGCTTCTTCAACTACTTGTTCGTTACGCTCTTCCACAACTTTCACCTCCTTAAAAGGCACCAGAGCTCATGCTTAACATGAGCGTCCAAGCATAGTTTTTATGTTACACACAAGCAATGACAATGTTCATCGCTCGAGCGAATTTATTATTTTGATTTATACAATCCATTTAACCCATCTGTAAATTGTCTTGAAAACAATTGTAACAGACTAATCACGCGAGAATACTGCATTCTCGTTGGACCTAGGATCGCGATTGTTCCAATCTGTTCTTCTCCAATGGAATAAGTTGCAGAAATTAAACTACAATCTTCCATAGCCGTCGAAGAATTTTCTCGACCGATTTTCACTTGAATCCCGACTTGTTTATTACGCAAAATATCGTAAAATTCAGCTTCATTATCAATCATAGTCAGCAAGGAGCGTACCTTTTGAATGTCATGAAACTCCGGCTGCGAAAGCATATTCGCTTTCCCCCCAAAGTATATCTTTTCCGACAAAGGAACTTGAAATGTACCATCTAACATTTTTATTGCACTATCATAGTTGTGGACATACCCACGTAGAACCGTCACAATCTCTTTTAAAATTTTATTATGCAGCTCCGCCATCGGCACACCAGATAGCTTTTCGTTTAAAATATTAACCATTTTTTCTAAATCTGATAAATCAACAGATTCCGGAACGGTAATCGTTTTGCTTTGTACATGACCTGTATCTGTTACAATAATGGCGACTGCTGTTTGAGGATCCAGCGGAATAATTTGTACATTCTTTAATTTATTTGCACTCACTTTCGGTCCAAGAACAATTGCCGTATAATTTGTGAGTTCTGATAAAATTTGAGCGGATTGCTGTGCAATTTTTTCCGCTTCAAAAATTCTTTCAGCAAATAAATCCTTAATCTGTACAACATCCTCATTCGATAAATGTTGTGGTGCTAAAAGATGGTCTACATAAAATCGATACCCTTTTTCTGAAGGAACACGTCCAGAAGAACTGTGTGTCTTTTCGATAAATCCTAGTTCTTCTAAATCAGCCATTTCATTTCGAATCGTAGCTGAACTAAATGTAATTTCATCTTTTTTAGCCAACGTTCTTGACCCAACAGGTTGCGCTGATCCAATAAAGTCATCAATAATTGTTTGTAAAATCAAGAGCTGACGTTCCGTAAGCATCTCATCATCACCTCTGTTAGCACTCTTTGTCTTCGAGTGCTAAATCTATTAATAACTTACCAAAATTGACATTCAATTGTCAACGGAAACGTCACAAAATAGAGAAACTTTTTCATATCTACTGAACATTTAATTAATCAATTAAAAATGACTGAAATACTTCATTCCCTAATAACTTACCTTGTCTCGTCAAACAAACATGGTTACCTTTATCCTGAAGCAATCCATGTTCCTTGTTGGATAATAACTGCTTTGCAAAAATCTCATCCATTTCGACACCAAATTTCTTTTGGAATGTAAGCTTAGAAACACCCTTTGTTTTCCGGAGCCCTAAAAATAGTTCTTCTTCCATTCTTTCTTTTCTTGTTACTTCGTGGACGTCTAAATAAGGGAAGCCTGTCTCATCAATTTTAGAGAAATATTGCTTTAACGGGCCAACATTTTGAATTCGCTCGCCGTTTACATAACTGTGAGCACCAGCTCCAAAACCATAATACTGTTCATTATTCCAGTATGTGAGATTATGTCTACTTTCATAGCCTTCTTTTGAAAAATTACTGATTTCATACTGTTTATAGCCATGCTTTTCCATCTCATCCATTACCATTTCATACATTCTTGCTTCATGCTCTTCCCCTGGAAGTCTTAATTTTCCTTTGTTCATTAAATTATAAAAAACCGTTTTCGGTTCAATAATTAAGGAATATGCAGAAAAATGCTGAACTCCTAACGTAAAAGCAATGTCCAATGTTTCTTTCACATCTTCTATCGTTTGCCCTGGTAATGCATAAATTAAATCCACATTAATATTCGTAAAGCCCACTTCCTGCGCTTCACTAATCGCTACAAATGCATCTTCCCTCGTATGCTTACGTCCAATTTTCTGAAGTAATTCATCTCGAAATGTTTGCACACCAAAGCTAATTCGATTGACACCACCATCTAATAGAAGGTTCAACTTTTCTTTTGGCAAATCTCCAGGATTTGCTTCAAACGTCAATTCACAGTTTGGAGCGAACGGACGTAAACGGCGATTAATAATATCTAACAGCTTTTTTGTCTGCTCCATATTTAATGCCGTTGGTGTCCCGCCCCCAACAAAAATCGTTTTCATATTTTCAAACGGCACCTTTTGAACCGTATTTATAATTTCTTTCTCTAAATACTCTAAATATTGATCAACAGGCTGACGTTCAATAAATACTTTATTAAAATCACAATAGTGACAAATATGCTGACAAAACGGAATATGAATATATGCAGCTTGCATTAAACTAGACTCCTACCTTTCTAAAAAGAAAACCTCCGCACTTCGGAGGCTCCTTTACTTCTGTAACGTGTTACGAATTTGTTCCATTCGCATTTTCCCCCAATCATACATCATTTCGACGATTGGTAAAAGCGTCATACCTAAATCAGTCATAAAGTACTCTATCCGCGGAGGTACTTCTGGATATACTGTCCGATCAATGATTTCATCTTCCATTAATTCTTTTAATTGATTAGATAAAACCTTATGAGAAATGTTTGGGCATAGTCGTTGTAACTCACTAAAGCGATGCGACCCTTCTACACCTAGATGCCACAAGATTACAACTTTTCACTTTCCGCTAATAATAGAAAGCGTCAATTCTTTTTCACAATTAAAATCACCGTTTTGTATTTTTTCTTGAATATCTTTTCGAATATTTTCAGACATCAATAGTCTCCTAACTCTATATCCACTATTGTTTCTTACAATAAAAAGCATCCTCACCATTGTAAAGGAGAGATGAAAAGATGTCTAAAAAAGTAATCCTACGTACAAAAAGAAGCCGCACAAACGGCTTCTTTTTTATTAGTTATCGTCCATTTTCAATACAGCCATGAATGCTTCTTGTGGCACTTCTACAGAACCAACAGACTTCATACGTTTTTTACCTTCTTTTTGTTTATCAAGAAGTTTACGTTTACGAGAAATGTCACCACCATAACATTTTGCAAGTACGTTTTTACGCATCGCTTTAATTGTAGAACGCGCTACAACTTTATTCCCAATTGTCGCTTGAATTGGTACTTCAAACTGTTGTCTTGGAATTAATTCTTTTAATTTTTCTACAATTACTTTACCACGATCATAAGCTGAATCGCGATGTACAATGAATGATAAAGCATCAACTTGTTCATTATTTAATAAAATATCCATCTTCACAAGTCTAGACGGTTTGTAACCGATTAACTCGTAATCAAATGACGCATACCCTTTCGTATTAGACTTCAATTGATCAAAGAAGTCGTATACGATTTCAGAAAGTGGGATCTCATATGTTAACGTAACACGTGTTTCATCTAAGTATTGCATATCAAGGAATGCACCACGTTTCCCTTGGCAAATTTCCATTACAGCCCCAACGTAATCATTCGGAACCATAATCGTTGCTTTTACAAACGGTTCCTCCACACGATCGATCGTTTGAGGATCTGGCATGTTAGATGGATTATCAACAATCAAATCTTCCCCATTCGTTAAATACACTTTGTAAATAACGCTTGGCGCCGTTGTAATTAAGTCAATCTTGAATTCGCGTTCAATACGTTCTTGAATAATTTCCATGTGAAGTAAACCTAAGAATCCACAGCGGAAACCGAATCCTAATGCTTGAGATGTTTCTGGCTCAAATTCAAGAGCAGAATCATTCAATTCAAGTTTTTCTAATGCATCACGTAAATCGTTATAACGTGCAGAATCGATTGGATATAAACCACAGAATACCATTGGGTTTAATTTACGATAACCTGGTAATGGTTCTGCTGCTGGACGTTTCGCATGTGTGATTGTATCACCAACGCGTGTGTCTCCTACATTTTTAATAGATGCCGCTAAGAATCCTACATCACCTACTGCTAACTCTTCACGCTGTGTTGTTTTCGGTGTGAATACACCTACTTCTGTTACCTCAAATTCTTTACCAGTTGCCATCATACGTACTTTATCGCCAACTTTCACTGTACCGCTCACAACACGGATATACGCAATTACACCGCGATATGGGTCATATAAAGAGTCAAAAATCATACATTGAAGCGGCCCTTCTGGGTCACCTTCTGGAGCTGGTACTTTTTCAACGATTTGTTCTAAAATATCTTCAATCCCAATGCCAGCCTTTGCGGAAGCAAGTACAGCTTCTGACGCATCTAAACCAATTACATCTTCTACCTCTTGACGAACGCGCTCTGGGTCAGCACTTGGCAAATCGATTTTATTAATAACCGGTAAAATTTCTAAATTATTATCAAGTGCTAAATATACGTTTGCTAACGTTTGCGCTTCAATGCCTTGCGCTGCATCAACAACAAGGATAGCACCTTCACAAGCCGCTAAACTACGAGATACTTCGTACGTAAAGTCGACATGTCCCGGTGTATCGATTAAGTGAAGAGTATATTCTTCACCGTTTTTTGCTGTATACATTAATTGTACTGCATTTAATTTAATTGTAATACCACGCTCACGCTCTAAATCCATAGAGTCAAGTAATTGAGCTTTCATTTCGCGCTGTGTTAACGCGTTTGTTTTCTCCAAAATACGGTCTGCTAACGTTGATTTTCCGTGATCAATGTGAGCAATGATGGAAAAGTTACGAATGTTAGACTGCCTCTTTGCTCTTTCTTCTTTATTCATCTATGTTCTCAACTCCTAATAGTCTCGCCAATATACACTAGCACTGATTATATCAATAGAGCAGCAAAGATTCAATGAAAACTCGTGCTGCTTATAAGACAAATCTTCCTCTCTTTATCTTATGCGAGCAGATCAAACGAGACAAACCTTTTTATAACAAAAAAAATGGCTGTCTTACAAAATGATAAGACAACCTCTTTTTATTCTCCCAATTGGCTAAAAATATCTTTTATTTTCCCAATTACTATATCTGTACTAAACTTAGCGATACTTCGAGCAAATTCTGCGATTCCCATTCCCAGTCCTTCTACAACATTAAAACTTCTGAGACTTTCTAACTGTTTTTGTTTTTCACTTGCTGAAAATGTATCTCCTAAAATTTCCAAATTAACATTTTCACTTCCAGTTCCCGTCATTCGTGCAACTTGTTCATATGTTGGCTGCCGATAGCCTTTCATGCTTTTTAAGCCATGATTAACGATTCCAATTCCGATTAGCATCACAAACAAAAACAGAATAACGCAGCACACACATTGAAGCGTAAATCTCCTCAACTACTTTCGCCTCTTCTCATCAATGCGTATATGCACCTGTATTATCTTGATCAATTTGATGATGAAGTGCAGCATTTAAACCGCTCGCTATTACATTTGCCATATCTTCAATAAATGCATCTACTTCTTTCGGCGTCACCATTAAATTATGACCAAGAGGAGCTAATACTTCGTAAATTAATTTTCGTTTTTCTTCATCTTCCAATGTGCCCACTGCCCCTAAAAACATATTACGGCTTTTTTCATCCGGCATATCTTCCTCTGTTAGTTTCTTCTTTTCTCCAAATGTAAAACCTGCTGGCAATAAAGATCGAGACGGCTTATCTCCTTCTCTCATTTCACGTCCAAAATGTTTTAGGATAAAATCAATTGTATCGCTCGTAATGGAAACAGCATCTACAACCGTCGGAACACCGATAGCAATCACAGGAATTCCTAGCGTTTCTTTACTTAGTTCTTTTCGTTTATTTCCTACACCAGATCCAGGATGAATTCCCGTATCTGAAATCTGTATCGTACTGTTTACTCGTTCAATAGACCTTGCAGCAAGCGCATCGATAGCGATAACAAAATCCGGCCTTGTTTTTTCAATGATACCGTAAATGACGTCACTTGTTTCAATCCCTGTAATCCCCATTACACCTGGACGAATTGCACTAACTGGGCGATACCCTTCCTCTACACTTTCAGGTTGTAATTTAAAAAGATGACGTGTCACAAGCACATTCTCTACAACAATCGGACCAAGTGCATCTGGTGTGACATTCCAATTCCCTAGTCCTACAATTAAACAGCTTGCTTCTTTGGTTATTCCAATTTCTCCTAGTAAGTACGAGAATTCTTTTGCAAAAATACGTTCCACTTTTTGCTGAAGTTCCGTATCTTGCTGACGGATCCCTTGCACTTCAAGCGTTAAATAATTCCCTGCTTTTTTACCCATCGATTCAGAAGCACTTTCATCGATTATCACTTTCGTAATCGTAATCCCTTCTTCTTCACGCTCTTTTACAACAACACCTTCGATTCCCGTTTGTTTTTGCTGACGTTCTTGTAACATTTGATGCGCTTCTACTGCAAGGTCTGTCCTAACGCTATATTTACTTAAATCTAATGGTTCTTTCATCGTATCTCCTCCGCATTTAATAGTAAATATCGTTAGATTTCCCAAAATTATATAAGGTCATTCTTTCCCTTACATGAAATTTCATTGATCTCGCTATTGCAATTCTCTTCTCCGTTTGATAAAATATCACTTGTTCTATGTAAGTATCGAGTCACTCGATCGCACCAGGGAGGTGAAAAGTATGGCAAACATTAAATCTGCTATCAAACGCGCTAAACTTAGCGAAGAGCGTCGTGCACATAACGCTTCTATCAAGTCTGACATGCGTTCAGCTGTTAAAACTGTAGAAGCTTTAGTTACTAATAACGATCTTGAAAATGCTAAAGAAGCTTTCAAAACTGCTTCTAAAAAACTTGACAAAGCAGCTCGTAAAGGTCTTATCCACCAAAACGCTGCAGCTCGTCAAAAATCTCGCTTAGCGAAACAAGTAAACGCGTAAGGCGTTTAAAAAACGATCCATTTGGATCGTTTTTTTATATACAAAAAAGTTCATGCAGCAAATGACATGAACTTTTTTATTTTATCCAGCTATAGCAACTAGAATCTCCGGCCATTTCACCCTCTCGATTGAAGCCAAAAACACTTCTCGGCGGGGGGCTCCAATAACCTGTGATTCTGAGCGAACTGCCTCCACTTTTATTTTATCCAATATGATTTAAACGCATTAAGAAAAACTCTAAGACAAGCTTCTTATCCATTTTCCCCGTTTTCATACTATAATCAGCTTCAGCTAACTCTAAAATAACTTTTTTCAATTCTTCAAACGAGAAAAATTTCGTTTGATTCATCGCCAACTTTACTCGGTACGGGTGAACACCAATATGCGAAGCAATTTGATTTTGGCCATATCCACGTTGCTGTAATTCCTTCACTTGATGCAGCAAACGAAATTGACTCACTAATAACGCCAATAATTTAATTGGTTCCTCTTGTTGCGTAAATAGTCCATCTAGAATTAGCATAGCCCCAGCGATATCTTTTTTCACTACCTTTTCTGTTAACGCAAACACATTTTGTTCAACCGATTTTGGTACCAGTTCCGCTACAAGCCCTGTTGTAATTTCTCCACCCATACCAACATAAAGGGTCAACTTGTCCATTTCCTTTGCTAACATCGTTACATTGCTTCCTACAAGCTCTAATAGCAAATTAACAGCTACTTCCTCAATATGCACATGCACTTCATCTGCACGGGCCACAATCCATTTACGAACGTCCTGTACTTGCATCGCATTGGCTTCTACTACATCTGCTGTTTTCTTTAATAATTTTGTGATTTTTTTCCGCTCATCTAGTTTTTCATAAGGTGCTACAAATACAACAATCGAAAATGGAGATGGCTCTGCAACATAATCCTCTAAAACCTTTATATTTTGTTCTAGTTTTTCTTTTTGTGATGTTAAAAACAATGGGGATTTAACGAGTAATATTTTACGTTCTCCAAAAAAAGGAAGCGTCCGTGCATCTTCTATTACATCTTCTAAATACGCTTCTTCTAAGTCATACGTTACAACATTAAACTCACGATCTTCTTCAGCTAGCGCTTCAGTTGTTATAAGCTTTATTGTTTCATTTATAAAATAAGCTTCCGTTCCATATATTAAATAAAGTGGTACAAACTGTTTTTTTTTAATCTTCTTATGTATATCACTCATGCTTTTTTCCTACTCCCTAATTTGGCAATATATCTCTATACTAATGCGGTATCTTTTGTTTTACAAGTACAAAGGAACAGGTTTAAACTAACCCGTCCCTTTATCTATATAAAACGCCACGCAATAAGTCCCGGGATTCTTATTGGTGTGCGGTAACCACTTTACTGTTATTATTCGCAACTGCCGGATAAGTATAATTGTTAACTGTTAACATGCATGGAAATCAAATTTCCATCTTCTTTTCACATAAGATTTATCGCCTACTTCTACACACATATTCTCTATCTCCTCCGCTACTTACGTGCAGTAAGACCCTCATCTCAAAATTCAGCGAAAACAAAAAAGTCAGGTATGGGATCAATGGCCCGTAAAAACTCGATTGGTGGGGGCTAATCATCAGTGGAAGAGAAAACCCACTGATTAAACTTCCACTTTATCTTCATATGGAAATTGTAGATTTTTTTCTGACAATATTTTATACTAAAATGGAATGTTGGGGAGGGATTCTAAATGAATGAATTTGAGCAAAACGTTCAAAGTAAACGCAATGACGCTATTGATTCAGGGGTAGGTTTTATCGTCTCATTTGGTTTTTTCGCAACACTTTTCATTATTGCAACAATCATTAAATTTATTGGTTCTTAAAGGCTGCTGCTTGCGGCCTTCTTTTTTTCCACTTCACCTTTTCTGTGCTTCATCATATGTTAGTTTACTTTGAAACGTTCCTCTTTCACCTTCAAAAACATAGGAAATAGCTCCTTGCTTGTCTGTTCGCCATATTTCAATGTCAAGTTCTAACAAACGCGCTAGCACTTGCTGATGTGGATGACCGTATCGATTATGCTCTCCAGCTGAAATAATTGCCTTTTGGGGCTGAATCAGCTGTAAAAAGGCATATGAGGACGAAGTCTTACTACCATGGTGCCCAGCCTTTAAAATATCCGCTCGTAACTCTGGGTACTGCTCTACAATTCGCCGCTCACCTTTCTCTTCTAGATCTCCAGTAAACAGCCATGTAACTCCACCTAACTTTGCCCATAACACAATAGACGAATCGTTATCCCCTTTCTCTCCTCCATCTGGTGATAGTACAGTAAATATCACTTCATCTACTTGCCATCTGTCCCCTTCTCCTACAATGTTTATCCTTATATTTTTTTCCTTTGCAATTTGTTTCAATTCTTTTTCGAGCACAGCATCTTCTCGCTTCTTCCCAAATACGATTTCCCCTACAGTAATAGAGGATAACAATTCTTTAGCTGCCCCCATATGATCTGTATCTCCATGCGTCACAATCAACTTATCAATTTTCCGAATACCCTCTTTTTGCAAAAATGGAAGGAGAATATCGTATCCAACAGAAAATTCATGTTTTTTCTTTTGCCATGCTTCTTTTTTCACAGAAATCGTTCCTCCTGTATCAATGAGATAGACCCCCTTTTCATACGGAAGGCGAATCAAGATCGCATCTCCTTGTCCAACATCAATAAAAGTCACACTTCCGCTAGTACGGAAATAGGGCGAAACATACTGACAAATACACATAAACAGGAAAAACCCAACAGTCAGGAATAAAAACTTTTTTCTAACCACTCTTTCCCACACAATAAATATACTAACGATACTAAAACAATATAAAACTATAAGAAATAAAGGCGTTTGGCCAAAGGTAAAGCGAAGAAACGGGAGATTTTCACAGTACTGAAGGATATCATTAGAAATTGTTAAACATACTGATAACATTTGTGCGAGCCATTTCGCTACGAAAGGTACAAATAGTATACACGCAAAAATTACAATACTACACGGTAACACAACAAAAGATAGAAGCGGGACATATAGAAGGTTGAGGAAAATACTATATGGAGAAAAATAACCAAAATGATATAACAAAATAGGAGTACTAGCAAGTTGTGAAATAACAGAAAGATAGATTGTGTTTTGAATCAGACCATTATCATGCTGTAATAGTCGACTTGCTGACAGTAATAACGCAAAACTACCAACAAACGAAAATTGAAATCCAATATCAAAAGCCATATAAGGGTCATATAAAAGCATCAATATAGCCGTCATACTAAGCGCATCTAAGCTCGAAACACGGATAGAATGCATTAGTGCTAGCAACAACATAACACCCGTTACGGAAGCTCTCATGACAGATGGAGATGCCCCAGCCAAAAACATATAAATTGGAATACAAACAACGAGACATATTGTTGTCATTTCCCTGGTTATCCCAGCCCTAAGCAGAACAAAGTAGCCAATCGCCATTAACAGCACAATATGCGAGCCTGAAATTGCCAATAGATGGATAAGACCAAACTGTTGGTATTGTTCTTCTACCTCAAATGTCATCAGTTGCCGATCTCCAAACAACAACGCATTCATAAACGCTCCGGATTGCCCGGGAAACATTTCTGCGACTATCGACACCGCATTTTGACGTAATAAAAAGACCCACTGTGTAAACGTCAAAGATTTTTGGATGCAATTTGAAATCTCTTTTGCTTCAAATAAAAAGTGAATCTTTTGCTTATGTAAGTAGTCACGATAGTCGAACTCGTGAAAATTCCGTGCTTCTGACGGCACTTTCATTTCTCCTTGAAATGTACAACTCATACCAGCATGTAATTTCTGCAACTGTTCTTTTTGTTTAACTGATTGAATTTTGTACATCAATTGCAACGTATCTCTATCATTGACCTCCATTTGAAAAGAGAGTCGATCACCATTTATAAGGGGTGTAGTTTGAATCACACCTTCTGTTATTTCAAAGTCTAACCCTTTTGAATGCTGATTTTTCCATTCAACATATGAGGTATAGAGGAAGCTACCAGCACATGCCAGTATGCAAAAAAAGAGGATTCGACGTGAAGTACGATATATACAAAATAGAATATAACAACAAAATAAACCAATATACAACAATTTAAAGGAGGAACAGGCAATCGCAATCCCAATAACAAACGAGATTGCAATATAGCCACATTGTCCACGCAACTTATACTCACCCCTTATGGCGTATGTTCAAAAAATCCAGGAAAGATATCTTTCACATTTCTTCGTCTGCTTCGCCAATCCGGCACTCATGTAGTTCCATCTACACTCCGCACTCTCCTGACTTCCGCGCCTCGAAATGCCCGGCTCTCTTTATCCTCCTTTTTGAACACGCACTTACAGTATCTCTTTTGCTCTAGCGAATACTTGTTGTAATTCATTCATTGTTAAATCATCTTTTTCTAAAGATGAAAACAGTTCTTTTAATTGCAAATGACGTTCTTGTTGCTCTAACGATGTAATATCATATTCTAACGGAACATGTTTCACAGTGACATTTGCTTGTTCGAATAGTTCCACAGCATACGGGTGATTTTTATAGTCTTGTGCGTAATAAACAGCTGTAATACCACTTTGAATAATGGCTTTACAACATTGTAAACAAGGAAAGTGTGTAACATAAATCTCCGCACCTTCTGTTTTCGCACCAAATTTTGCACATTGCAACAGTGCATTCATTTCAGCATGAATTGTACGAACACAATGATTATCAATGATATAACACCCATCATCTATACAATGCACACCACCTGTGATTGAACCGTTATATCCACCCGCAATAATTCGCTTATCGCGGACAATTGTCGCTCCTACTGCAAGCCTTGTACACGTACTACGTAGTGATAATAAGTGACTTTGCGTCATAAAATATTGATCCCAAGAAATTCGTTCCATATCTTTTCACCTACTTTTTCATCTACTTGTAGTGTAGCGAAAAAAGAAAAAGTTCGTCAATCCTTTATGGAATAATTATTTTATCTTTTATTTTTTCAAGCGATTTCTCTCCAATGCCATCTACCTCCAATAAATCTTCCATTTTTTGAAACGGCCCGTGTTCTTCTCGATATTTCAAAATATTTTCTGCTTTCCGAGGCCCAATTCCCGTTATTTTTTCGAGTTGCTCTTTTGAAGCAACATTAATTTGAATTTTCTCCTCCTGCCGCCCTGAAGGTATATTAGCTCCTTGAACTTGCTCTCCTTTTTTCGGAACATAGAGTAACATTTGATCTTGCATAAGTTGCGCTAAGTTCACTTTTCCCATATCCGCTTCAGGTAAAAAACCACCCGCTTTTTCAATCCCGTCTTTCACGCGTGCACCCGCTCCTACCTCATATACACCTTCGCGATGCACAGCACCTTTTATATCAATCATAATTGTTTTTTTCCGTTCATTTGATTCTGCTACTTTCAATTTACCTTTTCTCTCTTCACTCTTCACATTTGTATCAAGTTTCACGGTCGGTTGCACAGCTTGTTGCTTCGTCTGCCACATAAACAGTATAAATACGACGGCAACAGTCCCTAATAAAGCGAGCCACCTCTTTTGAAAATTCTGCATAATTTTAATACCTCCAATTCATAAATTCACAACATGGTTCATATTGTTTAGGAGAAAGATGTTACGAAGGAGGGATGAAACATTGAACATAGGAATTATAGGGACAGGAAACATGGGGAATATACTAATCGATGCATTTTTAGAAACCCGTGCTGTCAAACCTTCGTGCCTTACTATTATTAATCGTACGCCTGCCAAAGCATATCATATAAAAGAGAAGTATCCTTCTGTTCATATAGCAAAGACAGTGCAAGAGGTAATTGAACGTTCAGAGCTTATTTTTATTTGCGTTAAACCTTTAGACATCTATCCAATTTTAAAAAAACACACTGCCCACTTTACTGATGAAAAATGTTTAATTTCTATTACAAGCCCCATATCAGCAGCTCAATTAGAACAGGTTGTATCTTGTCACGTTGCACGTATTATTCCGAGCATTACAAACCGCGCATTCTCTGGCGCCTCACTATTCACATTCGGGAAAAACTGTTCGAAAGAATGGGAACAAAAGTTACTTCGTTTGTTTAAAAATATTTCTACACCTATTGTGATTGGAGAAAATATTACACGAGTTTCATCTGACATTGCAAGCTGCGGACCTGCATTCTTCAGCTACTTACTACAATGTTTCATTGATGCTGCTGTGGATAAAACAAATATTACTCATGAAGAAGCAACTACTTTAGCAAGTGAAATGATTATCGGGATGGGGAAATTACTAGAAAAAGAAATTTTCACATTACCAACTCTACAAGAGAAAGTATGTGTAAAAGGCGGTGTTACAGGAGAAGGCATTCGTATTTTAGAGGATCACGTCGGAGATATGTTCCATAAATTATTCGAGCGGACACATGAAAAATACGATGAAGATTTAGAAGGCGTTGAACAACAATTTAATAAGCACACGTAAATAATACGCCACAATGATACAGAATCCTCTTAAAAATCCTTCTCTTTTTCTCATCCTATTTTTTATCAAACACTTATTTTTAGATTTTATAGGTATTACTTTTCTACTTTTCTATAAATAAAACATTGTATTCTAAACAAAACAAAAGCAACCTAATCGGTTGCTTTTGTTTTTATCCATTTTTTTTCGCCATAAAAAAGATACGTTCCGTTTGTTCAGTTACTTCCATTCGTTCAAAATCACCCGTTACACGAAGCACTGTAAATCCAGATTCTTCAAGCCATTTTGTTAACAATTCAACTGAATAGGCACGTTGCATATGACATTCATCAAAGCGGTGATATACACCTTCCTCTGGATCCTGTACAAAGAATGACAAGTCATGTTCTACACTATCTGATTCTTCGCCAGGGAAGCAGTTCCAAATGAGAGCTATCTCTTCCCCATTGACTGTGTACGTTTCATTTTGAAAGACATGATAAATTTTATATAAAGAGTGTACATCAAATAAGAACAGACCTTCTTGACGCAGATGGTGAAATACTCGTCTGAATGTTTCTTGTATCCCCTCTTCTTGCAATACATAATTTAATGAATCACAAAAGATTGTCACACAATCAAATTCACCAGGAACATCCAGTTCTCTCATATCCTGTTGATAAAAAGGAATAAAATACCCTTCTCCCCCTAGCTTTTGCTGGGCAACTGTTAGCATTTCTTCTGAAAGATCGACACCAATCATGTCATAACCTTTTCGCACAAGCGGAAGTGTTACATTCCCAGTCCCGCACGCTACATCAAGAATCTTCGCCTCTTTCATGCCTGCCTGCTGTAAGCTTTCCTCTGTGAATTCTACCCATTTATCATATGGGACATCATTCATGAGTTCATCATACAACAATGCAAATTGCTCATATCTCATTGGCTTAACTCTTCTGTAATATCTTCACGTGGCACATCGCCCCATAGACGCTCTAAATTATAATGATCACGCTCATCTTTATGGAATACATGCGCAACTACATCACCAAGGTCCACTAAAACCCAACGCGCTTCATCGAAGCCTTCCATACGTTGTACGTCGATTTGGAATTCATGTGCCTTCGCTTTAATTTCACGTGCAATTGCTTGTACTTGCTTATCAGAATTCCCATGACAAATAATAAAATAATCTGCAATTGGTGAAATTCCTTGCATGTTTAGTACAACCATATCTTCTGCTCTTTTATCATCAGCTGCTTTTGCTGCTAATACTAATAACTCTTTATCTTTCATTCAGTAATTTCCTCCTTCAGGACCGCATTGTATGTTTGAAATGTTAACGGATAGATCGTTTGATCCTTTTCCATTAAAAATTGAATCGTACGTTTTAATGCAAATAATAAAGCTTTATTTATATCTTCCTGTGCTAATTTCCGTGCTTCTTCCACACCTGGAAATTTGCGTCCAGGTTCAATATAATCTGCCACATAAATAACTTTATCAAGCATTGTCATCTCTTCATGACCGCTTGTGTGATATGTAATAGCTTGCAGAATTTCAGAGTCCGTAATGCCGACTTCTTTTTCTACTAAGTATGCCCCAACTGGTGCATGCCATAACTCTTTGTTGTAGTGAAGTAAATCTTTTGGCAACTCTTCCTGCTTAATAATGTCTTCCATCTCTTGAATCGATCTACATTTTGCATAATCATGAAATATAGCAGCCATTTCTGCTTTTTTCTCATCCACGCCATATAGCTTAGCAAGTTCAATTGCCGTTTCCATTACACCAATTGTATGTATATAACGTTTTTCATGCATTTGTTGTTTTACAATCTCAAGTGCTTTCTCACGATTCATACAACCCATTCCTCTCGATATATACCTGTACTTGTTCTGGAAGCAAATATTTGCACGTTTTCTTCTCTTTATATCTCTCACGTAACAAGGAAGACGAAACAGCAAATTCCGGAATTTCTACTGTGACGATTGCATAAGGTGTATTTAATGTATACCCCGGTCTTGCAACTCCAACAAAAGTTACAAGTTGAAGTAATTTCTCGATGTTATACCATTTTGGTAAATACTCCACCATATCTCCGCCAATAATAAAATGAAACTGCGCGTCCGGATGCTTCTTAGTTAATTGTAACATAGTGTCATATGTATAGGATGGACCTTCTCTTCTTAACTCTTCTAAACAAACCGAGAAATACTCCTCTTGCCCAATTGCTAACTCTAACATGTTCAATCGATTTTCTACACTTGTAATACTACGATCTTGTTTATGAGGTGGAATTTGATTCGGCAAAAACCATATTTCATCAAGCGCGAGTGCATCATATACCTCATTTGCAATCAGCAAATGTCCATAATGAGGCGGATCAAACGTGCCGCCAATGATTCCGATTTTTTTCAAATGAAACGCCCCCTTTAATTCACAAGCAGTAATCTTTCCGAAACAACATGCGGAGAGATTACTGCCTGTAAAAGCTCAATTGGTCTAAACCCTATTAGCAAGAACGAATCTCGAACATAGCAAGCATATGCTATGGAAACGACCTATACACATCCTGAGCACAGTAAACTTGCTATTATGGAAGTTTGATTTGTTTATTTTCTCTTGATTCTTTATATAAAACAATTGTGCTTCCAATTACTTGGACAATTTCAGCTCTCGCACCTTTAGCCAACTCTTCTGCAACTTCACGACGATCAAATTCACAGTTTTGTAGTACGCTCACTTTGAATAACTCACGAGCTTCTAACGCCTCTGCAATTTGTTTTACCATATTTTCATTTACGCCACCTTTTCCAACTTGAAAAATCGGTGTTAAGTGATGTGCTTTTGCACGTAAAAATCTTTTTTGTTTTCCTGTTAACATATAGTTAGCCTCCAAGCTTTCTCATTACTAATTGTTTCATTTTTTCGATATTCGGCATACGTCCTGTCCACATTTCAAATGCAAGTGCTCCTTGATAAACAAACATATCTATTCCATTCTGCACGATTGCTCCTTTAGCTTTTGCATCTTGCAGAAGCTTTGTCTCAAATGGATTATAAATAATATCCGAGACAATCGTCCCTTGTTTCAAAGATCGAATTTGCAACGGTGTATTTTGGATATGCGGATGCATTCCTATCGTTGTTGTATGAATGATAATATCATAATTCCCTTGTTCTTCAGTTGCTTGCTCTAATGAAAGAGCTTGCGATGTAATCTTTGCTTGGCATCCAGAGAGAAGATGATTTGCCTTTTCCACTGTTCGATTGGCAATATCAATTTCCTTTACACCTGCGTCTGCAAGCGAAAAATAGATAGCACGGCACGCTCCACCTGCACCGAGTAATAAAATACGCTTTTGATAAAGCGGCTCTTTACTAATCGATTGTAATGAACGAACATAACCAATTCCATCTGTATTATAACCAATTAGTTTTCCATCTCTATGAACTACCGTATTCACAGCACCAATTTGCTTTGCTAACGGATCAATTTCATCCAAGTATTTCATAATTGAAACTTTATGTGGAGTCGTGACATTAAATCCTGAAACTCCTAACGCCTTTAACCCTTTCACTGCTTCCCCTAATGTTTCTTCTTCTACAAGAAACGCATGATAATGAGCATCTATATTCAAGTGTTCAAATGCATCGTTATGCATGAGCGGTGACAATGAATGTCCAATTGGATTCCCGATTACACCATATAATTGTTTCATAAATCCCTCTCCATATTAAATTAAAGATTTACGTAATGAAACACTAACTCCTTTTGGTACATGAGCAACGATTTTTGCACCTGGCTCATTTACAGTCACCCATCCTAATCCAGAGAATACAACATCTGTTTTTGGCTCACGAATATTAAATTCATATTTCACAAGCCCAGGCATATTTTCTAGTTCTTCTGGAGTTGGTGGATTTAATAACTCCCCAGCATGTTTTTCATACAATTCATCTGCTTTTTCAAGTTTTGTACGATGAATTGGTAGACGATTTGATAAATGACAAGTGAACGCACGACGACCACCACTAATATAATCAAAACGTGCTAATCCCCCGAAGAATAATGTTTGTTCTTCGTTTAATTGGAATACCATTGGCTTAATTTCCTTCGTTGGTGTAATAAGCTTTAAGCTTTGCTTTCCAACGTAATGTGCCATTTGGTGGTGATTAATAATACCTGGTGTATCATATAAAGAAGATGTTTCATCTAACGGAATGTCAATTAAATCAAGTGTTGTTCCTGGAAAATGAGACGTTGTAATCACATTCTCAGTTTCTTCACTAAATTCTTTAATCATGCGATTAATAAATGTAGATTTCCCAACATTTGTACACCCTACAACGTATACATCCTTACCACCGCGGTACTGTTCAATCGCCTCAGCAAGCTCGCGAATACCTTGTCCTTTTGCTGCACTAATTAAAAAGACATCTTCTGGTTTTAGGCCCAGTTGCTTTGCACTATAACGCATCCAATGTTTTACTTTATCATGCTTTACTGACTTTGGAATTAAATCCGATTTGTTTCCAACAAGCAATACTTTGTTGTTCCCTACAAAACGATGTAAGCCTGGTAACCAACTACCATTGAAGTCAAAAATATCTACAATTTTGACAACAAGTGCATCTGATTGTCCAATTCCATTTAAAATACGCAAGAAATCATCATCTGTTAAAGACACATCTTGAATTTCATTATAGTTCTTTAAACGGAAACAACGTTGACAAATCACTTGTTCTTTTTCTAAAGATGAAGTTGGTGCATATCCAACTCCATTTTTATTTTCTGTTTGAATTTCTACACCGCAACCAATACATTTAATTGTTTCAGTCAAACTTTATTCCTCCCAGTTAATTAAACCTTTTTTCTTCATATTGCTCATAATTCTTCGTTCAATTTTTCGATTAAAGCGCGTTACTAGTCCATCTGTTTGTGCCACTGGCACGACTAAAATTGTATATAAACCAACGCGATTCCCGCCTAATACATCCGTTAACAATTGGTCCCCAATAACAACTACTTCATCCGCTTTTAAATTCATTTCTTGTATCGCACGTTTAAAAGCACGAACAAATGGTTTACGTGCACTATGGATAAAAGGAATGCCAAGTGGATCTGCAAAATCCTTTACACGTTGCTCATTATTATTTGAAACGACCGTTACTTGAATGCCTTGCTCTTTCATGTTTAAAAACCATTGCTCAAGCTTAGGCGTTGCATTCGGGCGATCCCATTCAATTAAAGTATTATCTAAATCAGTAATAATACCTTTGATCCCGCGCTTTTTTAAATCTTCCGGTTGAACATGATATACGTTTTTTACGTATTCATTAGGTAAAAATAATTTCAATTTCTTTCACCTCTTTGAGGAGTTTTCTTAAAATTTTTCGACAACATTTTTCGATAGCGAGCTTGTGGATAACATTGTACACATTTTCCACACTAATATTTCAGTTAATTCGAAATTTATCAACAATTCATACACACCTTATCCACGGTGATATGTGGATAACTAGTCGTTTGTGACTATCATAATTTTTTGATACAGTAGATGCAACAAAGAACCTATCCTTATTATCGGAGGTGACTCACCTTGAAAACGAAACATATGGAACAGTTATCTACTGAGTTACTCACTGAGTCTTATTATAAAGCAAAAGAACTAAAATTAAATCCTGACTTCATTTTACTTATAAAACAAGAAATCATCCGGCGATCATTAGAGGACAAGCTTGTCAAATCGTCTTGAGTACATATAGATTACTGCTTCGCCTGTAAAAAGAGCCATCCTCAAGATGGCTCTTTTATAAAATGAAACTTCCATCCGTGGGAACTTTTCACTCATCCCATAAGCCCATCTAACTTCTTGGTGCCCTCACAAGTTTGTGATAAAACTTTTACTGCCCGTTACCATTAGATAAGCGCGTTGCGATTTTTTCACCAACGCGAAGTTCTTGGCCACTCGTTAATGTTGAAACAACTTCAACCATTCCTTTTTCAAACAGTAAAACGACCGTTGAACCAAATGTAAAGTATGCCATCTCTTCACCTTTTTGAACAGTGTTTCTTTCATGAAGAAGCTCAATACTATTTACAAACATAGCTCCTACTTTTACAAGCGCCATATGTTGCCCTTCACTATCGACCTCTGTGACAGAACGATAATTCTTTGACAATGGCTCTTTTCCATATTTCATTCCTGCTGCGTTTACTGGATATGATTTTCTCCCAAGTACAAATCTCTCTGTCACAGCACCTGAGAGCGGGCTATGAATGCGATGATAATGACTTGGACTTAAATAAATAACCATATATGTACCGCCGGCATAGCGTCTTGCTCGCTCTTCATTACCTAGCATATCCACAAGCGAATACCGCTTGCCCTTAATATCAAATGTTTTCGTTTCTTCAATAGGGCCATGATCAGCAGATACCCCATCAACAGGACTAACAATACTTGATGCCTCTGCATCTATTTCTCGTTTTCCTTCTTTCAACTTACGTGTAAATAATTCATGCAGCGTCTGGTATTCCTTTAAATCCTTCTCCATCTCATCCTGATTCAATTGAAATGCTTTTGCATAAGACGAAATAATAATGGAACTTAAGCGAGACTGTGCAAATTTACGTAATATATAAGAAGTAAAACGCCCGTTTGTAAGTTCGATCATGAGTCGATATAATGTACGTCGCAAACCGCGAAACCTCCTAATAAGTCTTAATGTAACAATTAAGTTTAGCTTTCCCTTCTTTTCTTTCTATATCAGAAAGTGGTTTTTATATTCACTTATCATACATCGAGCCAGTCATATAAAAAGAAAAAGCAAGTACTATTTCATTCTTAAATTCGTTAGCACCTTCTAATATTACAGATAGAACCCGTCATTTTCAACAGTGAACGTATATTTCTTCTTAGAGTTTCTTGTTTTATTCCCTTTTCATCAAAAGAAAAAACGGCTGCACTTGAGCTGCAACCGTACCACACACCTTTACGCTTTTCCCTTCTTTTCCTTCTCCGCACGAACAAATTCATGAAACATTTTCATCAGTGCTCGCTTCTCAATCCGGGACACGTAACTTCTTGAAATGCCTAGCGCTTTCGCAATTTCTCGCTGCGTTTTTTCTTTATCAAGACCAAGTCCAAACCTTTTTACAATCACTTCTTTCTCTCGTTCATCTAAAATATCGATATATTCCTTAATTTTTTCTAATTCCATGCTAAGCTGAATCATATCAATTACATCTTCGGATTCGGATTTTAAAATGTCGATAAGTGATATTTCATTTCCTTCCTTGTCCTGTCCAATCGGGTCATGAAGTGAAACATCTTTTTTTGTTTTCTTCAGTACACGCAAATGCATTAAAATTTCATTTTCAATACAACGAGCTGCATATGTCGCCAGCTTCGTTCCTTTCCCCGCTGAATAACTCTCAATTGCCTTAATGAGCCCAATCGTTCCGATAGAAATTAAATCTTCCGAATCCTCACCTGTGTTTTCAAATTTCTTAACAATATGAGCCACAAGCCGTAAATTATGTTCAATTAAAAGATTTCTCGCATGAGCATCACCTTGCTCCATCAGCTCTAAGTACTTCTTTTCATCATCTGGTGACAATGGCTGTGGAAACGCATTGTTTTTAACATAAGAAACAAATACAAACACTTCGCGAATCATGTATCCAATTGCGGCGAATAGACTCAAACCCTTCACCTCCGCCAAAATAGTGGTCTTTACTATGTGTATGTGGGTGGTGGGGTGTTTGTGTCTGTACCTATTTAAGAATAGAAATGCATAAAAAAACAGCTAGATTTCTCTAGCTGTTTTACTTCGTTTCACGATGCAATGTTACTCGCTTTAATCGTGGACAATATTTTTTCAGTTCAATACGCTCCGGATTATTTCGCTTATTCTTCTTCGTAATATAATTACGATCACCGCATTCTGTACAAGCTAATGTAATGTTTACACGCATATGTAGACCTCCTTTTCTCCAAAGATCCCACCTAAAACGTAATGATTACGATTTATATAATAAATGCTATTATTCTTTTTGTCAATTCATCCTTTTAACAATCATTCTAAAAAGACAAAAAACTGAAACAATTAGTTCATACGAAATTCACATCAATCCATTACTATTAGAATTGTACATAATCAATTTACTAACAATCCAATTTATTGATATATGAAAGCTAATTAGAAAGGAGTTAAAAACAAATGAAAGCAAAATACCGTTTTATAATCTCATCATTTGCAGCATGCGCTTATATGATTTGGTATTTAGTATAATAGGCAACCTTATTTGCAAATATGAAAAGGTGTGTATATAAATGAAATATAATCAATCAACTGTTAACTATTGGAAAGCATTTGTATTACCTTATACATTCGCTTTAGAAGAGTTAAAAACAAAATTCGAAATTATGAACCGGGAAGCTCAATTCTTAGAGGACTACAACCCGTTTGAACATATAAAAACAAGATTGAAACAGCCTGAAAGTATCGTAAAAAAACTCGAACGCAAAAATTTAGCACCAACGATTGCAAATGCGCAAACACATTTGCAAGATATTATCGGCATTCGGATTACATGTTGCTTTGTGGAAGATATTTATCACTTAAAACAAGTCATTGAAAATCGTGAAGACATGGAAATTGTAGAAGTAAAAGATTACATTGCTAATCCAAAGCAAAACGGCTACAAAAGTTTGCATATGATTATTAAGTATCCACTAGCGCTAAATTCTGGTACAAAAGAAGTTTTTGCAGAAATTCAATTACGTACACTCGCTATGGACTTCTGGGCAAGTTTAGAGCATAAACTCTACTATAAATATGAGGGGAATATCCCCGATTATTTAAAAGATGAACTCCACGATGCTGCCATGAAAGCTGAAGAGCTTGATAATAAAATGGCAACCATCCGCCAAGATATTGATGATATTGAAGCATGTTCAAATCAAATTTTACTACCATTATAAAAAGGTTCTCCTAATAAGAGAACCTTTTTATTTCTTTTCTACCGTCCGGACTTCTTCAATTTTCCAATGCTCATCTTCTTTTCCTAGCGCATACCGGATCTTTTTCTGAAGAGAGCTTCCACCATCTATTTCTTTTTCTTCTGTTTCAACAATGACAAAATCGCCTTTTGAACTTTTCACTTGAACACGATTCAACTCAATTCTCTTATTTTCTCTTTGAAATGCAGCTTTCTTTTGTGTCCGTAAGTCTTCGGCGCCAACAATTTTGCTCGAAAACAAAGCCATATGTTGATCGAAATTTTTTTCGTTTGTCGTCTGTACAAACGTCTCTATTACATTCCGAATTTCTTTCTCTTCTTCTGGTGTTACATGTACCTTCGTTTCTTGTTTTACCGTTACCTCTTTCTTTTCTATATCTTTTTGCTTCGTTTCTTGCTGAAATTGACAACCCATTAATAATAACCCAGCTATAGCAGAAGCCCCTATTTTCTTAACAAAATTTTGCATCCTTTATTCCTCCAAAAAAGAAAAAACGAGGCGAAATGCCTCGCTTTCCTTCACAATTAACGTCTACCTTTATTAGGGTCACCGCCACCAACAATATCGAAGACGCGTTTTGCTAAATTTGTATTTTCTTGAACGCCAGAGAATAGATATTTACCTGGTCCAAATGCATATACGTTCACATCTTCACCAGTATGTCCACCTGTTGTCCAGCCTGTAAATGAACGTTTATTGAAGATTTCTTCAATCGCATTATCAATTTTCGTTACGTCTTTTGATGGAGCAATGTCATTCACGGATTTAATTTCTTCTGGTGTTAATTGTAAATCAATGTATTTTTTCAACGTTTCTTCTACATTTGCACCTTTTACAATTTCATTTGCCATAAAGTCTGGTGTACGTTTCGCAGCTTTAATTGCATTTGCATTAAAGTTATATTCACCGTTTACACCAAGAGAGAATCCACCAGTAGAATGGTCAGCTGTTGCAATCACTAATGTATGTTTATCTTTTTTCGCAAATTCAATTGCTGCTTTAAATGCTTTCTCAAAGTCTTCCATTTCACTCATCGCACCAACTACATCATTATCATGGCCAGCCCAGTCAATTTGACTACCTTCTACCATTAAGAAGAAACCTTTATCGTTTTTATTTAAACGATTGATTGCTGCATTTGTCATTTCTTCTAACGAAGGTGTTTTTTCATTACGATCGATCATTTTATCTAAGCCACCTGGTGCAAATAAACCAAGAATTTGATCACTTTTATCATTTAATAATTGTTCACGATCTGTTACATAGCTATAACCAGACTTCTTAAATTCTTCTGTAAGATTTCGATCTTTTCTTACAAAGTTATTCACGCCACCACCAAGAAGAACATCTACTTTATGTTTCCCATTAATTTTCTCATCAAAGTAATCATTTGCAATTGCATCCATATTTTTACGGCTTATATCATGCGCTCCAAAAGCAGCTGGCGTTGCATGTGTAATTTCAGAAGTTGCAACTAAACCTGTTGATTTTCCTTGCTCTTTTGCTTGTTCAAGTACTGTTTTCACTTCTGCCTGATCATTATCAACCGCGATTGCTGCATTGTATGTTTTCACACCTGCTGACATCGCTGTTGCCGCTGATGCAGAATCCGTAATATTTTGATGCTCATCTTCTGGATATGTCTTTTGTGTTCCTACAAGATGATTATCAAATTCTGTCGATTCCATTTCAAACGTCTTTGGATTGTCTTTCATATAACGATGAGCAGTCATATACGAAGGTCCCATGCCATCCCCAATTAAAACAATTACATTCTTAATTTTTGGATCACTTGCTTTTCCATCCGCTTTAATTACATCTGAACGTGTTACGCCCCACGTTACTACAGAAGTAAGTGCTAACGATGTGACAACTGCAAATGGCCATGCTTTCTTCATAAACTTTTTCACTTTTTTTGTCCCCCTAATACGTTATTAAGTTCCCAATACCCAATTTAAAGGAAGACTATTAAGGAAAAGTTAGTTATATGTAAATATTTTGTTAAGTAATGTAAATTTCAGTTATAATTTGTATATCTTTGTCTTATATCATTAAGCTTTATCACCTTTACAAAATGAAAAGAAACTAGTGTGGATTTTTCAAAATTAAAAATTACTGCTTTACATTCTCTCTGTTTATGACTATGTATTTATTTTTTTCATGGTAAAATATTTCTACTAGATTAGAAATGTGGTGATTCAATATGCAAATACAAAAACTAAATAATTCTAGTATTTCACAGCTCATTTCTCTTTGCGAAGCTGTTGGATGGTTACAGCCTCAATTATTTATGCGAAAGCAATTTGAAATGTACCTGTCAATCGGAAGTCTATTTGGCTATACACAGAACGAAAAACTGATTGCTACTGGTGGGGTATTCCCTTCCGAATCTGGATTTTCTTCTATCGGTATGTTAATGGTTCACCCCAACTTTCAAAAACAAGGACTTGGCCATTCTCTACTCGATTTTTGTGTGCACCAAGCGCCTACTTCTCTCCCTGTTATACTCATCGCAACAGATGCTGGTGTGCTCTTGTACCAAAAATACGGCTTTACGACAATTACAACAATCCATCGCTTTGAAAAATTTGTTACAAATACATCTACGAATCTCTCTCATTTCAAGCAAATTATACAAGATGATCTTAGTTCTCTGATTAAGCTTGATAAAACCGCAACAGGTACGCATCGTCCAAACCATTATTCGATATTACTAGCTAGAGCAGCACTCACATTTAAAATTGAAAGAAACCATAGGATAGAGTCTTTTGCATTATGTATCCAAAAAGGGGATGTACTGTGCATTACCCCTCTTATCGCAAAAAATGAGGGAGATGCAATCCAATTATTACAATCCATTTGCAAAGGTTGGAATGGAACTGTACGTATAGATGTTCCACACTCACAATGTACATTTCGAGCACACTTGGAATCGAAAGGATTTCAAGAAACACTTCTTTCACCCCTTATGATAAAAAATGGAAGTCACCTATCTGGAAATCGTGACCATTTATTTGCTATGATGGATGCAGCGTTATGTTAGAAAGGGGTCAAATGCTTGAAACGAATGAAATCTTATATAGTAAGCTGTTTTACTCTTACATTATTAGTGGGTTGTAATGCGGCAGAAAAACCAGTAGAAACAGTAAAACAAGTAAAAAATACAATTGAAACAAAGTTAACAACAGATGAAAAAATGGTCGAAATAGATGGACAAACTATTTACTTTAAACAAATTGGAAAAAAGAAACCACCATTACTTATGCTTCATGGATTTGGTGGATCATCCAACGGATTTAGCGATATTTATGCAGACTTAGCAAAAGATCATACGATTATCTCCGTTGATGTTTTAGGATTTGGCCATTCTTCCAAGCCGATGGATTTTCCATATTCTTTCCCTAACCATGCCAATCTTTATTATAAGTTAATGAAAAAATTAGGATATGATACATTTGCAGTGCTTGGTCACTCTATGGGTGGAGAAATTTCTCTTAATTTAACATACTTATATCCAAGTGCAGTTACCCATCTCATTTTAACAGATGCTACAGGGGCTGTATCATTAACAAATAGAAATGCTTCACCTAAGCCACAGTTATCGAATGATTTACATACTGTTTCTTCTATTACAGATTATGATGAAAGCAAAGTGAAATTTAAACGCGATGATACAGAACATTATAACCAAATGAAAATGTGGCCTAGACGTCTTAAGATTAATGCTAGTGAAATCAAGCTTCCGACTTTAATTATTTGGGGCAGAAATGATAGTAGTGTATCATGGAAAGAAGGCGAATCTTATCATCAGTTTTTAAAAAACAGCGCCTTTCATATTATTGAAAAAGGTTATCATGCCCCATTCCGCCAAGAACCGAAAGAATTTATGGGCTATGTAAAAGAATTCTTTGAAAAGAATCCAACCGAAACGACAAAGTAATAAAAACGGGTATCTCACTTTTGAGATACCCGTTTCATATATTAAGCAGCTTGCCTCTGTCTTTTTTGCGTTTTTGAACCTAGTAATTTAGGTACAATCCAACCATCAATTCCAAGTTTTCCAGCATTCATGCCAGCAACTAAAACAAACATAGATAAAATAACCATTTGTGGATTCACACCTAGAGACCCACTAAACATATAGGAAAAGTTCATTACAAGACCAAAAAAGACAGCTGTTTTCGTTAAACAACCTACAATTAAACCTATTCCAACTAGAATTTCTCCCCATGTTACAAGCGTGTTAAATAGATCAACATTCGGAATTGCAAAGTCTTGTAAGAATGATGCCCACCAAGATTGAACAGCTGGTTGTGCTCCTTTTGACTTTTCAATAGCCCCCTGCAAATAACCTGTCGCATCAAATCCCTTTCCTTGTAACTTTCCGATTCCAGCCATCAACCATGTGTACCCCAGATAAACACGGATAATCGCTAACACAAAAGAAACTGCTTTGTTTTCTCTTAAAAATTGAATAACCATATCTTCCTCCTAAAGATGTAATTAAGTTAGTTACAGGTAATATCTTAACATTAGTTACTTACTTTTCAAATGTTAATTATGAATAAATTGTGACAATTACATAGAATGTTAAAAACTAACATTTATATAGTTGCTTTTATTTCCTTGCAAAAAACTTGAAAATATCATACCATAATTGATAATGATTTTCATTATTTTTTGTGAAAAAATTATGTGATAAATGTGAAACGTACTTATCCTATATTCGGATGAATACGTTTTATTCTTTATATAATTCAAATGTAAGAGTCTCGTTATCTAATGATTTTGCAACTTGAAATGCACCATCTATTGTTTTTTGATGGTTGATAATCCCGTAAAATAAGCGGATTGTAAACATAAATGCTGCAGTTCCATCCACATAATCTGTTGAACCTATATAGGTTTGTACACCACTATTTAAAAATGCTTTCACAAGTTTTGGATTTCCTAAAGTACACGAGCTATTAATAATATATATTATGCAATTTTGCATATTGTTTAATTTCATCTACACCAGAATTCTCTCTCGGCTCATCTTCTTCATACACAGCTTCTCCTAATTCTCCCATTACAAATCCACCTTCTTCACCATGAAAACAAAAAACAATATAATCTATATCTTCATACAAACTTTTTCCTGAAAGAACATCCATCAAATCACGTGGCCAATCAATCCAATATGTCACGACTTTTGCTCCAAAATACTCAAGAGTCGCTCGAAGCGATTGTGCTTCTAAATCTGAATTGTCACCAACTACTAACCCAATATTCAAATGAAAACCTTCATTCATAAGTTCATTTTATATATACCTGTCTCTTCTAAAAAGTCCTCTCTAGTTAACTCCTGCTTTTGTAAATACTGTCTATATGCGGTAATCGTTCCATCATGTGACACAATACAGATTCTTTCTGTCTTTAATGTATAACACCAGTTGATAAATTCATCTGCTCTAGCCCCAAATTCCTTCTCGGAAATCGTATTTATCCCCTCGTCCCATAACACACTGTTTACGCTTTCACTTTATAATTCTTATATATTTAGGGAGGGATTCACAAATGTTTGAAAGCTGAAAAATCTATACAGAGTTATACATTTTTTAATCCGAATACCAATTCATGATTCTCCTCTCAAATGGTTATAGTAACAGAGATAAAACGAAATTCTGAGGAGGATATATCAATGAGTAACTCAAATGATTTTTTAGACACAATACACGAAAAACAAGCGAAAGACGAGCAAAATAGAAAACGCCAAGGGAATGGAAATCCTGGGAAAAAGAAGCCGAATAAAACGCACAAATAACTATAAAAAAGCTGCCTAAAAAATATTCTAGGCAGCCTTTTTTAACCTTCTTTTACAGAAATAACTTCCTCCCAATTCCATTTTTCATAATACCACTGGGGGACATCAATATTTTCAATCCATTTCTTCGCTTTCGATCCATCTCCATTCGCCAACAACATATCTGCCTTTTTACGGTCAGAGCGCATCCATGTCAGCTGATTTTCACTTTTTATATAAAGTGGATTGTAATCTCCATATTTTTTTGAAGGAGTTGTAATTTGACGTTGTCGATTTGATTGAATATTTACTTGGTATAAAGAAGGCAATGATCTTTTTTCTTCTTCGTTTGACCATTCCATTTCCTTCGCTCTTGAAAGAGTAATAAGTTCATTATCCTGCCATGTAAAATCCCAATCAACATATCCTTTTGGAGTGAATTTTTCTTGCTGGAGAGCGGGTAATTCCTTTACTTTTAAATGTTTATTCTCTAACGCAAATCTTCCACTTCCTTCAATATAAGCTAATATATTTTTCGATGGAGCCCATTGTATCCATTGGCTGTTTAATAACATTTGATCTACTTTTTCAAAATAACTTCCGTCCGCTTTCAAAAGACAAAGTGTATTACTATCAGCTGACCACGAAGCAGTTGGTACAGCTAAAAAAGCAATCCACTTTTGATTTGGAGACCACTTGAAATCACTTGCAATATAAGCTAAGAAATCTTCCTGCATACTCGGTAATGTATATAGGTGTTTCATTTTATTTGGATTCATTCCTGCATCCTTTTGTACTTCATATAACTGCGCTCCTGTCCAACCTGTTGGAAGCAACTGAGCCTCAGTCGAAACAAGAAATTTCTTTCCGTCTGGATACCATGCATAGTCTCCTACACCCGATGATACATTTTCAAACGTTGCATTCTTCTTCTCTGCATCAAATGTATTTAACGTGCTTGTAAATTCAAATGCAATTATATTCTCTGCCGGTGACCATTGATAATTCGTTGCTTCTGTCTGAGACGGAACAACTTTTTTTCCATCCGCAACACGGTACAATTCAAGCTGATTTTGTTCCTCTCCCTTTGCGTATGCGATCCATTTTCCATCATGTGACCATTTTGGCTTTGTTATGTACTCTCCTTTTGTTATTTGTTTTTCGTTCCCATCGATTTTTATCCAGAGATTATGGTTACGAATAAAAGCTACTTGTATATTTTTTGTTTCAGCTTGAACAGTAGGCACAGCTTCATATAAGCAGCAAATACAGACAATCAAAACAGTTATTTTTTTCCACATCTTTTCCTATCCTCCTATAGATAATTCCCACTTATCGTTCCCCTTATCTACTATATTTAAATAAAATTATTGTTGACAACTCTTCAAATACAGTTTTATAATACAAAACATAGTTTAGTTGAACGAATTATATATCGGCTTTGAAGGAAACTTAGTAGCGACTTATATCCCTGACTCAGAGAACTGATGGTTGGTGCAAATCAGTACATATACAAGCGTGAATTACAATTCTGGAGCTTCTTTCCCGTAGTGCGATTATGCATGAAGAGAAAGACGGATCTTTCCGTTATCTTAAAGTAAGTGGTAAACAATTTTTTGTTTACAAGTAGGGTGGTACCGCGATTTCTATCGTCCCTATCGGATTTTCCGATAGGGGCTTTTTTGCGTCTTCCCCTTTTAAACAATTTCATATATTACGCGTTGAAAGAATCGCAGTAGTAACTTATATCCCTGTTTCAGAGAGCTGATGTTTGGTGCGAATCAGTACATATACAAGTGCGAATTACAATTCTGGAGTTTCTTTTTCGTAGTGCTATTTTTGCATGAAGGAAAAGACGGATTTTTCCGTTATCAGTAACTGAGAAGTAGGTGAATTTTCACTTACAAATAGGGTGGTACCGCGATTTCTTCGCCCCTATCGGATTTTCCGATAGGGGCTTTTTCTATTTCTCACAAAAACAAATGTTAAATAATTCCGAATCTTATGATAAAATTTTATAAGCGCTTACAAAAAATAAAAGGGGGTGATATACCCCAAAGTAATCACAGCAGTTTTTACAGATAAAAAGGAGGATGTATTAATGACAAAGAAAACAGAAATTCCATCACATTTAAAACCATTTGTATCCACGCAGCATTACGATCAGTACACACCGGTTAATCACGCTGTGTGGCGTTACATTATGAGACAAAACCATAACTTTTTAAAAGATGTTGCTCATCCAGCCTATGTTAACGGACTACAATCATCTGGTATTAATATAGATGCAATTCCAAAGGTTGAAGAAATGAATGAATGCTTAGCACCAAGTGGTTGGGGTGCAGTAACGATTGACGGCCTTATTCCCGGCGTAGCGTTCTTTGATTTCCAAGGACATGGTTTATTACCAATCGCGACAGATATTCGTAAAGTGGAAAACATTGAATATACTCCAGCTCCTGATATCGTTCATGAAGCAGCTGGACATGCACCGATTTTACTTGATTCTACATATGCAAAATATGTAAAACAATTTGGCCAAATTGGAGCAAAAGCATTTTCAACTAAAGAAGAACACGATGCTTTTGAAGCTGTGCGTACTTTAACAATTGTGAAAGAAAGCCCAACTTCTACACCAGAAGAAGTTGTAGCAGCGGAAAAAGAAGTTGCCGAAAAGCAAAAGCTTGTTTCTGGCTTATCAGAAGCAGAACAAATTTCTCGTCTTTTCTGGTGGACAGTCGAGTATGGCTTAATTGGAGATATAAATAACCCGAAAATTTACGGTGCTGGCTTACTTTCTTCTGTTGGCGAAAGTAAACATTGCTTAACAAACGCTGTAGAAAAAGTTCCATTCTCAATTGAAGCTTGCATACAAACGACATATGATGTTACGAAAATGCAGCCACAGCTATTTGTATGCAAGTCATTTGAAGAATTAACAGAGGCACTTGAGAACTTCTCTGAAACAATGGCTTTTAAAACAGGTGGCGCAGAAGGATTAGAAAAAGCAATTCGTTCTGAAAACAATGCAACTGCTCAATTAAGTAGCGGGTTACAAATTACAGGTACATTTGCAGAAAAGATTCAAAATGATGCGGGTAGAGTGATTTACATGAAAACAAATACACCGACTGCATTAGCACTAAACAATAAACAACTACCGAGTCATTCTACAGCTGTACATCAAGATGGCTTTGGTACACCAGTTGGTTTATTAGAAGGCAATGTTTCACTCGAAGATTGCACAGATGAGGAGTTACAAGCATTAGGCATTATCATCGGTAATCGTACGGAACTATCCTTTGCAAGCGGTGTTCATGTAAAAGGAACAGTAACCGATATTGTGAAAAACGATGAAAAAATCACTCTTATTTCATTTACAGATTGCACAGTGGTTTACAAAGATCGTCTATTATTTGATGCTTCATGGGGAGCTTTTGACATGGCAGTTGGTTCAAAAATCACTTCTGTATTCCCAGGCGCAGCCGATGCAGCCGCATTCTTCGGAGTGAATGAAGAAGTAGAAGAAACACCAGAACCACTTACATTAACTGAGCTGGATCGTATGTATCAAACCGTTCGTGATATTCGAAATGAAGGTGTGTTACAAGATTCATATGTGGAACAATTAGTAGCAATTCAAGAGGTACTAAATAAGTTCTATACGAAAGAATGGTTACTTCGCCTTGAAATTTTAGAATTACTTTTAGAGCATAACAAAGGAAACGAAGCATCTGATGCTCTATTACAACAACTTTCCACTTTTACAGAAAATGAATCTGTAAAGCGTTTGATTAGCAATGGTCTTGCCCTACTCCCAATAAAGGATGTGAACAACAATGCAACGACTAACAGATGAAGAAGTACAAGAGGAATTAGCAAAGCTAGATAAATGGATAGTGAAAGATGAAAAATGGATTGAAAGAAAATATATGTTTTCCGACTACTTAAAAGGTGTCGAATTTGTCTCTGAAGCCGCCAAACTATCAGAAGAACACAATCACCATCCATTTATCCTTATCCAGTATAAAGCAGTCATTATTACTTTGTCATCCTGGAATGCAAAAGGTTTAACAAAACTTGATTTCGAGCTAGCAAGACAGTTTAATGAACTCTTTTTACAAAATGAAAAAGCAATTATAAGAAAGTAAAAAAGGAGAAGCCTTTATTTAGGCTTCTCCTTTTACAATCAATTGAATACAGTGACCAAACGGATCTTCTACTTGCATTATTCCATCTTTATACGTAGCAATCGCGCCAATATATTTTAAGCTTTCACACACTTGCTCTTTTTCTTTTTCATCTACTAGTACAATTGTGAAATATTTCAAGCCAACGGAATTTAGCATCTGCGGCGGCACACCTTCACCTTGCCATGTATTTAAACCAACATGGTGATGATAGCCACCTGCTGAAACAAATAATGCACCGTTTCGGACTGGAATCGTCACTTCAAATCCAAGCCCATCTACATAAAAACGTTTTGCTTCTTCTAAATCAGCAACATGTAAATGGATATGTCCCATTACTGTTCCGCTTGGAAATCCATTCCACTCATTTCCTTGTTGTAATAATCCTTCTCCATCTAATGGGTTGCTAACAAACGGAAGCTCTCCCTTTTCATCACGCCATACTTCTCTTTGACGATCATGATAAATTTCGATTCCATTTCCATCTGGGTCAGCTAAATAAATTGCTTCGCTAAAGTAATGATCTGCCCCGCCATGTAACGGATACACTTTCTGCACAAGATGAAGAAGAATATTTGCTAAATCTTGTCTACTTGGTAGTAAGATTGCAAAGTGATATAAACCAGTGCGATTTCTTTGTTTTGGAAGAGTATTTTCTTTCTCTTCTACTATAAGAAGCGGTTCATTACTTTCATTACCAAGTGTAACGATATGCTCCTCTTCTCTTACCACTTTCAATCGTAACACATCTGTATAAAATGCTAGAGACTGTTGTAAGTTCGATACATATAAATGAACTGTACCGAGTGTTGTACTGGGATGAAGTCGAAAGTCCATATTGTTATGCCCCCATTTCGATTAGTCTTTTTTGAATACAGTCGCTTTTAAGAAGTTATCTACAAAACCTTCAGCTTTAACAACGAATAAGTAAAGACCCATTGCTAACAATGCAAGGTCTAATTCGTATCCTGGATTCTTTCCATCTCCTAATAAACCAGCAGACCATTTTACTTTTACAATTGCTCCAACTAAAATAAGTGCAAATAATAATCCAATATAACGTACACCTAAACCGATAATCAATAACAGACCACCAACTAATTCTACTGTCGCTACGCCGTATGCAAGAGCACCTGGTAAACCGATACTTGTAAACCATCCTGCAATATTATCAATGCCTGATTGGAACTTTGCCAAACCATGCATAAAAAACGTTACTCCTAATACGATACGAATAATTAAATTACCAATATGTTGATTCATTTTGTTATCTCCTTTTATGTTTTATAATATAAAACTTTTGTTTACATTACAAAACATACAATAATTTTTTTTATTCGTCAATTTATTTTTCTTGAGAAAAAAATGTTTTTTTTTGCTATGATACAAATAGTTGTCTACAAAAAAGGAGCTTGATTATTATGAATATCGGTTCTGCAATACGTGAAATTCGTCAGCGCAGAGGCGTCACTATCGCCCAAATTTGTGAAGGAACAGGACTTTCTAAAGGTTTTATGAGCCAGGTCGAGAATAATAAAACTTCTCCATCTATCTCAACTTTAGAAACAATTTCCAAATTTTTGAACGTTCCTCTCCCTTATTTATTGCTTGAGCAAAAAGATCACATGAAAATTGTAAAAAAGGAAGAACGAAAATACAGTGTGTATGGAAAAGATGAACAAAGGATTGAGCATGTCGCTGAGCAAGGAGGCCTTCGTTTATCTTTAGTAGAAATCCCAGCTGGATTCCCAAAAGAAAATATACCAAATGCTCATGAAGGTGAAGAATGCCATCTTGTTTTGCGCGGTAAATTAGAAGTACAGCACGGAGAAGATATCGCGATTGTGGAAGAAGGAGATTCTTTCTCCTGGAGTGCATGTGTGCCACATATTGTGCGTAATATTGGCGAAGACTCCGCATTATTACTCATCTCGAGCCATGCTGAAAATCGAAAACGTGTATATTAAAATGCAATACAAAAAGCCTGTTTTCAAAAATGAAAAACAGGCTTTTTGCATTATTCTCGTATAATTCCATAGCTTGATCCTACTAATACTTCTTTCCCTTTTTGATTACGATAAATCGACTCTATCGATACCTTTTTGTACCCTTCCATTTGTTCCACACTTGTAAGATTTACATCACAAGTAATTGTATCTCCAGTAAAAACAGGCCTGATGAATTCACTTACTAATTCCCGTGCTATGTAATGTACCTCTCCACCAATTTTCGTTCCAATACTTGCAGTTAATAAACCATGCACCATTAAACGTCCCTGCTCATCATGTTCCATATGATGTCTCCCTTTATCACCTGTAAGATGAGCAAATTCCAAAACCTCTTCTTCTGTAAATGTTCTTTCATACCGAAACGTATCTCCTACTTTAATATTCAATTTCATCCCCCTTTTTAAAATTCCGAATTTTCTTTATTATTTTACCACAAAATGAATATTCCTTCATTTTAATCACTAAAGGTGCTGTTACAAACTGTTAATAATTAACATTTGCATGTTATTATTTAATTATCTTTGATGAAATTGGAGGCCTTAATAATGACATTTGAATTAGTTAGTAGCATATTATTGGCAGTTTCATTACTCTTCTATTCCACATTAGAAGTTTGGCTTGCTCCCAATAATAACTCCTTCTTTAAAGATTTAAAAAAGAAAATGATATTCCTACTCCCCTTGTTTACTCTCTCATTCGCAGTCCACTATTTCTTTTTTGTACAGTAAAATATTGTATCTGTATAAACGAAAAAAGATTGCTATCGCCTAGCAATCTTTTTCTACATTCTTTCTATTATCTAATGGGGCTATCTATGTCCCTGTTTTTTCGCTTCATTATAACCATAATAAGCACACGTCCCATTTTGAGATAAATCCCGTACCTCAAAACCACAACTACGATAAAAATCAAAATTATTCGCATAAGTATGAGCAAACCAATCTCCATGAGGGAGTTTCTGCATACAAAGGGAAACGAGCTTCTTTCCTAATCCTTTTCCTCTATATTCATACTTCACAACTAAATCCATAATATTGGCAGCCATTATCTGATCAGAAATAACACGAACCATCGCAATCATTTCTTCCTCATCCCAAATCGTAAAAGCCCACGTAGAATTTTCAAATGCTATCGTAAATTTTTCAATTTGCCAAGATGGAATGCTATTGTTACTCCAGCCTGCATCCTCAAATAAACTTTTAATCGCATAAGCTGGTACACCTGTCGTTCCTTCTCGAATAATGAGTCCGTTATGATAAATATACAATCCCAATCCCCCTTTTATTGTTATATACTATTCTTTAAAAGTTGAATATTACCTTTTTAAAAGGAGAAAAAGATGGGGAAATTATTATTATTTTCTTTTACACTTCTTGTCATTACTGTACAAACTACTAATATAGCATTCTTTTGTTTATGGATCCTTACATTACTACTTCTACTACAAAAAGAAATATCTTATATACAACATATCATGTTCCCGTATTATTTTCTATTATCAATGGCGTATTAGAAGAATGTATTTGGCGGGGAATCTTACTACATCAGTTTACAAATCAGTTTGATGAAAAATGGGCTATTTTGCTTACAAGCATTGGTTTTGGTTTGCAGCATTACTCCTTAGGTTTTTCTTGGAGTGTTTCCACCGCTTTTATTATAGCTGGTATATTTTATGGAGGAATAGTTGTGAAGTCAAATAGCATCATTCCAGCTATTATATGGCATATAATTTTAAACATATTAATGGTATTTAGTGGTCTCATTCTTTAAAAGTGCAGGATTTATCCTGTTCTTTTAATTGCATATACAAGAACATCTATTCCATGAAATGATGCTGTCTTCTCATAACTCATTCCTGTTTTTCGAGCAACAAAGATAGAAGCAGGATGATCTGGATTAATAAGAGAAATGAGCTTATTCAAACTTAACACTTGAAAACCATAATCTCGAAAAGCTGTTGCTGCTTCCTTTGCATATCCCTTTCCCCAATACTCTGGAAGTAACCAGTACCCAATTTCAATTTCTTCTCTTCCATCTACTTGTTGCCTAACGAGTCCTGCGTGACCAATTGGTGTATCTGTTTCCTTTTCAATCATTAGAAATAATCCTAAACCGTTTTTATAACTAGGAAGAACCCAGCTTTCAAGACTTTTTTTACACTGCATATATGTTTTCGGAGTTCCGTTCCCAATGTAACGCATCACTTTCTCATTTCCCCATAAAGAAGCATAAAACTCTAAATCAGCCATTGTATATTTGCGAAATTGCAAACGATCCGTATGGAACATATCATCCTCCCCCCTTTGCCTGAATACATTTCAGAATGTACAATGTATGGTAACTTTTACATCTATTATAAACGAGGTAATATGAAATAAGGGGAAAATTCAAAATTCAAGGGATTTATTAGAGTAAAAGCTGTTTCCTTAGATAAGGATGTAACTTTAATCAATCCGCACGAACCGGAATTTTATAAGATGTTTTTAATAAAAAAGACAGTAGACAAAGACTTGTCTACTGCATCCATATTATAACTAGTACAACGAAAACTACAATTGAGGGGGGAGGTTTTTCACTTATATACTAGATATTTATCTTGTTCTAACAACAGACAAGAACTTCCCGTTCACAAATGACATTGGATTAGAACTTAGTTCTATTTCATTTTAATTGATAAAGATTATTATTGTCAGTATAAAACACATAAATTTTCTACAAAATTTTACTTATAATAAAAAACGCTACAAAAAGATACTATCTTTTCGTAACGTTTCATCTATCAATCTTATTCATACTGGTTCTCCTCTAACCTGTCACGCAATACTTTAACACGTTTGAAGAAGAAAAATGACATCCCTAAAAATAAAACAATAACACCCATCATCGCAAAGGATTGTATAGTTTCTCCTCCTCCATTTGGGATTAATAAACCAATCATTAAAAATGTGGCTAGCGCAAGAAGAACTTGACCGAAGCGAATATAATCTGCTATTTTCTGTTGTAATTCTTTCATACTTCTACCACTCCTCCCTCTCACTCTATCATATTCTAATCATTTCTGAGGCAAGTAAATACAGCCAATGAGGGAGAAGTTTTCCAACAGAAAAAGAGCCGCTGCTAAACGGCTCTTTCAAATTTTCTATACACCTTTATAAGCTTGCGTATACACTTCTTTCAGCTCTGAAATAAGCGGTAATTTCGGATTTGCTGTTGTGCACTGATCTTCAAAAGCTCTTTCCGCTAACGTGCCAACAACTGCTTCAAATGCTTCTTTTTCAACACCTTGGCCAGCGATGCTCATATTAATATTTAATTCTTTTCCAAGGGCAATAATAGCTTGTACTAATGATTCTACGCCTTCTTCCACTGTACGCGCTGGAAGTCCAAGCATTCTTGCAATATGTGCATAGCGCTCATCTGCAACAAAGTACTCGTATTTTGGGAATAGTGCATGTTTTCTTGGTTTGATTGCATTATAGCGAATAACATGTGGCATTAAAATAGCATTTGCACGGCCATGCGGAATATGGAATTCCGGTCCAAGTTTATGCGCTAAGCTATGGTTAATTCCAAGAAATGCATTTGCAAATGCCATACCAGCCATTGCTGATGCATTATGCATTTTTTCACGAGCCTCTTCATCATTGCCATCTTTATATGCACGTGGTAAATATTTAAAGACAAGGTCCATTGCTTTTAAGGCTAATCCATCTGTATAATCATTTGCCATAATTGATACGTACGCTTCAATTGCATGTGTTAAAACGTCCATTCCTGTGTCAGCAGTGATATGCGGTGGTACTGTCATAACAAACTGCGGATCCACAATGGCAACATCTGGTGTTAATTCATAATCAGCGAGCGGATATTTGATATTGTTCTTTTTATCTGTAATAACCGCAAATGGTGTCACTTCTGACCCTGTTCCAGATGTTGTCGGAATTGCAACAAACTGCGCCTTATTTCCTAGTTTTGGATATTTACATGTACGTTTTCTAATATCTAAAAACTTTTGTTTTATACCAAAGAATTCTGTTTCTGGGTGCTCATAAAATAGCCACATTCCTTTTGCTGCATCCATCGCTGATCCGCCGCCAAGAGCAATAATAACGTCCGGTTTGAAGCTTCTCATCATTTCTGCACCTTTAAATACAGTTTCATCTGACGGATCTGGTTCTACTTCAGAGAATATTTCTACTTTCACATCATTTCTATGTTGAGCTAAATAATGCGTTACTACATCAATATATCCATACTGTACCATTCCAGGATCTGTTACAATGAATGCGCGTGAAATGTTCGGCATACTTGCTAAATATTGCGTAGCGTGTTTTTCAAAATAAATTTTTGGTGGTAACTTGAACCACTGCATATTCTTTTTTCTATTTGCAAGTCTCTTTACGTTCATTAAATGTGTTGCCGTTACGTTTTGAGATACAGAGTTCTTTCCGTATGATCCACATCCGAGTGTAAGAGACGGAATGAAAGCATTATATACATCACCAATTCCGCCCTGTGCTGACGGAGCATTTACGATAAGACGACATGCTTTCATACGTAAACCAAACTGTTTTTGTACTTCTGTATTTGTAGAGTGAATAACTGCGGAATGTCCTAAACCGCCAAGTTCTAACATGTTTTCACAATGCTGCAATCCTTCTTCTAATGAATTTGCTTTTATACAAGCTAATACTGGACTTAATTTTTCACGAGATAACGGGTGGGCTGCGCCGACTCCTTTAATTTCAGCTACAAGTATCTTTGTGTCTTCAGGTACTGTAATCCCAGCTAAGGCTGCAATATAATGTGCGGATTTCCCAACGATATCACTATTTACTGCACATGTATTCTCATTAATAACAAGCTTCTCTAATTTTTTTCGTTCTTCTTCTGTTACAAAGTAACAATTGTTTGCTATCATTTCTTTTTTCACAGCGTCATAGATTTCTTTATCTACAATGATTGCTTGCTCAGAAGCACAAATCATACCATTATCAAACGTTTTCGATAAAATCACATCATTTACAGCACGTTTCACGTTCGCTGATTTTTCCATGTAGCATGGAACGTTACCTGGTCCTACCCCTAGGGCTGGTTTACCAGTAGAATATGCTGATTTCACCATTCCTGCTCCTCCAGTTGCTAAAACAAGCGCTACACCTTCATGATTCATTAATTGTTTTGTTGCCTCAACAGAAGGCTTTTCAATCCATTGAATACAGTTCTCTGGTGCACCAGCTTTCACTGCAGCATCGCGCACTGTTTTTGCAGCTGCGATAGAACATTGCTGCGCTGAAGGGTGGAATGCAAAAATAATTGGGTTTCTCGTTTTTATCGCAATGATTGCTTTAAACATCGTTGTTGACGTTGGATTTGTTACTGGCGTTACCCCAGCAACCACACCGACCGGCTCTGCAATTTCTATTACTTCCTCATGTGGATCCTCACGAATAATCCCCACTGTTTTGTCATTTTTTATGCTATTCCAAATATATTCAGTTGCAAAAATATTTTTAATACATTTATCCTCATACACACCGCGTCCCGTTTCTTCAACAGCCATTTTTGCAAGCGGCATATGTTGATCCACGCCCGCAAGTGCCATTTCATGTACAATTTTATCAATTTGTTCCTGTGTAAAACCTTCTAATGCTTGTAAAGCTTTTTTACCATTCTTTACTAACGTCTCAATCATTTCTACCACTTCTTGCGTTTCATTTACAACTTTCTCTTTGACTACCATGTAATTTCCTCCTATTCTGCTATATGGACTTAAATAGCCCCTAAGGGTCTTAATACGTCCCTATTAGCGTAAAAAAATAGAGTTACTTTTCCTACATGAATCCTATCGTTTGTGAAATGTTTCACATATTTATGTGTGAAGTATTATTTCATGATTTCAATATACACGAAATATTTTCATTTGTGTGTGTCTAATTTGTGAAAACATTCACAATAAGAATTTAAAAAAGCACCGCCCTCTTAGCAGTGCTTTTTCATTATGCTAACGCTTGTGCTAAATCTTCAATTAAATCTTCGCCATCTTCAATACCGACAGAAATACGAATTAATGTATCTGTAATTCCTAGCTCTTTACGACGATCTGCTGGAATAGATGCATGTGTCATTTGAGCTGGAATAGAAATTAAGCTTTCTACTGCTCCTAAACTTTCAGCAAGCGTAAAATACTGCAGTTTCTCAAGTACTTTATTTAGCGTTTCTTCACTGTCTACATCGAATGAAATAATTGCACCGTATCCATTCGCTTGTTCAGTTGCTAATGCATGATTCGGATGTGATTCAAGGCCTGGATAGTATACTTTATTAACTTTTGGATGATTATTTAAAAACTCAGCAATCGCGCGTGAATTTATTTCATGTTCTTCCATACGAATTCCTAATGTTTTTAAACCACGAAGTAACAAGAAGCTATCTTGTGGTCCAAGAATACCACCTGTTGAGTTTTGAACGAAATGAAGGTCTTCTGCTAATTGTGGGCTATTTACAACAACTAATCCGGCAACAACATCGCTATGTCCACCTAAATATTTCGTTGCACTGTGAAGTACAATATCTGCTCCTAAAGAAATTGGTGACTGCCAGTATGGCGTCATGAATGTGTTATCAATAATTGTTAGCAAACCTTTTTCTTTTGCAAACGCGGAAATTTGCTTAATATCTGTAATTTTTAATAATGGGTTTGTTGGTGTTTCTACATAGATTGCTTTCGTATTCGGATGAACTGCTTCTGCTACTTCATTTAAATTTGTTGTATCTACAAATGTATGTTCAATACCGAATCGATTCAATACTTTTGTAATCACACGATATGTTCCGCCATATACGTCATCTGTTAAAATGACATGATCTCCTTTGGAGAATAACATAATCGTTGCTGTAATCGCAGCCATCCCTGATCCGAATGCAAACCCTGCGTGACCGTTTTCTAATACGGCAATCATTTCTTCTAATGCTGCACGCGTTGGATTACCTGTACGTGAATATTCGTATCCTTGATGTTTACCAACTGCTTCTTGTTTGTACGTACTTGTTTGATAAATCGGTACGTTTACAGATCCAGTTGAAGGTTCTCCTATGCGAATACCATGAATTAACTTTGTTTTTGCTCTCATTTTTATTCCCACCCTTTGTATATATCTTTACTTAAATAACGCTCACTGCTATCTGGAAAAATCGTTACAATATTTGTACCTGGTTTTGCCCTTTCAGCTTCTAATAAACTTGCATGAAATGCTGCTCCTGAAGAACTACCAACAAGAAGGCCTTCTTTCTGCGCTAATTCTTTCACACGTCTGAATGCATTTCGATCAGAAATGGTATGAATTTCATCGAAATATGATGATTTTAAAAATGGCGGAATAAATTCAAGACCGATTCCTTCTGTTTCATGTGGACCTGCTTCACCACCATTTAAAATAGATCCTTCTGGTTCTACAATCACCGTTTTAATTTCACGATTTTGTTCTTTTAAATAGGAGGCAGTTCCCATAAATGTACCACCAGTACCTGCACCTGCTACGAATATGTTAATCTCTCCATCTAGCGCTTCCCACAGCTCTGGTCCTAATGTTTTGAAATAGGCACGTGGATTTGCGTCATTTGCAAATTGGCTTGGAGAGTATGAATTGGGCGTTTCTTTTACTAATTCTTTCGCCTTTACAATCGCACCAGTCATCCCTTGTTCAGTTGGCGTATGCACAACTGTTGCACCAAGTGCTTTCATCAGCTCTTGCTTTTCAATACTGAATTTTTCTGGAACACAAACAATTACATGTAAATCATGCTCTAGTGCTGCAAGTGCCAGTCCAATGCCAGTATTCCCTGCCGTCGGTTCAATAATTGTTCCCCCTGGCTTTACAAGTCCTTTTACTAGTGCATCTTCAATCAATTCTCTTCCTAAGCGATCTTTCACGCTTCCACCTGGATTATAAAATTCAAGCTTTGCAAATAAACGAACGCCCTCTGAAAGTGAAAAACGAGTAATTTCTACAATCGGTGTATGACCGATTAATTCATGAACTCCACGATACACCTTCATCGTGTTCTCCTCCTTATTTGCCAATAAAGAAAAGGCAACTGTATGTATCTTCTTTATATGAGACAGTTGCCTTTTTGTTACATTACTTTAACTCTTCTAACACTTTTATAATAAAGTTTGTAGAATGAAGAGCTGCTTGATCTAAAAATTGATCAAATGAAACGTTTGATTCTTTACCAGCAATATCAGAAAGTGCACGAATAATTACAAATGGTACTTTGTATTGATGACATACTTGTGCAACCGCTGCTGCTTCCATTTCTACTGCGTAAAGATTTTCAAATTTATCACGGATTGCTGCAACTCGGTTTGGATCACTCATAAATGAATCCCCTGTTGCAATCATTCCTTTCACAACTTGAATGTTCTCTTCGGATTTCATACATTTCTCAGCTAATGCTATTAGTGCTTCATCCGCTTTAAATCCTGGTGGCATCCCTGGCACTTGACCATATTCGTAATCAAATGCAGTTACATCCACGTCATGATGGCGAACTTCTGTTGAGATGACAACATCCCCAACATTTAAAGATTGATGGAATCCACCAGCTGAGCCTGTATTAATTACTTTTTCAGGTTGGTATCTCTCTAATAAAATTGTCGTCGACATAGCTGCATTTACTTTACCAATACCAGACTTTAACAAGATTACTTCATGTCCTGCTAATGTCCCTTTCGTAAATTCACAACCTGCAACGGTTTCTGTTTCTGCTTGTTCTAATTTGTCACGTAAAATACGTACTTCTTCTTCCATTGCTCCAATTACAGCAATTCTCAATCTAATCCCTCTTTCTATTGCTTAGTTGCCTCCATTACCCAAACGAAATGATTTAATCTCGTAAATGTTACATGGAAGCCATTGTTTTCAAAAATAGATTGCATGATCGGAATACGTGTATAGTATTCTGTTTGCAAATCGTTTGCTAACTGATGAAAACCTCTTTGTTTTGCAGTTTCAACAGTTTTATCATACGCTTCTTGATCTGCAAATATCGTATCAGCAAACACTATTTTACCACCTTTATGAAGCAATTGACTATACTTCGCAATTGCTACATCTTTTTCTTCATCTGTTAGATGATGAAACGCATAAGTGCTTACAATTGTATCAATAGAATCGGGAACATCAAAAGAAAGAAAATCTCCCTCTGTAATTGAAAATCCTTCTGGTAGCTTTTGCTTTGCGATTGTACGCATTTCACGTGACGGCTCTATGCCGTAAACAGTATGGCCGGCAAGTAATAATTTATTTGTTAAATTGCCAGTACCAACACCAAATTCTAATACATTTCCAAATGATTTATTTACTACATCCTCTAAAATCTCCTCATAACGAGCGAAAACTTCTTTATATTGTATATCTTCGCCTTGTACGAATGAATCGTACGTATGAGCCCACTCATCAAATAAACCGTTAAATTCTATACCCATATAAAATTCCCCTTTTTCTTATCGGTTTTATCAGTATGATATGCTTTCTTTACGAAAATGTCAATTGAAACGGAAATGGTATTTCCTTCTTTTCTTTGTTACACTTAACATGATTATATGGAGAGGAGCGTTTTTTGTGTCATTTACGTTTGAAATGCTGGAAGATAAAGTAGAATTTTTTGAAGCACCAAACTTAGTTTCCTTAGAAAAGAAAATTAACGAACAAATTGACAATAACAAAGCACTTATGCTGGAAGTTCATCATATTTCTCATCAAATGGTTATGGATCCCGAGAGCAAAAGACCTTATTACAGCGCAGTTGTTCATTTTAAATTAAAAAAATTACGCTAAACTAAAAAAGAGAGAGGTTCTAAGAACCTCTCTCTTTTTTAGTTTAGCGTTTGAACAAGTGCTGGTTTCCAACCCTCATTTTCTACCCAATCAATATTTACATAGTACCTTTTACCAGTTTGTTTATCTTGAACATTACCGTACGCTTTTTGCTTACCGTTATTCCCAATGCGGTGAATAACCAATTGTTCCACTGGAACTTCGATTGCAGCGGAAATTGCTTGTTTCATCTCATTCCAATCTGCTGATCCTTGTTGAAATGTCATTGCCGGTGTTGCACCTTGCGTTGTACCAGCTGGCTTCCAAGAAGGTTTCGTATAAGCATCTGTTGCTTTAGGCTGTGTTTTTTCAGCTGGGACCTTTTCATTTGCTTTTGCTTCTTCCTCAGCTTTTTGTTTCTCTTCGTCCTCTTTTTTCTTCGCTGCTGCTTGCTCCTGTTTCTTAGCTTCTTCTTTCTCTTTCGTTTTCTCAGTTTTATTATCTTTCGTTGTTTGCTGAGATACTTTCTTGTCTGGAGAAGATGCTTGCTCTGTTGTATCAGAAGTAAAGAATACTTGGTACGCTACAACAAGTACTGTTAATAGCACAATAGCAATTGCAATATTTAAAACACCGTTTTGACGACGTTTTTGTTGTTTCTGTTGGAATCTAGATCCTCCTGCCATTCTTCAAACCTCCATGCAGTTTTTCCTACTTGCTATTGTAACACTAAATCTTAAAAGGTTGAACAACTACAGTAATTTTTTCACGAAATGAAAACATTTGATAATAAATTGCAAGATTACCTTCTACTTTCCAAGTGAGCAATCTCTTCTACAAATTCTTTAAAAATCGGTGTTACAGTATTTTGTTCATTATTCGTTTCTAAGTCAACAACTACTAGCGCATATCTTGGGTTTTCATACGGGAAGTAACCCGCAAACCAACGATTTACACGATTTCCTTTTCCTGTTTGTGCCGTCCCAGATTTTCCGGCAACAGATAGCGGTAATGACTGAAAAGTAGTACCTGTTCCTTTCTCCATCGTTACTACTTTTCTTAATAGTGATTGCACTTGTTTCACTGTATGATAAGAGAGTTGCCGCCCCTCCAATTTATGATCTTCAAAATGAAAAAATCTTGTGCCATTTTTGTACCGTATTTCTTTTACAGCTTTTACTTCTTTCTTCTCTCCATTTCTTGCAATCGTCGCCATCATATTTGCAACAGCTAAAGGAGATATTCTTACATCTTTTTGTCCAATTGCTGTTTGAGCAATTGCTTTGTGACTCACCTTATTTTCTTCACCATTCCAAACAGTTGCTTTTTTCTCTTCTATCAACTGTTTAAATCCAGGTGTATGAAACACTTGCCCTTTCCATCCTACCGTCTCACCCGCTCCTAGCGCTTCTAAATACGTTTCCATTACATGTTTATCCTTTTGCATCAATTCATCACTAAGCACCGCAAATGTCCTGTTACAACTCCTAGCAAAGCTCTCGGTGAAGCTTAATTTCCCCATCATAACCTGCGGAGTATTTTCGCCATACGGATCTGTATCACAGTTAAACATACGATGAGATTGAATTATATCATTATCAATTGCCGCGGCCGCTATAACTGTTTTAAAAACAGAACCAGGAAAATGAGGAATTAGCATTTGGTTTTCCATCGTTTTTTGATACGCACGCTTATCATTCGTCTGTAAAGATGGTTTACTCACCATTGCTAAAATTTCACTCTTCTTCACATCAAGTAGTACTAATCCACCGTTTTTTATTCCATGCATTTGCACAAGCTCTTCTGCTTTTTGTTGCAAAGACTTTTCTATCGTTGTTTGAATCGTAACTGGATAAAAAGGATTTCCAGGAGATGTATATTTTGCACGTTTCCCAAAAATCGGTTCGCCCTGTCTGTCTACGGGATACAACACTTTCGTTTCACCATCAGTCATTAAAAATTCATCAAATGATTGTTGAAGTCCTGAAATACCAATCGGTGTTTGAATAGGTAACTTCTTCATTTCCCCGTATCGCTTTTGAAATTCATTCTCGTTTTCTCCTACTGCACCAATTAAATGTTCTGCTTCTGGTATTTGTTTCACCCTTACTTCAGTTGCAACCATGCCTAACATATCCGCACGATTAATCTTTTCCACCTGTTCTTTCGTTAATTGAAACGGTTTATCACCTCTTTGAAATATAAATGGTTTTCGTTTGTCTTTCATTTGCAGATTTATGTCTTGTCCCGGCACACTAATGATATGCGCAATTTTCTCTAACATGTCATTTTTTATTTGTAGAAATGGAAAAATAATTAACACTGGATACTTTTCTTCACCAAGTTCTACTCCATTTCGATCAATAAAACGTCCCCTACCATCATCCACTGTAACTGCTTGTGTACGCTGGGTAACACTCTTTTCAATTAAATTTATATGTTTATCTGTAAATGATTCAGTATATATAAGCTGTATTTGTACCAATCTTCCAAGCAATAGCAACATGATGCATGTAAAGCATAATAAGGTGATGATAATTCTCCGTTTGATTTTCATAAAAAACACCTCGTCTTTTCAGTTTAGACGAGGTGCCATTCCTTTTATACAGAACGAAATATTACAAAAGCGTATATTATGTAATTATTTTTTATTGACTGACTGGTTGTTTTGCATATTTTTCAAAAACTGATTTATAAGTTTCCACATTTAAAACTTTAAGAGCAAAGGGATAAGCAAGAGAGAAACAAATAAAAAAGGTCCACTCGCAT